>JAZRKU010000051.1:0-5254 GCA_045646485.1 Acutalibacteraceae bacterium
CCTACATCGACAATATAGTCTGCAGAATTCATTGTGTCCTCATCATGTTCAACAACGATTAAAGTATTGCCTAAATCTCTTAAATTTTTAAGGGATTGCAAGAGCTTGTCGTTATCTCTCTGATGCAAGCCGATGCTTGGCTCGTCAAGGATATATAAAACACCCATTAAAGAAGACCCGATTTGTGTAGCAAGTCTTATTCTTTGACTTTCGCCACCTGAAAGTGTACCAGCAGAACGGGAAAGTGTTAAATAATCAAGACCGACATCACAAAGGAATGAAAGTCGTGAACGGATTTCTTTAAAAATCTGTTTACCGATTTTTTTATCTTTTTCTGAAAGAGTTTCCTGCACCTTGTCTATAAATTCAAGCTCAGCTCTTACAGACATATCGGTAAATTCCATAATATTTTTACCGCCCACTGTTACCGCTAATGAAGCGGGTTTGAGTCTTTTACCCTTACAAGCAGGGCAAGGCGATTCTGTCATATATTGCTCAATTTCGCCTCGTGACCAGTCACTTGTAGTTTCTTTGTGACGGCGTTCAAGATTATTTATTATACCTTCAAAGTCGGTCATATAAGTACCGCTACCATACTCATTTACTCTTGTAACAGGTATTCTTTCACCCTTTGTACCATAAAAGATTGCATCCTGCCCCTCTTTTGAAATATCTTTAAAAGGTGTATCGAGAGTGAAGTTGTATTTTTCGGCAAGTGCTGCGTAATACATACCCGCGATTGTGCTTCTGTCACTTTGACCCCAACCACAGCCTTTGATTGCACCCACGTTAATAGAAAGATTTCTGTTAGGCACCATTAAATCCTCAGATACTCTTAAAAACATACTAAGCCCTAAACAAGTAGGACACGCACCGAAAGGATTATTGAATGAAAACATTCTTGGTTCTAATTCATCCATAAAAGAACCATGTTCAGGACAAGCAAAATTTTGTGAATACAAAAATTCCTCGCCATCAAGAATTGCAATTAAAACAGTTCCGTCGGTAATTGAAAATGCAGTTTCTAAAGAATCTGCAAGACGAGATGAAATATCTCTTTTCATAACAAGACGGTCAACAATGATTTCTATATTATGCTTTATATTCTTTTCTAATTTGATATTTTCAGATAAATCGTAAATTATCCCGTCAATTCTTACTCTTACATAACCAGATTTTGACGCTTGTTCAAGTTCTTTTTTAAACTCACCTTTTTTTCCTTTTGCAATAGGTGCTAAAACCTGAAACTTTGTACCATCAGGGAGTTCCATTACTTTATCAACAATCTGGTCAACTGTCTGGGTTTTAATTTCCTTACCGCAAACAGGACAATGTGGCACACCTACTCTTGCGTACAAAAGACGAAGATAATCGTAAATTTCTGTTACTGTACCAACTGTTGAACGCGGATTTTTTGATGTTGTTTTCTGGTCAATTGAAATTGCAGGTGAAAGTCCCTCAATGCTTTCTACGTCGGGCTTATCCATCTGTCCTAAAAACTGACGGGCATAAGAAGAAAGACTTTCCATATATCTTCTCTGACCCTCTGCGTATATTGTATCAAATGCAAGTGAAGATTTACCAGAGCCCGAAAGACCTGTAAAAACTACAAGCTTATCTCTCGGTATTTCGACATTTACATTTTTCAAGTTATGAACCTTTGCACCTTTAACTTTTAAATTCTTTTCCATTTTCTATACCTTTAACTATTTTTGATTTTTTCTATCTGGTCTCTTAAATATGCCGCGTGTTCAAATTCGAGAAGCTTTGCGGCTGCTCTCATTTCTTTAGTTAATCTTTCTATTATCTGATTTTTATCATTCTGTGAAAGACGTTTTTTAGCAATTTTTTCCTGAACATTATCCTTTGAAGAAATCTCAAGAATTTCGCGGACATCTTTTTTGATAGTTTCAGGAACAATGCCATTTTCTTCGTTATATTTCATTTGCTTTTCGCGTCTTCTGTAGGTTTCAGTTATAGCATTTTCCATAGAACGAGTAACTTCATCGGCATACATTATAACCTGACCATTAGCATTACGCGCCGCTCTGCCTATTGTCTGTATAAGAGAGGTTTCACTTCTCAAAAAGCCTTCTTTATCTGCATCAAGAATTGCAACAAGTGATACTTCGGGAATATCAAGCCCCTCACGAAGCAAATTGATGCCAACTAAAACATCAAACTCGCCAAGTCTTAAATCTCTTATTATTTCCATTCTTTCGATTGTATCAATATCATAGTGCATATAACGGACTTTGATTTTACATCCCTCAAGATATTCTGTTAAATCCTCTGCCATTTTTCTTGTTAAGGTTGTAACTAAAACGCGTTCTTTTTTATCTACTCTTAAATTTATTTCAGAGATTAAATCGTCAATTTGTCCATCTGTACTTCTTACAAAAATTTCAGGGTCTAAAAGACCAGTAGGTCTTATAACCTGCTCTGCAATTTGTGCACTCTTTGACTTTTCAAATCCACCTGGTGTAGCACTAACGAAAATTCTTTGGTTCGTTTTTTCGTAAAACTCATCAAATTTAAGTGGTCTGTTATCAAATGCAGATGGAAGTCTGAAACCGAAATTAACAAGACTTTCTTTCCTTGAAAAATCGCCACCAAACATACCTCTTACCTGTGGTAATGTCACATGAGATTCATCAACAAATAACAAAAAGTCATCAGGGAAATAATCGAGTAAGGTAAATGGCGCAGTGCCTGGTTCTCTACCAGACATCACTCGCGAGTAGTTTTCAATTCCCTTGCAAAAGCCAGTTTCACGAAGCATTTCAATATCATATTGTGTGCGTTGCATAATTCTTTGTGCTTCAAGAAGCTTACCCTCTTTTTTGAAATTCTCAGAAGTTACTGTCATTTCATCATAAATTTCTTCGAGTGCTTTTTCCATTTTTTCATAGCCTACTACATAGTGAGAGGCAGGGTAAATTGCAACATGAGAAAGATTACACTTAACCTCACCCGTCAATGGATTAAACTCTGAAATCCTGTCAATTTCATCACCGAAAAACTCAACTCTTATTGCATTTTCTGATGAGTAAACAGGAAAAATTTCAACTGTATCGCCTTTTACTCTGAATTTATTTCTCTCGAATGCAACATCGTTTCTTTCGTACTGAATTGCAACCAATTTATTAAGAAGTGCATCGCGTTCTTTTTGCATACCCGTTCTTAAAGAAATAACCATACTTCTGTAATCAATAGGGTCACCGAGAGTATAAATACAAGAAACAGATGCAACAATTATTACATCTCGTCTTTCAGAAAGTGCAGAGGTTGCCGAGTGGCGTAATTTGTCTATCTCATCATTTACTGCACTATCTTTTTCAATATAAGTGTCAGTAGTTGGAATATAAGCTTCTGGTTGATAATAATCGTAATATGAAACAAAATACTCAACTGCATTTTCGGTGAAAAACTCTTTAAATTCAGAACAGAGCTGTGCAGCAAGAGTTTTATTATGTGCAAGAACTAATGTAGGTTTATTTACATTCGCTATAATATTCGCCATTGTAAAAGTTTTACCACTACCAGTAACACCTAAAAGTGTCTGTTCTTTAAGACCCGCATTTACGCCATCTGTCAATGCTTTTATAGCTTCTGGTTGGTCGCCTGTCGGTTTATATTTTGAGTGTAAAATAAACTTATCCATACTGCACCTCCGTTTTATCGAAATACACATTTATTATAACACAAAATAGTCGTAAGTTGCAAGTAGGCAAGTGGTCAGTGAGTCAGTGGTCAGTGGTCAGGGATTAGGAATTAGGAACTAGGAACTAGGAACTAGATATCAGATAAAGAAAAATCAGAAATTAGGAATTAGGAACTAGGAAATAGGAAATAGCTTATAAAATGCATTGCACTCGATTGAGTTATTGTAATATAAAAATTACTCCCACTACTACGGGCGTGTGTAGGTCCAGTAAAAACGTACAATAGAAAAAACACTCCCCCTATGGTAAAATAAAGAAAATACCATAGGGGGAATAATTATGCCAAGAGAATACAGACATATAAAACAATACGAAAAAGAAATAATCGAAATGAGAGAGGAAGGGCTAACATACCGAGAGATAGGGAACAAATATAACTTAACCAAATATCAAATAGCAGATTTTTTCAAACGTAAGAAAAAGAAAGAACGAGAGATAGCGGCAGGAATACAACCAAAAAAGAGAGGCAGACCGCCTAAGGGTTGTGTTGTAAGCGAGAAAGATAAAGTAAAGGAATTAAAGTACAAACTCTCTCAAAAAGAAGCAAGGATAAAGTCGTTGGAAATGGAAAATAAATTGATGCGGGATTTTCTCTCGTGTATAGAAAGGAAGTGAAATCAAGTGTAAAATATATGATTATCTATCGTCATAAAAACAAGTATACAATCAGTGAAATGTGTAGATTCTTTGAAGTTTCAAGAAGTGGATATTACGATTATGTAAAAAGAATAGATAAACCTGAAAAGGATTTAGAACTTGCAGAAAAGATAAAAGAGTGTCAAGAACTTAATGGAAAAACATATGGTTATCGTAGAGTACATATATGGTTAGAAAGAAACGGAATTCATCGTAATCCGAAAACAGTTTTAAGAGTAATGCAAAAGTATAATTTGTTGTCCAAAACAAGAAGACGTAAGTATCACCATCACAGTGAAGTGTTACACAAATATGCGAATATACTTAATAGAAACTTTGAAGCAGATAGACCGAATCAAAAATGGGTAACGGATATATCATACATAAAAACAGAACAAGGAACTTTGTATCTTTCAATAATCAGAGATTTGTATGATAATAGTATTGTTGCATACAAAACAGGAACAGAGCAAAACACAACACTTGTTCTGAACACAATCAAAGCGGCAAAAAGAAAAGAAAAAGTCACCGCAGAGTTGCAGCTCCACAGTGACCAAGGGTTTCAATATACATCCCAAGCATATTTTAACCTAACACAATCATACGGCATAACGCCTTCAATGTCAAGACGTGGAAATCCATATGATAATGCTATGGCAGAAAATTTCTTCTCAATCCTAAAAACAGAATGTATACACAGAATAAAGTTGCGAACCTATGAGGAGGCTCGCCTCCTCATAGGTCAATACATTCATTTTTACAACAACGAAAGAATTCAATTAAAAACAAAACTGACTCCGCTTGAAAAACGAAATCAGTTTTTTGATAAAATTTAATATTTTTGCCATAAGGGTAGGCTTTTTTGTGCTGTCTGTACATTTTGGACCAGTTCA
>JAZRKU010000052.1:0-39045 GCA_045646485.1 Acutalibacteraceae bacterium
AAGTGCCGGGCCTTTATCTCTTGGCTCACCTGAACCATTAAAAATACGACCTAATAAATCCTCGCTGAATGATACACGCATTTCCTGTCCTAAAAAGCGAACCTCGTCACCGGTTGAAACACCCTGACCACCTGCGAACACCTGTAAAGAAACTGTGTCACCATCAATTTTATTAACCTGTGCAAGAGATTTACCAAATTGTGTGTTGATTTGTGCTAATTCGTTATAGCGAACACCGTCAGCTTTTACAGTGATAACGTTACCTGTAATTGATTCAATTCTGTTATATATTTTTCCCATTATCACTCACTCTCCTTTAAAAGAAGCTCTGCCTGTGCACTTATAGCACCTTTACCTTCATTATACATTTCGTCAATTTCCTGTTCTGCCTTTTTAAATGCATCGCTTTCGAATTCTGTATAATTCCAGTTGATAAACTTCTGACGCATACGGTTAAAGAAGCTACGCGCATCGTCTTTATTATCGAGAACATACTCGCTACCGAGAATACGAATAAGCTTATCTGTAACATAGCATTGACGCTCTCTTGTACAGTTCGCTTCAATTAAATCAAACGAGTTCTGCTGAAGATAAACTGCGTCAAGCATTTCTGCTTTTAAATATACCTGATAGTCAGAAAGACTGGTACCCTCTTCACCAACAACCTTCATCATAGAGCCGATTTCGTCACCCTCGAGAAGAATGTTTTTGCAGTATGCTGATTTTTTAGAATCAGTTACTGTCTTATATTTAGACCACGAAATAAGTGGGTCAATTGCAGGGTATTTTCTGGCATCTGAACGTTCACGTGAAAGACCGTGGAATGCACCAACAACCTTAAGAGTTGCCTGTGTAACAGGTTCTTCAAAGTTACCACCCGCAGGAGAAACTGTCCCGCCGATTGTAACAGAGCCTGTGCTACCATCAGGTAAACGAACATAACCCGCTCTTTCATAGAATGCTGCAATATATGATTCAAGGTAAGCAGGGAATGCTTCTTCACCAGGAATTTCTTCAAGACGACCAGACATTTCTCTTAATGCCTGTGCCCAACGAGAAGTTGAGTCTGCAAGAAGAAGAACGTGAAGACCCATTTGTCTGTAATATTCTGCAAGTGTTACTGAAGTGTAAACAGATGCTTCACGGGAAGCAACTGGCATTGATGAAGTATTACAGATAATAATTGTTCTTTCCATAAGTGAACGACCTGTTTTAGGGTCAGTTAATTCTGGGAACTCTGTAAGAGTTTCAACAACTTCACCGGCACGCTCACCACAAGCAGCAATAATAACTATATCAACATCGGCATATTTTGATGTTGTATGCTGTAAAACTGTTTTACCTGCACCGAAAGGACCAGGTGTACAGTATGTTCCACCCTTTGCAACAGGGAAGAATGAGTCTATAAGACGCACCTTTGTTTCCATTGTTTCTTGTGGTGCTAATCTTTCACTGTAGCATTTAACTGCGCGTTTTACTGGCCATCTGAATGCCATAGAAATCTGAATTTCTTTACCGCGTTCATCAGTTACTACTGCGATAGTTTCATTTACTGTATATTCGCCTTTTTCATTGATTGATTTTACTGTGTAAGTACCAAGCAAATTAAAAGGAATAAATATTTTATGAGTAAATGGTCCTTCTGGAACAGTACCTATATATTCACCTGCTTTTAAAGTGTCGCCCACCTTTGCAGTAGGTGTAAACTCCCATTTTTTCTCGGCATTTAAGCCATCGGCATAAATACCTCTTTCTAAAAACCAACCTGCTTGTTCTGCAAGAACAGGCAACGGATTCTGAAGTCCGTCATAAACCTGACCAAGCAAACCGGGACCGAGTTGTGCAGAAAGCATTTCGCCTGTGAATTCTACATCGTCACCGCACTTAATGCCTCCTGTCATTTCATAAACCTGGATTTGTGCTACGTCACCTTTAATGCGGATAACCTCACTTTTAAGCTTTGTGTCGTCCACCTTAACATAACAAATTTCGTTCATAGAAACATCGCCTGAGAATTTTACTGAGACCAAGTTTCCGTTAACGCTTACAACCTTGCCTATATTTTCGGTCATCTTGCAACCTCCAATCTTTCTCCATTCATAATGGAGCTGTAAATATTTCTGTATGCAATCTCGCCACTTTCTGCATCAAATTGCTTTATACGCGAAATTAATTTTAATTTAAGCCCGTAGTAAAATACAAAATCCTCTGAAAAAGAATCCATTGGTCTTAAAGACTCTAAAAACTCTAATCTGTAACGATTAAGGAATTTTTCTGCCTCCATAGGATTTTCTATTTCTACCGCTTCACGCACTGCCTGAACAAGCTCAACAGGAACCGAGTTGTTTTCACCTGCATCAAACTGCTTATTCATTTTATCCGCACGGATTTTACCGAGAACAAGACGCAAATTACGTTCTCCGTCATTCCACGCTTCTACAAGAGCAGAACCCGATTTTTCATAGCTTCTTGACGGCATAAGTGTCAATTTGGAAAGCTCGTCTTTAGCCTTTTTACTTAAAAAACGCTCACAAAGCTCTGTAAAGCGCTCTTCGGTTATCGGCATAGGCATATTTTCGCTTATTCCGTCCAAAGAAGGCAATTGAGATATTAAATAATACTCAGCCATAATTATTCAGCCTCTTTCAAAAGTGCCGCAATTCTCGGACTAAGATAGTTTGACAACATATCTGTAACAGCCTCTTGAGAGTAATCATAATATGCTCCACTCTCATTTACGGCAATACGGAATCCACCGTCAAAATTATCATTTGCTTTAAGAGTAATGCCTTTTTGCATTTTTTCTTTAAGCGACTGAAGCACTGCTTCTTCAAGTTTCTTTAAATCTTCGCTATTCAATATAACTGTTATATCTTCAGCATCAGGTTTACTTGTCAAGTCAGAAACAGCATTTACAATAATTTGTTTTAAATCTTCACCCGAATAAGCAGAAAAAACGTTTTCTGCGACAATGGCTTTAACTTCTTTTGCAACACTTTCTCTGAAAGAAATAAGCAAATTACGACCTGCCTGACGAATAGCATCTTCGCCTGATTTCACTGTTCTTTCATTATCTGCCTTTGCTGTAAGCACAAGTTTTTCTGCTTCTGCTTTTGCATCAGAAATGATTTTTTCAGCTTCCTCTTTCGCAGCAGTGAGTATAGCTTCAGCCTGAGTTTCTGCCGCTTCTACACCGTCTTTTTTAATCTGGTCGATGAGCTCTTGCAATTGTATTTCCATAAGACTCTCTCCTTTTCTTATTTTACTGCATATTAGTAAACATCATTTTAACATAAAATCACCAAAATTTCAATAGTTTGTACTGAAATTTTGGTGATTTTCATCTATTAATATTCTTTTTTGCAAAAATCAGAAATTATACTCAACAGCAAAGCGTGTAAAACACTCAAGAAATTGACTCATATAACAATATTTCCTCTGACTCAACATTGAAATTATATCATTCTTTATAGAAAAGCAACAATCCGAGGTCATAAAACCTCGGATTGTTAGTGAAAAATCCTTTTTCTTACTATTACCATCTGCGATTTTTAAATGTTTTGTTTTTTAGTCGTTACAATTAAAAAAGCAGCGCACAAGACATGCTGTAGATGTTACTGTGAGGAAAAAGAAGAACAAGAGCGCACCTGTAAGAATTGCACCAATTATGCTTGTTGCCACGAACTCAATGGCAAGAAGAACAACAGAAAGCAATATTGTGCCAAGAACGCCTGCAAGCAACGCTGTAATTATACTGCATAAATTTTCGCAACATCCGTTACGAAAAACTGCAGACGAAACTAGAGTTATTGCAAGATACACTACAGCAATACCAAAAAGCACCCATAAAAATGCAGGTACAAGCGTAATAACAGCTGTTATTCTGAGAAAAGCTGTTATTATACCTATAATAAGACTTGCAACCACAGCAATAACTGTACAACTGGTTCTGCAACTTCTACATGTTGTTGACATAATGATTCACCCCCTACACTATTTTATGCTGAATTGTGGGAGTGGTGAGAGAAAAAGCCTTTTTCTCTGTTGAGAAAAAAGGCTTTCAAAAATCAGTCGATTCCGCTGTGATGTTGACATATATAAACCACATTCATTTCGGCATCGTATGCAATATATATAAACTCACATTCACTATCACCTTCGGGGAGCTTTCCGAACTCATTTGTTTCTGTGTTATAAATCAGGAAATAATCCGTCGAAAAATCCTCAAGTCCCTCAGGAATTGCAGATTTGAAAGTATCGTTCTCCCACGTGAGCCATCTGCTATCTTCTTTCATAAATGCTTCAAAATCATTTGCAACTGATTCCTCAAAGCTGAGCGTTGTAATTATTTGATATTCACCAGAAGCTCCATACGCCACATTATAATCCATTTCAACGGAAGCAGGAAACTCAAAGCCAAGTTGAGCTTCTATAGAACCAAGTCTGCTGTTTGCATCATCCGCATAAATACTTGGGAAAAAGCCATAAATCAACATCAATAAGCCTATAATAATACCACATACAATATTCTTTTTATTGCGCACCTTATTTTTGTTAAGAAGTATTCCTGTAACTACTGAAGCTATCGGTATCGGAAGCAAGTAGTGGAACCACCTGAGTAACTCAAGATGGTCACGTAACGATTCCGCATCCTGAGAAAACACCTCAAATGAAAGAGTACTCGCCGTTAACAGACTTATAAAACTGCCTATAAACAAAATTTCGCCCAGCTTTTTCAAAAAAACTATTTTCGTGTTACTCAAATCTGTTTTTTCTGACTTCATATTACGACAAAGGCTGCCGATATAAGAATTTTCTTCAAGGGATGCTTTTTTTATTATAAAAGTCGTTTTGTCCTTATGTTGAAGGAAATAACAAAACGGAGTTTCCCAAGCACAAGTCAATTCATTGAAATAAACCTTATAGCTCTTAATCTCATCACCTGAGTTAAAAACTCTTACCCAAAAATGGTCTTGAAACATTTCATAAGTATAATTTCTGTTACATACGGCCTCAGCATTACCTTTAGCAAATAACAAGGTTTTTACATAAGCTATAAGACTAACACAAAACACCGCAAATATAATAAAAAAACCATATAGTGATGTTATATCTTCTGCTGTTATGCCGACAACAGAAAAAGACAAAAACAATAAAATGCACGTTGCTACAGCAAATCTTTTGAATGCTGGCATAGTAAATATTTTATAAAAATATTTAAGCTCTCTTTTTTCAAAAGAACAGCTTACTTTTTCTACAGGTATCTCAGAACATTCCGCTGAACTTACTTCGTTCTGCAACGGTTGCTCGCTTTCTTCAATTTTTTCTTCACCTGTTAAAATGGAGTCTAAGCTCACACCAAAAATTTCTTTTAATCTTATCAGATTATCTACAGTCGGAACTGTCTGATTATTTTCCCAAAGGCTTACAGTCTGTCTGCTGACAAAAAGAAGGTTACCCAATTCCTCCTGAGACATTCCATTTTCTTTTCTTAACTGCTGTAATCTCTCGCCGAATGACATAGTGTCTTTTCTCCTCGCTTTGTTATTACGGAATACATTCCCCTCTGTAATTTATAATAAACTTCTTTTTAACAAAACACAAGCATAATCTTCTTTGCATATGTCAAGTGCCACTTGCACAAGATGTTTTCAGAGATGAATTTTTTAAATAACAGTGTAGGGCGATTGTTGGTAACAAAACCACATCATCAGCCGTGGATGTAATCAATATTTTAATTTCGAAATCTTTTTTCACAAATCCCGCAAGGGATTTATTTCGTTGAAAAGAGTAACCAAACGGAGCGGATTTGAGGTAAGAGTAACCAAAAGCACACCAGGTTAAAGATGTTTATATAGCAAGGAGATTTTCGACTTGAAATACTGTTCTTGGAAATGCGTTAATTCTGCAATCTCTTCCCGTGTGAAAGTCATACCTTCCGGTGCAACTACCCATTTATGCTCAATATCATTTTCACGATTTATAATTGCAATAATTCTTCCGGTAAACTCAGAAATGGGCTCTGTCACACCTAAAACATAAGCATCCTCTTCTTCACCATCTGCCGCCATTGTCCCTTTAATGCATCCATAGTTTATAGGATAATGTATATCCGGGTGTTCAGGATGATAACTTCCAAGCGGTCTGTCAACAGTTACCGTAACAATTGGTCCAATCATTTTGTATTCTCCTTTGCGGTGCGGCAGGATGCGCTCAACATTGCTCTCAAGGAAGTGCATTTGGAAGAAAGGGCTTTGAACGTTTGCTCATCAATATATTTTGTTCTGTACAAAAGCTCAAGCCAATAGCCCGTTTCGCTTGCTTCCTTTAAGGCAATTTCAAGTTTAGAGATAAAGTCCTTCTTCCCTTGTGCATATTGTGCCTCGTGGATGTTGGCGCCAATGCTTGTTCCGCTTCTGCCAATTTGATTGGAGATGATAGATTCTTTGATGGATTTCAGATACTTTACCAATTCAATAATATCTACGGAAAATTCTATAGAAAGTTCTCTGAGTTTTGATTCTGACATAACATACACCTCACTTTTTACATTATATCACAAATTAAGATTGTTTGAAAATAAGTGATAAGTGATGCAGCTGCACTGCGATAGGTGATGCGATGCGTTCTTACCACGCGCCGAAGGCGTGCATCACAGGCGAAGCCTACATCACGCACAAAGTGCGCATCACGTTCCGAAAGGAACGCATCACTCAAAAAAGTCTCCTTTGTCCAGTAGACAAAGGATACTTTTTTGTTGGTGCCGGTGGTGGGACTCGAACCCACACGATGTCGCCATCAACGGATTTTGAGTCCGTCACGTCTGCCAATTCCATCACACCGGCGTTTTTTTCAACTGTTGTATTATATATGATATTTCTCAAAAAATCAATACTATTACAAATATTTTAATCAAATATCGTAAAATATAACAGTTTTCAATTTAATTCTTTTGTGATATTATTGTATTATAGAAAATATCTACACTTTGTTATAGAGGAGAAAAATTTTGAAAACAACTAAACAAACGAAAAAAGGCGGTCTTATTAAAAGATTTTTGCCCTACTACAAAAAACACCTCGGCACTTTAATTTTTGATTTATTCTGTGCCGCTCTCACCACTCTTTGTGAATTGGCATTACCTATAATAGTAAGAGAAATTACAGGCACAGCAACAGACACCCCTGAAAATTTAACAATTAAATTCATTTTAACACTCGGTGCCGTTTACATTGTGCTGAAAATTATAGATGCTGTAGCTTATTATTATATGGCTTCTGTCGGGCATATAATGGGTACAAAAATTGAAACAGAAATGCGAAAGGATTTTTTTGGTCACTTACAAAAACTTCCATTTTCTTTTTACGATGATGCAAAAGTCGGAACGCTTATGTCAAGAATTACATCAGACCTTTTTGATGTTACCGAATTCGCTCACCACTGCCCCGAAGAATTTTTTATAGCAGGAATCAAAATTATTGCTTCGTTCTCAATCCTGGCATTTATGAATGTTCCGTTGACACTCATAATGTTTGCCGTTTTACCGTTTATGATTATAATTCTTGCACGTTACAATCACAAAATGCGTGACGGATTTAAGGAATCACGAAAAAAAGTCGGCGAATTAAACAGTCAGATTGAAGACAGTCTTCTTGGAATACGTGTTGTAAAATCTTTTGCCAACGAACACATTGAAGAAGAAAAGTTTAAATCAGGTAATATAGGCTTTTTAAATATCAAATCCATAGTTTATAAACTTATGGGCTCATTTACCGCTATTAACAGAGTATTTGAAGGAATAATGTATATTGTAGTGGTAATAGCAGGTGGCATTTTCTTAATCAACAAAAAAATTGAGGCGGCAGATTACGTTGCTTATTTGATGTATATTTCTGTTCTTTTAACTGCAATTAAGCGAATTGTAGAATTCGCAGAACAGTTCCAGCGTGGTATGACAGGTATTGAACGTTTCACCGAAATTCTTGACATTGAACCATCCATAAAAGACAAAGAAGGTGCCGAAGAATTAACTGTAACCGATGGTGTTATTGATTTTAAAAATGTTTCTTTCAAATATTCAGATGTTACCGAAAATGTTTTAACCAATTTAAATATTCACATTGAAAAAGGGCAAAAAGTAGCGTTAGTTGGTCCTTCGGGTAGTGGTAAAACCACACTTTGCAACCTTATTCCGAGATTTTATGAAATAACTGATGGTAAAATTTTAATTGACGGTAAAAGTATTCAGGATGTAACTTTACAATCGCTAAGAACTAATATCGGCGTGGTACAGCAGGATGTTTATTTATTCTCTGGAACTGTAAAAGAAAACATTGCATATGGATTACAAAATGCAACTGACGAAGATATTTACAATGCGGCACGTCTTGCAGGTGCTCACGAATTCATAAGCGAACTTCCAAACGGATATGACACTTATGTCGGTGAACGTGGTGTTAAGCTCTCAGGCGGTCAGAAACAAAGAATAAGTATTGCACGTGTATTTCTTAAAAACCCTAAAATTCTTATTCTCGACGAAGCCACAAGTGCACTCGATAACGAAAGCGAACAAATAGTAAAAAAATCGCTTGATTTATTGGCAGAGGGCAGAACAACCTTAATTGTTGCCCACCGCTTAACCACCATTAAAAATGCCGATAATATTCTTGTAATGACAAATGACGGAATAGAGGAAAGCGGCACTCACGATGATTTAATTAAAAAGAATGGCGTTTATGCTAAACTTTATGAGATGTATAGTAACTAAATTATACTTTTTAAGGAGTTGATTTTATGAAAAATTATCCTACACCGCATATTGATGCAAAACCGGAAGATTTCGCAAAAACCGTGCTTATGCCCGGTGACCCGTTAAGAGCAAAATTTATAGCCGAAAACTTCTTAGAAAATGCTGAACTTGTAAACAATGTCCGCGGAATTCAAGGATACACGGGTTTTTACAAAAACACTCGTATTTCTGTTATGGCTTCGGGAATGGGTATGCCTTCAATCGGCATTTACAGCTATGAGCTTTTTAATTTTTTCGAGGTAGATAACATTATAAGAATCGGCTCTGCCGGTGGTATGTGCGACAAGGTAAAGGTTCGTGATATTGTTATTGCTCAGGGTGCCTGCAGCACCTCAAGATATAGTCACACGTTCAATTTACCGGGTGATTTCGCACCTATTTCAGATTTCACCGTTTTAAGAACAACTGTAGAAAAAGCAGAAGAGCTGAACATTAAATATGAAGTAGGCAACGTGCTTTCTTCTGATGTGTTTTATGGTGACACGCCCGAGCTCTCTCAGAATTGGCAGAAGATGGGTGTACTCGCAGTAGAAATGGAAGCGGCAGCACTCTTTATGAATGCTGCAAGAGCAGGAAAACGTGCAGGTGCTATGTTCACAATTTCTGACCACTTAGTAACGGGCGAATCACTCCCTGCAATTGAAAGACAAAATTCATTTACCGATATGATGAAGTTAGCACTTGAAACTGCGGTAGAGTTGGAGACTAAATAATGGCAAAAAGAGTATTTCTTATAGTTCTTGATTCTTGTGGAATCGGCGAAGCACCTGACGCAGAATTTTTTGGCGATAAAGGCGCCGACACAATGAAGAGTATAAGTAAATCCAAAGAATTTTGTATCGAAAATCTAAAAAACATCGGATTTACTGAAATTGATGGTCTTTCATACCTTGGTAAAGGTGAATTAAAATCAGAGGTTGCACGACTGCGGGAAAAATCCAGAGGTAAAGACACAACTATAGGGCATTGGGAAATTGCAGGTGTTGTATCAGAAAATCCATTGCCTACATTCCCCGAGGGATTCCCTCAGAAACTTTTAGATGAATTTTCTCGCCTCACAGGCAGAAATGTGCTTTGCAACAAACCGTATTCAGGCACAGAAGTCATTAAAGATTATGGCGAAGAACATTTGAAAACAGGCAATTTAATAGTTTACACTTCTGCTGACAGCGTGTTTCAGATAGCCGCTCACGAGGATATTGTTCCTCCCGAAACACTTTATGAATACTGTAAAATTGCAAGGAAACTTCTGACGGGTGACTTGGGTGTGGGCAGAGTTATTGCAAGACCTTTTGAGGGAGAGTACCCATTCAAAAGAACTCAGAGAAGACACGACTTTTCATTGGTGCCACCTGAAAATACAATGCTCGACAAATTAAAATCAAGCGGTTTTGACGTAATCGGTGTCGGTAAAATAAATGATATTTTTGCAGGCAAAGGTCTTACAGAATATATCTACACAAAAAATAATGATGACGGCATGAAAAAAACTCTTGAATATCAGAAAAAAGATTTTAATGGTCTTTGCTTTATAAATCTTGTTGATTTCGATATGGTTTACGGCCACAGAAACGATGTTGATGGTTATGCAAAAGCTTTAAGTGATTTTGACAAATGGTTACCGTCATTTATTGAAAATATGAAAAGTGATGATGTTTTAATTATAACAGCTGACCATGGTTGTGACCCCGGTGACAACAGCACCGACCACACACGTGAATATGTGCCGTTTATTATGTATGGTGAAAATATTGAACCGAAAAACAATGGTACTGTAAATGGTTTCACGTTTGTTGCGGACACTGTTAAAAATCTTTTAATAAAGGACTGATTTTATGACAGACACGGAATTAGTTTCAAAAGCAATTGAAGCTATGAATAATTCATATTCCCCTTACTCAAATTATAAAGTCGGGGCGGCATTGCTTACTGAAGACGAAAAAATCTACAAGGGCTGTAATATTGAAAATGCAGCTTTTGGTCCTACCGTTTGTGCAGAAAGAACTGCTTTTTTAAAGGCTCTTTCAGAAGGTGAAAGAAAATTCTCTAAAATTGCAGTTGTCGGTGGCAAAAATGGCAAAGTTACAGGTGCTTTTCCACCTTGTGGCGTTTGCAGGCAGGTAATGCGTGAATTTTGTGGCGACGATTTTGAAATTTTAATTGTCAGAGAAAATAATGAATTTGACAAAGTTTTATTAAAAGATTTACTCCCATATTCTTTTAAACCGGAGAACGTATCAATATGAGAATGTATGATATCATTAAAAACAAACGAGACAATAAAGAATTAACAAAAGAAGAAATTGAATTTTTTGTTAAAGGCTATACAGACGGCACTATTCCTGACTATCAGGCTTCGGCACTCACTATGGCAATTTTCTTTAATGGTATGACCGAAAGAGAAACTACCGCCTTAACTCTTGCAATGGCAAATTCGGGTGATACTGTTGATTTATCTGAGTTCGGAAATAAAACTGTCGATAAACATTCAACCGGTGGCGTTGGTGATAAAACAACACTTATTGTAGCACCTATAGTTGCATCTTTAGGTTGCATTATTGCAAAAATGAGTGGTCGCGGTTTAGGGCACACCGGCGGTACTGTTGATAAATTAGAGTCAATTGACGGCTTCAACACATCGCTTACAAATGAAGAATTTTTTACCCAGGTTAAAAATTCAGGTATTGCCGTTGTCGGGCAGACGGGAAACTTAACGCCTGCTGATAAAAAGCTTTATGCCCTGCGTGACGTTACTGCAACGGTAGACAGCATTCCGCTTATTGCTTCAAGCATTATGAGCAAAAAGTTAGCTGCAGGCTCACACACAATAGTTCTTGATGTTAAATGTGGTAGTGGTGCTTTTATGAAAACATCCCAAGATGCAAAAGCATTAGCAGAAGAAATGGTTAAAATCGGCAAAAACAACAATCGCAATATAGCCGCTATTATTACCGATATGAATACACCGTTAGGCAAAAATATAGGTAACTCATTAGAGGTTATTGAAGCAATTAAAGTTTTAAAGGGAGACGGAGCAGAAGACCTGAAATATGTAGCCTGCTCTCTTGCTGCAGAAATAGTTGCCCTTGCTAAAGGCGTATCAGTTGAAGAAGCAACAAAATTAGTAAACGACTCAATTACAAGCGGTAACGCATATAAAAAATTCAAAGAATGGATTTCAGCACAAGGCGGTAATAGCAATTGGATTGAAAACACAGACCTTTTCCCAAAATCAAAACACAAAGAAGATATCAAAGCAGAAAATGATTGCTTTATTTCTTCTATGAATGCGGAACAAATTGGTGTTTCATCTGTTATTTTAGGCGCAGGTCGTGAAAAGAAAGACGACGCTATTGATATGACCGCCGGAATTATTTTAAACAAAAAAACGGGTGACAAAGTAGAAAAAGATGATATAATCGCCACACTTTATACTAATAATGAAAACTCTTTAAAACCCGCAAAAGAAAAATTTCTCTCAGCAATAAAATTTTCTCAAGAAAAGCCAAAAGAAATTCCTTTAATATATGAGATTGTGAGATAAAGCAAAAACCAATCACTTCGGAGAAATCCAAAGTGATTGGTTTTTTATTTTTTAAATACAAATAAATATTCGTGAGCAATTAACAGAAAGTTATATTTAACACTATTCGTTTTCCAATACCCTGTTGCTTTACAATTGTGTTGCTCTTTAATAATCAGTTCTTTAAGCTTAAATCCTGCATCTTGAAAAATCCGCATAACTTCAAAAGACATAGGTATCATATGACCTTTTTGTCGAGTATCACCCATAAGTACAGCACAGAACTTATCTTTTTTTAAAACCCGATAACTTTCACTTGCAACTTTTTTCATTTCTTCAAGAAAATCATTAACTTTTAATAAAGATAAATCATCTTCTATATCATCACTATACTTTATAATATCAGCGTACGGAGGATGTGTACAAATTAAATCTATACTCTCATATGGAATAAATTCCAGATTTCTTGCGTCGCCTTTTTTAATGTAAACTTTACCATTGGCTTTTTCGTACTCAAAATCTGTCTTTTCTTTACATCTGTTAAGTGCAATATCGTTTACATCCACACCGATTATGTTTCTATTAAGTAGTTTCGCTTCAACAAGTGTAGTACCGCCACCAGCAAACTGGTCGAGAACCAAGTCGTTTTCTTGAGAATAACGAAGCATTATATTTCTTGGTATATATGGAGACCAATTACCTCGCCACTTTGCATCGTGAGTAGCCCAATCCCCTCGTTTTGGAAAAGACCAATGAGTTGTCATTTCCAATTCAAAATTTTCAGGTTCCCACTTTGTTATTTTTTTTGCCATTATTTAAAGACCTCACTAATTACTCCATCTTCCAAATCCTTAATATTGTAGATGTGATGCATAACATCAAATGTTTCTTCGAGGTTATTTCTTGCACTTGTCCAACCTTTGCCATCTGTAAACCAAACAAATGTAAAACCATCAATCTCTTCGGTTTCCCAAGCAAGTGCCTTGTAGCTACGTGCGGTTTCGTTTAATTTACTACCGCCACTTCCGTAGAAATTGGTTTCAATACCATAAATCATATCAGGTGTTTTGATTACAAAATCGAAACGCTTTTCCATCTTTCCTTTATTTGAAATGGCAGATAAATCTATATTCCATTTATCAGTTATCTGATGAATATACATTTCTTTGAAATAGTTAACATCTTTAATAAATCCTGCTTTCTGAATAAAACTTTCAACCAAATCTTCCATAAGGTGTCCACCACGATTTTTACGACCGTTAGAATCAAGGCCTGTTTCAACACCCGTAGCATAATCAACCAAGTTGTTTACAATGTGATTTTCCAACAAATCAAACAAGCCGGTTTCTCTCATAAAATATTTATATCTATCATAATGAGCATGACTATTTGGAGGATATTTACCAAAATCAAATTGATACAAATGACCGCCGTTCTTATCCTGACAATAAATTTCATTTGCTCTGACCGCTAATAGCAACGGAATGCACTTCAATACTTCAGGATATTTTTTCAATAAATTATCAAAATCTTCTTCAATATTTTTCGAGCCGATAAGGGAATTCAAAATATTTAATTCGATCTTCATACTATCAACATTTCTGTGAACCTTTTCAAAGTCTATGTAATAGCCATAGTCAGCTATACTATCACGAAATCCTGCTAACCAAATATTAAAATCTCTATTCATAAGTTTTCTCCTTAAAAGTTACTAATTAGTAGTTCTTTTATCTTGCCTCTTGCTTCACTGTTACAATTAATCATTCTTGTTGCCTCAACTCGTTTAATATTATGAGCCGAGTATATATTATCAAAGAAATCATCTTCTGTATTTGAGTTTTTAGGATCTGAATTACTAATTACAACTTTGGCACCTTTTTTATGCATTTCATCTACAAATCGAGCAAGTTCAATCTGTTCATCATCGTTAAATAAGTTTTCTGTATATGCTGTAAAACTTGCAGTATCTGTTATTGGTCTGTATGGAGGATCAAAATAAACGAATGTATTTTTATCGATGAAATCAGCTGACTCTCTGTAATCACCACATACGATAGTAACCTTCTGTAATTTCTCTGATACTGCTCGAAGATTTACTTCATCACATATCATAGGATTCTTATATGAACCCATAGGTACATTAAATAAACCTTTTTTGTTGACTCTAAACAGACCATTAAAACATGTCTTATTCAAGAATATCATCAATGCAGCTTTTTCAATATTGATGTTTTCGTTTCCGTTAACTTTCAAATCATTGAAACGCTCTCTTTTTTTCATATAGTAATCTTTCCGTGCATCAGTATCCAATGGTATAAATTCACTTTTCATACCGTAAAGCATTTCAATAAGAGCATCGCTATCATCACGAATTATACGATATGTGTTTATAAGTTCAGCATTGATATCACTAATGTAAATCTGTTCCAAGTCATATTTACTTAAAACATCAAATAATACCGCACCGCCACCAACAAACGGTTCGGCATATTTAGTTATTTTGCAATCACCAAAAGGATAGTAGTTTTCAATTTCTTTAAGAAGCTGACCTTTACCCCCAGCCCATTTCAAAAATGGCTTTACTTTATCATCTTCTTTTTCTATATAGCGGGTGCTTCTTGCATCAACAGGTTTTTCTGCATCAGATGGTATAACCCACATATTTCCGATCATTATCGCATTTTCAATTCTTTTTTCCGAACATAAAACCGCAACACGTCTTTGTGAAATCCCCCATTTGTCAGCAGTTTCTCTTGCAGAAATATATGTCACAGAAACACCACCTTTCTAATATAATACAATTATATTCTAAATCGCGAATAATAGCAATACCAAAAATAAATTTATCTAAAAAAGAACTACACCTTTAAAGATGTAGTTCGCTTTTTTTAAAATTCAATTTTCTCTTCAATGTACTTAACCAAGTCTGCAATCGGAATTCTTACTTGCTCCATAGTATCTCTGTCGCGGACTGTTACGCAATTATCTTCTTCACTCTCGAAGTCATAAGTAATGCAGAAAGGTGTACCGATTTCGTCCTGACGGCGATATCTTTTACCTATAGAACCTGCATCGTCAAATTCAACATTGAATTTCTTTGAAAGTGTAGTAAACACTTCAGTTGCTTTTTCGTTTAATTTCTTTGAAAGCGGAAGAACTGCACATTTGAAAGGTGCAAGAGTCGGGTGAAGTCTGAGAACAACACGGGTGTCGTTCTTTTCAGCATCAACAACTTCTTCATCATAAGCCTCAGTAAGAATTGCAAGGAAGAGTCTTTCAACACCTAAAGATGGTTCAATAACATAAGGAATGTATCTTTCATTTGTTTCAGGGTCGAAGTAATCAAGGCTCTTGCCTGATGTGTTAATATGTTGAGTTAAGTCATAGTCGGTTCTGTCTGCAACACCCCAGAGTTCGCCCCAACCGAATGGGAATAAGTACTCAAAGTCTGTTGTTGCTTTTGAATAGAAGCAGAGTTCTTCTTTGTCGTGGTCACGAAGACGAAGATTTTCTGCCTTGATGTTTAATGAATAAAGCCAATCACGGCAGAAGCCACGCCAATATTCAAACCACTCAAGATCTGTGCCCGGCTTGCAGAAGAATTCAAGTTCCATCTGTTCAAATTCACGAACACGGAAAATGAAGTTACCGGGTGTAATTTCGTTACGGAAGGATTTACCAATCTGTGCAACACCGAATGGTACTTTTTTTCTTGTTGTTCTCTGAATGTTTGCGAAGTTAACAAAAATACCCTGTGCAGTTTCAGGTCTTAAATAAAGTTCGTTTTTGCTGTCTTCTGTAACACCCTGGAATGTTTTGAACATAAGGTTAAACTGACGGATATCTGTAAAATTATGCTTGCCGCAACCAGGGCAAGGAATTGCCTTTTCTTTAATGTAATCCATCATCTGTTCATTTGACCAGCCTGCAACAACAGTACCGTCAAAATCTTCAATCAAATTATCTGCTCTGTGACGTGTTTTACATTCACGGCAATCCATTAACGGGTCTGAAAAACCGCCAAGGTGACCTGATGCAACCCATGTCTGAGGATTCATAAGAATTGCACTGTCAAGACCTACATTATATGGATTTTCCTGAATGAATTTCTTTCTCCAGGC
This sequence comes from Acutalibacteraceae bacterium, assembly GCA_045646485.1. Lineage (GTDB taxonomy): Bacteria > Bacillota > Clostridia > Oscillospirales > Acutalibacteraceae > DTU089. The sequence continues at coordinate 16,454 of JAZRKU010000052.1, forward strand.
ATTTTTTATATTGTTTTTAAGCTCAACACCTAATGGGCCGTAATCCCATGTATTTGCAAGTCCGCCATAAATTTCACTGCCAGCATAAACAAAACCTCTGCCCTTACAAAGAGCAACAAGTTTTTCCATAGATTTTTCTGTGTTATTCATTTCCATCTATCCTTTCATAGAGCAAAAAATCATATTCACTCTGACAAAATATACTTTAATAGTCGGTCGAAAGAGACTCGTCAGTCTCAACAACTCTGCCGAATCCGCTTTCATACATAGCGTAATAAAGTCCCTTTTTCTCAAGCAACTCTTTATGTGTGCCACGTTCTCTTATCGTACCGTTATCTATAAACAGAATTTCATCTGCTTTGCGAATTGTAGAAAGTCTGTGGGCAACAACAAAATTGGTTCTGCCCTTCATAACCTCATTCATACCCTTTTGCACAAGAAGCTCTGTTCGTGTATCAACCGAAGACGTCGCTTCATCAAGAATTAAGATTTTCGGATTTTTTAAAAACGCTCTTGCTATAGTAATGAGCTGTTTCTGACCGCCCGAAAGATTTCCGCCGTTTTCGGTTATTTTTGTGTTGTAGCCTTCTGGAAGCATATTAATGAATTCATCAGCACCTGAAAGTCTGCAAGAAGCAAAAACTTCGTCGTCTGTAGCATCAAGACGTCCGTAGCGAATGTTATCCATTATAGTTCCGTCAAAAAGCCACGTTTCCTGTAAAACCATACCATAAAGCTTTCGCAAATCGTCACGCTGTACGTCTCTTATATCCTTATTGTCGATAGTGATTTTACCTTCATCAACATCGTAAAATCTCATCAACAGATTAACAAACGTAGTTTTACCTGCACCCGTAGGACCAACAAGTGCAACAAGACTACCCTTTTTAACCGTCAGGTCGAGATTTTCAATCAGAGGCTTGTCCGAAGAATACGAGAATGAAACGTTATGAAATCTTATTGCATCATCAAAAGTGAGCTCTTCACTTGTTGGTGCATTAACTTCACTTTCTTCATCAAACAGTTTAAATACTCTTTCGGCAGATGCCATACAAGACTGAATTGTGTTTGCAATCTGAGCTAAAGTTGACATAGGCGAAGTAAAGAGCTTTGAGTACGTAATAAACGTAAGTATGCCACCTATTGAAAAGGCTTTACCCATATCATAAAGCACGGTATCTCCGACCGCGAAAACGCCGTTGTTTACTATTAAATAACCGCCGATAATCGCAACTAAAATATAGCCAACGTTATCCATTAAATTTATAAACGGGCCTATTGTGCCTGAAATGAACTGTGCTTTACTGCTCACCTCAACAAGCTCATCGTTTATATCGTTGAATTCATCCTCTGCAAGTTGCTCCTGGCCGAAGATTTTTACAATTTTATGACCTGTGTAAATTTCTTCTACGTGACCGTTCAACTCACCTGTTCTATCCCATTGCTGTTTGAAAAGCTTTCTTGAAACAGACAAAACCTTCAAAGCAATAGTCGCCGTAAAAGGCACAAGAACTACAATAAACAACGTTAAAAACCAGTTTGTAATCAGCATCATTACAAACACACCTACAATAGTTATAACAGATGAAACTATTGAAAGTAAATTGTGTTGTAGCGTGTTACTTATATTATCGACGTCATTCATTATACGACTTAAAATATCACCTTTAGAATTACTGTCGTAATATTTAAGCGGTAAACTTGAAAGTTTTTTGTTTATTTCTTCACGCAGTTTTCTTACAACCTTCGCAGTTACACCTGCCATTACGTATTGCTGAATGAATGAAAAAACAGTCATTCCGCCATAAACAATTACAAGTGCTGTTATGCAGGGAATAAGTGATTCGGGAGATATATCGCCACCGCCGAGTTTTATTGCTACCTGCTCATTCAACAAATCGAGTGCTTCGCCTATATAAGTAGGACCCACCACGCTGAAAAGTGATGAAATAGCACAGGTTATTACAACAATTATAAATGCTGTTTTTTGCTCTAAAACATATTTTGCAAGTCTTTTTGCACTTGTTTTAAAGGATTCAGCTCTTTCTTCACCCTCGTGTACTTCACGATATGACGAATATCTTAATTTTCTCGTTTGGCGTCTGCGCTCAAGTCGCTCTAATCTTTTTTCATCTAAAACAAGGGGTTCTTTTTTCATTCGTCACTCACCCCCGATTTTTCAAGCTGAGACTCTACCATTTCTTTATACACAGCACAGCCTTCCAAAAGTTCTTTATGTGTGCCCTCGCCTACAATATTTCCGTTTTCAAGAACAATAATATTATCGGCATCTATTATGGTACCAACTCTTTGTGCAACAATTATTATTGCTGAGTCTGTAAGAACAGTTTTCAACTGTGCTCTCAATTTGCTGTCTGTAATAAAATCCAATGCAGAAAAGCTGTCGTCAAACATATAAAAATCTGCTTTTTTCACAATAGCTCTTGCAATACAAAGTCTCTGTCTCTGACCACCTGAAAGATTTGTGCCGTTCTGAGACACCATACTGTTAAGCTTTTCAGGTAATTTTTCGACAAAATCACGGGATTGTGCTATTTCTAAAGCTTCCCACAATTCCTCATCTGTCGCATCCTCGTTGCCGTACCTTAAATTATCTGCAATTGTACCGCTGAACAAAAATGCCTGTTGTGGAATATAACCCAATTTTTCATAAATCGAAGCAAAATCCATTTCTCTTATATCTACGTTATCAATTAAAATTGCTCCGTCTGTAACGTCGTAAAAACGCGGAATTAAATTGAGCACGGTGCTCTTGCCTGAACCTGTACTGCCTATAATTGCAGTTGTTCCACCTTTTCTGGCAACAAAGCTCACGTCATTTAATGCTCTTTTTAAGTTACCGTCTTCATCCTTATAATCAAACACAACGTTTCTGAATTCAATAGTGCCGTCAGATTTTTCTTCGGTGGTTCTTTTGTTAACATGCATTTTGGGCTCGTAGTCAAGAACCTCGTTGATTCTGTTTGCTGAGATTTTTCCTCTCGGAATCATAACAAACATAGCCGCAACCGAAGCTAACGCAACAACTATAAACACAAGATAAATTATAAACGCCTGTAAATCGCCTATAGTATTTGCAATTTCTTGCGGGTCTGTCAGCTTATTAACCTGATTGTAGCCAACAACAATAAGAAGTGCTATTATTAAAAATATAAGAAGTGTAGCAACGGGAATGAGTCCTGCAAAAATTCTTGAAACCTTTAAATTAAGGCTTGTTAAGTCATCGTTCGCTTTTTTAAAGCGTTTATCCTCATATTCTGTTCTGTTAAATGCTCTTATGACTCTTACACCGTTAAGCTTTTCTCTCACTACAAGGTTAAGTCCGTCAACGCCCTTCTGAATCTTTTTGAAAAACGGTATAACTGTTTTTGCAATAATCAATGCGATTATTGCTATAACAGGACACACAATAAGAAGCACTAAAGAAAGACCCGGGTCCATAATTATTGCCATTACAGTACCGCCCACCAGCATAATCGGCACGGCAATAATACTGCGAAGAAGTGCAATTAACAATTCCTGAATCTGCCTTATATCGTTAGTGGTTCTTGTAATAAGCGACGGAATTCCTATTTCGTCTATATCCTCTTGTGAAAACGTCTGAACTTTAGAAAAAACCATTCTTCTCAAATCGCCTGAAAACAGTGCCGAGACCTTACTTGAACAGAAGCTGTTCAGAATAGAAATAAACATTGCTATTATGCAGAGAACAATCATCACAATGCCTATATTTCTTATATAATCCAAATCGCCTTTTGTAATTCCGTTATTTATGAGCTGCTGCATCATAAACGGAAAGCCTAACGTCATAACATTACTGAGAGCCGCAAGAATCACCGTAAAGATTGCGAATTTTTTATGCGGTTTTAAGTATCGGAAAAGTTTAATCATAAAAAACTCACTCCCTTTCATAGCCTTAATAAATAATCATAGATATACATTATAATTATACCATAAACACGCCTGTGACTGCAACAGTTTTTTATTAAGAATAGTGATTTTTTTAAAGATTTTGTTGTTTTGTCTCAAAAAGATTTTTTAAAGCCCTTAACACTTCTGAAAGCAGGTCTTCTCACCCAATAGCATAAATTTCCCAAAAATCAGGTTTAATAAGCAAAAATGCTACAAGTTAAATTAACTTGTAGCATTTCATTATTTCGACCACACTGCGTAAAGAACTACGTCTTCTCTAAGTGTAATTTTTTCGCCTGATTTAACATCTGCCTTCTCAGAATCCTTGTTGTAAGACCAACCTAAAAATTCTGCGCCTTTTTTCTCAGGAGTTGTTTCGTTAACTGTTATATCCGTGCCGATTTCACCTATTTGCTCAATCGGAGTATTTGTACCTCCGTTGGCATCAAACGTTACGGTGAATTTTACAGTTTCATCATATTCAACAACAAAGCCCGTTAATGTTTTCATTTCAAAAATGTCTGCAACGTTCCACTTTGCACTGCCATCATTTAAAATTACAGTATAGTTTTCTTTGCCTGAATTGTAAGAAACTTTTGAAACGTAATTTGTGTAATCAGGTGCAGTAACCTCTCTTTTTGTACCGCTGAAGCCTAAATAATATTGGTCGCATTGTTTAAGAAGAAGAGAGAGAAGTTGGTTTTCACCTGAACTTTCAATTACAGCAAGCTTACCGCCCTTTGCTTTAGCAAAAGCGTTTGCTTGTTCATAAGTCAACGTATTATCATAAACCTCATATCTGCTTCCACCGAATGATGCTGTGTTAGCAGGAATCATTTTATCAATTTCAATTTCACAGATAAAGCCTGTTTTACGCTTTTCTGTTACAGTTTCTTCCCACAAGCCCTCAGTATTCATAACAACTGACGTAAAGTTTGCCTGTGGTGCCGATGTTAAGTTGGTGTAATCGTATTTTTCACCATTACTCCAAATATAAACACCGTTTTCTTCATCAGTTAAACCAATGTAATATCTGTCAAAAGAACCATTTTGAATAACCTCGGTTACAATCTGCTGTTCTTCTTCACTTGTAACTGTAACGAGGTGACCACCCATAAGTGCACAGACTGATTCTGCTTCGCTGTAAGGAAGTGACATATCAAAAAGTGCGTAGATACTGTTTTCTGTTGTTTTGACAGCGTCTGCTCTGCTGAGTTCGCTTATATCTGCAGAACGATCCTGATAATTAGGACGTGCAATATAGTTTATTCTTGCACGATTGTTAGGTGAATAACCTGTAGAAACAGGGTAAGTCAAAGCTTTAACAGTATCAGACATATTACCTTCTACTGTATAAATGTACTGATCGTCAACACCTACAATAAGACCTACGTGGTCTATGCAACCATAACCGCCTGAACAGGTACAACTGAAAAGAAGGTCGCCCGGCTCAACAGGCTTTGTACCGAAAGCAAAGCAATCTGCTCCGACTGACGGAAGAGTTGAGTAGTAAGAATTACCTACTGCTGTTAATTTCGGGAATACAGAAGTCGGAACTCCTGCAACGTATGCACACCATGACACGAAAACGTTACACCAATAACTCTGTCTTCCGTACCATCTGCCATATTCTGTATAGTTATTGCCACTTTCACGGTAACCTACCTGGCTTTTTGCAACGTTACAGATATCTGTAACCTGGTCGCCTGTAAGTTCTACCTCACAAAGTGCTTTATAGTAGCTGCTGCTCATATAAGATGATGAGGCGCTGTATTCGACATTTTTAGCAGCGGCGTTTACGCTGAACATAGGAACTACTGAAAGAACTGTAGCAACACCTACCGCAATAGCGCGTTTAATTCTGCTTCTAATCATAGAATAATTTTGCCTTTCATAATTTTGAGTATTTGCTATTTAATAATTATTTCAAATTTGTTGCTAATTATTACAAAGTTGTAACAATTCCCGCGAACGTCTGTCATTGTAACACATAAAAAGGTCTTTTACAATGCACAAGTTGCACTATAAAAGACCTTGTCCTTGGTGTATTTTGCATAGTTATAGACAAAAAATGAAGATTTTGACACACTTTTCGTTACATTTTGAAATTTTTAACGTCATAAATCCGCTTTAATTTTTCATTTTTTGTCGCCCTATTGTATCTTTTGTCGAATTTTCTCAGTTTATGATTTTTTCGCCATCAAAAACTATTAAGCCTACTCCGCCGCCTACATTATTACCTTCAGAAAGCCATTTTTTGTAAGCACGCTTAAGTGACGTATCTTCAGGCAAATCACTTACAGGTACATTTTCATATTTGCCGAATATTCTCCAGATATCCTCTTTTGTCTCGCTCATATATCCGTCGTAAATATAAAAATCATTCATAAACTTAAGAATATTTGAATTCTCGGGTAAAAATTTATAATGCTCTTTAAATAAAAGCCACGAATGACAAACAAAAATTATTCTGCCATTTTTAACAAAAGACGTATCCTTATAAAATTCATAAGCTTTTTTATAAGAATCCATTCTGACTTCATCAGAAAGAGAGACACCCGAAGACGGTATATGTAAAAATAACACTTTAGTTCCTTTTTTAATTTTTATTCCGCTCGGAGTGATAACCTCTTTGTCAATATCAGTGTGCTCATATTGAAAACGACCTAAGCCAAAGCGCTCTAATCTGTAAAAGCCCTCAAACCAATGTGCTACAAACGTGCCGTTATAACCTTTACACTCAATACATTCCATCAGCTTGTATTTTAAATCTTTAATTGTGTCATAAAAAACATCGTCACTTATCCCCTGTTTTTTATATCTTTTATACATTGTTTCTGCAGAGAGCAACAAGAAAACAAAGTGAAGTGTATTTTCATCAACAGAATATTTTTTTGCAAGGAGAGAAAGCTTTTCCAAAAAACGCCTTATGTCGTGAGCCTTAGGAAACATAAAACGCATTACAAGCTTATCTACTTCTCTGCCGAATTGTAAATCCTCATCTAATTTTACAACTAATTCTGTAAATTCCTTCTGAGCATTTTCAGGTATTTCTATTTTTTCTATAAGTGTTTTGTAAAAGTCAGAATAATGCATTTTTTACCACCGATATATATTATGTTTTTAGTATATATAATAGTATATAAATTTTATTTGGTTTGTCAATATTATAAAACAACACACTTTTAAAATTGACAATTGAAAATGGAAAATTGATAATTCGAAAAATACTTTGCGTTTTGATTTTAATATTTTCAAAAAAACAAGTTCTGTCATTTTAGGTTTACGAAAAACTTTAAATGAGAGAATCGGTTTCATATCATAACCGTAGGAGTCAATTTGTTCGTTCCTTTTTATTATAAATTATTATAAAACATCCTATCATTTAAAATTGGTGTTATGCCAACTAAAAATGATAGGATTATCTTTTTGTTATTAAATTTTAATGCCGACCGCAGGTCCCGCAATTATTCATTATTCAATATTCATCATTCATTATTCATTGAAAAGATTTATCTTTTCGCGTTACTACCCACACTACACGTACTCTTGTAGTTTCTGTAAAAGGGTTAGTTTTTCAGGCTGTTCAACGGTGCAGGAATTCTGCCACCACGCATTATAAAATCGTAACTGCTTTCTTTATGAACAGGCATAACAGGTGCCGTACCAAGAAGTCCGCCCATTTCGATTTCATCGCCTACCTTTTTATTTAAAGCAGGAATAATTCTTACTGCGGTTGTTTTCTGGTTTATCATACCAATTGCGGCTTCGTCTGCAATAATTGCAGAAATTGTTTCGGCAGAAACATCACCCGGCACCGCAATCATATCAAGACCGACAGAGCAAACACAAGTCATAGCCTCTAACTTATCTAATGTAAGAACGCCTTTCTGAACCGCTTCAATCATTCCTTCATCTTCTGAAACAGGAATAAATGCACCTGAAAGGCCGCCGACTGCAGAAGACGCCATAACGCCACCTTTTTTAACTGCATCGTTAAGAAGTGCCAGAGCTGCAGTTGTACCGTGAGTACCACAGGTTTCAAGACCCATTTCTTCTAAAATTCTTGCAACAGAGTCACCTACTGCAGGGGTTGGTGCTAAGCTCAAGTCAACAATGCCGAATTCTGCATTAAGTCTTGAAGATGCTTCTTTTGCAATAAGCTGACCCATTCTTGTAATTTTAAATGCAGTCTTTTTAACTGTTTCTGCCACAACATCAAATGGCGCACCTTTTACACCCTTCAAAGCATTATAAACAACACCCGGACCTGAAACACCAACATTTATTGCACATTCGGGTTCACCTACACCGTGGAAAGCACCCGCCATAAACGGATTATCTTCAACGGCATTACAGAAAACAACAAGTTTAGCACAACCTAAACCATCGTTTTCTTTTGTTTTTTCTGCTGTATCTTTAATTATGTTACCCATAAGCTTTACAGCATCCATATTTATACCTGCTTTTGTTGAGCCGACGTTCACAGATGAGCAGACAAAATCAGTTTCTGCAAGTGCAGAGGGAATAGAATTTATAAGTCTTCTGTCACCAATAGTAAAACCTTTTTGGACAAGTGCAGAGAAACCACCAATAAAGTTTACGCCGCATTCTTTTGCAGCATTATCCATAGCTTTTGCAAAAATTGTATAATCTTCTGTTTCACTGCTTTCGGCTACAATTGCCATAGGTGTAACCGAAATTCTTTTATTTATAATGGGAATACCCATTTCTTTTTCAATTTCTTCACCTGTTTTAACAAGGTTTTCTGCATATTTTGTGATTTTATCATACATCTTGGTTGCAGCGATTTTTGCATCTGGATGGCAACAGTCTCTCAAAGAAATACCCATAGTAATTGTACGGATATCAAGATGCTGATTATCAATCATATTTAAAGTTTCAATAATTTCGTGTTGATTAAGCATTTTTTACCCCTCATATTCTATGCATAGCATCAAAAATATCTTCACGCTGAATACGGATGCTGACACCGAGTCTTTCGCCTTCTTTATCAAGAATATCTACAAGTTCTGAAAAACTTACGTTTGCTTCTTTCACATCTACTAACATATTCATAGTAAACATATCTTTAAGAATTGTCTGACTGATATCTAAAACATTTACATTTGTTTTCTCAAATGCAACGCAGATACCTGCCATAATTCCTACTTTATCTTTACCGATAACTGTAACAATTGCGTTCATAATAAACCCTCACTTTTATAAGATACAAAATAATTTTATCATATTATTAATGATATTACAATAAAAAATTCAAGCGGACTTGCTTTCAAATTACAAAAAGAGTACGCTTTGATTTCAAGTGAATCAAAACGTACTCTTTTTTATAATTTACATTAATTATGAACTTTTAAGTTGTTCAGTTCGGATGAATATTTTATTTTCAAATCCCGATGGCGTATAACGATACGCCGAGCGGATGCGAAAATGAAATAGTCGCCGAAATCAACAATTTTAAGCTATCCAACCGTAGATTGTTTCGAATATCGAAAGTCCTCCAAGAAGCCTTACAAGTGTGTCAGGAATTGCACTTGCTATGAACCAGAAATCTGTAAAAGTATCACCATCTGAGGTTTCTACACCTTCGTAATTAAGCATAAATGGTTGAGTGTAAACAATTCCGCCTTCGCCGAAAATTTCAGCTCTTACGTAATTGCCTATTTCGTCGCTGTAATCATCAAGGTCGATTGAGTTACCTGTTGCTATTGTTTTGCCGTTTGCAATCCAGCGGATATTTTTTGCACCGAGTGTAACCAAGGTGATTGTGTCTGTATCCTGATTAACAGCAACTGCAGTAACAACCGGAGCATCTACATCTTTTGGTGCCTCATATTTTCCGTTAGGATCTTCTGCCTGAATAGCTTTAAGCTGTTCGCCGAGTTTTACTGCTTCAGGGTCAATGCTTTGTGTTAAGTAGTTTGCTATTTCTGTAATTTCGTCAGGATTACCTAAATTTTTACTGCAAGCAAAAAACTCGCCATTTTGCAGACAATCCTGAAGATTTGCAACTGTATTTGAAGGCATTACCATTTGTGTATAACCTGTGTAAACTACATCAGTTGAGTGAGCGTCACTTGATGCAATTGCAAAAACATTTCTGCCTGTAGGGGTAACTTTTGTAAGAAGAATATCCCAAAGTTTTCTGTCAAAGCGTGTTCTTGAGTCACCTTTACTGTTAACATCAATACCGATACATGTATCGTAGTTTGTAAGAATATTTGCAAACTTGTCAATGTAATATTTGTAAACTGCATCACTGTAATCATAAGCATCTTCAGTGCTGTCTTCATCACGTGCATTTGTATATTCGCCCGGATGGTTAATTACAGAAAGTCCGCCCATTTCCTGAACATTTTTAATAGGTGTTTCGTAGTCACTTGTTCCGCCTAACAAGCCGTGACCATAATCAACAAACCAGCTGTTTACGTGTGCATTGTTGAGTGAACTCGGGTTATGTTCAATACCATAAGGCACTCTTAACATTTCGTGAAGAGGAATTCCCGATGATGTTTTTTGTTGGTAATATGTTCCGCCTTTTTGTGTTTTGAGAACGTATGTATTACCATTAGCAGCCTCGCCACCTTTAGAGTCAAGAGGAACTATATCACCCGCTCTGCCTTTGAATAAGTCAATGAATATTTCCATTGCAGGAATTACTTCCTGACGGGTCCAACCATAATCAACAACGCCATGGTCAGTAACCGCAACAATGTCAAAACCATATTCATAATGTGCTTCTAACATATCTTTTAAATTATCGGTACCATCACTTGCAGTTGTATGACTATGAAGGTCTGCTTTATATTGCTTCCATGTAAGCCAATCTACGTCTTCATAAGGGTTAATTATTGTGTAATCAACCTTTGAGGAGTCAGTGTCACCTGCCAAAGCAATTGTAGAATAGCTTACTATAAAGAGACAAGCAGCCATAAAAATCGCAATTATTCTTTTTGCTTTTTTCATATAAAACGCTCCTTTTTCTAAAAAATTCTCTATTATAATGTATAATTATATTACTCCTCCCCCAAAAATTCAACGATAATTTTGACCGAAATTATGCGCCTTTATATGTGCAAAAAAGCGACTGTTCCTCTGAACAGTCGCTTTATAAAATTAAAATTCATCTTTTATTGATATTTTCTCTAATGCTTCTTCTCTTGTGATTTTACCGTTGTTACAATCAATCATAAGCTTAACGTCTTTATCATTGAGCTTGTAGAAGTGCCAGATGATACCTGCAAGAACAAGTCCTATAGTCGGAATCATTACAAAAATAAACCACATGCCCTTGAGTGTAAAATCTGATTGCTGAACGTTCTGTGCCGCTAAATCTGCAAAGCTTTCGGCATTAACTTCTTTCCAGCCAAACAAGCCGAGTAATACCATACCAAGTGAACCTGCAAGAGCAGAAGCCATTTTTGTAACGAAGGTCTGAATAGCAAAGGTAATTCCTTTTGCATCAATACCTGTTTTAAATCTGCCATACTCTGCACAGTCAGGTGTAAACATAAATATCATAATACCCTGAATTCCCAGAGGAACCGCACGAAGTAATGTTGTAATTATAAATGCAACCATACTCTGATAGCCGCAAAGCCAGCTTATTGTGCCGAAAATTACTGCTGCCCAGTTGCTGATAATAAATATTTTGCGTTTACCGTATTTTTCAACCAATTTCGGTACAAAGAGTGATGCTATAAACACCGGAGCACCCGCTACTCCAAGAACAAGAAGGCTGAATCTTTCGTCGTGGAATAAATAATATGACGTAACAATACTCATTGAAATCATAACGTTGAAGCCGCTCTGGAAAAAATAGCCCGCATAGTAAATAAGTAAATATTTATTTGAGAACAAATACTTGAACATCTTTCTTACTGTGAATTGCTCGTCGTCTTCAACGTTTGTAAAACGCTCTTTACCGTTTATACAAACAGGAATCATTGCAGCAAAAGCAACAACACTTACAATTGCTGCGGCAACGCCGAAGCTCAAGCCTACATCCTGACCGGTAATAATTGTAGGTATAATTGTCGCAATACCGCTACCAACACCCGACCAGATGCTCTTATAAGAAATAATTGAAGTTCTTTCGTCGAGATTATCTGTCATAACGGTAACCATACCATGAATAGGTACGTCACAAAGAGTATAAACAGTATCCCATATAAGATAGAAAACAGCAAACCAGAGAAGTTTAACCGTTTCACTTGCACCGTTCGGAATCATATATAAAAGTGCAGTTGCAAGTGGAATTACAGGTAATGAAATTTTGAGCCATGGTATAAATTTCTGTTTGCTTTTAAATTTTGCTTTGTCGAAAATACATCCGAAAACAGCATCGTTCAGCGCATCCCATATTTTAACTATGAGCATTACCGCACCTGATTTTACCGGGTCTATCCCCTGAAACAAAAGGTATGTAGTCAGAAATGACGTTATCATTGTGTAAATCATATTCTGACCTGACAAGTAAATGTAATAACTTTTTCTTTCTTTGTTAGTTGTTTTCCACCCATCAGGTGTAAAACTCAATTTTCTTAAAAGCTCTTTCAAAAAAACACCTCTTTTAATTATATTTATTCGGTTGTTTTTCTTGCAACCACCCAGGCATTCGGCAAATATCTTCCCGTAGGCATATTTGTTGAGGGTTCATTTAAAATTTCGCCTTCGTATGCTAAAACAGATGACGAACCTCCATCACAAGCGCCTGCATTAACCGCTCCGTATTCTTCAAGAATATCGGCACAGTCACCCATAGTAGCACCAAGAGAATACCCTACCTGTCTGCCATCAACAACTAAAAACATAACAACTCCGTTTTCAGCCTGCCCTATTACAGAACGAGGTTGAAGACCCCATCCGGAAGAACCTTCTATCACCTTGTCACCATTAATAATAAGTGCTGGATGATATTGGAATGCATCTCTCAATTTATAGTCATCCCAATTTGAAAATTCACCTACTACAAGGCGGTCGTCTTCATCAAAGCCTACTGTAATATATTTAGACGAATACGTTCCCCAATACTCACCCTGTGCAATACACTGAGCAGTAACAACTCCGCCTACACTTGTACCGCCGGGGTCGTGGAAGCCCGAGGCGTTCATTCCTATTACTGCATCTTCTTTTTCAAGGTAATCGCAAATAAATTCGCCTCTCGAATTTTTGTAATCTGTTGCAGTAATATAAACTCTTGAAGGGTCATCAATAAGCACAAGTCTACCTACAAAATTACTTGTTTTTACTTTTAAAACAACAATTCCTTGTTCTATATCATTTATCAGCACTTCGTTGCCGTGAGAATCTTTTTCTCCGACAACAAGATTTTTTTGTCCTAAAATATCATCATTTTCTTCTTTTTGTATATCTGTTTTACCTATATCGGTTATATCCACCTGAGCATTCATAACGTCATTTATAAGTGCCTCGGGGAAGAACGTTGTAGCAAGCCACTTGTGCTGGTCGGTTGTCATCGCTGTTTCTATCCAGATATTTCTCCATTTTGTAATAAATGGAACATTGCCGAAAATAACAAGCGCATACATTGAAATAAACACCGTGAGTGTTATTACAAAAGCCGTCAAGGTTTTAATGAGTCGATTGAGTCTTTTTTCTCTTAATTCTTCTGCACGTTTTGCTTCTCTTTCTCTTTTTATTTTTTCTGCGGTAATTCTTTCATCAGGTTGTCTGTACGTTCTGTAATTATCCCTTTGCGACGACAACGCACTACCACTCTTAGCATATGATTTTGTTTGCGGCTGCTTCGGTTTAACCGGTGGTGGAGCGGGCCGTATCTGCCCGCCTGCCGGTCTTTGTTGTGGTGCAGATCTTGTCTGACTGCTTACTGGTCTTTGTTGTGGTGCAGATCTTGTCTGACTGCTTACCGGTCTTTGTTGTGGTTCAGGTCTTTGTGCATGTGTTTCCGAACGTGAATTCAGAGAATTTGTACCCTCATAGGAGCGTATTTCTCTTTGACTAAACACATCTTTTGTACGTGGCGGATTTTTCGTCGGAGCCTGTCTTTCTTCATCAGAATTAAAACCTAATTCATATAAATTTCTCATTCGCCTTGCTTCGAAAGAATTATTTTTCAGTTGTTCAGCTTTTATCTCTTCTTCTTCATTTATTCCGACCATATCCACACCACCTTTCGCACAAAGATATACAGTAGATTTTAATTTTACCATAAACAAATAGAATTTTCTATATAAAAATGAAATTTCCATATTTTTTGTTGCTGAATTTTCCATTGATATCACTGCTCTTTATTGTGCAACTACACTAACATTTTTATAGTTTTTTTGTGTATCATAACTTTGCTTTTTGCATTGTAATAAACACCCTCGTTATGGTATAATTAACAGTATTGGAATTATTGAATACAGGAGTTGAAAAAATGAATCTCAAAGAAAAAGCAACCGGGCTTGTTTCTAATGTTAAAACTAATTGGAAAACCCCTGCTAAAGGCAGATATATGCCTTACAAAGAAATTGCCGCTTATTCAGGCGGTGGTATTGGTGCCTATATGATTATAACTATGGGCTCTGCCTGTCTTTTAGCAGTTAACAGCACCCTCCTCTCAAGCACCTTAGGTGTTGATCCTATGGATATGTACGCAATGTATGTTTTGGCTGTGCTATTTAACATACCTCTTACAGGTATCCGTGCAACAATCATAGACAACACCCGAAACAAAGCAGGTAAATATCGTCCATATATCGTTTCAATGGCTCTTCCTGCTGCACTTATCTGTCTGGCTATGGTTTTCTTCCCATACACAAAGCTTACAGATTGGTTTGGCTCCGAATTAATAGGCTTGGTAAATTCTCCTACTAGTGGCTTATTCTTCGGTGAAATATCGGCTTCAGAAGTACTGCTGTTCAAAGCTGAAAAAGCGAAATTCCTTTTCTGCGAACCAATAGACTACATATTAAAATGCGCTATTATTATGGTTCTCAACTTATTCCTTCACTTCTTCTACTACTTCTTCTATGATGCTTATGAAAATCTTATTCACGTGCTTTCTCCGAATTCTTACGAACGAAGCGACGTCGCTGCCATAAAGAGTGTCGTTTATTCACTCGCACCATCAATTGTTAACGCAGCAACACCGCTTATCGCTCAGTACTTATTCGGTTCAAACAGTACAGATATTCGTGTATACAGATTTTTATACCCGATTCTCACAGTTGGCGGTTTACTTCTTTGTATGGTTGTTTACAAACACACTGAAGAAAAAATTGTTCAGGCAAGAACCCACGTTGTTCAAATTAAATTTGTTGATGCAATTAAAGCAGTTGCCAAAAACAAATATTTCTGGATTATTTCACTTGCCGGTTGGATCGGTTTCCTCGAAAGTGCTTACCAGAATATTATGTATTGGTTCTATAACTACGGTGGTGCTTG
The DNA here is from genome assembly GCA_045646485.1 of Acutalibacteraceae bacterium. Lineage (GTDB taxonomy): Bacteria > Bacillota > Clostridia > Oscillospirales > Acutalibacteraceae > DTU089. Next base: position 31,820 of record JAZRKU010000052.1, read on the forward strand.
CTCCGGTGGCGAATACAGTATCATTTTCACTGTTTATGGTAACGCCTCTCTCTGGGGTATGCTTGCAGCACCTTTCTGCATAAGAAAATGGGGCAAAAAGAGCGTTTTAGTTATTACAAACATTTTCAACATCATATTTATTTTAATGATGTTGCCGTTTACAAACGAAATCAACAATATGACTATCTGGCTCATTTTAGGTTGCCTTTATCTCAACGCATTTATGGGTTCATTTGCTCATATTCTCAATCCTGCTATCCAGGCAGATATCCGTGACTACCAGCAATATAAAACGGGTGAACGAATTGATGGTGCTTTTGCAGTTGTTACAACAATAGGTACCATTCTCACTCTCATTACTTCTTCTGCTTTACCGTTTATTTATGAGAAAAACGGGCTCACAAAAGATGTTGCTGCAAAAGTTACCTCTGACCCTGAAGTACTCAACAGGGTTTTAGGTGATGGCAAAACAACTGTTAGGCAGATTCTTGAAGACCAGCTTGCTAACGGACAGGATAACTACAATAACGCATACTCTGCCCTTTATGATCCCGACATTCTCTTAGGCCTTGCAAAAGTTCTTATTCTTGTTGCCGCCTTCGGTGCATTAATGAATGTTATTCCTTACATATGGTACGACTTCAATGAAAAGAAACAGGAATCTGTTATCAGAGTACTTAAAATCCGTGCTATGTTTGAAGATTTCGGAAACGGTATTCTCAAGGATGAAAAACTTGTTGAGGGTATTGATATTATCCGCAGCTCACAAGAAATGGTAACAAAAGAACCTAAAAAGCTTAACAAAAAGGAATATAAAGGCAAAGAGGGCAAAAAAGCCTTAAAAGAAGATATTAAATATAATAACGAAATTGAAATTGCCCAATTCGTTTGCGACGAGCTCAACAAATTCTCAACTCCTGCGTATGAATTAGCATTAATTGAAAATCAAAAAGTTTATTCCGCAGGTCTTAATAGTCTCTTAAGTTTCAATAAGGATACCATAAAAGCAGAAATCAAAGCTGCAAAAGATATGCCAAAAACAACTAAAGAAGAAAAAGAATCAAGAAAACTTACTCTTGAAATTGCAAAGCAAAAAATGTCATCTTACAAAGCAATAAAGAAATACTTCGGTGACGCAGGCAACCTTGTTTCTCCTGACTTTGATAATCTTGAAAAATGTTTTGATGAAGAAGACAGATGTGATGATTTACTCAAATCTCTTTATTTAGATTTACAAAAATCAAGAAAAGCCAAAGACTCAGCTAAGCAAAAAGAAATCAAAGAAGAGCTTAAAAAAGCAAAAGCAGAAAAGAAACTTGCTAAAAAAGCTACAAAGGAAGAAACTGATAAGCACGCTTATTTTAACCGTGCCGCAAAGGTTTACCTTGATGCTGAAAAGCTTATTAAGCAACAAGAAAATTACAGTCATCTTGAAGAAATATTCAAAATGTATGATGATGCAAAACAAAGAGTCGAGGCTTAATATTCAATAAAAACAATTCGCCTCGGGTTAATCAGTCGATTAGCCCGAGGCGTGTTTTATTTTTGTTTTTTAGATTGATTCAACTATATCCAAATTTTTATCAATCAAATCCTGAACAGAAACACTTTTGAAATAGTTGTTAAGAATATTGTCAACATTTGTCCACATAGACTTTGTGTAGCAGTTTCCCGATCTGTTACAAAAAGATTCACCACAGTTGATACATGCTACGGGTGAAAGACTGCCTTCAGTAAGATTAAAGATATCATAAATAGAAATATCTTTTGCATCTCTTGAAAGTCTGTAACCGCCCGACATACCTCTCTGGCTTCTTAAAAGGCCACCTCTTACAAGGGTTGCAACAATCGTTTCAAGATATTTCAAAGAAACATCCTGACGTTTTGAAACCTCTGAAAGGGCAACATAGCCTTCACCCTGGTTCTGTGCTAAATCTATAAATATTCTTAATGCATATCTGCCTTTTGCGGATACCATATAGACTCAAACCTTTCGAATTGTTCTTTGCAAGGTACGAAAAGATGTTACATATCACTGAAACCTGCACCATCAAAGAAGTAATAAAGTAAATCGCTGATTATTTTGAATATAGTCGCAAGGTAATCATTGAAATCGAGACCACCTGTATATTCTTTTTCTTCACCATACATTACTTCGTTTGTTATATCATAGAAATATGCTTTTGCCGCTTCAAATTCTTCGATATCAACGTTAGTATTTTCAAGTGCTGCTTCAGCACGTGCAATTGCACCCTCAAGTTTTGCCTTTTGTTCAACTGAAAGATTACTTGTATCAAAATTCTTTGCTGCTTCAACGTCTTTCATAAGACCTTTTGAGTTACGACCTACATTGAATTGTGGGAATCTGTCAGGATAACTGTAAACATCCACAAAATTCTCATCTACAAGAAGCTCAGAAACAAGTTTCATAATAACATCATTTGAACCTGTGCTTTCGTGATTCTGATTATAGAAATAGAATGTTGTACACGGAAGAAGACCTGTATTTGCATCAACAATATTTCTCGGGTCAGAGTGGTCGTGAGCAGGATTTGTGCAGTTATTTTGTGCACTTACGTAACCCTCAGGAAGAGTTTTGTTAACACCTACGCTGAAAGCGCCCATCGATGTAGAATCAAGGTGAATAACACCGTCTGCGTTAACATCATCCCATGAGTCAATGATTTCATAAAGCGGAACATTGTAATCTACAATATCAAAAATCTTAACGCCTTGTTCTTTAGCCGCTAAAATGTTTGCATCTGAATTTTTCTGAGCATTATAATACCAATCTGTCTGCTCGCGGATTACTGCCATAGAGTCATCCATTAAATACATCTCTCTGCAAGGTTCGTAATTACCGGATGGAACCAAGCCCCACAAAAGAGTTGAATATTTCATATAATCGTTAACGAGGTCAAATGCAACCGTGTCAAGAATAGCATTGAGATCTGCGTTAGGCATAATTCTGAGAACTATGTTAACAAGGTAACCTGCCATTTGGTCAACGCCCATAAGAGCAGGCATCATTTCACTATAAAGTTCAACATTATCATCAAGAAGACCATATTGATAAATCTCACCAACTAAAAGTGAACCGTCAAGTGCAGGAATAACATAAACTATTCTGTTGATATCTTCGCTGAAAGCTCTGCCATTTTCTATGTAAAGTTGCATAACAGCATTCATAAGAGAACCGCCCTGGCTTATAGGTGCTATGTTAACCTTGTCAGAACCTGAATCTTCTTTTACAAATTGAATGAAATCATAAAGTTCCTGTGCTGTATCTTTCATATTACCCAAAGAAGCATATGAGAATACATAAAGATTTTCTGCACCTGCTTTTTCAATATATTTGTTAAGCGGTAACTGATCAAGAATGTATTCCTGATCGTGCTCAGTTAAATCTGCAAATGAATCATTATATTTTGTTGCGCGTACGTCGTTTATGAAATGGCCGTTTTCATCACATTTCAACTTACCCATAAGCACGTCGCCCAAAACGCCTGAGAGAGCTTTTGCAGCCTGTTGGTCCTTATCCTGCTGAGAAACAAGTAATTTGCTAATAGGAACTAACGCCTCTGTTAAAGCCATACCTGCAATTTCAACAGTATCATCCATAAAAAATGGTGGCTGTAAGCTTGTTGGTTTACCATTCTCATAGTATTTTGTTTCGCTCTGAAAAAGACCCGGAACAACAATACTCGGAATAGGTTTATTGTTAGCTGCACTCGCTGCAACTGCTAACGTTGCACAAAGCATTGCAACTACTAAAATTAAGGATATAAACTTCTTTGAAAGTTTCATTTTATACCCATCCCCTTTTTTGATTTTTTTGATAATTTAATCAAAGATATTGTATCACATTTTTTTACAATTTGCAATAGAAATATTTCAGCAAACAAAGCTTTCGCTCACGAATTGAACTTCAAAAATAAAAAAAGCAATTAAGAGTCTAAGACGCAATTATAATCAAATAAAAAACAACGTCCTATCATTTAAAATCGGATTTAATACCGACTAAAAATAATAGGACAAGATTGTTTTATTTAATTCTGTAAGGCTTATTTCACAAACTCATTATAAATTGCTTCTAACGTTGCAACATAGTCTTCTTCTGCAACACCAACAATAATATTGAGCTCACTTGAACCCTGGTCAATCATTCTTATATTTATATCGCTGTTACCAATAGCGCTGAAAAGTCTGCCTGCAGTACCCTTAGAGCCTGCCATACCTCTGCCAACAACTGCTACAAGTGCAATGCCATTGTAAATTGTAATATTATCAGGCTTTGTTTTTCTCTGAATATCTGCAATAATTGCATCTTTAACAGGTAAAAAGTCATTATCATTAACAACAACTGACATAGTGTCAATGCCTGAAGGGAGATGCTCGAAGCAGATTTTATGATTTTCAAGTGCTTCAAGAACCTTTCTGCCGAAGCCTATTTCTGCATTCATCATACTTTTTTCGATAGATATAACAGAGAAGCCTTTTTTACCTGCGATACCTGTAATAACAGTATCTACTTTATTTGATTCGACTTTAGAAACTATCATTGTACCTGCATCTTCAGGTTTATTTGTATTTCTTATGTTAATCGGAATACCTTTTTCTCTTACAGGGAATATTGCATCCTCGTGCATTACTGTTGCACCCATATAAGCAAGCTCACGAAGCTCTGCATAAGTGATTGTCTTTATAACCTTCGGATTTTTTACGCATCTCGGGTCTGCCATAAGCATACCTGAAACGTCAGTCCAGTTTTCATAAATATCTGCACCGATTGCTCTTGCAACGATTGAGCCTGTTATATCTGAGCCACCACGTGAAAATGTCTTGATTGTTCCGTTAGGCATAACACCATAAAATCCCGGAACAACTGCGTGGGTGTGTTTTTCAAGAATTTTTGTAAGTTCTTCGTTTGTTTTTTCTGTGTCAAGTTCACCATTCTCTGTAAAGAAAATCCCGTCTTCTGCATCAATAAAATCATAACCGAGATATTTTGCTAAAATCATTGAGTTAAGATATTCGCCACGAGAAGCAATGTAGTCACGACCTGCGTGGTGTACAATTGCATTTTTTATTCTGTCAAATTCTGGCTGTAACCAGAAATCAAGACCTAAATCCTTGATTATTCCGTTATATCTGTCTTCAATTAATTTAAATGCGTCGTCAATAGGCTGATTTTCTTTAACGAGCTTATAGCAAGAGTATAACATATCTGTTACCTTTATATCCTCGTCAAATCTTTTGCCAGGTGCAGAAGCAACAACATATCTTCTTGACTCTTCCGCTTTAATTATATCGGCAACCTTTTTGAATTGTGCAGCGTCTGCAAGAGAGCTACCACCGAATTTTACCACTTTTACCATCGTCAAATACCCCTTAATAAAATAGAATTTCTCAGACTATGTACGATATACTACCATTATTTTTTCTTATTATCAACAAAAAATTGATTGCCTTAAAAAAGTTCTAAAGTTATTATAAATGTTACTAAACTCAATCAGAATAACTTGTGCAAAATCACAACATTTTTTGTATTATTTTTCACTCAAGTCTTTATTTTGCGTTGAATGTATGGTATATTCTTACATATTATATGAATTAATCTGTCAGGTGGTGACGCTTTTGGAAAAAGAAGATGCACTTTTAATTAAACGACTCGGGGAATTATATTCGCGCTCTTATAACCGCGGAATTTTTACCTACTCTGATTTTCTTAATATGTATGAACAAGACCTGCTTTTTTCAAACGCACAAAATAACTTTACCCTTTTTGGCGGATACGATGGTGCTGAGAGACAAATAGCGTGTTTCGGCAATCCGGATGACTTAGGTTATGACCCGTGTCCGCCTGTCTGTTGCATTTTAGTTTCACCCTTAATGCAGAAATTCGCAGACGATTTGACTCACCGTGATTTTTTAGGCTCGGTTTTAGCGTTGGGAATAAAACGTGAAACTGTCGGTGACATTATCATCAAAAATAATACAGGCTTTATTTTTTGCCTTGACACCGTAAGCGACTATATTGTTGAAAACCTAAAAAAAGTGAGACATACCTCTGTAAAATGTGAAATTGTTACAGATGTGCCCGACGAGGTTAACCCTGAGAGCACCGAAAAAATTATTGTTATAGCGTCAGTCAGGCTTGATGTAATTATTGCAGAAATCTATAATCTTTCACGAAGCGAAAGCAATAATCTTTTTGCCGCTAAAAAAGTATTTGTAAACGGCAAACTCACAGAAAACAATTCTCAGAAAATAAAGCCCGATGACGTTGTTTCGGTACGCGGCTTCGGAAGATTTATTTTTTCGGGGATTTTACAGGAAACCCGCAAAGGCAAGTTTAGAGCAAAGGCAGAGGTTTTTTAACTTCACCTTGTGAGTAAAGCTTCTTCGCAAGCTTCTTGAAAATTGATAATTGAAAATTGAGAATTTTGGAAGTCCTACGGACTTGATTATAATACTCTAAAAACAAATTTCCTATCATTTAAAATTGGTGTTACGCCAACTAAAAATGATAGGATTATCTTTTGGTTATTAAATTTTTATTACAATCAAATGCGAAGCATTTCCACAATTATTCATTATTCAATATTCATCATTCATTATTCATTGAAAAGATTCATCTTTTCACGTTACTACCTGCACTGTATGCACAATCAGGAGTCGGTTCTATGATTGTGTCCTCTTACTTCAATCTGCCGTCAATGATTGTGTGTTCTTCTGTTTACCGATGAAGTTTATTTTTAAAGTTAATGCACTTCGAAGAACTCTCCACCACGCTTATGCGCGGTCCCCCTCTCTTCGAAGAGAGGCAGGGGTTGCGGAAGTTTTTTCGTTTCATTTTGAGCCTGTTGAGTGAATCAGGAAGAAGCAAACTAAAAATTCACTTCTTCACTCTTCACTATTACTTCTTACTTCAATCCGCCGTCCCCTGATTGGTCATTGTATGGAAGACGCGTAAAATAGTCACCAGCGTAATCAAAATATCCTATACTATAAGTCAACTCTAAATGTGATTTTAATTGCAAAGTGACATATTCAGGCTTTTCATCTATACAAAGAGCCCCGATAAAATAATTCCCGGATAAATGGTCATCCCACAGTTTATTTATATAACCATCCAATTCATCATCTGTAGCATCAGTAATATAAAAATCTTCGCAGGAATATTTAGATGGTGATAATACATCTCCATAAACCAGTAAAAAAAG
>JAZRKU010000053.1:0-30961 GCA_045646485.1 Acutalibacteraceae bacterium
CTCGAACCCCTGACCTACTGGTTCGTAGCCAGTCACTCTATCCAACTGAGCTACCAGCGCAAAATGGAGCGGATGACGAGGCTCGAACTCGCTACCTCCACCTTGGCAAGGTGGCGCTCTACCAGATGAGCTACATCCGCAAATGCAAGGGTTATTATACATAGAAAAACCGCTATTGTCAAGGGTTTTTTCTCTAAAAAACAAAAAAGTTTTAATTTTTCAATATTTTTTGAAAAAAGGTATTGACAAATGCACTCTTTCAAGTTATAATCATCGTGCTCAGTTGAGAGCGACATCACTCTTTCAGCGGGTGAGTTTGTTGTTTTCATATATATGGCGGAATAGCTCAGTTGGCTAGAGCGTCCGGTTCATACCCGGCAGGTCGTAGGTTCAAGTCCCACTTCCGCTACCAAGTCAACTTTCTTACCTGCTGGAGTGTTAAATATAGAAGAACTCAGTTCTTCACAATATGGCCCGGTGGTCAAGCGGTTAAGACACCGCCCTTTCACGGCGGTAACACGAGTTCGATTCTCGTCCGGGTCACCAAAAAGTACTTGCAATAGCGAGTACTTTTTTATTTTTACACTTTTTGATTCTCATTTACAGAGAATCGAACTCCTTCGTCCATCTTTCGGCGGTTCGCCTTGGCGGAGCCGAAAGGGATTTATAATAGGATATTTGCGTAGCAAATCGTCAAGGCTTGCCTTGACGATTCTCGTCCGGGTCACCAAAAAGCACTTGTAACACGCAAGTGCATTTTTTCTTTATGTTTTTTGATTTTCATTTATAGAGAATCGAACTCCTTCGTCCATCTTTCGGCGGTTCGCCTTGGCGGAGCCGAAAGGGACTTATAATAGGATATTTGCGTAGCAAATCGTCAAGGCTTGCCTTGACGATTCTCGTCCGGGTCACAAAAAAATCCGTTCACTTTTCACTAAAAAAACTGACACAAAACGGACAACTCTCATTTTGAGAGTTGTCCGTTTAAATTATTTAAGATATTTTGCATTTACCCAGCCGTAAACTGTACCATTCTTGCTGTAGTAGCTCACATACATCCAATCATCCGTTGCATTCGAAAGTCCGTAAGCATAAATTGAAGAGCCGTCCGGAATAAGGTAAACAATTGTAGAATCTGTTGAATAAGAGCTTCTGAGGTTGAGTCCACCCTCTGCCTTAACCGTGTAAGACTTTGATTCCTTCATATAAATATCCGGGGCAGTTTTATATGGCGTTTCTATTGACTTCAATCGAACACCCTCGCTTGTAACCACAAGATTGAATCGAATAGTTTTTAAATCTGCTTCTTTCTTCTTTGCAGTAGCAAGAGCAGAAGAAAAATCGTCTACGTTTTTTCCGTTACCGAGCCACGCACCTGTAGACTCATCTATAATTATATCTTCGTCAAAATCAGGAGAAACGCACAACATATATGCATCAACAGTAAACTCGTTTTCGCCCTTTGTGCAGCTTTTAACCTTTGTAAGGTATGTATAATAACCTGCACCTCTGCCACCTTCATAAACTGTAAGATAGCCTTTTGACGTAACGTAACGTACAGACGCATCCTCTTCATCCCAATCATTAACGTCAAATCTACCTGGTTCCCAGATTGAATCCACTTGTTTTTGCAGTTCTGCAACACTATAAACGTAGTACATCCCATCTGTTCCCTGATATTCTTCAAATTCCTCCTCAGACATCATATCAGATATTGCAATACCATCTTCGTCGGTGTCGCCATTAGGGTAAATTACGTCATCGTAATCCTCGTCACCATATAAAACATAGCTGTCATATCCAAGCATAAAATAGACAACATCCATATTTTTAAACGTCTGTTCTGTTGCAAAAATACATTCGTAAGCACAATCTAAGTTATATGTATCTATAAGCGATTCAACAAACTCCTGGGCATCTGCCTCAACGTACTCTTTTGGTGCCTCTGTTGTTTCTTCCTCTGTTTCTTCTTCAGCATCATCCTTTTTTGCCGAATCGTTATATGCAACTTCTTCTTTTTCTGTGGTTTCTTCTCCAGACGATAATTGGGGAACCGCAATTATTGCGCCGACAATCAAGGCAACTGCCAAAATTGCCGCAATTATAATCCCTATAACTTTAGATTTCTTCTTTTTGGGTTGTTGCGACGGTTGCTGAGGAGGCTGAACGTTAGCAACAGGCTGAACTACTGAATTATTCTGAACGTTCACATTCACAGGTCGATTTTGTGGTACCTGCGGTGCATTATAATTCACTTGCTGATTTTGTGGTGCTTGTGCACTACCTTGTTGCGAACTCTGCAAACTGCTACCACAAGACACACAAAATTTTGTACCTTCTTTTATAGTCGCTCCGCACTTAGTGCAAAACATAATTTCCAACCCCTTTCAGAGTGTAGATGAACCTATATAGTTTTATACACTCTTTATCCTTTTTCTTCATTATACATAAAGCTGTAACAAATATCAACAAATTGTCAAAAAATATCCCGATAGCAATTACGCTATCGGGAATAAATTTTAACCTTTAATGTAACCAATACCTTTGAACACAAAAGTTAAAATCATCATTAAAGTTTCATATAATTTGTCAATTGTTACCTGCATTGACTGAGTTACGTTTATAAATCCGTCTGCCGCACCTGTTCTGCCATAGCCTTTTATAGAACCATTGTTATCAGGAACCTCGTCGTCATTTGCAAAAGTATCAAGAAGTGGTGTTGCAAGTGCCAACAAGAAGCTCTGTGCTCCGTGAGACACACCCAAATCAAGCTCTAATTGCTCTGCTAATTCATCCGGTGGAGTCGAGCCATAAAGAGCAGTAATAGCAACTGCCGCTGCCATAAGCTCTTCTTCTGTTATCATAGCAAGCTCTGTGTCTAAAATAAGACACATTGTTCTCAAAAGAATGGTAACATCCCGCTCCATTAACGGATAATGCTCTTCACCTGCGTAATGAGCTGAAACAAGTTCGGTTGCAACATCCCAACCGTCTACGTATTCACTGTCAGGAATTTCAATGCCTTTTTCTCTTGCCATCTCCTGAACGCCACCCTCTCCGTAAAGAGGTATGTTAAGAATATCATTTAACCCGTCAACTGCTTTTCTTACAATATCATAGTAGAATGCACCCTTGCTTATGCCGAGTTGTTCATCCTGAAAGCCTCTTTCAAGACGCCATTCAACACCATTTTTCAGGAAGCTTTTAGCAAAAGCATTCATACCCTTGTTCATTTCTGCTATTTGTGCATCTGTGTAACCTACAACATCATCTTTTAAATTTTCTGTATCAATTTTATCAATTGTAGCTACTTCGTAAGAAATTGCTTCATCTGACATTTCAAAAATCCTGTATTGTAACGGATACATTGTAAGAGAGGTTGTTGCAAAGTCGGTAATCTGATTACCCTTTGAGCTTGTGTAGGTGTTAGCATCACTACAATGCTCATGGCCGGAAAATACTAATTTAATACCTGCATTTGCAAACTTTTCTGCAGTTGAAACGTGGTTTCTTATAATAAAATCTTTACTTAAAAGACCCTGAATCGGCATATGGTCAAGAAGGTTATGGTGCATCATTAAAATCGGGAATTTACCCTCAGAAACAGCAAGCTCCGCCTGCTCAATAACCCACTCTACTCTGTCTTCTGTCATACCGTCACCTGTAGAACGGTCAGCATCACAGCTATCCGCCGCAATAAGGCGATATTTTTCATTTAAATCTACTGTGTAAGAAAGATTACCTTCCATAGTAGAAAGCGCTTCATCATAGCCGAATTCATAATAAACCTCTCTGAATTCTTCTATGCCTGTTTCACAATACTCACCAACAACACCTATATCGTGGTTACCGTTTATAACGTAAACAGGCTTTCCGCTTTCCTGCTCAAATTTTCTGAGTTTTTCTGCAACCTGTACGTGCTGATCAAGATAAACCTTTCCGTCATTTGCAAGGTCACCTGCAATTAAGACGAATTCTATTTTGTCGTTTTCTGCACATTGTTTTAAAAATTCATCTATAATATATCTGCTTTCATTTTCCATTGCCGCACGGCGGTTAGCATAACCAAAAATCGGGTCCTCTGAAAACCACTCAAGGTCCTCCTGATATTCAAAGTGCAAATCAGCCGATACCGCAAAGCAAGTATCTACAACAGCCCAGGCTGCATCAGCAGGTACTGCTAAAACTGTAAAAGCAATAGTGGCAACAAGAAGTAACGAAATAACTTTTCGCATTTAAGACACCTTCTTTTTTCTTGGTTTGTAAATAATGCTATCTAATTTATCTGTAAACTCATCGAAAATAAAACTTAAAAATACTGTTGCGAAGAAGCATAAAAGTATAAAAATATAAGGTTGCTTATTAAAGCCCAGATATTTTAATATCATCATAGGGATTCTCTGCAAAATAAAGAAGCTGAAAATATGCGAACCGAACCAATCCAGCACACTGCTCTTTACCTTTACTTTCATTGATGTTACTACTATAAGCAACACAAATAAAACCATATAAATAAAGTAATTTACAGATTCATCCTTATTTAAAGCAAAATATGAAGTAACTAAAATCAAGCCTGAAAACAAAGTAAACCACACAACGTCGTGCTTTGTTACAATTTTTTCAAAATATGGTTTTGCCATTGAGAACAACATTCCGACAGGCAGACAAATTATCGTGTTATAAAATCTTGACGGTAACCCTATTTTATATTCAAAGAAAATAAACAACGCCGTCAAAACGAACACTGCCGCAACAGAAAGAATCTTTTTATTTCTGAAAATCATAAATGAAATAAATATGATTACATAAGTTGCAAACGTAACAAATAAATACCAGTTGCTGTTGCCTACAGTGGTGTAACCCGTAAATGCCAGAAGCACATTTTTAATTTCATAACGTTTTCCTGTTGCAACACCTACTGCTACATACATAAGCACCACTATTGCAAAATGGTACCACAATTTAAAAAATCTTTTTGTTGGAATCGTTTTTACGTAATCCATTCCCTTTTTCTTGATTGATTCCATCATACCATAGCCCGAATAGAACAGGTATGTAACAACCACACCCTGCCCTATAAAGCTTCTGAAATCAAAATATGGCGTATTGAAAATACCGCCCAACTCCACATAACCTACTGCGTGAGATAAAAATATAAGAATTGAAAAAACTGCGTTTATGCTTGACGTGTTCTGCGGGGAACAATAATCAAGAAAAAACTCATTTTTCTTAGGAACAGAAACCTTACCTAAGAGCATAGCAAAGAAGAGCACTAAAAAAATCAACATAATTAAACGCCTTCCTATTTTTTATCTTACTATTTTTTCACCGTCAAATACTATAACGCCGTGACCGCTACCTGTTTTTCCGCCATTTAAAACGTGTGTCTTAAACGCTTTTCTCATTGAAGAATCTTCAGGCCAATATTTTGCAGATTTGTAACCGTACTTACCAAATACACGCCACGCATCTGTAAACTTGTCTTTCGGATTGCTTTCGATTATTTCGAAATCATTTAAAAATTTAATTGTATTTGATTTTTCAGGTAAAATCTCTCTGTTACCTTCATAAAGAAGCCACGAACCGCACTCAAAAATAAGAAGTCCGTCTTCTCTTCTCTGGTCTTTGAAAAATTCATATGCTTTTTTATAAGCGTCGAGACGTATATCATCTGTAAGCGGAACACCTGAGGACGGAATATGGAAGCCCACAGTTTTGTCGCCTTTTTTAATTGTTACACCTGCACTTGTAACAAACTCATCTTTTGCACCGAACGTAGAATATTCAAATTGAAAACGGCCTAAGGCAAAACGATTGAGTTCATAAAAGCCTGTATACCAATGACCAACAAATGTGCCGTAAACCTCTTTACAGTCAACACATTCCTTGAATTTATATTTAAGGTCCATCATAGAATCCCAATAAATCTTCTCATCTATGCCTTTTTCTTTATATAACTCAAGAACTTTTTCACTCGCAACAATAAGCCAGACAATAGTTAAACTATATTCTTTAACTCTATAGCAAAAAGCAAGTTTTTTCATATCGTCACACATACCACCGAAATCGTGTGCCTTCGGAGTCATATATTTTTCAAGAGCCGCATCAAACCTTTTGCTGAAGCTTTTGCTCTTTTCTATTTTTTGAGCAATTTCTTCAAATAATTCTACAGCTTCTTTCGGGAAGCCCAATTTTTCTTCAACCATTTTAAAATGCGCATTTAAATATTTCATAATAAACTTCAACCTTCTGTATCTTGATTATATTAAAACAATTATATTCTACAATTTTTTCCTTTTAATTTCAAGTAGTTATAAAAATAAAAAGCAGAGAAGTAAACTTCTCTGCTCATTATTTAATAAGTATAACTTATTTAACAGCGTCTTTAAGAGCTTTACCAGCTTTGAAAGCAGGAACTTTAGATGCAGCGATTTTGATTGTTTCGCCTGTTTTTGGGTTACGGCCTTCTTTTGCTGCTCTTTCACGAACTTCAAAAGTACCGAAGCCGATAAGTTGAACTTTATCGCCTTTAACAAGTGCGCCTTCAATTGCTTCGAAAACTGCTGCTACTGCTGCGTCAGCATCTTTCTTTGTGAAGCCTTTAGCTGCTACTGCATTTACTAAATCTGTTTTGTTCATTTTAAAATCCTCCAATTAATATAATTGTTTTATTTACCAAAAGACAAAAGCTTAAAATTTGTTTTTGCCTTCTATTTGGACATCATTACTTCTCTAACATTTTAACAGATTCCCAAAGTTTGTCAAGTGTTTCTATAGAAGAAGTTTTCATATCTATGTTTTTTTCTTCTGCTAATTGCTCAACCTGTGCATATCTTCTCATAAATTTCATAGTTGCTTTCTCTAATGCACTCTCTCCATTGCAGCCACAAAATCGAGCCACATTAACTGCAGAAAAAAGCAAATCGCCGAGTTCATCTTCAATCTGTTCTTTGTTATGAGAATTAAAAGCTTCTTTAAGCTCTTCTGTTTCTTCAAGCACTTTATTAAAAGCACCCTCAGCATCGGGCCAGTCAAACCCTGCTTTTTTAGCTTTGCTCTGAACCTTCTGAGCCTTCATAAGTGCCGGAAACGTTTTTGGAATTGCCGCCATTGCCACACTTTGTGAGCCTTGGCTTTTTGTCTGACGTTTAATTGTATCCCAATTGCTTAAAACTTCATCGGTACTGTTAACCGTCACATCTGAAAAAACGTGCGGATGACGAATTATAAGCTTTTTACAAATTCCATCAGTAACGTTATTTATATCAAAGTCGTTGTCTTCCTTTGAGATTTGCGAGTGAAAAACGACCTGCAAAAGAACGTCGCCCAACTCTTCTTCTAAAAGAACCTTATTGTCGGTATCAATTGCTTCTAACACCTCATAAGTTTCTTCTAAAAAATCTTCTCTTATTGATTTGTGATTTTGCTCCATATCCCACGGACAACCGCCCGGCGAACGAAGAAGCTTCACAATTTCAACAAGGTCATAAAAATCATACTTTTCTTTGAATTCAAAATTTACTGACATAATTTACATCCTCAACATTTTACCCTAAAAGTTTATATTTTTCAAGTATTTCTGCAATTTTTTCGCCTTTTGGAAGCATTAAAATATCATCTTTTACAATTGTTTTTGAAACGAGTATACAAACTGCATAAACAACAACCGCTATTATTATTGAAACAATACAAGCGAGTGTTTCGCCGTTAAGTCTGCTGTCAGGCGAACCAAACACCAAATAAGTGCTTATAAGCTTATAAGCAACCCATGCAGAACCACCGCAAAGAACCGAAGCAATAAGCGGTTTTATAAGACCTCTGCCCCAATCGAGCTTTATCTGTGTTTCTTTTTTCAGAACAATATAATCATAAATAATGCAGAATAAATAGAACATTCCCGTACCAAAAACCGCACCCTTAATGTTTATTTCAGGAATACCGATTAAAACGTAGTTAAGACCGATTTTGATAACGCAACCTAATGCCAACGCTTTCGCAGGAACATCTGCTCTGCCTATTGCCTGTAAAATGTTTGTGAGCGGTGAAGATATTGTTAAAATCACCATCATAAGTCCATAAAGAGCGAGAACAGGTGCAGCAACTGCAATACCCGACTCGTTTTCACTACCTTTATAAAGAAGTGTATAAATAGGCTCTGCAAGAACAAAGAAGCCTACACCTGCAGGTAAAGCAAACAGCATACATATTCTGAAAATAGTGTTTACTGTATCGCCCGCAAGTTTAAAATCTTTTTTTGCCATTGCTGATGAAATCACAGGAATGGCACTCACGCCCAACGTCATCATTATGGTAGGTATTAAATTTCTTAAATCGAGTGTAGTGTCGTAAGCACCATAAAGGAAGGTGTGAATATTTTCTTTTACTATTCCGCCTGAGGTTATAGAGTCGCCATAAGCCTCCATAATAACATCATAACCATTTTCAACAACAGCCTTAAGTCTGTTCTGAATCATAGCCGCATCAATAAAGTTTGTAACGTTCAACACAAGCGAGCTTATTGCGGTAGGCACTGCTATTGCAATAATATCCTTCATTGTTGATTTTTTCGGCTGTGCCAATGGTGAGTTTACAAGCATCTCTTTTGTAATGCCGTCACTGTTTTTTCTGAAGTGATGCTTAATAACAACATAAACAGTACCCATTACAGTACCTAAGGTAACACCTAAAACTGCGCCTGCCGCAGCTAAGGCGTAAACTATTGCACCATCTGCTTCTGTTTTGACCTCAAAACCGAAAACAGAGCCTGTTGCTTCAACCTGCTTTACAGCATAATCAAGTGCAACGTAAGAAAGAGAAAGCCCAAAAACAAGCTTACCCAGAGACTCAAGCACCTGAGAAATTGCAGTCGGATACATATTATTGAGACCTTCGTAATAACCACGATAAGTACTCATAATACAACAGAAAAGCACACACGGAGCAATGCAGAAAACAGCATAAACTGAAAGTGGTGAAAGTGCTATTGTTGTTACGTAATAATCAGCGAACAGCATAAGGAACGCCGTACCAATTACACCAAGCACCAAAAACAGCGGAAACGTTACTTTAAAAACCTGCTTTACGTCACGATATTTGCCCAAAGCAACGTTTTTTGAAACTATTGCAGAAACTGCAACAGGAAGACCCGCCATTGAAATTGCATAAACAGGTGTATAAATGTTATAAGCCGAAGCAAAGTAACCACGACCTAATGAACCGATAATACCTGTAAGCGGAATTTTATAAATTGCGCCTATAATTTTAACGAGTGCCGTTGCTACGACCAGGACCATAGCACCATTAAGCACGTTTTGCTTTTTTACAGCTTTTTCGTTAGCCAACTAAGTCACCGCCTTAAAACTTTACAAACTCTCTTAAAAGTGAATTTTCAGGAATATAAGATTTATCAAGACTCGGGAAACGCTCAAGGTTTCTTATAAGTCTTTGTGATTCCTTGTAGAACGCAGAATCTTTTTCTACCTCGGCAAGAAGCTTTATTGCCGTATCTTTTAAAATGCAAGTTTCATAAAGATGAATTGTATTAATTTTGATATCTGCATTATGTCTGTACGGGAAAAGATATGTATCTTCTCCGTAACGTACAGTAAGCCACATCTGAAATGTTCTTTCAACAGAGTTACCTCTGAAATTATAATCCCTTACAAGACGACGCACAAAGCGCATATTTCTTTTGTTAAGAATAATTTCTTTGTTGTTGTCGTAAATTCTTGAGGATACGTTTATATAAATCTTAAAAAGTCTGTTGCTTGGCAAATCTTTTGTAATAATAGGGTTGAGCGCATGAAGGCCCTCAACAATAATTACTTCTCTTTCTTTTATTTTAATGTGATTGAACTCTTTTTTTCTTTCACCTGTCAAGAAGTCAAACTCAGGCAAATCTGCTTCGCCTGTTTCTAAAATCTGCTCCATAACCTCATAGAAGAATGGTATATCCAAAGCGTGCACCGTTTCAAAATCAGGTGTTCCGTCAGGAAAACGGGGAGCATCTACGTTATTGAGATAAAAATCGTCGAGTGAAATTGCGTAACTTTCAACGCCATTCTTTTTTAAAGCCTCTCTGATTTTTTTGGCAGTTGTAGTTTTACCTGCCGAGCTCGGTCCTGCAAGCATAATAATTTCTATTTTACTGTCAGAAGCCACTTTTTCTGCTATATTTTCAATAATTCTGTTATATCTTCCTTCGCACTGTTCAACAAACGTCTCAGGATTAATAACCTTTTCGCAAATATACTCAAGATTATTATTAATATTTGACACAGGTGTCACACTCCTTTTTTAATAGGATATTCTTTGAAAAAAGTATTTATTCTTTTCTTTCGTTCTATTAATTCATCGAATCGTGAAATATATTCAAACGGGAATTTAAAATTAAAAATTCGTTCTATATGCTTTCCGTCGGGCTCTTTTAATTTTGTAACACTTCCCGCTCCTACCGAAAGAACCGTTTGACATTCGCTCATCATATAAACATTATAGTAACACTCTTTATTTTCTTTGCACCAGCCTACGTTTTCAAGATTCCCCAAAGATTTACTTTGTCTGTACATATAATATGGCTTGTATCCGCTTTCGGTAAGTCTTTTGAGTGAATATTCTATCATATCACTTGTTATTGTAGCATCGAGTCCCGATTTTTCATCCTCGGTAACTATTGTTGATGACCTTTTAAGCGACAACGTGTGTACCGTAATATTTTCAGGATTTAAAGAGATAGCCTTCTCCACACTGCTTTTGAAACCCTCTACCGTATCTGTAGGAAGCCCTGCAATTAAATCCATATTTATTGCGTTAAAGCCCGTCTTACGTGCCAATTCATATTTTTCTGAAGTTTCTTCTGCAGAGTGACATCTGCCGATTTCTTTCAGAACAGAATTGTTGAAGGTCTGAGGGTTTATGCTTATTCTGTTCACATTGTGCCTTTTTAAGGTTTCAAGCTTTTCTTTTGTAATTGTATCAGGCCGCCCCGCCTCAACTGTGTATTCAATACATTCTGACAAATCGAAATTCTCTTCAATTGCAGTAAGAATTAAATCAAGCTGTTCGGGTGTCAGGGTAGTAGGAGTACCACCGCCCCAATATACACTTTTAAGATACAACCCGTTATTTTTTGCTGTTTCTGCAGTCACTTTTATTTCTTCGCACAATTTTTCTACGTATTTCGGGATTAAATCTCTCGCCTTTTCGTTTGAAATTGAATGTGAAACAAAAGAGCAATAGCTACACCTCGTCGGGCAATATGGAATTGAAACGTAAAGACTAAATGAATTACCGTCTGCAGATTTTATAATTTTCTCTTCTGCTTTTGCTACTCTGTATGCCAAATCTGCTTTTTCAGGCTTTGCTTTATATTTTTCTACAAAACGCTCTTTGGCGAATTTTTCGCCCACATCACCTATAACTGTAGCCATAAGCTTTGACGGTCTTACGCCCGTTACAATGCCCCAATTCGGCTTGAATCCGAACTCTTCAACAAATTGCTCCAGAACCATAGAGGCAAGTAACAATTCCGCTTCGCCTTCACTTATATTTTTATATTCTTTTTTACTTTTATATTCTCTGCCTTTATAAGAAAACTCTGCAATAAGTGTTGTTTCTTCGTCTTTTCCCTGCTTTTCTGTGTAAAGATAATCGCCACAAAGTTCTGATTTTTCTTTTAAAACAAGTATTTTCTGAAACGGTAAAAACAACCTTACTACGTTTTCTATTTCATAATGAAAATTATGTGAAATACAAAATAACGTCATATTCTCTTTTTTCTCAGATATCTGTTTCTTACACGTTCACTGCCTATTGTTGTAGAAATATTGTGCCCTGTATAAACTGCGTAATCGTCAGAAAGGAGCATTAATTTTTCTACTGAATCCAGAAGCTCGTTTATGTTACCGCCCCAGAGGTCTGTTCTGCCTACAGTCAATTTAAAAAGTGTGTCACCTGAAAAAAGAAACTTTTCCTCATCGCAGACGTAGCACACACCACCCAAAGAGTGACCCGGAGTTTCAAGAACTCTGAAACTTGTGTTTCCTATTTCAAGAATATCATTTTCTTTAACTGTTATATCGGGCTTGAAACTTTCAAAAGCTGCCCCGAAATAATTTGCAACGTTTTTTTCAGAATCCTCTGTTAAAATTGCATCATTTTCACCGATTACAATTTTGGCTTCAGTATAAATATCCTTGAGTTTTTTTACCCCTGCAATATGGTCAAAATGACCATGTGTACAAAGGATATATTTCAATTCTTTAATCCCTGATTCTTCTATTTCTTTCAGTAAAACATCTGAAAATCCGCCTACATCAATAACTGCACCGACTTTTGTTTCTTCATCGCAAATTATATAACAGTTTGCTTCTACATCGCCTAAAGGTAATCTTTTAATATACATAATCTGAGTTTACTCTATCCTATCCATAAATTTGTATCATATGTAATTGTAACAGGACCGTCGTTTATTAAGCTCACCTTCATATCTGCACCAAACACACCTTTTTTCACGGATTTCACTCCGTTTTTCAAAAGCTCATTGCAGAAATATTCATAAAGTTCATTTGCTCTCACAGGCTCTTCGCTGTCAGTAAAAGATGGTCTGTTACCTTTTTTACAATCTGCACAGAGTGTGAATTGCGAAACTGAAAGTATTTCTCCGCCGATATCATTCACGGATAAATTCATTTTTCCGTTTTCGTCTTCAAACACTCTTAAAGCAGCAGTTTTTCTCGCAAGAAGTTCTGCTTCTTTTTCGCCATCGCCTTTCATAACGCCCAAAAGAAGCATAAAACCCTTGCCAATTGACGAAACTGTTTCTCCGTCAACCTTTACGCTTGCTTCCTGAACACGTTGAATTACCGCTTTCATTAATTAGTTCTCCTTGTAATATCTATAACGCCCTGAACATTTTTAAGACGTGACATAAGAACACCCAGAGAATCGGTGCTTTTAACTGTTACCGTAATAAACACAGTGCCTCTGCCACCTTTTTCACCGCGAGTGTTAACCGCATTAATCATTATTCTCATTTCAGCCAACACGTTTGCAATATCTGCCATAATAAATGCACTTGGTTCACACAGAACAGCAATGGTAGCCTTAAATTCTTTCATTTCTGTTCCTTCGCTCCAGGAAGCATCCACCCATCTGTAGGGTTCAGGTGATTTTTCTATATCGGAAGGCACGTTAGGGCAATCTCTTTTATGAATTGAAACACCGTGACCTCTTGTTATGAAGCCTATAATTTCATCACCCGGAATCGGTGCACAGCAACGTGAAAGTTTAATAAGACAATTGTCAATGCCCTCAATAATAACGCCTTCGCCCTTTGCACGTTTAACAACCTTTGTTTCTTCTACAACCTTAATCTGCTCAGGTTGCTTCTGAGAAGCCAATCTGTGATATTCTTCTCTTATATAAGGAAGAAGTCTTGAAATCGGAATTCCTCCGTAACCAATTGCGGCAAAGAAATCTTCTTCGGTATTACAATGCTGTCTTTCTTTTAATTTTGCTACAATTGTTGCAATTTCATCATCAGTAAAGTGCAATTTATTTCTTCTTATTTCTCTTTCAAACTGCAGCTTACCTTCAGAAATATTTTCTTCTCTGCGTTCCTTTTTAAACCACGCACGGATTTTTGTTTTTGCTCCGCTTGTTTTTACTATAGTGAGCCAATCTCTGCTCGGACCCTTACCTGGCTGTGAAGAGGTGAGAACCTCAACGATTTCACCTGTTTTAACCTGGTAATCAATAGGCACAATTTTACCGTTTACTTTAGCGCCTACCATTTTAGCACCAATGGCAGAGTGAATAGCATAAGCAAAGTCAATAACCGTAGCACCCGACGGAAGGTTTATAACGTCACCCTTAGGTGTAAATACAAACACCTCTTCAGGAACCAAATCACTTTTAATTGTTCTTACAATATCTTTAACGTCATCAGCCTCTTTTTGTGTTTCAAGAAGCTGACGAATCCACGAAAGTCTTTCTTCAAATTTTGCAGTACCGTTAAGCCCTAATTTATATTTCCAATGAGCGGCGATACCGTATTCTGCGGTTTTGTGCATATCCCACGTTCTTATCTGAATTTCAAAAGGAATAGCCGCCTTACCAATAACCGTTGTATGAAGTGATTGATACATATTAGGCTTTGGTGTTGAAATATAATCCTTAAATCTGCCGGGAATAGGCGTAAACATATCGTGAATTATACCGAGACAGTCATAGCACTGAATTGTATTATCCACAATAATTCTTACTGCATAGACGTCATAAATTTCGTTGAATTCTTTGTTTTGCATATACATTTTTCTGTATATGCCGTGAACACTTTTAATTCTGCCTTCAATTGTAACATCAGGAATAACCTCACAAACCCTATCGTGAATCTGTTTTTTAATAGTCTCAAGAAATTCTTTATAAGACCTGCCCTGACTTGAAAGATTATCTTCTATTTCTTTGTAGCCTATAGGATCAAGGTAGCTTATCGCTCTGTCCTCAAGTTCCTCTTTAATTGCACGGATACCTAATCTGTGTGCAATAGGAGCATAAATTTCAAGTGTTTCCAAAGCTTTGTCACGACGCTTCTGCGGTGCAACAAAATTAAGTGTTCTTATGTTGTGAAGTCTGTCAGCAAGCTTAACAATAATAATTCTTATATCCTGCGACATTGCAAGAAGCATTTTGCGGACGTTTTCTGCCTGCTGCTCTTCTTTATCTTTTATATCAAGAGGCACTTTACCGAGTTTTGTCAGACCATCTACAAGGTGAGTTATTTCCTCACCAAAAGCCTGTTGCACTTCCTCTAACGTAAGGTCAGTATCTTCAACTGTATCGTGTAATAATGCCGCAACTACGGATGCACAGTCCATTCCGTAATCAAGAACAATCTTTGCAACGGATACAGGGTGGATTATATATGGCTCGCCCGATGAACGCTTTTGCTCCTTGTGTTTTTCGTTTGCAAGCTCAAAGGCTGCATCCAATATTCTGAGTTCTTCTTCGTTAAATTGAGCTTCAGCCTGTTCTCTTAAATCTTCATACATTATTCTTACCGAAGTATTATCATCCACACCTGTTTCCTCCTTTCACTTTAAAATATATTTTATAATAAGCTTTTATATAAAACGGATTCCTCAAGAACCACCTTTTTTTGCTCGGCAGGTAATAAATATTTCCCGTTCTCGTAATTTATTACTTCTAACTCTATGAACATATCAATCGCAATTTTCAAGGTTGCAATTTCTGATTCTTTAAATCCGAGACGGTAACATAAAACCTCATCGCTTGCAGAAAAACCGTTATTTGATTTCAAAAATCTGTAAATAGCTCCGCAAAAATCTCTTGTTGGCAAAAGCTTTTCCTTTTGCTCAGAAGAGAGCTCATCGCCTCGTCTGAAGCTTTCATAAAGCAAAATACTTTTCTGAACCTCATCATCATTTACGTTGCTCAGTTTTATATCTTTTACTTGTATGCTGACCTTGACCTCACCCATATATTCATTCTGAGTGAGTCTTACCGCTAAATCGACAACGTCCGACACGTTAAACTCAAATTCTTCTGCTGCAACAGAAAAAACCATAACAGGCAAACTAACACCGTTTCTGTTGACTGTGAGTCTTATATGTTTATTATTACCTACAGGTTGAATCCCTGTAATTTTCATATTAAAAAGACCAAAAAGCGGTTGCGGATTTTCTGCGCCGAAAGGCTCTAAAAGATTTATTACAGAAAGCATTTCTAAATTAACTGACGCAGGATTTAATTTACAGTCGAGCCTGAGCACGGGTAAGCTCTGCTCGTTTTTCTCTGCGTATTCGTTTATCATTCTTCTGAATTCATCTATTTTTTCGGTTTTTATTGTGAGACCCGCCGCTAATTTGTGGCCACCATATTGCACCAGAATATCCTTGCAGAAGCTGAGTGCCTCGTAGAGTGAAAAGCCATCAATGCTTCTGCCGCTGCCTTTTGAAAATTCACCCGATTTTGAGATTACTATGCAAGGCTTGCCATATCTTTCGCAAAGACGCGAAGCCACTATTCCTATTACACCCTGATGCCAATTTTCACCATCGACTACAATAACTCTTGAATACTTTATTTCAGGATGATTTTCAATATATTTTTCTGCGGTTTCGGTAATTTCACCCTCAGTAGCTTGTCTTTGTGCGTTTGCACTGCCTATTTCTTCTGCGAGAAGTCTTGCTTCTTCGTCATCCTCTGTAAGTAAAAGCTTTATTGCTCTGTCGGCAGAGCCCATTCTGCCCGCCGCATTAATTCTCGGAGCAATTCTGAACGCCGCATTCATAGAAGTCATATTCTTAGCACTGCCCGACTCATCTATTAATGCCTTAAGACCTTTTCTTATTGTTCCGTTAATTAACGAATCGTTTAAAACTGCAAGACCGCTTCTTACCAAAATGCGATTTTCACCCTTCAATGACACAATGTCAGCAATTGTTCCTATTGCAAGAATGTCACCATACTTTTCAAGCAAATCATAAGCATCCGTATTTTCTAAAGCAGAAACCAGCTTAAAAGCAACCCCTACTCCCGCCCACTCACGAAACTCAAGGCTACAGTCTTTTCGGTGCGGGTCAACCACAGCAACTGCTTCCGGTAACCTTTCGCCTGCCTGGTGATGGTCTGTTACAACAACGTCAATAGAAAGTTCTTTTGCTTTCTCTATTTCTTCAAGAGCAGAAATACCGTTATCTACCGTAATAATAAGCGACGTTCCACGTTCTTTGAGAGCTTCTATTGCAGAAATGCTCATTCCGTAGCCCTCTTCTGCACGGTCGGGAACGTAGTAATCTACGTTTGCCCCTTTCCGGGAAAGGTACGAGTAAAGTAATGCCGTTGATGTAACACCGTCAGCATCGTAATCACCGAATATCGTAATTTTCTCATTAGAGTCTATAGCAGACTTAATTCTCTCACACGCCTTTTCCATATCAGGTAGTGTGAAAGGGTCAGAAATATCGGTATCATATAAAAAACTTTCAACTAAAAATGCATCCGTCAGACCTCTGGCAACAAGTAAATATGCGGCAAACGGGTCTACACCACAGTTTTCTGCAATTTCTGCCGCAACATCTCTATCGCACTCGCTGACAATCCATTTTTTTCGATTCAAAAAATATCACCCGATTTTAATTTACATTACATTATAGCACTTTTCCCCTGTAAATGTAAAGTGTTTCGTCATTTTTAGTTATTGTTTATTACTATACTCTTCCATTTTTTATTTTATTGTGATATTATTATATATCATTAATGAAAAGGAAGTTAATTATGCCAAATGCACTTGCACAGCTTGTTGCCAAAGTTATTTCTTCTGCAATAGGCTTCATTTATTTTTTTATTAATTTAAAAAGCGGACTTACCGGTAAGAAAACTCGTACCCCTGAAGGCTTTTCACCCATTCTTCGTTTCATTGCCTGCTCTGACGTTCATTTGAACGGTGATGAAAAGCAAGACAACGCAATAAGATTTAAAAATTTAATTGAAGATGCTTATAAATACTCTCAGACACAAAGCCACAATACGCTCGACGCCCTTATGGTAGTCGGAGATTTCGCAGGTGGCGGTGCAGAAGAAGAATATGCAGCATTCAATAAAATTATCGGTTCTGCTTTAAAGGACGAAACAAAGCTTCTTACGGTTTTAGGAAACCACGAATTTATTAATTACCGAGACGTAGACCCAACCGTTGGTTATGACGTCTATAAAAAAATGATAAATGAAGTTGTCGACACCGATATTGTTGTTAACGGATATCATTTTATTGGTGTTTCTTATGACGATAATGGAAAAACCTTCAGCGGAAAAACAGCCTGGCTCAGAGAAAGGCTCGAAAACGCAACTAAAGAAGACCCAAACAAGCCTGTTTTTGTTTATCAGCACCCACACCCTACTCTCACTGTTTACGGAAGTATCAGCTGGAGTGATTCTGATATTAAAAAGGTTTTAAAGAGTTTCCCTCAGGTTGTTGACTTCTCAGGACACTCACACTATTCACCAAGCGACCCAAGAAGCGTATGGCAGGGTGAATTCACTGCAGTCGGTTGTGGTTCTTTAGGTGCACTTATGGGCAACTTAAACTACATAGAGGGCGACCATGATGCCCCGGGGAAATCTGCCGCTGCGTGGATTGTTGAGGTCGATAAGGACGGCAACGTAAGCCTTAAGCTTTACGACGTTGAAAACAGAATATTCTTTGAAAACGTTGACTATTACTTCACAAATTTAAGTAATGCATCAAAAAGAACGTACACCTGGCATCAACAAAAATCACTTGATACAGCACCAAAATTCCCTGAAAAATCAACTGTTAAAAATACTGTTAATGAAGATGGTGAAACCTTAATTTCTTTCCCTGAAGCAAGGGGATATTACGAAGCCGAAAACTACAAAATCACTGTAAAAAACAGCAACGGCAAAAAGGTTTTTGAAAAAACGGTTATTTCAGAATACGTCAGAGCAACCAATGACGACGTTACAGTTAATACAGGTAAGCTTGAAAAGGGTAATTACACCGTAAAAGCAACTGCTTACAGTCCTTACACAAAAAAAGGCGGAGCATTAAAAGCAACAATTACAGTAGAATAAAAAAATTCGTGCAGAAACGAAACAAAGCTTCTGCACGGATTTTTTATTTAATTTTTTCCATAATTTTTGTATTTTCAAGTATCACAATAATCAGTGGTATAAATACTATCTGAAGAACAATTCCGGGTAAAGCATTCACAACTGCACCTGCCCAGAAAGCCGAAAGCGGAAATTTTTCACAATCGAAGCCCAGACAACAAAACTGCACTACACCCCACACAGCTCTGCCGAGAATCATTGATGTCACAAGTGAAACACAAATATTTATTTTCTTTTTCGGTATCAAACGATATAAAAAGCCCGACATCAT
This sequence comes from Acutalibacteraceae bacterium, assembly GCA_045646485.1. Taxonomy (GTDB): domain Bacteria; phylum Bacillota; class Clostridia; order Oscillospirales; family Acutalibacteraceae; genus DTU089. The sequence goes on from JAZRKU010000053.1 coordinate 18,926, forward strand.
ACCATAAACGGCAAGCTCAAACGCCATAGCAACCGCAACAGGAAATAACGGAGGCATACCGAGTGTTAAAGAACGAAGCAAAGGAGCGACAACTCCGACAACAAGCCCCCACGGTGCTCCGCAGATAAATCCGCAAAGAATTACGGGAATGTGCATAGGCAGAAGCATAGCACCAACATTCGGAATATTGCCCGTCACGAATGGCATAACGTATGCGAGTGCTAAAAACATAGCAGCCAATATCATTTTTAAAGTAGTATTTCTTTTTTTCATAAGCTTACCCTTTCAGCCTTAACCCTTTTGGGTAGTGATTTTTCGCTTTTGAATTCACTACCTTAACACCACCCAACGGGCAACCGTTTACGGTAACAACTGCCCAACCGTTTTCGCAGGTAGTGTCAAACTCCTCGCCGTGCAGATATTTTTTTAATTCATCACCATCTACATCAAGTTCAATTTTTCGTTTAAAACTTTCACCCAACGCCATAAAAAACTGGTGGTGTGGCTGAATGTAATTTTTCTTTATTTCGCCAATTGTAACACCTTTCATATAAACAGTCGCTTTTGTTGTATCAAAATCTCCCGTAAAATAAATCGGTGTATCGTTATTCATTTTTACGCTATCTTTATCGTATGTAGTAAGTACACTATCGAGAAAATCAAAAACGGTTTTATCAATTTTCAAATTACTGTTTTTTGATTTTTTAATCGTTGTCTGTCTTTCAGGGTCAGTATTATGAAGAAGAGCCATAAACTGCCCTTCGCCTTTGTTTTTATGCGGATATACTCTTCGTGTAAAATGAATATTTTCACATTTGCAACCTTCAAAAAATATTCCGTCAGAAGTGTTTTTTTCGACTTCTTCATTCACTCGGAGCAACTCGTATTCAGGGTGTTCTGACAAAAATGAATCTATCAACATCTCGTTTTCTTCAAGTGAAAATGTACACGTGGCATAAATAATATACCCACCATTTTTAAGACATTTTGAAGCATTTTCTAAAATTTCTTTTTGACGTACGGCACATTTGTTGACATTCTCTTCTGACCATTCGTCTATAGCAATTTGCTCTTTACGGAACATACCCTCACCCGAGCACGGAGCATCAACCATTATAAAATCAAAGGTTGCAGGGTAAAGTCTTGCTATTTTTCCTGAATCCATACAAGTAGTAATGGTATTTTTAAGACCCAATCTTTCAATGTTGCTTGTGAGAATTTTACATCTCGATGGAATAATTTCGTTAGATACCAGAACACCGTTTTCGCCTAATTTATTTCGGAGTTGAGTGCTTTTGCCACCGGGGGCTGAACACATATCTAAAACTACCCAATCGTCCTTTAAATCCACACACTCCGCAGGTGCCATAGCACCCGGTTCCTGCACATAAATCATACCTGCATGGTGGTAAGGATGATTACCGATTTTGTCGTAATCAAAGTAAAATCCCGTCGGCGAATACTGAATCTTTTCTGTGTTAAATATATTTATTTTATTAAACTCTTCGAGTGATATTTTATCGGTATTAACTCTGAATGACCTTACAGGTTCTTCTTCTAAAGATTTTCTGTAATCATCAAATTCATCACCCAAAATCATTTTCATCCTGTTTTCAAAATCTATGGGTAATTGTTTCATTTGTTAATATCCCCTAAATTCATTTCTGCATAAAGCATACACATACCAAGTGCTGTAATTGCAGCAGTTTCGGTGCGGAGAATTCTGCTGCCCAAAGAAATAATTTTACCATTTTTTTCTGTTGCCGCGTCTATTTCTTTCGGTTCAAAGCCACCCTCAGGTCCAATTAAAATACCAACTGTATCACCATTTTTAATAAGTGATAACGCTTCTTTGGTTGACTTCATCCCGTCCTTGTTTTCATAAGGCACCAAAAGCAATGAAAGTTCTTCTGATTTTTTTAAAAACTCTTTATAAGAAATAATATCATTCACCTTTGGAATAACGACCCTTTTACTTTGCTTTGCGGCACTTTCTGCAATAGCTTGCCAACGCTCTTTTTTACTTTTCTTTTTCTTTTCTTCAATTTTCACAACACAGCGGTTCATTTCGACAGGTGTAATTTCTTCTACACCTAACTCTACCGCCTTCTGAATTATAAGCTCCATTTTATCGTTTTTAGGCAAACCTTGAAACAAATGAATTTTTATAGGTAAGTTGGTGTCGTGGTAATTTTCTTCTGTAATTTTCGCTTTAACATAATCAGAAAAAATTTCTATTTCGCAAAGCGATGCTTTTCCGTTACAGCTAACTAGAATTTCGTCACCTGTTTTCATACGAAGCACGTTGCTTATATGGTTAAAATCTGACTCTGTAATTATAAAGCAGTTACCCTGCTTCTGAGTTTCATCTGCAAAGAAATTATACATATTATCACCGCCTGTGAGAAATGTGTTTATTATATCATATTTTTATACAGTAAATTTAGTTTTATTGTATTTTCTTCATTAATTTAAAATACTCACCATTTTCATCTGAACCGTCAAAAAGCACTTCATTAAATCCGAATTTTCTGTAGAGATGCAAAGCGTTAACGTTGTCTTTATCAACACCAATTGTCATTTCAGAAAATCCCATTTCTTTTGCTTTCGCTATAAGGAATTTCAGAATTTCGCTACCGATACCACGATTCTGATATTCCTTTTTCACTATCATTCTTGAAACATAAACTCTTCTTTCTGGTATAGTGTAATCGGAATCACCTGTATCTAACACCAAAGCTCCCTCACCTATAAACTCGCCATTGATTTTATAAATAAAAACAAAACGATTACCAGACTCAATTTCTTTCCGCCAAGTTTCAGTAAGTGGTTGAGTTTTCATATTCCAGATATTTGAGCACTTATAATAATCTTTCAGTTGAAGTGGTTCAATATCGGCACTTGCAAACTCTGTAAATGATTTATTAAGAGTTTTATAATTCATATTTGCAATATCTTTTAATGAGTATCTTTTCATAAGATATCTGATAAACCTGCATCCCAAGAAATAACCAACGTCTGAGTGTCCGTTATAAGAACTCCAATCCCCGAAGAAATCCTGAACACTTTCTTTACTGTCAAGCCTGCGAAGAAATTCTTTTTTTATTTCGCTCTCGTGTTCATAGCACCAATTAAGCCAACCATTTTTATTCTGATGATAAAACTCGTCATCACCGCACAGAATTTGCTCACAAACCATAGCTATGCCCTCGCAGTAAAGCTGTTCAATTGATTTTCTGCGTTTTGTAAAAGTAGAAATGTTAAAGTTACCGTTAAGCTTGTGCCATAAATGACCGATTTCGTGTAAAACCAATCCACTCAAATTTTTCTCATCGTACCAGCAAAGTTCAATAATCTTTTCAATTCCCATCAAAACAGTATTTCTGTTATTAAGAGTTGTTGCCCATCCAGCACCATTACAAAGCCCTAAATAAAGAATAATATCAATGTCAGGTTCATCTTTAAAAAGCTTTGAAAGATTTTCATTTAATTTATCAATCACGCTTTGAAAATTTTTACTGACTAAATCAATTTTTTCTTCATTTAAAGCAAGTTCTATTACGGGTAAAACGTCTTTGTTGAAATTGTAGCTTTTAGCATCATTTTCGCATTTTGCGGGTAACTCTTCCGAGATTTCTTTCGCATATTCGCGCCATACGTCAATATCAAAACCATTCTTGAACGTTGATTTTACTTTACTGCAGGTATTAATAATTTTCATTTTATATTCTCCGAATATCCATCTGCTTCTTCTCGTGATTTAAAAATTACAATTTTTTTATCATTTTTATATTTTTCAAGTAAATCATATATTTGTGGCAAAGAATTTTCTTTGAATTCTTTAATAAAACTTGCAAACTCCGGGTCTAACTCTGTTTCGAGCCACGGCAGGTCATATCTTCCTTTGCCAATTCTTTCGGTTGCACCCTGTAAGCAGACCTCTGTCGGCAAATCGAACAGAAAAACCGTGTCACATTCTTTAAGTCGCATTTCAATTGTTCTGTTATAATTCCCGTCAATTATCCATTCAGATGAAGCAAATATCTCTTTTATTCTCTCGTCAAATTCTTCTCTTGAAATATGAGTTTTATCGGGCTTATGCCATATAGCATCCAAATAATATAACGGGAGTTTTGTTTTCTTTTCTAATTTCTCCGCAAAGGTTGTTTTGCCACTACCCGGACAACCTATAACTATTACTTTTTTCATTGTTCTCTTTACCAAATTCAAAATGTTTTTTCATAAACATAATTCATAGCATCGCCGTCTTCATGAGTACTCTCATGTTTAAATCCTGCTTTTGAAAATGCTTTTTGTGAAGCTATATTACTTGTGTATATAACTGCATCCGCTTTATGTATATCAAAACCGATTATAGATTTTCCGTTATTAAGAAGCTCTTTAATCATTTTTGAGCCCTTGCCTTTACCACGCGTTTTTGGTGCTACAAAAATTTCCATAATTTCAACATTACATTCGTATAAACTAAGTGCTATTATAGCAAACGGTTTTTCATTTTCGAAAACTACTTTGCACCAATAATTCTCACCGACAACGAAACCATCTTCCTTAGCCCAATATTCATAAAAGTCACGAAACCCTTCATCCATACCTGTCATTTTGACCGCTTTTTTGTCGAGCCATTTTTCAACATATTTCATTGTGTCAGGATTATAATCTACCCACTTAAAATTCATTTTTTACTCCCCTGATAAATTAACTTTGAAATTTAATATTTAGATTTTACCATTGATACATTAAAAATTCAATAAAATATTGATATTTAGTACAAAATGTGGTAAGATAATAAGCAAGATAATAAGCAAGATGATTGGAGTGTTTTTATGTCTGGTTACACACCACCATACGAAATAACCGATAAAATTCTGTCTCTTGTCGCATCAATTTCAGAAAAAATCGGTAGAGTTACTGAACGCAGTAATCTTGATTCAAAACCGCATTTGAGAAAAAACAATAAAATTAAATCTATTCATTCTTCCCTTGCTATTGAAGCAAATTCCCTTTCTTTAGGTGAAGTTAAGGATGTTTTAAATGGTAAAATTGTTCTTGGTGCAGAAAAAGAAATTCAAGAAGTAAAACACGCTTATATCGCTTACGACGAAATCTCAACAATTGATGTCTACAATCTAAAAGAACTAAAACGTCTTCACGGAATTATGACAAAATATCTTGTAGATATAAGTGGTGAATTTCGTCTTGGTGAAGAAGGCGTTTTTGATGGAGATAAATGTATTTTTATGGCACCACCCGCAAGACTTGTACCTGAACAAATGGAGAATTTATTCACTTGGATGGAGAAAAGCAAAGATATTGTTCATCCTTTAATTCTTGCTGCGGTTTTTCATTATGAATTTGTGTTTATACATCCATTTACAGACGGTAATGGTAGAATGGCAAGACTCTGGCATACTGCAATTCTTACAAAATGGCAACCAATTTTTGAATTCATCCCTATTGAAAGTCAGATAGAAAAATTTCAAAGTGGTTATTATCATGCGATTTCAAAATGCCATATAGATGGAACAAGTACCGCATTTATTGAATTCATATTGGAGCAGATAAACGCAATTCTCGATGAAATCGGAAGTTCTTTTACTTCACCAGCAAGCAGTATTTCTGAATATGTTTCAAAACTCTTGAATGTAATGGAATTTGATACACCATATACTGCAAATGAAATTCTTTCTCTGTTAGGTTTAAAATCAAAAGAAGCCTTGAGGAAGAATTATCTTAATCCTGCAATCAATGATGGGTTAGTTATTATGACCGAAGCTGACAAGCCCAACAGCCGAAATCAACGGTATATCAAAAAATAAGTAAATAAAAACCAAAAAATCCACCGAACGAAATTCCAAAAATTTCGTTCGGTGGAATATTTTTAATAAAAATTAGCCTAAAGCAACCATGCTGAAAACGAGTGCGAAGAGAGCAACTGTTTCGCAAAGACCAACAACTGTAATGTATTGTGAGAAGCCCTTGCCTGTTTCTGCTAAAGCATCTGCACCTGCTGCACCTGCTTTACCTTGTACGTAAGCAGAAACTGCCATTGCAAGACCTGAAGCAATACCAAGACCAAACAAGAATGCAGGGTCTGCTTCTGCTGATTTCATTTGTTGCATTAAAAGGAAACCATAAATTGTCTGAGTAAGAGGAGCACCTGCGAAAACTGTAAGAATGAAAGGTGCTGCTTTATTGCTCATATAACACTTTTTCCAAGCACCGATTGATGCCTGACCTGCGATACCGATACCGATTGCAGAACCAATAGCTGCAATACCCATTGCTAATGCTGTTCCCAATAAACCTAAATTCATAATGAACACTCCTTAAATTAATTTAATTATCTTCTTCAAATGGCTTGAACTTATGTCCGCTCCAGGACATATCCAAGTGTGATGAAAATTCTAATGTGTTAAGTCTTATACCGTGAACGATAACTGACAAAACGTGTAATATCATATTAAGTCCGTGACCGAATACTAAAAGAACTATTGCAATTATCATAAACATAAAATTGCCGAGTAACGGACTTGCAAGCTCATTTACTGTGGCTGAAATTGCCGCACCTGCAAGACCAACTGCCCAGAGTCTTATATAAGAAACTATATCGGAGAAAACGTTAACCACGCCAAGTAAAACAGAAACTATGTTTTTAAGGCTTTCAAGAATGGATTTAATAACGCTGCCTTCAAAGTTTGCAAATACAAAGCTCATTACAAAGCCAACACCAACAAGTATTATGGCAATAGTTCCTATCGGAATTCCGTTTATAACGAGTCCGAACGGGAAAACCTGCGGATTTACAACAAAGCTTAAAACTATATAATAAATGCCGACAAGCTGTAATATTGAACCTATATCGCCGAGAATTTTAATTGACTTTCTGTTTCGTTTAGCAACCTTAATGTGTGCTACAACAAGCTGTATGAGAGCAAGTGAGAAACAGAATATCTGTAAATTCTGTGCGGTAGTAAGTCCGACTTCGCCTTCAGTCCAGAACGGATACCATATTTTATCAGCATACACGTTTGAAATAAACGGAACAGATAACGCCTGTAACCATTCAGGTAACTTTTCAGCAGGAAGACCACCCCAGGTACAGGTTACTGTACCCCAAAGCACCGTTGAAAGACCAAACAGTCCTAAAAGCAAGAATGCAGGTGGTATTTCTTTTCTTGATTTTTTTGTCTTTATAATCAATGCGGCTGCAGCTACTGTTAAAAGAAGCCCATAAACACCGTCACCGAATATAATACCGAAGAAAATGAGAATAAATCCTAAGAACCATGATGAAATATCATATTCAAAATAGCCCGGAACAGTTCCTAAGAAATCTGTCAACGGATAAATGAGACTTACAAACTTATTGTTTTTAAGTTTTGTCGGAACATTATCTTCTTCAGTAGGCTCCTCTACAAGAAGACCCCAGGAATTTTCTTTTGCAGTTTCTTTTAAGCGTTCAAGATTTTCTTCTTCAACGTAACCTGTAAAGTATGCAATAGAAACATCCTTTTTACCGTCTTGCGACAAGTTTTCATCTGCCATACCCGTAGAATAAACTTCAAACTCAATTTCCTTTTCACATGCCTTAACAGCATTTTTCATACTGTCTGCAAAGACTGCAAAGCCTGAAATTTTTTCGTCTATTTCTCCGATACGGTCAGTTTTTTCCTGAATTTTATCTTTTATTGCCTGAGTCGAAATCTTAGGCAACTCAAACCGATAGCTTTTAAGTGAGTCAACAACCTCTTCTTCACCCTCAACTCCTGTTTTCATAAACAAGAATTTAACTGAATTTTTGGTTTTTTCCATACTCACGGTTTTTATTGTTTCAGGAAGCGCTTCGTATTCACTTTTCGGCATTTCATAAAACGAAACCTCAACGCCCTTCTGAGACAACTCAGACACAATTTCTGGGTCAATCTCACCCCAGACCTTAAGTCTTTCGAGCTCAGATGACAGCGTTACCCTTTCGTTAATGCAATTTTTCTTTTCTTCTGAGAGCGAAGCAATCTCCTTTGAAATTTCAAGAACTTCTGAAACAGAGGCTTCTTTCATTTCAAGTTTTTTATTTTTCTTTTCACTCACACTGAAAACAGCACTTTCAAGCAAAGCAATCTGCTCTTTGAGTTCATCTATTCTTTTGCCTGAACCCTCTGTTATTTCAATATGAAGAATTCCTAATTTACGAAGCTTTTTAAGTGTTTCGTTTCTTTTATCTCCCATAATCATGAGAGAAACTTTTTTCATAGGCACTATCATAACGCTTGAACCTCCATTTCTGAAGATACTTCGTCACGGGCGGCTATTTTGCGTTTTGAAATTTTAGAACGCACAACAGCACTAACCTGCTGGTCTGCCATATAAATTGATATCTTTTTAATGTTCTCTTCTGTCTCGGGAATTTTAACCTTTTCAAACAAGTTAACTCTTTGTGAAGTAGAAAGAAGTTCTTTTTCTAAAAGTCTTACTTGTTCATCTAACACTTCAGCCTCCAAATCAAGCGACATTGCTTTTTCCATATGATTTGCGGCAATATCTACCCAAAGCGGAGTTTCGTATAAATCGTAATCCCCTCTTGAAAAATCCGCTCCCTCAAAAGTCGGGATTGTAACACCTGCAATATTTCCGATACCCTTGCGAATGTTACTGACGGTAATTATTCCATCGGGAAAAGCACTCTCTTCACTGAAAACAGCAATCCACGAAGAAAAACCCTTTTCTAAATTTTCGCGTTCTCTTCTTACCTCTATAGCCTTTGCTTCAATAGTACGGATTTCTGACTGAAGTTGTTGCTTTTTGAGTGTTAACGTAGGCAAATATCTCCGGTACATCTTGAGAGCATCTTTTTGTACCTTTAACTCATTTTTAGTTAATTTGATTTTTGCCAAAATTCAGTCCTCCTTTTACTTGATAAAATTCTTTTTGCCTTATTTTACAGGCCAGAATTCATCTGTAAGGTCTGACTTTATTCCGGTTTCATCCTTTTCGAAACAATCTGCCAAAATCTGCCATCCTAAATCAAGTGAATCTTCAAGTGACAAGTTAACTGACAAATCCATAAGTTTATTTTCGAAAAGTCCGCCATATTTCAATAACTTTTCATCCCAACGGTTCATAGAGAAGCCCATGTTTTTCTTTTCTAACGTTTCTTTATAGGATGAATACAATCTGATCATCGCATCCATAAGCGTACGATGGTCCTTACGTGTTTTATTATTTACGTTTTGTTTAAGACGTGAAAGTGAACCGAATGGCTCAATTCTACCGCCCTTGAGGTAATACTGACCCTCTGTAATATAACCTGTGTTATCAGGAACAGGGTGAGTAACGTCATCACCCGGCATTGTAGTAACAGCAAGAACTGTAACTGAACCTGAGTTTGCAAAGTCAACTGCCTTTTCATAACGAGAAGCAAGCTGAGAATAAAGATCACCGGGGTAACCACGGTTAGACGGAACTTGTTCCTGAGTAATAGCAATTTCCTTCATTGAGTCTGCAAAGTTTGTCATATCGGTAAGAAGCACCAATACGTCTTTATCCTGCAAAGCGAATTGCTCTGCTACTGCCAGAGCCATATCAGGAATCATCATACATTCAACAGTCGGGTCGGACGCTGTATGAATAAACATAACAGTTTTACTTAAGGCACCGCCATTTGAAAGCTCGTCTTTAAAATAAAGGAAGTCGTCATATTTAAGACCCATACCGCCGAGAACAATAACGTCTGCTTCAGCTTGTAAAGCAATACGAGCAAGAAGTTGGTTGTAAGGCTCACCTGAAATTGAGAAAATAGGAAGCTTTTGTGAAACAACCAATGTGTTGAACATATCAATCATAGGGATATTTGTTCTCATCATACGGTTTGCAAGAATACGCTTTGTAGGGTTAACTGACGGTCCGCCGATAGGTTTCATATTTTCAGTAAGTGCCGGACCTTTATCTCTCGGTTCACCTGAACCGTTAAATATACGGCCTAATAAATCTTCACTGAAAGATACACGCATTTCCTGCCCTAAGAATCTTACTTCGTCACCGGTGGAAACACCCTGGCCACCTGAGAATACCTGTAATGAAACAATGTCGCCGTCAATTTTGTTAACCTGAGCGAGTGATTTGCCGAAACGGGTGTTTATCTGTGCTAACTCGTTGTAGCGTACATCCTGAGCTTTAACGGTAATAACGTTACCTGTAATTGATTCAATTCTGTTAAATACCTTATTCATCATCACTCACCACCCTTTAAAAGAAGTTCGGCTTCAGCACTTATAGCACCTTTACCTTCGTTATACATTTCATCGATTTCTTTTTCTGCCCTTTTAAATGCATCACTTTCATATTCAGTGTAATTCCAGTCGATGAATTTTTGTCTCATACGGTTAAAGAAGCTACGTGCATCGTCTTTATTATCAAGAACATATTCACTGCCCAAAATGTGTACGAGCTTATCTGTAACGTAGCGCTGACGTTCTCTTGTACAGTTTGCATCAATCAAATCAAAAGAGTTCTGTTGAAGATAAACTGCATCAAGCATTTCTGCTTTTAAATAAACCTGATAGTCAGAAAGACTTGTACCTTCTTCACCGACAACCTTCATCATAGAACCGATTTCATCGCCGTGAAGAAGAATGCTTTTACAGAATGCAGATTTTTTAGAATCTGTAACTGTATTATATTTAGACCACGAAATAAGCGGGTCAATAGCAGGATATTTTCTTGCATCTGAACGCTCACGTGAAAGACCGTGGAATGCACCAACAACCTTAAGGGTTGCTTGTGTAACAGGCTCTTCAAAGTTACCACCTGCAGGAGAAACCGTACCGCCGATTGTAACAGAACCCGTGCTACCATCAGGCAAACGAACGTAACCCGCTCTTTCATAGAAAGCTGCAATATAAGATTCAAGATATGCAGGGAATGCTTCTTCACCCGGAATTTCTTCAAGTCGGCCTGACATTTCTCTTAATGCCTGTGCCCAACGGGAGGTTGAGTCTGCAAGAAGAAGAACGTGAAGTCCCATTTGTCTGTAATATTCAGCAAGTGTTACTGACGTGTAAACTGAAGCCTCACGGGAAGCAACAGGCATTGAAGAAGTATTACAGATAATAATTGTACGCTCCATAAGTGAACGACCTGTTTTAGGGTCTGTAAGCTCAGGGAACTCTGTTAACGTTTCAACAACTTCACCGGCACGTTCACCGCAAGCAGCAATAATAACTATATCAACATCTGCATATTTTGATGTGGTGTGCTGTAAAACTGTTTTACCTGCACCGAAAGGACCTGGTGTACAGTAGGTTCCGCCCTTTGCAACAGGGAAGAACGAGTCTATAAGACGCACCTTTGTCTCCATTGTTTCTTGCGGTGCTAATCTTTCGCTATAGCACTTAACAGCACGTTTAACAGGCCATCTGAATGCCATTGAAACAGGAATTTCTCTTCCTCTTTCATCTGTTATAACCGCAATAGTTTCATTTACGGTATATTCGCCCTTTTCGTTTATTGATTTTATTTTATAGCTTCCAAGCAAATTAAACGGGATGAATATTTTGTGTGTAAATGGTCCTTCAGGAACAGTTCCTATATATTCACCGGCTTTTAAAGTATCACCCGGCTTTGCAGTTGGTGTAAATTCCCATTTCTTTTCGGCATTTAAACCATCGGCATAAATACCTCTCTCTAAAAACCAACCTGCTTGCTCTGCTAAAACAGGCAACGGATTCTGAAGACCGTCATAAACCTGACCTAAAAGACCAGGGCCTAACTGAGCAGATAACATTTCGCCGGTAAATTCTACATCGTCACCGCATTTAATACCGCCTGTCATTTCATAAACCTGAATTTGTGCGATATCCCCTTTTATACGGATAACCTCACTTTTGAGTTTAACATCATCTACTTTAACATAACAAATTTCGTTCATGGAAACATCGCCTGTAAACCTTACTGAGACGAGGTTACCATTAACGCTTACAACCTTACCTATATTTTCGGTCATCATATAACCTCCAATCT
>JAZRKU010000054.1:0-10682 GCA_045646485.1 Acutalibacteraceae bacterium
TTATTTAATTTTGGTTTTTCGATAACTATGTTTTTGTTTGTTACATTTGCATTTTTTTATCTTTTTAATAAAGCGTCTAAGGGAAAGATATTTAATTTTTTTCTATATATTTCTTCGGTGTTGTTAATCAGTTCTTTTTCGCTTAATAGTGATGGTTTGATAAAATTTTTTACGATTCTCTATTTGTTTTTTATTTTAATTGTTAGTTTAACGGGAGTTTCGGATAATATCAGAGAAAAAGATTCTAATTATTATTGGTTTTACAGTGCATTTCTTAAACCATTCGCAAAAACACTTTCAAATGTTTTTTCACCATTTAAAAGTGCGAAGAAAAGTTTAAAAAATAAGAAAGTAAAGAACTTTTCTTCAATTTTAACAGGTGTAGTTGTAGCAGTTCCTGCATTGTTTATTATTATTCCGTTGTTATCATCTTCAGATATTGCGTTTGAGTCAGTTTTAAATAAAATCTTAGAAAACACACGTTCAATTTTCATTGCAATATTCATATCGTTAGTACTAACACCAATTTGTTACAGTTTAATTTTTTATTTAAAAAAATCCACATCATTAAAAAAAGAAGAAATTAGAAAACGCGAGGGCAAACTTGCAGTGAGTGGTATCAATGCATTTTTAATTTCTATTTCATTTGTTTATTTGTTTTATCTTTTCACACAACTTGCATATATAGTGGATGCATTTAAACTTGTTTTACCAAAAGATTATACAGCGGCAGAGTTTGCACGAAGTGGATTTTTTCAAATGGCAGTAATTGTCTTTATAAATTTTGTTATTTTAAGCTGTACTGCAATAAATGTAAAACGAAACAATTATAAATTACCAAAATCTACTAAGGCTCTTTTATTATTTATATCATCTTTTTCAATTTTTTATATTTCAACAGCAATATTTAAAATGGTGAAGTATATTTCACTTTATGGACTTACAAGACTTCGTGTATTAACAAGTGTTTTTATGATTATGCTTGCAACAATATTTGTAATAATAATATTAAAACTTTTAATTGCTAAAATTAAGTATATAAAACCGATTATTGTTGTTTGTACTTTAACATTATTATCTATTTCAATGGTTAATATCAATTCTGTTATAGCAGATTACAATTACAAAAATTTCAAAGAGGGTAAAATCAAGATAGATGTAAGTCAGATTGATTCTTTAGGTGTAAGCGGAATACCTGTTCTTACAAAACTTGTTGACGAAGGCGAAAAAGATGTTTCGTTCCAAGCAAAAGAAGCACTTTATTATTCGGCGTCTGACATTTATTCTAATGCATTTGATTCTGATGATAGATTTATTGCTTCGGCAAAATCTGGGATTTTCGAATATAATAAAACCTGGATTGAATCAAAAGAAGCACTTGATTATTTCAAAAAAACACATCCTGAATTTACTAAAGAAAGTTTTGAAAAGGAGCGAAACGAGTATTACTCCATTGAAAATGAAGATTTAACTGATGATGTATATTAAAATCTATAATTTTCGTTGACAAATCGCAAAAATATGCTATTATGTATTAGAACGAAACTTCAGGGCGGGGTGTAATTCCCCACCGGCAGTAAAGTCTGCGAGCCTTTTTTGGTTGATCGGGTGCGATTCCCGAACCGACGGTATAGTCCGGATGAAAGAAGATTTCTTGTAATTTTGAATTTTATATATTCATTTTTTGAAACCTTTATTTTCGCCCTGAGTCTTTCGGGGCGATTATTTTTTTGAAAGGTGTTGTAAATTTTGAAAAAAACAAGTTACACAAACAAACAAAAACTCCAAAGACTCACTACTGCAGGTGTTTTAGCGGCGCTTTCTTTAGTGCTTATGGCAACCATACGTTTTCCTATTTTTCCAAGTGCGAACTTTTACGAAATGGAATTTTCTGACATTCCGATTCTTTTGTGTTCGTCAATTTTAGGACCTGTTTATTCGATAGTTACACTTTTTGTGGTTTGTCTTATTCAAGCTCTCACAGTGAGTTCTGCAAGTGGATATATAGGATTTATTATGCACTTTGTTTCTTCAGGACTTATGATTTTGGTTGTTCATTTTGTAAGAAAAAAAATTGATGGCTTAAAAGGTGTTATAATCTCAAATATTTTAGGTGTAATTGTAATGACTCTTGTAATGATTCCTTTAAATGTTTGGATGGTTTCAGTATTTATGCCAGGTGTTACATTTAATGTTTTCGTTGAGAAGTTCTTAGGTGTTTGTATTGGGTTTAATCTTATTAAATCGACAAGTAACCTTACAATTTATAGTATTATTTCTCCGATTTTAACCAAAGAATTCAATAAAATGTTCAATAAAAAATAATAAATCAGAAGGGGATGTGCATAAATTATTGCATATCCCTTTATTTTTTAATTTAGAAAAATAATATATTTTGATTTTTCGGTGAAAACTATTGACAAATCATTATAAACTTTATAAAATCTATACACAGTATTTATTCTGTGTTTTTATGTAAAAAATAATTTTTAGGAGTTGTTTTTATGGTTTTTGAGAAACTTAAAACAATCATTATTGAAGAGTTTGAAATTGAAGAAGAACTTATTACAATGAACACTTCACTTACTGATGAGCTCGACATTGACTCACTCGACCTTGTTGACCTTGTTATGACAGTTGAAGATGAGTTTTCAATTGAACTTCCTGACGAAGCTCTTGAAGGTATGAAAACAATTGGTGATTTAGTTAAATACATTGAAGAAAACTAATTCATAATACATAATTTAGAGAAGGATTTTTTATAATGGCAGATCAGAAGAAAATGGTTGAAGCAATCACATCTATGGATGTTGATTTTGCACAATGGTACACAGATGTTGTTAAAAAGGCAGACCTTGTTGATTATTCAAGTGTTAAGGGTTGTATGATTATTCGTCCATATGGCTATGCTATATGGGAAAATATTCAAAGCATTCTTGATGGTCATTTTAAGGCTACAGGGCACGAAAATGTTTATATGCCTATGTTTATTCCTGAAAGCCTTTTACAAAAAGAAAAAGACCATGTTGAAGGTTTTGCACCTGAAGTTGCATGGGTTACATACGGCGGTAGTGAAGAACTTGAAGAAAGACTTTGTGTAAGACCTACTTCAGAAACACTTTTCTGTGAGCATTATGCAAAAGTTGTTCAATCTCACAGAGATTTGCCGAAACTTTATAATCAATGGTGTAGTGTTGTTCGTTGGGAAAAAACTACAAGACCATTTTTAAGAACAAGAGAATTTTTGTGGCAAGAAGGTCATACAGTACACGCTACTGCAGAAGAAGCAATTGAAGAAACAGAGCGTATGCTTAACATTTATGCTGACTTTTGTGAAAAATCTCTTTGTATGCCTGTTGTTAAGGGTAAGAAAACTGAAAGTGATAAATTTGCAGGTGCTGTGTCTACTTATGCAATTGAAGCACTTATGCACGATGGTAAAGCTCTTCAGGCAGGTACATCACACTACTTTGGTGATGGTTTTGCACGAGCTTTCAATATGACTTATCAGGATAAAGTTAATAAACTTTCTTATGTACATCAGACATCATGGGGTGTTACAACAAGACTTATCGGTGCTATTATTATGTCACACGGTGATGATAATGGTCTTGTTCTTCCGCCGGATGTTGCGCCGATTCAGGTTGTCGTGCTTCCTATTGCACAACATAAAGAAGGTGTACTTGACAAGGCTTATGAATTAAAAGAAAGACTTTCAAAGACATTCAGAGTTAAGGTTGACGACAGTGACAACTCTGCGGGTTGGAAGTTTGCTGAATATGAAATGAAGGGTGTTCCGCTTCGTCTTGAAATTGGTCCTAAAGATATTGAGAAAAATCAATGTGTTTTAGTTCGTCGTGACAACAGAGAAAAGATTTTTGTTTCACTTGATAACCTTGAAGCGGAAATTCAGAAAGCACTCGATGATTTTGCAAAGGCTATTTATGAAAAAGCACTTCATAATTTAAATAAGCATACATTCGCTTGTACTACAATTGATGAAATCAACAAAGCACTTACTGAAAATGGTGATGGTTTCATTAAGGCTATGTGGTGCGGTGAAGAAGAATGCGAAGACAAGGTTAAAGAGCTTACAGGTGTTGGCTCACGTTGTATTCCATTTGAACAAGAAACACTTTCAGATAAATGCGTTTGCTGTGGCAAGCCTGCTACACAAATGGTTTATTGGGGTAAAGCATATTAATTATTGATTAAACAAGTGGTGTTAATGAATAAAAAACATCGCTTGTTTTTATTTGTTTTACCGAAAAAGTATTTTTTTAAAAATTTTTTGTAGTCTTTTGAAAAATATGTTATATATAAGTGTAGCAGAAAAAAGAAGGGAGGTTGGCTATTTATTAAAGTAAGTTAACATAAATGTTAGCAAAATTTTCAACTGGATTATGTTTAAGTAATAAATTTAAATTTCATTTTTTGGTTGTTAATTAATCTTGGAAACTAATAATAGTATTAACAGGAGGTAATTAAATGAGAAAATTGGTAAGTTTGTTTTTTGCATTTGTTTTAGTATGTGGTGTGTGTTTCTCTGCACCAATAGAGGTAAGTGCAGCGTCTGCATCTGATTTAACGTTTGTCTTGAATTCAGATAAAAAGTCTTATTCAGTAAGCAAGTGTAAAGAAACTGCAAAGGGTGAAATAACTATTCCTAAGACATACAAAAATTTACCCGTAACAGTAATTGGTGATTCAGCATTTTACAATTGCACTTCACTTACAAGTGTTAAAATTCCTAATACAGTTATAACAATTGATAACTGTGCATTTATGTATTGTTTTGGGCTTAAATCTATAGTGATACCCGATAGTGTAAAAACAATGAATGACTTGGTTTTTCATTCTTGTAATAACTTAAACAGTGTTTCTTTTGGAAAAGGGCTTAAAAAAATTGGAGGTAATGCTTTTTTTGCTTGCGAAGGTCTTACTTCTATTGTAATTCCCGATAATGTTACAAGTTTAGGGCAAGCGGCTTTTGCATATTGTTCAAATCTTGAAAGTGTAAAAATTGGTAGTGGTATCACCCAAATGGGGGTGGGGGCATTTTATTTTTGCACAAAACTTTCCAAAGTATTATTAGGTGATGGAATAAGTGTTATAGGTGAGTCAGCTTTTTTAGGTTGTGAAAATTTAAAAAGCGTAATAGTTCCAGGATCTGTAAAGACAATCGGAGCACAAGCATTAGGTTATAGCAACTCTTCTGTAAAAACAAAAGGTTTTGTAATAAATGGTAAAAGTGGTTCAGTAGCACAGAATTATGCAAAAGAAAATGGTTTTACATTTAAGGTTACATCTTCGGTAAAAAGTTTATCGACTCCAAAAGTAAAAATTGAAAATACAGCAAAAGGTATTAAATTACTGTGGAGTGCAGTAGCAAATGCAGATGAATATATAATATATAGAAGAACTTATGATACAAGCACTAAAAAGTATTCAAAATGGTCGATTTTAAAAACTGCATATCAATTTACAAATTATACAGATACCAAAACTAAACTTGGAGTAACTTATAGTTATGCTGTTCGTGCGGTGAGTGGTACAGTTCAAAGTAAATATGAAGCAACAAAAGGGTTAAAATACAATTCAATACCGATTGTTAAGGTTGCAAATGCTTCAAATGGTATAAAGGTTTCTTGGACAACAGTAGCCAATGCAACGGGCTATACAGTATACTCTGCATCATATAACGCAAAAACTAAAAAATGGTCAGGATGGACAAATAGAGGAACCGCTTCAGCAAACAAAACCTCGTGGACAGATACAAAAGCAAAAAGCGGTATATTCTACAAATATACTGTCAGAGCTTGCAACGGAAAGAATTTTAAGAGTAACTACAAAGCCTCTGAAAATATGCTTTTTCTTGCACAACCAACAGTAAAAATTGCAAATGCTACTACAGGAATTAAGGTTAATTGGAGTAAGACATCTGGTTCAACAGGTTACAGAGTCTATCGTTCAGAGCTTGTGAATAATAATTACTGGTCTTCATGGAAAGTTATGGGTACAGCAAAGAGTACTGCGAGTTCCTGGGTAGACAGAAACGTAAAAAATAGTGTGCAATATCGTTACACTGTAAGAAGTGTAAGAGGCGATTATATGAGTACCTATAAAGCAAGTGATTCTTTAATTTATTTAGAAACACCAAACGTAGAAATTGCTAACTGTTCAAATGGCGTTAAAGTATCTTGGACTACAATTAGTACTACAGACCAAGAATACCTTATTTATCGCTCGGTTTATAATGAATCACTCCAAAATTGGTCTAAGTGGTCGGTTGTTTCTTCGGGATATATTTTTGGTGATACACCGAAATGTTGGGTCGATGAAAATGTCATGAGTGGGGCCAAATACAGATATACAGTTCGAATTGTGTCCGGTAGCGCAAAAAGTGCTTATAAAGTTTCAAATCAATTAATATGCTTAACAGAACCAATGGTTAGTGTCTGTGTTGATTCAACTACTATAAAAGTTAGTTGGGAGAAAACTGCTGGAGCAGAAAGTTATATTTTATATCGTAGCGATTTTAACGAAAAAACACAGACTTGGTCAGAATGGGCTTGTGTTGCTGAACCAGATTCGGAAATAACAAGCTGGAGCGATGCAAATGTATCTGAGGGCTCAACATATAAATATGGAGTTTGTGCAGTAAATGGTGCGAATAAGAGCACTTTTAAAGAAGATATAACTATCACATATTCAATAGAATCTAAGAATTGAATTTTTCTTTAAAAAATATATTTTTATTAAGTGAGTCAAGTTTATGATTTATACTGATTTAACTAAAAAAGCCTTAAAGCTCTGTTTTGAATCACACAAAAATCAAGTTGACAAAAGTGATATGCCTTATGTGTTTCATCCGTTTCATTTAGCTGAACAGATGACTGATGAAACAACAACAGTCGTCGCACTTCTTCATGATGTTGTTGAGGACACAGACGTTTCTTTTAAAGATTTAGAAAAACAAGGTTTTAGTGATGAAATTATAAGTGCTTTAAAACTTTTAACGCACGACGAAAGTGTGCCTTATATGGATTATATTGAAGCGATTAAGAAAAACAGTATAGCAACTAAAGTAAAGCTTGCTGATTTAAAACATAACAGTGATTTAACAAGACTTACTGTTGTTGACGAAAAAGCTTTGGGGCGTAAAGAAAAATACGAAAAAGCGATTAAGTTTTTATCTGAATAATAAACAAAACACCCAACATCATTTTTGATGATGTTGGGTGAAATTTTTTAACCATTAACAAGGTCTTTCATATTATATATTCTTGGTGTTTTGCCATTTAAGAAGTTTGCAGCGTTAACAGCACCTTGTGCAAAAATTGCTCTTGAACGTGCCGAGTGGCTGAGTTTAACAATTTCATCATTGCCGGCAAAAATTACTTCGTGTTCACCAACAATATTACCACCACGAATTGAATGAATACCAATTTCTTTTTCGTTTCTTTTTTGTCTTTTTGAATGTCTGTCATATTCATAATAAACATCCGGGAGTTCTTCATTTATGCTGTCTGCAAGCATTAAAGCTGTACCACTTGGAGCATCTAATTTCTGGTTGTGGTGTGCTTCAACGATTTCGATATCAAAATCACTACCTAAAACCTTTGCAGCAGTTTTTGCAAGTTCACAAAGAAGACTTACACCCATTGACATATTATAAGAAAAGAAAATAGGTATTTCTTTTGAAACTTCTTCAACGATTTTAATTTGCTCGTCAGAAATACCGGTTGTTGAAATAACAACTGCTGTATTAGCTGATTTTGCATAATCTAACATTGAAGAGAGCAAGGCTGGGTTAGAAAAGTCAATTATAACATCTGCTTTTACTTGAACTTCGGAAAAAGTCTGAAAAACAGGGTAGCCTAAAGAAGAATCTTCAACAATATCAACACCTGCAACAATCTGACAATCGTTACGAGTATTCACAATATTTGTAACAGTTCTGCCCATTTTGCCACAACAACCACTTAAAAGTATCTTTGTCATTTAAACTTCCTCCGAAAAATTAAATCAGGTTATGATTTTTTAACGCTTTAACTAAAGTTGCTTTATTTTTCTCATTAATAGGCGAAAGAGGCATTCTGCATCTTCCGACATCCTTTCCCATTAAGCACAACGCTTCTTTAACAGGGATAGGGTTAACATCACAAAATAACGCGTTACACAGGTCAAGATATTCAAGCTGTAGTTCAGCACTTCCTTTAATGTTGCCGTCTAAAGCTAATTGTGCAATATTATGAGTAACTGAAGGAGCGACGTTTGAAAGAACAGAAATAACACCAATAGCACCTAAAGCCATAAAAGCAGTAATCTGGTCATCGTTACCCGAATAGTAATTTAAATTATCTTTACAAAGTGAAACAGTTTTTGCGAAAGCAGAAATATCACCGTTTGCTTCTTTAACACCGTTAACTAAAGGTAATTTTGAAAGTTCTAAATATGTTTCAGGTAAAATGTTAACACCTGTTCTTGATGGTACGTTATAAAGTATCATAGGTGTAGAAACACGTTTTTCAATATAATTGAATGATTCAATCAAACCATCTTGTGATGCTTTGTTATAATAGGGGGTAACTGTTAAAAGTCCATCAACCCCACATTTTTCTGCATCATTTGAAAGAATTACAGAGTGCATAGTGTCGTTACTTCCTGTACCTGCAATTACAGGTACACGACCATTTGTAACATTTACTGCAACTTTTATTGCTTCAAGATGTTCATCATAAACAAGAGTTGATTTTTCGCCTGTTGTACCACACACGACAATGGCATCTGTTCCGTTTTCAATTTGTTCGTTAATTAACTCTTCAAAAAGCGGAAAATTAATTTTAAGAGTTTCGTCCTTAAAAGGTGTAACAATTGCAACACCCGCACCTGCGAAAATAGGCTTTTTCACAGTATGACCTCCCAAATATTATTTTTATTATTATCAGTCCATATAACCTTCTGCACAAAGAAGCTCTGCAAGAAGAACTGCACCACCTGCGGCACCTCTTAATGTGTTGTGTGCAAGGCAAACGAACTTATAATCATATTGTGTATCTTCTCTGAGACGACCAATAGAAACTGCCATACCATTTTCAAGATTTCTGTGAAGCTTTGTCTGTGGACAATTGTCTTCTTCAAAATAGTGAAGGAATTGTTTTGGTGCACTCGGAAGTTCTAATTCTTGTGCTCTGCCTTTGAAATCAGCCCAGGCTTTAATCATTGCTTCTTTAGTAGGCTTCTTATCGAAGCGAACGAAAACAGCACCCATATGACCATCAGAAACAGGAACTCTGATGCATTGAGCAGTAAAGTTTGGTGAAGTTGCAGGAACGATTTTACCATCTTCAATTTTACCCCAGAGCTTGAGTGGTTCTTTTTCACTCTTCTCTTCTTCGCCGCCGATGAATGGGATAACGTTATCTACCATTTCAGGCCATCTTTCGAAAGTTTTACCTGCACCTGAAATTGCCTGATAAGTACAAACAAGAACGTCTTTAACACCATACTCTTCGTGAAGAGGGAAGAGTGCAGGTACGTAAGACTGAAGTGAGCAGTTTGATTTAACTGCGATAAAGCCGCGTTTTGTACCAAGACGTTTTCTTTGAGCTTCAATAATTTTAATGTGGTCTGCATTTAATTCAGGCACAACCATAGGAACATCTTCTGCCATTCTGAAAGCACTGTTATTTGAAACAACAGGACATTCAGCTTTAGCGTATTTTTCTTCGAGTGCTTTTGTTTCTTCTTTGCTCATATTAACTGCACAGAAAACAAAATCAACTGAAGAAGCAATTTTTTCAATATCTTTTTCTGCATCAAGAACAACCATATCCAAATATTTTTCTGGTGTTGCTTCTGTCATACACCAACGGTCGCCGAGTGCTTCTTTATAAGTAACTCCTGCTGAACGTGAACTTGCAGCAAGAACTGTAACATCAAACCAAGGATGCTCACTGAGAAGAAGAGCAAATCTTTGACCAACCATACCGGTTGCTCCGATAATACCAACTTTGTACTTTTTCATAAGTACACCTCCGGATTTCTAAAAAATACTTGTAAATACGAAATAAATAGATTATAATATACCTCGCTTACATACCGATATATATTAACATAAACTGCGTTTGTAAGTCAATTATTTTTTACTATTTAGAAGGTATTTTAATGAATAAATCAGATTTTTTCTACGATTTACCAGAAGAACTTATTGCACAGACTCCATTAGAGCCTCGCGATTCTTCAAAAATGATGGTTTTATCTAAAGAAAATGATAATATTTTTAACAAACATTTTTATGATGTTTGCGATTATTTAAATAAAGGTGATACCCTTATTTTAAATAACACACGTGTTTTACCAGCGCGAATTTATGGTGTTAAGAAAGAAACTGGTGCAGTCGTTGAGTTTCTTTTACTTAACCAATTAGAAAATGACGTATGGGAAGCTCTTGCAGGACCTGGTAAACGTGCAAAAGTTGGTACTGTTTTTTCATTCGGTGAAGGAATTTTAAAGTGCGAAGTAACTGAGGTTCTGGAAAACGGAAATAGAATTATTAAATTCAGCTACGATAAAAACGATAATTTTTTCAATATTCTTGACAAAGTTGGTCAGATGCCCTTGCCTCACTATATAACCGAAGAATTACAGGATAAAGAACGTTAAGTCGGAGGCCAAGC
>JAZRKU010000055.1:0-33379 GCA_045646485.1 Acutalibacteraceae bacterium
TTCACTTGAATTTATAAAAGAAAGTTTTGCCGATAAAAACAGCGACTCGATTATTGCTATAAACCATCATTCATTTGATATTTGTGAGTACATAGAAATTCCAGTAGAAAGCAACGTTGTTGTTTTTGATGGTGATAAAAAACTCGAATGCGAAATAATCGAGAAAAATGGTAAAAAGACTCTTCGCTTCCTTGCAGAGCTTTCTCCGTTTACTATTAAACGATTCACGTTGAAAAATGCTGATTGTGACGATAACAAATTATTCTTCTACAACAAAGAAAGTGGCGAACTCACTACACCTTGCTACAAAATAAAATTAACCGAAAATGGTATTGCATATATTAAAGATGTTGTTACTGACAAGGTTTTAATTGGTAACAGCACAGGCGAGCTTTTCACTGGTAATATAAATGGTGTTGACTCTGCATCAAGAGGTCAATGGACGGTTAAAGCATCTAATAATTCTGCTGTTGCAACACAAAAAGGTGAAATTGGTGGAATTCCTTTTGAATTTTCTATATATATGATAGGTAAATCTAAAAGAATTGATTGCAAATCGCGCTTTACAATGAACAATGAGCTTGTTGGCAGAACGGATGTAACCCAAGGGCGACCGGTTCCTTTTACACTTAATGGTCACCATCACGAAGATAAGCTTTGCCTTTCACTTAACGTAAATTTAAGTAAAGACCGTAAAATGTTCCGTGACCTGCCTTACTCTATCTCAGAATGGAATGGCGCTTTAAGAAAAACAGAAAAATACTGGTATCCGGATGATGATATTCTTATTGATACCGAAGTTTCCGCTGAAGAATCTTTTAACAATACTACATATTTTCACGGAATTTACTGGCTTTGTCTTCGTGATGAAAACAAGGGTCTTGCAATTTTTAATAAAGGTTGTATGGGTTCGGCACTTAATGGCAATCACCTTTTAATTCCACACATTTATTCAAATGAATATATGTGTGGCACAAGAATTTTAGAGGGTGAATTTGAAAACGAATTTGCAATTATGCCATTTTCTGCTGAATTATCAAATATTGAATTGCACAAAGCTGCTCTTTGCTATGTACAACCACCTGTTGCGGTTTTCAGCAGTAATGGTAGCGGTAATTTATCTGATGCATCATTTTTAACATTAAAAGAACAAAATCCAGAAATCATTTTAACCGCTCTTTACCCTGAAAATGATTATATTTTAGCACGATTCTGTAATTATTCTGACAACAATTATTCTGTTGAAATCAGTTCTCAATTTGGCAAAATTGTTTCAGAAACAGACTTGCTCGGTAATGATTTAAAAACTGTTGAAAATGGCAAACTTCAATTCCACCCTTGGGAAATAAAAACAATTAAAATTATCAGGAGATAAGCGTAAATGGAAAATGCAAAACCAATTATTGAACTTGAACTTTTCATAATTCGCCACGGGCAGAGCAAAGGAAATGTTGAAAGAGTAACCGAAGGACTTTCATTTGAAGAACTTCACGACCCGAGACTCACAGAACTTGGAAAAAAACAAGCTATTTTGTGCGGTGAACGCTTTAAAAACACAGAATTTGATGCAGTTTATTCAAGTGCTCTTTTAAGGGCGGTTGAAACTGCAACAGAAATAATTAAAAAACAGCCGAATGAAAAACATTTAAAAATATTACCTTATTTAACTGAAGCGGGTATTTCTCCTGAATACAGCCATTCGTCATTTACTGAAATTAATAAGATAAACAAAAATGCTTTTTTAGCCGAAGATATTGACCCTGATAAATCTCTTTTTTACTATAACTCCACAAGCGATGAAGCTGATTTATTTGAACGGGCAGAAAAAGCCTTAAGCTACATAAAGGCTCACCAAAGGGACGGCGAAAAAATTGCAATAGTCAGCCACGCGGCATTTATAACGTATTTGGTATTCTCGTTAATGGGTTACAAAAAAGAGTGCCCTTTTTATGATTTAGACTTTAAAAACACAGGTGTTACTAAAGTTACAATTTACAAAAAAGGCACTAATAAATATGGCGACGTTGTTTTTGAATTTATAAATGACACTTCGCATTTATATAGTTTATAAGAAAAACAGATGCAGATTAATTTTCTGCATCTGTTTTTTGTTATTTCTTGATTTCTTTTTCTATTAGTTTTAAAACCTGTTCGCTTTTCATTCCGAAATCACAAACCAAATCAGCAATAAGTGCATCTATTTCATAAAGTGCCGCACCCGCATCAGCATCTTTATCAAAAGCACCATCCAGGTCGTACTCTTTTCCATTTATTATAATAAGTCGTGGATATTCGTAATCAACAAAAGTAAATTCTGTAATTTTTTCAATTCTCAATGCTTTTAAAATAACCCTGAAGCTATTTACTAAATCAGAAATTATATCTTGCATATCTACAGAATCACCGAACTGTAAATTGTCAAGTACATTCATAAAAATCCGGGTCTTTTCCTCTTCTGACAATTTATTTAAATATTCTTCAAAATTAATTATATCCCCCATTTTATCGAACCTCCGTTTTTTGATTTCTGTATCTGCAAATACCTATAAGCGAAGAAATGATACCTGCAATTTGTGCAAATATTGAGGTTGAAAATGGTAAAAGGAAATAAATTATCCACGAGGACATATTTCCAAGTAAAATATATCTTATTCTCTGTGGATTTTTCTGGAACATTGCAAACATATAAAAGACTGCCGCAATAATAGGAAGAATTTCTTTAGGACCTGTAAACCCTACTAATCCACCCGCAATATAAAGTGCTAAAAAGATTATTTTTTCTATAAGTGGAACCTCTTTACCTTTTTTATCGTGAATATATGAAACTATTAATTGCACAATTGCAATTAAACAAATTATAACACCCGAATTAAACTCATTGTTTATAAATAAAACATTTACTGAAACTGCTAAATTTGAAATTATATTTACGAAAAGCATATGGTTTTTGTTTTTTAACTGAAACATTAAAATTGTCATAGCAGTTGCTAAAACACCCAATGCCTGACCTATGTAATATGTCATTAATTAACCCTCTTAAGTTTTTGTCTTAATAGTAGTAATACATTCCACTTGCTGCAAGCGCAAAGAAAAATATAAAAAGAAGTACGGGTACAACAATTGAAAGTACTATTGCAGCAACACTCATATTTTTATTGCTTTGTTTTCTTGATTTAGCAACGCCGATAATACCCAATATAAAACCTACAAGCGGGAACAAAAAAGCAAGCACCAATGCCGTCACAGGAAGTGCAGATGATTCATTTTCTAAAAGCATCTGTTGGTAAGCCATATTATTCTGGAAATTCATATTATTATACCCTTGATTATAACCAACTGAAGAACCATAGCCTACGGGATTATAGCCCGATGAGCCATAACCTACGGGGTTGTAGCCTTGCCTATTATAATTAGGCTGATTATTATTCATATACATATTCTGATTCACAAATGAGGCACCGCATCTTGAACAAGAAACCGCACCATCATAATTCTGTTGCCCACAATTACTGCAAATACCCATCTTCACATCTCCTTATCAGAAATCTAACAATTTTTTCATTTTAAATTCTACCATTCCTTTTATTAGAGATACCAATATAACTCTTCTA
Source organism: Acutalibacteraceae bacterium (assembly GCA_045646485.1). Lineage (GTDB taxonomy): Bacteria > Bacillota > Clostridia > Oscillospirales > Acutalibacteraceae > DTU089. Next base: position 3,612 of record JAZRKU010000055.1, read on the forward strand.
AAATTTCTAATATAATATCTTCCACAAAGCTTCCGAATATTATAAACATTAAAGCAGGTAACATTATCAAAACAATTGATATTATAAGACCTATAAAGCTCTTTGTTCTGTTTGGACCCGGTTGCTTTGATTGACAAAGACCGATTATTGACAAAACCAAACCTATTACCGGCTCAAAAATTGCAAATACAATTGACAAAATCGGAATAGTTGAACTACCATTTGCCCCTTGTGCCGGTTGATTTGCCCATTGTTGATTATTCGCGGGCATCATTTGTGTTGCCTGTGGGTTATAATATGCCTGTGTGTTCTGCATATTATTCATTTGTGTTGCTGTGTTTTGCTGAGGTGCCATATCCATTGCTGTTCCGCAAACGCCGCAATTGAATGCATTATCTGCTACCTCGCTACCGCAATTAGTGCAAAATTTCATCTTTCTCATCTCCTGTAAAATATCCACGCTGTGGTTGTAAAATTATAGCATTACTTTTGCGTAGTGTCAATAATCAATAAAACCATTCCGCCGAATTCTGAGCGGAATGGTCTTTTTCTTATTCTAACGGACTAAGGTTAAGCGCCTCGTCTGCTATCATAAATTGAGGATATTCGCTGAACATATTTATATCCGGCTGAACATCGCTCTCTAAAAGAGTGAAGGTGAACGTGCTGAATTCTGTATTGTAATCTGCCGCAACGTGTGGTGCGTTTTTAACAAACCATGTGTTGTCAGGGAAAAGAGACGTTGTTGCATCTATTACTTTATCAGGTGAAAGATATTTTGTATTTGCCGCAGCTATTTGTTCACCCGAAAGCTTTTGATTTAAAGGTGCAACTACTGCAAAATTTGAGGTTAACTCTGTTTCTAAGACGCCGTCACCGTTACAGTTTGCTCTTTCATAAACAGGAGCAAGAGTACCGTTGTAGTTTGAAACAAATGATATTTTCACACCGTTTTTCTGAGCATTTTTAAGAGTTTCTTCTGTGCTGAAAACGAATTTTTTCGTTTTATTGATTTTACCTAAGAGCACGGAATATTCATCCTCGTGACCTGAAAAAATTGTTTCAACACCGCTTTCAAAATCATCATCAGGACAAAGTGCCCAGAATCCGCAAAGTGTGCCGAAGCAATCACGAAGAACTCTGTCGTTTGCTTCATCAAAGCTGTCAGCAACAAGTCCGTTTACAAAATTTATCACCTTTGTTAAAACACCTAAAGAATCTAAAACACCCAAAAGAATTTTAAGCAAAAAGTTGCCGTCTGTTGCATCATTCAAAAAATCTAAAAGAACCTTTTTTTCAAAAACAATTCTGCCGTTTAAAGCATCTCCGCAAACGTAAGTACCATTTTGTGCACCTGAAAGGAATACTGCTGAGTTAATATTTTCTGTGCCGAAATAATACATATAAGCAGTTGTAACCATACCGCCCATTGAGGCACAAATTATGTTAACCTTATCTTTACCTGTTGTTTTCTTTGCATCCTCTACAAATGAATTTAATTCAGTTGCAATATCCTCGGGCTGCTTACGCCAGTCATAAGTAAAGTAATATGTATTTTCTGCACCGTATTTTTCTATTGCGGTTTTAACAATACCCTCTTCACCGCCGTCCTGAAGATTTGCAACAAAATCAGGATGATTTGCCATTGAACCGTAATATTGAACCATTGATATATTCTCAATAGAATTACCGTTTTTGTCACAGGCAAGTGGTGACAAAATATCATATGCCACAGTAAACACACCGTCAAGAAGCTCTTTTTTATCCATAAAAACAGACTGCATAAGTGTGGCTATTATTGAACCTGCGTCTATCTGCAGTGCTTTTGTGCCATCGGGGTACGTAAGCCCTGCAAAATCAATACCTCTCACAATAATTACAGGAAGCCCGTTATAATTACTTTGTGTTTTTGCTTCTGCCGCAAATGCAGGGACGCAAAGTGCAAAAAGCATTGCAACAGATAATATTACAGAAATTATTTTTTTCATTCTTTAATTCCTTTCGGGTGGTAATATATGTTTTATTATAATATTTTTCTTTTTATTTTTCAACAGTTTTATTAAGAGTGAGAGCTTAACCGTTAACACTTCTTAAAACAGTCTTTCCATCCTCACAAATATCAACCTCTGTAACAGAAATATTGTCAAGGGCGAAAAAGAATTCGCGTGTTTTGATTCCCAATGCTGTAGGGATTAAATATTCCAGCATTCCGTGGTGACTGAAAACTGCTACAGTCTGCCCACATTTATATTTTTCTTTTATGTAACTGATTAATTTTTGTGCTCTTAAATTATTATCTTCTACACTTTCGCAACCAAAATCATAGCTCTCATTTTCGAAAAGATTTTTAAGCATTTTTGTGTTTTTATAATATTTTTTTAGATATTCTTCACTGCAACCAAAATAACCGGGTGTGCAGCCACACTCAATAATTTCAGGACATATTTCAATTATCGGCTCACCCTTTTGTGCTTTGCAGACACCCACACAGGTTTTAAATGCACGAAGAAGTGAGCTCGAAATAAACGCATCTATTTTTTCGTTTTTTAATTTTTCGCCCAAGATATTGCACTGCTCCTCACCGAATGGTGTAAGCTCGCCGTCACTCGGGTCTCTGCCCGCCCAATTATCATAATTCGTTTGGGCGTGACGGATAAAAAGGATTCTTAAAGAATCATAATTTTCCATAAAAATACCTCCCGTAAATTTTATAATAAAATTATAAATTTCTAAAAAACTTTAGGATGAAGAATGGCTGCCACCTTGCAAAAACGAAATCCATAAAAATAATTTATTTTGTTTTCTTATATTCCTTCGGTGTTACACCTACACATTTTTTAAACACGGTAGAAAAGTAAAGCGGGTCTGAAAAGCCTGACAAAGCCGCAACGTTTTTTACAGAATCAAGACCGTGGTCAAAAAGAGAAATTGCATATTTTATCCTTAAATCTCTCAAATACTCTGAATACGTAGCTCCATTCTTTTTCTTAAAAACGTGCGAAATATATTTTGTGTTGTAGCCTAATTCATCGGCTACGCTATTTATGCTGAAGCTGTTATCCCTGAATTTTTCTTCGGTTAATTCTATAATTTTGTTTATAAGTGAATTCCCTTTTGGTGCAGAGTCAGCAAATCTCGAAAAAGAATAAAGCAAGATGCTTTCTGCAGAAAGGTCAATATTTTCTTTTGAAGCTCTTGAAAGACTTTCCTTCCAGAATGGAATAAGCCCGTCAAATCCCGAAAACCTTCTGTTACTATCCATTATTGCAAAGCGTCTTAAAAGCTCTGTTGCCCTCACACCTTCAAAATCAATATACATAAATTCGCACTGATTTGTTTCTGTTATGGCTATCTTTTCATTTTTAAAAGCAAAAACCAAATCTCCTGCTTGAAAATTCAACTCTTTTAAATCAATTCTCATTTTCCCGTTACCCTTAGAAATTAAATACATTCTGTTTTCTTTTAAGGTAACTGCCTTTTTCATTGTAACCTCATCCGTTTCAAAAATAAAACGAGAAATATAAAGTGAAGCAGAAAGCAGTGGAGATGAAAACTTGCAAATATTTTTGTTTGCCATAAAATCACCTCATAAAATAGATTACACCCTAAAAGGAATAAAATCAATACAAAACAAACCTTTTCAAATAAAAATATAGAATTTTTCTATTGTTTATATTTATAAATTTTGGTAAACTGAGGTTAATATAGAAAAGGGGTGTTTTTATGAAAAAGTTTAAAATCGGTATTTTAGGTGCAGGTCGCGGTATAGATATAGCACAGAATCTAATGCTTCTTAACTGCGAAATTGTTGCTCTTTGTGATTTTAATGAACGACGTTTGAACGAAGGACTTGAAAAACTCGGTATAGAAGTTCCGGCATTCAAAAATTTTGATGATTTCATTGAGCAGAAAATGGATGCAGTTGTTTTAGCAAACTATTTTCACGAGCACACGCCTTTCGCAATTAAATGCTTTGAGAAAAATATCCACGTTTTTTGTGAATGTATCAGCAATTCAACCTTAGCAGATGGTGTAAAGCTTCTGAGAGCTTATGAGAAATCCAATTCAATTTTTATGCTTGCAGAAAATTACCCTCAAATGATTTTTAACAGAGAAATGAAGCGTATTTGTGACGGTGGTACCTTGGGCAGAATTCTTTATGCTGAGGGTGAATATAACCATCCTCTTTCACCTAACGACACCGATTTTGCCAAGAACTACTGTTACTTTGTTGAGCATTGGCGCCACCTTTTGCCGAGAAGCTATTACATTACACACTCACTTGCACCCTTGATGTGGTCAACAGGTGCCACACCAAAAAGAGTTTCTGCCCAGGCAATTTTTGAACCCTTAGACGAAAAGGCAACTGCAAGAATGGTTGGTGACAGAGTGGCAATTATAACAACTGTTAATGACGATGGCTCTGTATTTAAGGTTGTCGGCTGTGCCGCTTTTGGTGCTCACCACAACGCCTACAGAATTTGCGGCACTAACGGGCAGATTGAAAACGTTCGCGGTATGGGCGAAAAGGTTATGCTCCGTTATAACGACTGGTCAATCCCCGAAGGTAAAGAAGAAGCAAATCTTTACACTCCTGATTGGAATGATAAGGACGAAGATTTTATTAAAAACAGCGGTCACGGCGGTGGTGACTATATAGTAGCAAGAATGTTCCTTGACTGCATTTCTGAAAATAAAGAGCCCGAATTCCCTTATGACATTACGTCTTCGGTAAATATGGCATCTGTCGCAATTTTCGCTCACCGTTCAATTTTAAACGGCGGAATCCCTTATGATATCCCCGACTTCAGTAAGGAAGACGTTCGCAAAGAATTTGAAAATGATAATGATTCGCCGTTTTATTACACAGATGGCAGAAAGCCTACAATTCCTTGTTGCTCAAAAACTGATTACACACCAAGCGAAGAGCAAGTTAATGCATATAAAGAGAAAGCTAAAAATTGGTAATATAAAAACCACGATAGTTGAGAAATCGACTATCGTGGTTTTGTTATTTTAATTGTATTTTTACAATCAAATTAAAAGTCATAATCCGGCTTAACCTTTTCACCTGTTTTTGCTGACTCTACAATTGCGAGGCATACTGCAACAGTTTTTGCACCTTCAGTTGCATCTGTAAGAACTTTTTTATCATTGAGAATTGCATCTGCAAAAACCTCGAATTCCTTAACTGCGTTATGGTTATTCACCTGAATTTCTATTGTTTCTGCCTCTTTGGTAACTTCATTTTCATCAACAGTAAAGAGTGTCATTGTTGGTGAAGTGTTATCACAGATAAGTGTACCCTTTGTACCGTAAATTACAGTTCTCATTGTGTAGTCACGCTTACAACCAGTTGAAACGAACACCTTACCCATAAGATTTTCGTTGAACTTCATAATTGAAACTGTTGCATCATCATAAGTAACATGTGGCAAAAGTCTGTGTGTACCATAAGCGAAAACCTCTTGTGGGTCCCCTGCAAGCCATCTTATTAAATCAATTGCGTGACAGCCACCGCCGATTACACCATGACGAAGCGGGTCACATCTCCAAGGCTCCTGAATCAACATATAATCGTGAGCGTATTCTGATTCAATAAAATAAAGCTCTCCTAAAGTACCTGCTTCAATAATTTCCTTTGCCTTTTCAAATGCAGGTGTAAAACGACAAATCTGTCCCACCATAAATTTTGCATTTGACTCTTCGGCTACTTTTACAATTTCTTCAATATCTTCACGGGTTAATGCAAGTGGTTTTTCACAAAGAACGTGTTTACCTGCACGAAGCAAATCGCAAGAAACCTTTTTGTGTTGCTGGTCAGGAATTGCAACAGTAACTACATCAATATTTTCGTTGTTTACAATATCCATATAGTCAGTTACCCATTTTTCTTCCGGAATATTATAGCGTTCACCTGCAAAACGAAGATTTTCTTCGTTACAGTCACAAATTATTGCAATTTCTGCATCCTTACAGTCCATTGCACCTTCAACGTGACTCATACCGAATTTCATACCAATGTTTGCAACTTGTAATTTCTTTTTCATAGTTTACTCCTTCAATTTGTTTTTATTTAATATTGTTCTTTACAAACTATTATGCTATAATTTCAGTACTATTTCAAGTATTGTTTGTGTGATTTTTTCGTCATTTTGTTGGGAGTTCTGATTTATGAGTAATATTTATAAGTACATCGGCAGACAAACACCCGTCGTACTTTATTGTGAAAAAGAATACGACTTATCCCCTGGTGAATGCTACGGCCCAATTATCCGCAACGTTTTTATTATAGAAAGCTGTGTTGAGGGTTACGGTTCCGTTATTATTAACGGAAAAGAATTCCCAATAAGCCCCGGTGACTGTTATATTCTTTTACCCGGGGACACTATAATTCATACTGCTGATAATAAAGAACCTCGAAAAGGCTACTGGTGTGCTATTGACGGACTTGACCTTGGATTTATATTCAGGGAAGCTGGTATTTCTTCGAACTCGCCCTTTGCTCCAAAAGAATTGTTCTGTGAGCTTTGTAATTGTCTTCAAAAAATGGTTCTTGAATGGGGCAAGAGTGATGTTGGTGAAACTTTGCGCGAAACTGCATTAATATATGAATTCTTAGGTATATTAATGAAAAATAAAAAACCTTCTACCCACGATGACAGAATTGAAAAAGCTATCGGTTTAATGGAAGCAAAATATCACGAGCATTTAAACGTCGACGAAATTGCTTATGAAATCGGTCTTGAAAGAAGTTATTTTTCTGTTCTCTTTAAAGAAAAAACCTCAGTTTCTCCACATAAATATCTTACTTCTTTAAGAATTCGCAAGGCGTGCGACCTTATAGAAAAAGAGCACTGTAGTATTTCTGAAGCTGCCAACGCAACCGGCTTCGACCCATGTAATTTCGCCCGGATTTTTAAAAGAGAAATGGGTAAAACGCCATTAGAATATTTCGGAAACAAAAGATAATAAAACTGGTGATAATATGAATATAAAACTTATAGACAAACCAAAAGTTATAATGTCAAATCCTCACAGCAAACACAATTACTTTGCCTGGCCGACTGTTGCACTATTGCAGAACGGTAAAATTATGGTCGGTGCCTCGGGCTTCAGAATAGAGCACATCTGCCCCTTCGGGAAGGCGGTTGCTTCATTTAGCTCCGATAACGGCAAAACCTACACCTTACCCGTGCCCGTAATTGACACCCCTCTTGATGACAGAGATGCAGGAATTTGCACGTTCGGAAAAGATGGTGTTATTTTCACTTCTTTTAATAACTCTGCCAAAATGCAAAGAGAGCACAACAAAGAAAACGACTATGCACAAAAGTATATTGACACTATTACTGAAAAAGACGAAGAAAAATATTTGGGCTCTCTTTTCAGAATAAGCAATGATGGTGGTATTACTTTCGGTGAAATTTTTCATTCGCCTGTTACTTCCCCACACGGACCAACAGAACTGAAAGATGGCACCGTTCTCTGGGCAGGTAATAATTTTAATGATTATAACTCAGGTGTTGAGATTTACAGCATTGATACTGAAAATGGAAAAAGTAACTTTGCAGGTAAAATAACCCTCAACAACAAAAATATCGTTCTTTGTGAACCACATTTAATTGAGCTCGAAAATGGTGATTTGCTTTGTCTTATAAGGGGCGAAGACTTAGGTGAAACTGACAGTATTTTTACAATTTTTCAAAGTGTTTCTACTGACAAAGGCAAAACGTGGACTGAACCCGAAATGTTACTCGACGAAACAGGCGGAGCACCACCTCACATTTTAAAGCTTAAGTCAGGAAAACTTCTTTGCACTTATGGAAGGAGAAAATTGCCGTTTGGAATAATGGCTATGATTAGCAAAGACAACGGTAAAACCTGGGAAAGAGATATTCGTCTTTATGAAAATTCTGTGAGTGACGATATTGGCTACCCGTCGACTGTTGAACTTCACGATGGTACTTTATTAACTGCATTTTATGCAAAAGAAACTGACGAAAGCAACCCTTGTGTTATAATGCAGATTAAATGGAAAATAGAAACAGATGGTTGATTACTCCTCAACCATCTGTTTTTCATTCTGCTGTTCCTTATAAAATTTCTGTACATTTATGAACGCAACTATTACACAGTAGAGTGCATAAACACCATAAATTAAATAAGTTGTTTCTTTCGGATTATTAATAACCATCTGAATATTTACTATTAAACCTGTAGCCGCCTGAACTATCCAGAGATAAGTATATTCTATAAAAGCTAACATTGTAAGAATTGAAACAACAAGACTCAACAAAAACGTAATTGTATCGAAAATTGCATATTCATACTTAAAATATGTAAGTATTCCTGCCGACACTCCCCATAAAACGAGAAGTGCCAAAAGAGAAACGATTCTCATTTTTACCGACATTTTCTTAAAAACAACGGTTTTTTTATATGCATTCTTTTTCCAATTGAAAAATGTAGCAAGTTGTAACGGAACACTTAAAAAGAATGCGGAAGCCGCCGAAATATAAACCCCCATATATAAATATGTTGCTGTATAAATAACTGCATTAATTGCGCCTATAAGTGAACCGACACGATTTGCTTCTGACTGAAATGACATAACAAAAAGTGATATGAACAGCGGTATCATCAGAAAAAATTCCTGTTTAAAATAAATACCACTTACAAGAATTGCTATACCTGTAAAAATTATGATTATCTTTTTATATGTTTTCATTTTATCTCCTACTTTTACCATATAAATGGTATTAAGCGATATTTCACTTTCTTTTTATATTCGGTATAACCATTAAGTTCTTTTTCAAGAAATGCTTCTTCATGTTTTATTCTGTTTGCAATTATAAAAGGATATGAAAGAAAAATTACAAACGAAAATACAGAGCCTAACACAAGTGGCATTGATAAAAATAAAAACAACGTCGCACTGTACATAGGGTGTCTCACAATTCCATAAAGACCGGTATCTATTACATTTTGGTTTTCCTGAACCTCTATTGTACGACTTAAATATGTATTTTCTCTTAAAACTTCAGCATAAAGCAAGTAAGCAATCAGAAATACAATTGAAGCCACTATAACAACACTTTTGGGTAGCATATACCAATTGAAACGCACCCCAAGACCTGCAACAATAAACCCTGCTAAAAACATAAGACCACTTAGTTTCACTACTAAATTCTGCTCTTTTTGTTTTTCTTTTGCCTGGAGTCGTGATTTTAATAAGTGTGGATTTTTAAACATCATAACAATACCCGCTATAAACATTGGCACAAATAGTATTGCCATAAAAATCCATCCATATAAATACTTAAAAGTACCTGCAGGTAAAAATACAAGAACACCTACCAGGATAACACCAAGCAAAAATTTTACGATTGCCTGAATAAATAGTTTAAGTGACATAGAGTTCTCTCCGTTTAAATATCAATATGCTCAAGTGTTTTTTCTGCTGCTTCACGGATATCAACAGTACCCACGCCAAATATTGATGTGTGAATTTTATTATTTATCGGCTTTTTCCAATAATCGTCTATGCAATCTATTCCGCCACGCATACCAAGAATAGAGCCCACTGTTGCACCATTGCAATCGGTGTCAAAAGCCATTCCTACTGCAATACAGATTGATTTGCCAAAATCACCTTCGCCGTAAAGCAACGCAGCAACAACAATCATTGCATTAGAAATTGTGTGACACCAGCCGTGGTCTGTGTGTTCATCGTATTGAGCGTGAATATAAGCAAAAACATCCTGTTGTGTAGCACCCTTTTTATATAATTCATAAATTTTCATAACAGCATCATAAAGTCTTGAGGTTGCAGGAATCTCGGCAAGTCCGCCGAAAATAATATCTTCTAAATCAGGGGTTACTGCCGCAACCGAAAGCATTGCAGAAACAAACATTTCGCCATATATACCATTTTTTACGTGCGAAAGTCGTGCATCTTTAAAAGCCATTTCTGCTGCTTTTTCGGGAAGCCCCGGATTTATGTAACCAAAATAATCGCCCCTTATTTGTGCACCAATCCATTCACGACACACATTTTTATAAATAGCGGTAGCAGGTGGTTCAAGACAATTGATTAAATTTATGAAAGCTATTCTCTCTGCCGTAAAATACGAATAAATTGACTGATATTTAAGCCAGGCTTTGCCGACATCTTTTGTCTGAAAATCTTTGCCACACTCTTCAATTATTTTTTGTGCGAGAACAACATAGTTTGTGTCATCATCAACAGGCATTCCGTCAACTGTATCAGCATACGCCTTGTTTTTAAGATAAAATTTGTAACGCGAACACATCTCGTCTGTAATATCTGTACTTAAAATATAACGATTCAACGGATAATTCCCCGTTTCTTTAAGAAGCGGAATCAACTCGTTACTTCTTATTCCCTCTATTGGTTTACCGAGTAAACAACCACACGCTCTTCCTACCCACGCACCGTGTAATTTTTTCTTAAGAGTTTCTTTATCGGGCATTTCCTGGGTAATATCATATAATCTTCTGCGTGCTTTTATTTTTTCTAATTCATTAGGTTCGTCATACTTATAATCTTTTCTTATTTTGGCACCCATAACAGTTTCAAAAATCAAGTCACTCATACGGGTTTTTGTTTCTCCGTTTTTCATATTTGAAACAGATTCAAATAACGATTTTTGCTTTTCTATATCAAGTCCTTCTTCAAATGACTGATTATATTCTGCCATAATATCATCGGGATAACGATTAAAATCATCTTTCGGTTCGTAATTAATCTTAAGTTCTGTGTTGTAAACCTTCGAAAACATTAAAACACACCTCTGTAAAATACTTTCATTAAAACTAACTTTTTATGCTGTGTTTATAAAACTGCACCGTTTTCAACAAGCTTATTTTGTAAAGCCTTGACATCGACTGTATGTGCATTTTTTTCTGATTTGAATGCTACCGCCGCCGCAGTACCGACTGCCTGACCAAGACAAGCACACGTTGGCATTATTCTTACAGATGCTTGTGCTTCGTGAGTTGCTGAAAGACAACGCCCAGCAACAAGCAAATTATTAAACTCTTTTGGTAAAAGTGAGCGATATGGAATTGTGTAATATTCACCAGCACCGAAAAACCTGTGGCTTGTTCCTGTACCCGTAGGGTTATGAATATCTATATCATAATTGCCGAGTGCAATTGAATCCTCAAATTGAGTGCAATTTATAATTTCATCTGCAGTGAGAATATGGACACCCTTAAGCTTACGGCTTTCACGAACACCAATATCAACCGCTATTGATATAAGAGCACTTTCATTGAACGCTTTTGAATTTTCTTTCAAAAAGCTCACAAGCTCGTGTATTTGTCGGCGTGCCATTACTTCTGCACGACTTACGTCAAACGGGTCTGTGGGGTTAAGTTTAATTACACGTGTCGAATTAAAGTGCAAAACGTCTTCACCAACACCAAAGAAAACGAGTATATTTTCTCTTGGATTTGTTATTTCGCCTTCGGCCTGTTTTTGTTTATACAATTCCTGAAGTTTGGGTCTTTCTTCTGTAAACAGGTCAAGGTCAACACCACTCATTCTGAAGCAGGTTGTCATCGGTTGACAAAAGCCATCACTCTCTCTGCCAAGTTGATAGTCACACCCTGCAAGGTAAAATAAATCACCGTCACCCGTTGCATCAACAAAAAAATCTGCCTCTACTGTAAAACGCTGACTCTTTGCTATTATTTCTACTGCGGTTATTGTTTCACCCTGTTTTATAACGTCTGCTAAAACGCTGTGAAAAAGCACTGTTACCCCTGCTTCAACAGTCATATCATCAAGCACAATTTTAAAATATTCTGAGTTGAATTCGTGGTCCTTGCAATCAGTTACATATTTGTCGTGGCGTTCTTTCATCTCTTTAAAAATACCCTGAGAAAGGTATTTTTTATTTTTTGCCGCTTCGCCCCAATATGGCTTTGTCCAATAGGGCATAAACGGATAAACAAGGCAATTTGAGATAGCACCGCCAAGACACCCCGATTTTTCCACAAGCAAAACAGTAAGACCTTCTCTTGCTGCGCTTACTGCCGCGGCAACACCTGTAAGACCACCGCCGACAACAACAAGATTATATTTCACAATCTTCACCTCAGATTAGAATCAGATTTGGAGATAATCTCCCTCATATATTTCGTTAAATTCTCGCAAATCCAATTTTAACACAACTCATAAGTCTTTTCAATCTGTTTGTTATTTATTAATTTGCTTTTATGCAATTAAAAATCAGAAATCCTTTTATAATCAAAAACAAAAATACTAATATTAAAGCATAGACCTCTCTTGTTGTTGCAAAAATTAAGACAATTATAATATTTAAAACAACAGACAATACTGTAACAACCTTGTTTATTTTTTCTTTTTTTGCCTTTATAAATATTATTTTTGTCGCTCCCGTAAGTATAAGAGCAATAAGCATTCCCCAATATATTGCTTTGTTGAATTGCGAAATTTCTGTGTAGTTCAGTAGGCTCACAGAATAAACAAATCCATTAGCTCTATCGGGATATAACGGCAGAAATATAAGCAAAAAATAAAACAAATCGACAACCGAAAATAACAACTCACATATATTTTTAATGTTTGTCTTGTTTTCTTTTTCTGCTATAAAAAGTAATTTTTCACCCGATAAAAGTTCATCTATACTGACTGAGAAAAATCTTGAAAGTTCTTTTAGGGATTCTATATTAGGGTAGCCTCTGCCGGATTCCCACTTTGAAACTGCTGTTCTAGAAACATATAAACTTTCTGCTAATTCTTCTTGTGTAAGACCCTTGTTTTTTCTTAATTCCTGAAGCTTTTCGTTAAATTCCATTTTTATTTACTCCAATTTTTATTTAATGAAACTGTCGCTTTATAACTATAAAATAATCCTGCACTTAAAAAGCACGAGCCAATAATATCTGTTAACCAGTGAACTCCTGAAATGAGTCTTGCTATTACCATAAATAACGAAAATACAATTGTTATAGCTCTTATAATCAACTTCATTTTATTATTTTTCAGTTTTATTTCTGATTGAAAATTAAGTGTCGGCATAACTGACAACACAAGCAATGTCGTTGACGATGGATATGAACATTCTAAAAATCCATTTATCAGAATTGGTCTGTAATTTATAGGTATCATTTCAAAAATAAGATAGGCGAATATTACTATTATATAATAAATCCCCAAAGCAATAATATCAAAATCTACTTTTAATAAGCTTTTTCTTTTTATCAACTGAATTAAACCAACACCACCAAAAACCATACAGACAAATACCGGCACTAACCCTGCCCAATCAGTTATATTATAAAGAGTCATATTTACACCTGTTAAACTATGAAACCATATATTAAGAGTTGAAAAACCAATATCTGTTTCGTTTACTCCTACGGGCTTTACGTCTATAAAAATAACCGCAAACGTCCACACAACAAATAATGCGAAGAATATTCCCCCTGAAAAAACTGAAGTTTTGCTCTTTCTTTTCATAAATATCATACCACCTTTTATTTTCAAGGTATCAGAAGTTACAACAAAAGTAAAGTGACTCTTTCTATTTTTTCGTGATACTTTTCGTGTCATTTTTTATTTTTATTATTGTAATTCTATTGACTATAAATCAAAATAATCTATAATATTTATAAAAAAATTTTTGTGGTGATTTAGATGAATACGTATTTTAATGAAATAACCTCAAAGCCGATAAACACAACTGACGACGGTGTACTTTACAAAATCCCTGCCGGTGCTATGTGCGGTAACGGTGACGTTGGTGCTGTTTTTGACAACGACGAAAACGACCTTATTATTCATATTTCAAAATGCGATTTCTGGAAATTCTTACCGGGCGCACACAATGACGGCGGTATAAAAACAGTCGGAAATATCCGCATTGAAAACATTGATTTAACGCAATATAACATAAAGCAATATTTTGACGAGGGCTTACTCAAATGTAATTTCGGTTCCACAGAAATTGATTTTTTTATAGCACCCCAAAATCTTATTTATTTTGAAGTAAGAGTTGCATCTTCCTGCGAGTTACCCAAAGTAAAAATCGAACTTCCTGACACTTGTGAGTCTGTTAATTCTGAGCATAAAGAAAATGATGCAATTTGTTACTCCCGCAAATTTACAGGCAAAAGTTTAGACAGAGAGTCTGCCGTAGGCGTTTGCTTAAGAGTTATTGACACAAATGAAGAAGATAACCTTAAAACCATTCGCTACTGTATTTCGGTTGTTACAAACTTCGATAGTAATGACATCACCAACAAATGTATAGAAATGGTTTCAAATTGCAATTATTCCTTAGACAAATCAAAAACACGAGAAAAATGGCAGAAATTCTTTTCAGCTTCTGAAGTAACTCTTGAAGATAAAGAAATTGAATCTTTCTATAATTCAAGTCTTTATCACCTTGCAGGATGTATGGGTAACAAGGAATTCCCTCCAGGATTATTTGGTAATTTCATTACAGATGATTTCTTTCCCTGGGCGGGAGATTATCATATGAATTACAACTACGAGGCTCCGTATTATTGCATTTTTTCTGCCAACCATCCCGAACTTTTTGACGGTTATATGACACCAATTAATGAAATGAATGAATATGCAGAAAAATTTGCACAGTTTTTCGGTTGCAAGGGCTACGTTTTCCCTGTCAGCTTTGGTCCTAAGGCACTTGACGTTTTCAGTATGCCTGAATGCAAAGAGCACGGTGTGCTTTTCTTAGGGCAAAAAAGCCATGCGGCTTATGCTTGTGTTATTCCTTTAATGCATTGGTTTTCTACTTATGACAAAGACTACGCACTCGAAAACTATTATAATTTCATATTTAACACAGCCGCCTTCTGGGAAGATTATCTTGTTAAAGAAAAGGGTAAATATGTAATCAAGAAGGATGCCGCACACGAAATTCCATATTATCGTGGCAAAAAATTCAGATATGTTACACATTTCGGTCAGGTAAACACCATCAACGCAATAAACTCTCTCGGTCTTGTAAAGCTACTCTTCAAGGGTGTTTACGATATGGCAAAGGAATTAGGGCTTAACTCTGAAAAATATGCTTTATGGGAAGACATCAATAATAATTTAAGCGAATTTCCGACATTCATTAAAAAAGGGAAAAAATGCTTCAGGTACTCAAAATTCGGTATTCGTTGGAGAGATGAAAACACCGTGGGTCTTCAGCATATTTATCCCGCTTCTCAAATCGGATTTTCTTCTGGTGAAAAGCTTCTTAAAATCGCAAAAAACACATATTTTATTAATGACAGACGTCTTGATGACAACGGATCTAACTCTTATCTCCCTGCAGGTGCAAGAATTGGTGTTTCACCTGAATTTTTAATTGAAGGAATAAAGCAGAATATAAAAGAATTCGCTCTGCCTAACAGACTTTTCCGCCATCACGGCGGTGGTATTGAGCACCTCACAACCATACCTGCAACAATTAACGAAATGCTTTTGCAAGGTTATGAAGGTGTTATAAGACTTTTCCCCTGCTGGGACAAAAAATCTGACGCTTCTTTTAAAAATCTTCGTGCAGACGGTGCTTTTCTTGTTTCTGCTGAGCTTAAGGATGAAAAAATCATCTCTTTAAAGATAAAAAGTATTAAGGGAAGAATTTGTAATGTACAATCAGACAACATAAAATCTGTAATAAGAGAGTCTGACAACAAAGAAATCGGGTTTAACAAGAACAAGGATGTAATCACCTTTGAAACTCAGGCAAACGAGACTTATTTATTAGCATAACAAAAAGAACTGAAGTTATTAAATTAACTTCAGTTCTTTTATTTTACCATCTGTTTTCAACGTATTCACAAAACGTGAAAAGATCTTTTATTTCAAGAATTGTGCCGTCATCAAGCGTTACGTTTCCGTTCCACACGCCATACACCTGATGACAATTCATTCTGCCGACTTTAAAATCTACGTCTGAGTGATTGTCGAGTGTTGGCACCATTGTCATATTGAATCTGCCGTCTTCTGAAATAAATTTCCACGGCTCCATAAATCTGCCCTTCGGGAATTTTTCAACATCTACCGCACCGATTTTATGAATTTTTCCATCGTAGAAAATGCAGGTTTCAGTCGCATTACTTTCATTCCCTATTGCCCAGGTTATTTCAAACCCAAAAAGATGCTTTTCGCCATTTTCATCTGTTATATATTGGCTGCCACTACCCCAATACCACACCATTTTATGTATGGTATTAACTCTGCCCCAATCTAACGAACAAAACGCTTTATCTTTTGTAAATTCATATTCATAATCGCCAAAACAGAATTTGCCCTCACAAGGCATACAAAGCTGTTTTGTAGTCATAAAATATTTTGTTTTATCTTCGTCAAACGGAAAAACAGTTGTAATGCTTTCGAGTCCTTCCATTATTTCCATACGTGCAGAAACCTCTACGGGCTTACCCTTATACTCACCACTGTAGTAAAGAGTGCGTTCGTTTTCCTTTGTATGAAAATCAAACTCAGTTTTGCCGATTTTATCCTTAAAACGAGAAGTTTCATCGGGTATTGAATGAGAAACATGCTTGTTTGCACCTAAAAAATACTGCACAGAATCACAAATTATTTCACCCGTTTTTAAATTAACGAGCTTTGCCGCTACATAACCACCGATATTAATGTTTGCAAAGCTTATGAGAATTTGCATTTCATCATCAAAAATAGTGTAAAAATCCCACTCTTTTCTGCTTATGATGCCTTTTTTTACATAATCTCTGTTATACTCGAAAACATTTTTTCTTGCCCAACCACTTGCTAACAATGTACCATCGGGAGCAAGCAGCGGAGTTTTTGCTTTTATTTCTGTTTGCTTTGATTTTTCTTTCCATTCGCTGAACGGAATATAAGTTCTTTTTTGCTCTTCCACTGTTTTCTCCTTTATTCTGCATCAGCCTGATACGTAACATCTTCATATTGCATCGTTACTTCTTCACGTGTAAATCCGTTCACGACATATCTGTCAGAATAATAATTATACTTATCAATTGTAAAAGTAGTGTCCGGTTTACACGTAATTATGGTACAGCCTCTTTGAGAGCCGAGCTTATCAATACCCGAATATGCAAAATAGTCAATACTGTAGCCATAACTGAAGGTAATACCCTTGTAGTTGAAGGTGGTGTTGTTCACGTGGTCGTGGCCGTTATATATTGCCTGTGTTGAACCGAGCTCAAGCATTTTTTCAAAAAGCTCATCTTCACCAAGACCACAACAAACCTGTCTGCCCGTTTCACCTATTAAGCCTTCTACGTACTCGAAATTTTTGGTATCCTTATAACCATTTTCTTTAAATTCGTTCCACGCGTCATCCATTTCTACCAACGGAATATGGAAAAAGACTTGAGTTTTTACCGTTCCGTATAACTCAAACAAGCCACCATTTTCGTTGCCCTGAAGTGCTTTTATAGTCTTTTCGTTTTCGGCATTCATTCTTTTTATTTCAGACTCATACCACTCTACCTGATTAGCGTGAATATTGTCATAATTGCCGTTAATGCTTTCAATAATATTATCTTCAACGTATGCCTGAGAATCTAACAAAACAATTCCCTGGGTTATTATGCCCTTTGAATTTTTTATTTCAATTACGTGGTTTCCATATCCGTCAACATCCTCGGGGCCCGGCTGGAATAGGCAATATTTATAATCTTTATCAGCATAAATTTCTGAAATACCTGCTCTGTCGAAATATGAATACGCCTCAGAATCGTGATTACCGAAGGTAACATCCCAATAAACACCAAGGCTTTCCATAAGATTTGCAAAGGCTTCTGCACCACTGCCGTTGTTAAACGTTCCTGCAGTATATGGAATAGGAAAAGCAATATCTCCTGTTGCTATAACGAGGTCTGGTTTTTCTTTTGTTACCATAAGAGCAACTGCGTTAAGTGCTTTTTCATCTACAGTTTTTGAGAGAAATCCCCCACCTATGTGCACATCGGTAATATGCATAATTTTAAAATCACCATCGGTTGTAAAATACCAATTACCGTTTTCATCCTTTTCGGGTACAAGTTGATTTTCATACTCAACCTTGCTGTATTCTGAACCCTTTTCTAAAAGGTGCTGAAAGGACATAAAATTAAGACCGGCTATTAAAATCGCAACAACTGCAATAATTACCGGAATAATAATTAATATCTTTTTTCCTTTTTTCTTCTTTTCTTTTATCAAAATACTCGCTCCTTTTAATTTATGAATTTAGAATATCATAACTAAGAAAAATTTTCAAGCAATGAAATAGTTTATTGATAATAAAAACTGAAGCTACTTTTTAAGTAACTTCAGTTTTATATTTATTTCTTCTTTTTAAAAAATCCGCGAATTTTATTAAAAATACTTTCTTTTACAGAAACAGGAAATGGTTCATCTAACACCCATGGCAACCTGATTTGAAAAACAGAAAAGGTAAAATATTGTTCTGTTTGCTCGTTTGGAGGTGCAAACTTATCGCTGATAAATATACTTAAAAATAAATTATCGTAAATATCTATTTCATATTTACTACTTTCAGCAATCTCGCCACAGACAGTATAGTAAACTGTCGAATAATCAATCTCATTTTCATAAGTAAAACTTGATATTTTATCAGGCTTTGAAATATCCACACCAAATTCTTCTAAAAATTCTTTGAGCTTCGGAAGTTTTTCTTCTATTTGCAAATAGTAATTTCTGCATTCGCCACAGTCACACAAAGAAAGATTTTTATAATATTCTCTCGTTTTTTCTATATCAACAGAAAATTTCCAAGCATCCTTCTGAATCTGCAAAAAAATCACCCTCCTATGGTATACATTATAGCACATTTGATTTTTTTTGCAAATTTTTATCAGACCGAGACCTATTAATTACTCCGTTATACGCTCTGTTTTTGCTTCCGAACCATACTCAGATTTAACTATTTCATATATTATACCCTCTGTAAGCAAGCCGTCTTCAAACGTTAGCTCTATGTATCTGTAATCGTTTTTATCAAAATAATTCTTTTCAGTCGGGTCTGTTTCGCCGTAACAATAAATTCTGTAGTAGTTTATTGCTTTTCCATTTTCGACAGAACAACGTTTTGCATAAACAAATCCGTATTCCGCACCAAATCTACTCATAACCTCTTCTTCTGAGGTTCCCTTTTTCAACGAATTAAAATAGTCAAAAACAGCGTTCATATCGGTTAAGGTTTCTATATCGGTGTATCCAAATCTAACATAATCATATTTTTCGGTATACATTCGCTCTTCTAAGTTCCCAACTGCTTTTGCAGAGATAGTTCCGTTTTCTTGTTTTACACCTACAAAACTATTTCCTTCTTTGCACTTCTCAGGTGCAAACCATATTTCGTAGCCTTCTGCAAAATCAAAATCATTAAGATTATGGTTGAATTGCTTTTTCTTTACTCTGTCAAGAGAGCTTTTGTATTCTTCTATAGTGACATATCCTTCTGATTTAAGATAATTACTCACATCAGCATAGCTGTCGCCGATTGCTATTGAATCATAAGTAGTTTCTGACTCGACAGAAATACAATTATCGTAATATTCGAACCAGATTGAATACTCTTCAAAATATCGCTGACTTGATGGGAAAATAAGACAAGAAATTATTGCAACAGAAAAGAAAATACTGCTGAATATTATAATTTTCTTTTTCGGTTTTTCTATATCCTTTGCTTTTCCCTTTTTTATTCTCAAAGATGAAATAAAGCAATATATAGAAAAAGCAAGAAACAAAATGTTATATAAAACAATTGAAAAACCATCTTCTCCGTACGTGTCTACAATTAGCCCTACTGAAAACGGAGTAAACATATCTATCAGATACAAAATATTATACCCTATGGTAAATGTTGCCATTTGCGGATAAAAAGCAGCTATTATGCTACCTGCTATAAGTATATTTGCTAAACCGATTGAAGCAAGAGTCTTTCTGTATTTTTTGATTCTGGCATAACAAATCATTAAAAGTACTGCAAAAATCATAAAAAAACTTATAAACCCGCTAATCGGATCAGGATAAGTGTGCCAATCCGCCGAAACCACCCACAAACCGATTCCTCCACACACTAAGTTAATAGCTCCGACAATAACGAATGCCAATATTGCAAAGATATTTTTTTCTGAATAAAGCTCTTCAAACTCGTTCAAAATAAAGTTTTTATCTTTTTCTTCCCTGCCAAAATCTTCTATTGCTTTATCTACGCTTTCTTTATCGTCATACCCAATCTCTTTGTAATAATCAACCTTATCCATAATATGACAAGTAAGCTCGTCTTTCAATAATAAAGCTTTCTTTTTTGGAAGATTTTTCGGAATAAACGAATCTATAAATTCTGTAATTCTTTCCATATTCTCGCCCCCCTATATTAAGCCAGAGAAGTTGATGGTGATGCATCTATAACTTTTCTGACAGCCTGAGAATAGGCGTTCCATTCTTCTTTAACGTCTTTAAGTTGCTTAATTCCTTTATTTGTTATTTTATAATATTTTCTTTTTCGTCCTTCGGCTTCAACAATGTAAGATTTCACATATCCGTTCGCCTCAAAATTATGAAGAATCGGATATAACGTACCCTCTTTAAACATAAATGTGTTATCACTCTTTTCGGCTATTCTTTTGATTATTAAATAGCCATAAAGTTCTTCTTTTTCAAGAACAGATAACACCAACATTGCGCTACTGCCTTTTGTGAGTTCTTTTTTAATATTCATAAATAAAACCTCCTTATAAAGAGCTTATTGCTTCACACAACCCGCTCTTGATACATAGAACAACTATGCCTCGCTGTTCTATATATACATTATCACATAAATTCTTTTTTGTCAACAAAAAAATAAACCCTTGAAAACCAAGGGTTTCAAGGGTTTACACAATACAAATTTTACAAACAGCCATTCATAAATAATGCATAATCACTTTCAGAACAGGATTTTGCAATATAATTGCTTTTTTTGAGTCCGTTATTAACGTTATTATAAGCTTTCAGAATTTCTCGGCTCATATTTGTTAAATCATTACGACTGAGAGCTTCTTCTGCACTTAAAAGCAACACTTCACTATTTTCATAGCCATCTGATTTTGGTTCGCCTGAAATATACTTCATTTTAAAAACAGCACACCACTGCTCTGCTTTAAATTGCATTGAAAAAAGTTCTTCTGCCTTGCAGGAAACACCCGTTTCTTCAAAGATTTCTCTTGCTGCTGCAGTGGTGGGAAGCTCGCCCTGCTTCACATAACCACCCGGTAAAAGAATTCTGTCTTTTGCAGTGCCATATGTGTGGCGTACAAGCAATATTTTTTCGTCTATTTCAACAATACCGCAAACAGTAAAGCTTTTTACGTTATTTTCAACTTTTTTGCTTTTAAAAATGCTCATTTTTTCTCCTCGTATTTCCGAAGTTTATTTACCATAAAACTGAAATTTTTTCCTATTAGTGGTAATGCTACAAACTAATTAATTTATTCTTACAACAAGGTCACTTTCAGGGTAGCAACAGCACGGATGGATAAAACCGAACTGCACGTCTGCCATACGACGTTTATCTTCGCCTTCAGGAATATAAACATTACCGCTTACAAGCTTGCTTCTGCAAAATCCGCATTCACCTGTGTGACATCTTGCAGGAACAACTATACCTGCACGCTCAAATGCACAAAGCACAGTTTCGTTACTGCTTGCTTTAATAACTGTTTCGTTTCCGCGGTCAATAACTGTAACATTATATTCTTCTGCATTTTCTTCAGCCTTTTTACCTGAAGAGAATACTTCGAAGCGGATATATTTTTTCTCCTTGTTAAGCTTCGGAAGTTCTTCTTCAAGAAATTTATATAATCCACACGGACCACAAACGAAAATGCTGTAATCGCCATCAGAAGCATATTTTTTAATGATATCTGCACCGACAAATCCCTTTTCATAGCCTTCTTCGTCACTGTGGCTCAACACGTAAACCACTTTTATTTTTTCATTTTTCTCAGCAAGAGAATCAAGCTCTGATTTAAAAAGAATTTCTTCTGATGTTCTGCAGCCATAAAGTAAAGTAAGTGTGCAGTCTTCTTCGCCCTCATCTATTGCTCTCGCAAGAGAAAGAAATGGTGTAATACCACTACCGCCGGCAATAGCAACTATATTTTCTGCATCTCTTAATCTGTTATAAGTCATATTACCTTCAGGAGCGTAAGCGGTAACATTGTCGCCGACCTTCCAATTATCTAAAATATAATCTGAAACAAAACCATCGTTTATACGCTTAACGGTAATCTGATATTCTCCGTTCAATGCACTAAGAGGTGAAGACGCAATTGAATATGAACGTGTTACAACTGCACTGCCTATTGTGAGCTTAAACGTAAGGTATTGACCCGCTTTAAAATATGCAAGTGGCAATGCTTCGCTCTTAAAATAAAAGCTTTTTGCAAGATTTTTATGCTCTTCAATTTTTGTTATAACAAGTGACTGCTCTTTCGGGTGGATGCTTTTAGCCACCTTATTTACACCAAAATCATCGGTACGGGTTGGTAAAGCTGCCGCAGCACTGTTTATAAATTGTTTTCTCTCTGTTAAAAACTTTACTGTATTGATTGTATCTTTAAATCCGCCGTTTACAGAAAACTTTTTCTTGCTCATTTACTTTACCTCCTTTTCCATACTGAGAATTGCAGCCTTTGCTGCCATATCACCTGTTGTGTAACTTGGTGAGTAACCCATATGTCTTGTAGTGTAACCACCTGCAAAATAAAGACCCGGTATGCCTTTGTCTATCATATCAAACACAATTCTTTTAACAATGCCGTCTTCTTTAGTTGCTTCATAGCCATAAATTGTGCCTGCAGGAGCATCTGTGTAACGAGCGTAGGTCATAGGTGTTGCAATTTCTATTTCTTCAATATAATTTTTAATTGCAATGCCTGTTGCTTTTTCAAAATTGTCAATCATCTTTTCTGCAAAATCTTGTTTTGTTTTGTAATAATCCTTAACAGAAATATTACTCCACGCATCACCTGCAAAAATAGAAGTCATATAAAGAATACTTGTGCCCTCAGGAGAACAATCCTCAATTGCTTTATTAAGGCACACTGTTGCCTGAACGTCGTTTGTTTCGATTTTTTTGCTTAACTCATAGCACTTTCTGTTGTCGTTATCAGGATAAATGAAGTAGGTATGATTATTAAGACCTATTTCTTCTGCTGAACGGTTAAGTCCTAAAAATACTGCAAAGCCCTTTGCACCCAACGTTTTAGCATTAACCTCTTTTTTAAGCTTTTCAGGAATAGCCTTTTCATCCATTAGCTTTGTATATGCGTTATAAGGTGATGCATTACAAACAACCGCTTTTGCATTTATTACTGTTCCGTCTTCAAGTGTAACGCCGGTTGCCGCACCATTTTCTATATTAATTTTCTTTACGGCTGTGTTAAACCACGCTTCACCGCCATTTTCAGTAAATGCTTCAAGTAAAGCGGTGCTTATCTGGTGGCTTCTTCCCTTAGGAATAACCGCACCGTCAATAATATAAGCGTGTAGCATTGTGAAATAGTGAATAACGTTAAGCTCATCTGTCGGCTGACCAAGGTAGCACCAATAAGCATTTATAATATCTCTTGTTACCTGACTTGCGCCAAGAGATTTTAAAACTTCGTCAACAGAGTAATTTGCTATTTTTAAGAAATCTGTGTGCTCTGAAAAAATCTCTTTAATCATAGAAGGCTTAAAGTCTTCAATGTCACTTACAAAATCAAGAGTTTTTTCAATGCTTTCAATAATCTCAAAAATCTTTGTAACTACAGTTGCAGAGCCTTTGTCATATTCCTCAAGCTTTGCAATGAATTTTTCTTTACCTAAAGGCATTACGTAATCGCACTTGTTTTTTTCATCAAGCGTAATAACTCTGAAGGCTTCGTCAAGAGCAACCCACTCTATTTTATCTGCCGCGCCAACCTCTTTAAAAATTTTCTGTAAAGGTGACTTTCCTGTAATTGAACCAACACCACAAAGCTCGTGAAGTGATGCTTCAAATTCAAAACGCCCCCTTACAAAGCTTGTTGCAAAGCCACCCGGTAAATTATGGCGTTCAATAAGCAACGTTTTTTTGCCTTCCTTTGCAAGGCGTGCAGAAGCCACAAGTCCGCCGTTACCTGCACCTATAACAATTGCGTCATAGTTTTTAACCATATTCCCACTTCTTTCATAATAATATAATTTGATTATAACATATTAGTTAATATATTAGCAAGAATCATGCATATAAAATTTCGCTCTGAAGGTTTTCTGATTTTTCTTCAGAGCTCGTTGTACTACTATAAAAAATCCTACACACAGTGTAATTTGTATTATTGTAGATATCAGAGTTGCAAGTCCGATGCGGAAAAGAGATACAGGCTCAATCCTGCTCATTATCCATGAAACCGGAAGTCGAAGGCTGATACCTCCTATTATTCCCTGTATCATAACAAACGTGGTATTACCACATCTTTAAAAACAGCAGGTATGAGTATATCATAATTCATTTAACATTACAATCTGTTTCACATTGCTTATAAACAGAAAACCGCACTATAGCATTTTGCTCCAATGCGGTTTTTCTTAATTATCAGCCAAGATTACTTAATAGCTTTTTAAATTCCAGATTTTCTCTGAAAGCTTCTGAAAGTGGATATCTTTCACCTAAAAGATATTTTACTCTGCTTTGCATTTTCTCTGTTCCGAGAATAGTTTTTGTTTTTTCAAATGCTGCTCCCTGAACAACGGGTGACGTGCTTACCGCAACATCTGGTAAATTGTCGAATTTTCTTGCAAGTCGCACTTCTTCTCTGAAACAATTTAATGCACCCTCATTGTCGCCCTTCAGGTATTTTTTAACACCGAGATAGCCATAATCATAAATGATATGGTTAAAGCTTTTTCCGTAATCCTCCTCCGGCATAACAGCACGTAATAAACCGATAAAAGCTTCTAAGATATTTTCATCATATTCTGTGGGGTCTTCATACATTCTAAACAAGCTTTCGCCAAGCAATCTGAGCAGCTCTGAAATGCCGTTTGCACAGGCTTGTTTTTTCTTTTCGGGGTAATCAGAGTAAACGTACATTGCCTCGAAATCCCTTGCATTTTGCATTAGTGGCATACTTAACAAAACTTTTTCGACTTCAGAAATATCCACATTACTGCCGTGGCAATTATTTAATCTGCTTAAGTATCTGCACATAAGCTTTTTTGCCCATATTCTTATGCTATCAGTTGTGCAATGCTCCTGAATCATTTCGTAAATATTTTCTACCTCTGTTTTTACAGAAATTAAATATTCTGTCTGATTATTTGTACTTGTTAAGCAATTAAGATATTTTACGAGCAAATCAAAATTCCCTGGAAATTCGCACACAGCATCTTTCATAAGTGCTGTAACCTCTTCAAATTTGTGTTCACTCCAAAGCCTCATATATTCGTTGCAATAATATTCCTGTTTTCTTTCTTGCTCTATTTTGTTGATTCCAAGAAGATTGTCAACGCTTGTGCCAAAAAATGATGCAATTGCAGGAAGCATTGTAATATCAGGATAAGTTTCGTTCCTCTCCCACTTACTTATACTCTGATTTGTAACCCCAAGAAAATTAGCTAGTGTTTCCTGAGTTATGTCTTTTTCCTTTCGCATTGATTTTATTGTTTCCCCAATATTGATTGTCAATTAAATCATCTCCATTTTTAAAATCAACAGCGCTGTTGTTACCTGTATCGTACCAACTTTTTAGAAGAAAATCAATAACTTCTTTGGAGATATAAAATCAACCGTTAGTTGGATTATTTGCAGTATGGGTTATTCAGCACAATAAAATAAATGTAACAAAAAACACACCCGGATGGGTGTGTTTTTTCTGTGTTTTCGCCTCGATTTTAAACCTTATACAAAACTATTTTCCTATAAATTCAGGATACAAATCACTATGTGACTGTTTACAATTTTATAATCAGGATTTAATAATCTGAGAAGCATTCACTGCCATTACGGTCACAATATTTATACGTATTTTTCAATAACTTTCTGTAATTCTTCTTTAATAATGTGATGTCCCTCAGTGGTAGGATGAATGCCGTCAGCGGTCCAATAACCTGTGTTGCCGTCAGCACATAATTCATCAAATCTGTTCTGAAGCGGAACAAATTCCAAATTATATGTTTCTGCAACCTGCTTTGAAATTTCTGCAAGTTTTCTTACTTCGCGATTAAAATCGTCCCATAATTTTTCTGTACATACGCCCTTTAAGATGAAAGGTTCTAAAATTATAATTTCAATTTCGGGTAAACTCTCTTTGATTTCTTCAATAAGCATCCCGTAAATCATTCTGAATTTTTTCGGGCTGACGCCACAATTCATAGTAAGCTCGTGAGAAACGTCGTTAACTCCTATGAGAATTGACATATAGTCAGGTTTTAAATTTATTATATCTTCTTTTATTCTGGCATAAACGTCGGTAATTCTATCACCGCTGTCACCACGATTTATAAATTTTATTTTTCCTTTGTTGTTTTTTTCAAATTCAGAAGCAAGAAAAAATGCATATCCGCAGCCTAAACCGAAATTAA
Source organism: Acutalibacteraceae bacterium (assembly GCA_045646485.1). Taxonomy (GTDB): domain Bacteria; phylum Bacillota; class Clostridia; order Oscillospirales; family Acutalibacteraceae; genus DTU089. Next base: position 30,235 of record JAZRKU010000055.1, read on the forward strand.
CCTGCTCATCATCTCTGCTTGCATCTGTTATTGAATCACCCTGAAATAAAAATGTTTTCATATCAAAACTCCTTTGTATTTTGATAATATCAGAAGAATTATTTTACCTCGTCATATTCTTGTTTTGTGTTTACAGGACAGAATGACACCTCTACATTTTAATAGTCAAGTGTTTTTAATATATTTTCTATGCTTTGCTGTTTGATTTTTTTCTTATCTCCTTTGATTACTACTGTCATATTCTGTGTCTGGAATATTTCTTTTGCCGCTTCTATAACCTGCTGTTTTGTAATTCTAAATCGACCGTAATAATCATCAGTATAATCAATAGGTTGTGTATCTAACATATGATTATAATACGCCATACTCCAATTCAAATCATCAGGTTTATCAAGTTCCATCTCAGCGTAGTACATCTCTGCTTTTAAACTTGCGTTAAAATTAAAATTACCTGCTATAAAATCTTTTAAAAGAGCGACAACACTTTTTATGGCATCCTCTATCTTTGCTTTCTCTACTTCAAATTTAAAATTTATATTAGCTACATTATCGTATTGCTCAAGTGTACTATCATAAGAATATATAAGCGGATTTTCTTCGGACAAATAATTTTGCACCAAGGCTTTGTCACCTTTAAATAATATTGCATAAAGCAAGTCTAAAATACCATTAGTGTATTTTGAACTATCTATATCAAAACCGATTTTTATATAATGCCAATAGCTGTTTTTAACAGTTATAGTACCATCCCTATGGAAAAAATGCTTATTAATCGAAATAGTATTAGTTCTCAACGTTTTCTCTTCCTGAATATCTATCGTTCTGATTTTTTCTTCCAAGGTATCAATATCTTTTTTATCTACAGCTCCTGTTATATATATTATACAATTGTCTTGAGAAAAACACTCTCTTCTAAAATCGTTTAATCTTTTAATGGAAATACTATCTAACACTTTACAATACCCTAATACTGATTTTTCCGCTTCACTATCTTTCCATACACTCTGATTAAAGAAGTAATCTATTGAAGAGCGTTCATCATTTTCTCTGATTTCTGCTTTAATCCGTATTTTTTCATTATCAAATTCTGATTTGGATAAATTAATACAATCAAAAATACTATACAGAATTTCAGTAGCAACTAAAAATTCATTTTTAGGACCATTAAGCGAAAAACGTATAAACTCCTTATAAGTACAACCTTGAAAATCAATTCCATGGAAAGCAATAAATTCATAAAAGTTTTTATATTTGTTTTTAATATTTCTAAAAACAATATGTTCAAATAAGTGACTAATTCCATTATTAGATGAGTTTTCAAATAAACTTCCTGCTCTAATATATAATGATAAACAAAAACAATTAAGATTAGGATTTATCAATGAACATATTTTTACTCCATTTACCTTAGATACTTGCTCTACCACAAAAATTCACCCCCTTATAAGAATGTACAATAATAATTATATATAAAATCAAACAATTTTTCAACTATGCCATTGTTATTAATTCGAATACAACAAGTCCTGAAAAAACAACAGAAACCTACGACAACGACGGTCAGAAATATGGTCGATTTGCCACGTTATTCACTCGCAACTCTCCCTATTTCTTCCCTTCTTGCCCTCCCTGTATCGTCCACCGGACGCGGTCGGGCTCAAAGCAGTTAACAGCCAACTCGTCTGTTGTAAACGGGTTGTCGGGGGTGAGAATTCTAATTGAAAGCAAAAAATAAAGGATACCGAATGGTATCCTTTATTTTTGTGTTCTCACCCCGAATTTGAACCCTTGCTTTTAAATATCATCTTAGGTATTATTTTGGGTGTTATCTTAAGTACTATATGGACAAATCAACTGGTGCATTAACTAGTACATAATGTACCAGTTGTTAATCTTTCCTTTCATAAATCATTTCTTCATATTCTCTTTGGAAGAAATTTTCTTTTCTATAGTAATGCACGACGATGTCAACATTCTCTGTATTCTACCGCAAAGATTACGGTATTTCTTAAAAGTTGCTTCATCTATTGCTTCAGAAGAATGTAAAAGTTTTAACCAACTTTCAGTTTCCACACATTCTTTTCTTGCAATTTTGAATTTTGAGAGCATATCAGGCAAACTTTGAGGATATTGTGCTTCTGAAATATTGGCAAAAACACTTGATGAAGATTTACTGATTTGAAATATAGTATTAGAATTATCGCTTTTCTCTAATGATTTACACAATTTTTCAATTTCAACTGCCAATTCTTCAGAATATTTCATTAAAGGATTATTTTTCATAAGCTCACCTCTTGCGAATAATATATCATAAATGGTTAGCAAATTCAAGTCACACAAATCAATGCGAAGCCTTGTATGTAATCCGCAACTTGTTGCGGAATGTAATCATTTCGAAGAAATGTATGTAATCCACCGTAGGTGGTATGTAATCAATCCGAAGGAAGATACACCTGCGGTGATGCCATACACGCTACGCGTGATTACATACGCCTAACGGCGATTACATACCAATCCTTCGGATTGGATAAAAATAAAGCACCTGCTATAAGCAGATGCTTTATTTTTTGGCGCAATAACTAGGACTCGAACCTACCAGAACTCGGTTAACAGCCGAGTGCTCTACCGACTGAGCTATTAAGGCAAATTGCCGGATAAAAATCCGGCTGTAATGTCGGCGTCGCCCTATCTTCCCGAGCGGCTTCCCACTAAGTATTTTCGGCACTGTTGAGCTTAACTACCGTGTTCGGAATGGGAACGGGTGGACCCTCAACGCCATCAACACCGACTATATGATAAACAGTCAGACTGCTTATGCCTTTTTAAAAAATGGTGACCCGTACGAGATTCGAACTCGTGTTGCCGGCGTGAGAGGCCGGAGTCTTAGGCCACTTGACCAACGGGCCAAATAACAAATGGATGGTACACCATCAGGGACTCGAACCCTGGACACCCTGATTAAGAGTCAGGTGCTCTACCAACTGAGCTAATGGTGCATATAACTCCATCTGGCAGGGTGATTTATTGAATGTACCCTGAAAACTGAATAAAGGAAAGCGAAGAAACAAACGAAATGGTCAAGCCCTCGACCTATTAGTACTGCTTAGCTGAACATGTCACCATGCTTACACACGCAGCCTATCAA
>JAZRKU010000056.1:0-38387 GCA_045646485.1 Acutalibacteraceae bacterium
GCGACCCTATCTTCTATTACTGCAATAACTGTAAAAGATATACTCACGCAATTATTTGTAATGGTACTAACAAAGACGGCTATATTCAGGACTATGCTCACAATAGAGCACATAATGATCAGAAACAGGCTTATACATACTACTGTTGCGGTTCGGGTCAGAACTGGACAATGTATTCAATCGTTTTAGATAAAGGTCTTCTTCGTTATGGTGCAAGAACAACTGTAAAGGTGCCTGAAATAAATTATCTCAAAAACGGTGCAAATGGCGTTGTAGTAAAATGGACTGCAATTGAAGGTGCAGAAAAATATAACCTTTATAGAAAAACTGATACAACTGGTTGGAAGAAGGTAGTGACAACTACAAAAACTGCTTTCTCAGATAAAGCGCTTTCAAACAATGTTAAATATCAATATACAGTAAGAGCGGTAGACGACAATGTTTTAAGTCAGTATTACGATGGTAAAACTGTTGTTTCACTCAATGCACCAAAGCTTTCAATTGCTAATAATATAGGTGCAGTAACTGTAAAATGGTCAAAAATAGATAATGCCGATGGTTACTATGTTTACAGAGCTAACGAAAATGGTAGCTGGGTAAAAGTAGCAACTGTAAAAGGTGTAAATACATTAAGCTTTAACGATAAAAATGTTGTAAGTGGCAAAACTTATAAATATACTGTAAAGGCTTACGATGGTACTGTTGCAGGTGCATATCTTAACAGTGGTGTCAGTATTATGTATTTAGCAACACCTTCATTATTTAAAGCAATTGAAGTTGAAAATGGTGTAAATATTACATTCAAAGCAGTTGACGGTGCACAAAAATACCGCATTTACAGAAAAGCAGTTGGCGATAAAAACTGGCGTACCTTGGGTGAGGTTACAACAAATAGCTATGTTGATGAGACAATAAAAGAAAATGTTACTTATATTTACACAGCAAGAGCGGTAAATGAAACTACTTTAAGTAATTATCAGAAAAATCCTGTTAATTACAGAATAGGTAAAAAAGGTAATGTTTCACAGAATGAGCAAATAGTAAATAGTGTTTTAAAAGACGCAACAAGTAAAAAATAAAAATAAGACGAGATTTTTTGAAAAATCTCGTCTTATTTTTTATTATGATTATGAAATTATAAAACAAAGAAAGCGCAACTACCAGGATTTAAAGTAACTTTGCCTGAAACAGTTTCACCTTTAAGTTCAGGGAGAGTGTCATTTTCGCCTAATGCCAAAGGTTTGCCATTGAGTGTCATAACTCTTGAGCGAAGTTTTCCTTGTCCTTCAAGAATGAAAGCCTCAGCTTCTTTTGGTAATTCGATTTCTGTAGAGTCTGTTCTTGAATTGTTAATTACAAGATAAACTAAACCATCCTTGCCATCTTTTCTTGAGTGAGCATATATATGAGCACCTTCGCGGATTGATTCCCCGGTTTCGTAAACCTCTTTACCCATAAGTCTGTTCCAGAGAAGAACTGCAAAATAGTTTGGTCTTGGAAGGAATGTGCCATGCTCTAAGAAGCCATAAGCAGAAGAAGCAAGCGTGTTATGGAAAATAATACCGTCGGTGATAGTTGAAAATTCACCAAGCTCATTGAGTGTTCTTGGAACATCTAAATATGTTGGTGCCCAGGTGTTACCGCCACAACCTGCGTCACCCGACTCGGTAACCCACATTTGACCACCGGGAACATATCTGTCACGACGAGCAAGATACTGTCTTGCACAAGAAGCAGCAGTTGCTAAATATGGTTCTGTAAGACAGGCTGATTCAGGCCAATGCCCGCCCATAGCAGCACCACGTTCAGAAACACCATTGTAATAATGGTAGCTGAATACGTCCATCTTCACTTTCTGGTCGCCTAAGAGTTCTTCTGTAGTAACCATTTTCAATGCAGATGCAATACCGCCACCAGCCTGGTCCATACCAATATCAAACAAGTTGATATCACCTACTGTACAAGGACCGACAAAAAGGCATTCCGGATAATTTTCTCTAAGCCACGCTCCAAAAATATCGTGGTCGCGAGCATGGTCTTCTGCTGTGTAACCTTCAGGCAATCCGCTCACAGATATCATATTAGGTTCATTGGTGAATTCTGCAGCGCTTATAGGCACACCATATTCTTTTGAGAAAGAAAAAATAAGTTCAGCCTGCTCTAACGGATACGGCTCATCTGCGCTGTGAATACCTGGGCAGTTTGCCATTGAAATTAACAATTTACCATTGATTGCTTTTACAAACTCAAGAACACCAATCCATTGCTCCTTTGTTAAAAGATTCTGAAAGCCTTCAGGGACCTTGCCATTACAATGCCCATCGAAGTCATAATATGTTTTGTTTGCCCAGGTACCCGAAACACGAACCCACGCAGTACCGAGCTCTTTAGCCATTTTTCTGAGCCTTGGGTTATAAAGGTCAATAGGGTCATACCATTGTTGAAGATTGCCCATATCCTGCCAATCAGCAATTACAGGAAACTCTTCTGTTCCGTCAACCTGTGCATCTGTATATGCCTTCCAGAAAGTACCACCCGTAACTTCAGTCATTTCTACATTATAAGAAACCAATCGTTCATCCATTTCACGTAATTTCTTAAGTCCTGAAGCCTGAAGTTTAACAAATTCTGCCATATTTCTTCACCTATTTCGTTATTTTTTGTTTATATTATACACAAAATCCTTAAACAAAGCAAGTAAAAAACTTTAAACATATTTTCAAAAAGTGTTGCTGAAAGTAGATTTTTTTGATAAAATAAACATATAATTTAGAATTCATTATTCTATAAAATTTACATATGTTTAAGGAGGTTTAGCCATGGATTTATCTTTCTCATATTTCTTTGAACAAATGATTGAAAATCCGCTTCTTTTGATGGCAGTCGCGCTGACACTCGGTGTTATTTTGGTCAACGGATGGACCGATGCACCCAACGCAATTGCAACCTGTGTTGTAACACGCTGTCTTCCACCAAGACTCGCTATTCTTATGGCTGCAGTTTTCAACTTTTTAGGCGTATTCGTTATGAGTCTTGTTAATGCAACCGTTGCCGAAACCATTACTAAAATGGTCGATTTCGGCACAAATTCACACGAAGCAATAGTTGCACTGAGTGCCGCACTCTTCGCCATTGTTTTATGGGCAATTTTAGCCTGGGTATTTGGTATTCCCACAAGCGAAAGCCACGCACTTATTGCAGGTCTTACAGGTGGTGCAATTGCCTTGCACGGCGGACTTCAGGGTGTAAACGAAGCTGAATGGATAAAGGTTATTTACGGCCTTGTAATTTCTGTTTTCTTGGGATTTATATTAGGCTTTGTTATCTGTCGGCTTGTAGTAATGATTTTCAGAAACATACAACGAAGCAAAACCGAAAGCTTTTTCAGATTCGCCCAGATAGGCGGTGCAGCAGCTATGAGCTTTATGCACGGTGCACAGGACGGTCAGAAATTTATGGGTGTTATTCTTCTGAGTATTTTACTTATAAACGGTCAGAGTGCCGACAACGTGAGCGTAGAAATGCCAATATGGTTAATGGCAGTCTGCTCAATTGTAATGGGTGTAGGCACCTCAATAGGCGGTAAAAAAATAATAAAATCCGTTGGTATGGATATGGTTAAGCTCGAAAAATATCAGGGCTTTTCTGCCGACCTTGCCGCTTCTGTTTCTCTTTTAATAAGCTCTGTATTTGGTATTCCGGTTTCTACAACTCACGCAAAAACAACCTCTATTATGGGTGTTGGTGCAGTAAGAAGAATTTCTGCAATTAATTTTTCAGTAGTTAAAGAGATGGCCATCACCTGGATTTTAACCTTTCCAGGTTGCGGACTTATAGGTTTTATAATGACAAAAATATTTATGGCAATTTTTTAAATTCCACAGTGCAATGTAAGTTATATTATTGAAAGGATGTTAAATTATGGGTAGTAAAGCAGATAAATTTTATTTTAATAATTTTTTAGAAGCAACTGATTGTTGTGTCGACTCAGCAAAATATCTTGAAAACTGTTTTGAAAATTACAATGTGAACGAGCTTAAAAATATGATAATAAAAATGCACGAATACGAGCACAAGGCAGACGAGGTTCACCACGCAATGTCTGCGGCTCTTGCAAAAGCATTTGTTACACCTTTAGACAGAGAAGATATTGCTCAGATAAGTGCTAATATTGATGAGGTTGCAGACACAATTGAAGAAGTGCTTCAACGTCTTTACGTAGATGAAGTAAAAGAGATTCCTGACTCTTTCAGAATCTTCGCTAAAAAAATTGTTGAGTGCTGTGAAATTATGAAAAAGGTTTTCATTGAGTTACCTACATTTAAGAAACCAAAAAAATTAAAAGAAATGATTTTAGAACTCGGTGCTCTTGAAGAAGAATGTGACAAGCTCTATTTAGAGGGAACGTTAAATATACGTAAAGAAACTGACGACGTTCTTCTTATAATTGCATTACGCGACACACTTTATAAATTAGAGCGTTGTGCAGATGCTTGCGAGCACGTTTGCGACACAATTGAAATGATTGTTATGAAAAACACATAAATTTGGGGATGTAAAAAAGCGCAGACCACATAAAAAAAGACAAATCAAAAAAAAGAGGCTGTAAAAAACGCAAGTTTTTTACAGCCTCTTTTTAGGGGATAGGAAAAAATGATGCAGAACGGACAAATCGAACAAAAACAAGGCTTCAGTCTTGTTTTTGCTTGCCCGAAGGCGTACATAGGTACGTCGAGTGGTGAGATTGGTTCGTAGCATAAAACTGAAATTTTTTTGCAATTTTAGTTTTTTGATAAATTATAGGGGTTCTTACAGCTATCTGAACTGTAGGAACCCCTTGCTCTATATAGTTTTATGCGGTCTGTGCTTTTTTTACATCCCCTAATTTTTTATTTTGTTGTTAAAGATGTTACAGCATCCTGCACTACCATATCTATTATTTCACCATTTTGAGAGCTGCCTGAACCATTCAACTTAAATGTAAGCGGTGCTCTGTAATAGTTACTGTAGGTGTTACCACTCATTGCTCTTGCAGTGTAAATATAAGAAATACCCTCTTTGCTTGTAGAATCAACAAACTCATTTGTTGACGTAAAGCCTAAAGAAGTCCATCTTGTTTCGCCAACTGCTTTTCTGTAAACACGATATTTCTCTGCACCTGCTACAGTGCTGAAAGAAATTTTAATGCCGTTTGAAACGTTTTCTGCCTTAAAGCAGGTTGGTGCATCCAGACAAAGAACTGTTGCACCTTTGCTTGAATAAGCACCTGATAAACCACCAGCGTAAGCTTTTACTGTGTATTTATAGCTCTTTGAGCTTTCGATGTTTTTATCTGTATATGAAAGTACTTCGTTACCCTTTACCGTAGCAACACGAACCCATCTGTTTGCTTCATTTGCTCTGTAAACGTAGTAGCCTTCTGCATTCTGAACCTTAGTCCATTTAACTGTTACAGAATCAATTGAGTTTGTTGCAGAAACACTTGGCGCACCAAGTGCAACAATTGAATTGTTATTATAATACTGACTTAAAACGTTATTATCAACAGCTCTTACAGTGTAATAATACTTAACACCTGTTGTTGCCGTTTTATCTGTACAATTTGTTTTTGTTGTCTGAGCGACTCTGCGCCATGTTGTAGAATCAGTTTTACGATAAACGTTATATTTGTCTGCTCCGTCAACACCATTCCACTTAACTGCAACGCCGTTAACTCCATTTGAAAGACTACTTATAGCAGGTGTTGCAACTGTTGTTTTTGTACCATAACGTAAAGGACCTTTATCTAAAACGATTGAATACATAGTCCAGTTGCTTGTTCCGCAATGACCATAGGTATATGTCTGCTTCTGACCATTATGAGCCTTGTTGTGAGCATAGTCCTGAACGTAACCTGCACTGTTTGCACCGTTACAAACAACTACGTGTGTATACGTTTTGCAGATATTACAGAAATAGAAGATTAAATCGCCCTTACCAACCTTGCCCTCATTGTCAGCCATTCTGATAGAACCGTTTGTTCCGCCTGTTAACTTAAGCTTATAAGCTGTTCCATGAATGCCGTTAAGAGCATTGAATAAATCTACGCATCTTGGTTTATAAACATTTATTCCGCCTGCCTGAATGCATTTAGATGCAAAATCAGCGCACATACCAATGCCGTTATTCCAGTTTTTAGCAGCATAGCTCAACGCATCTGTCGTACTGTAAGGATAAACTGCACTTTGGGTCTCTGTTGCAGAAGCGGTTACACTTAAAACTGAAACTGTACTTATTGCAAAAATTAACGCGAAAATTACTGAAATTAATTTTTTTGTCATAATTTCTCCTCAAAAGTTACAAACTTGTAATAAATGTACAGAGATAATACTATATTATTTCGGGTTTGTCAAGTTTTTAGTACATTTTTCTTGCATAGTGCCACTATAAATAATTAAAAACTGTAACTTTTTAGGCAAATTAACAGTAATTTTTCTTTTAATATATAAAAACAAGGTTGTAAAAAGGTTTTTAGCCTTCTACAACCCTGTTTTTGTGCTGTTTTTTCAATTAAACTGTAATTTCAGGTGTCTTAAGAATACCAACTCTTTTGAAAATATATTCATAAGACCATCTGTTACCTCTGCTTCTCCACGAATCAGGACCCTGCCAACGTTCCATTTTATCTACAAGATGCACAGAACCGAATGCATTAAACCTGTTTGTGTAAAGTTTTAAATAAAGAGTGTGTTCGCCATTTTCTGCTTGTACCTCTGCTTTGTATGGTGAATAAATAATTTTACCGAATTCTTTTTTGTCAAGTGAAGCGGTTATAAGTGCACCACGATAGAATGATGTGCAAACTGTAAGCTGATTATTTTTTACCGTTACAGGAATTTCATAAGTTATATTACCGCCGAAGAAAGGCAATCCCTGATTAACAATATCGCCGAAATAAAGTTTTTCAGGCATTGGGATTATAAAAGCATCTCTGCCCATAACTCTCACACCAAAATCGCCTAAAAGATACATTGATTCTAAGTTCTGTGATTCACCGAACGGAAGAGTTACCAATAATATATTTGTTCCTTTAACAATTTCGGGAAGACTTACTTTTAATATTGAAATATCCACAAAATTGTCAACAACTTCATTTTTAACAGGATTTCCGTTAAATACAATCTCTGCTTTATCGGCATCCTCAAGTGCCAGAAATGCACCTTTATAATTTATTTCACTATTAAATGTATATTTAAGAGTAACTTTCGTAATTGGTGCTTTTTCGCCATAAACCCAAGGTTGAACAACTGCACCGCCACGCTCTCTGAGTCCAAGTCGCTCTCTTAAAATATTGTCAAGTCTTAAAATTTCTTCTTTAGGACTGAATTCTGCATCATCTTCCAATTTGTATTCTGCCATATCAAGAAGAAGCACGTTTTCTTCAGAAAGTGTATAGTCAACATAGTAAGGTGCTGCGAAAGTTTCACCTGCTTTTACTTCAGCATTGTTTACTGCTTCGTTCTTACCATCCTCTAATTTATAAAGGAATGAATCGTAACCATAAATATGTTGATTTATAACTGTTTTTCCATTTACATATGTAACGTCTGCCGGGTAGTCATTACCATTCTGAGTATCATAAATAGTTACTATATATTCGCCTTCAACAGTAATTTTAACACTTTTACCTCTGTCGGTATCTTTGTTATATGGCTCTTTTGAGTGAGCAACAAAAAGCCACTTACAATCATTATCCTGACGGAGTTGATAAAGAAGATTATCTGTAAGATTACCATTTGCAAAACGGAGTGTTACGGTTCTGTTCCCTTCGAGTGCAGTTAAAACAGCCCCTTGTGAATATTCTGCTGTAACGCTGTTTTCATAAAGTTCTTTGCCTCTTGTTGACTCTACTGCATCACAAAGAGTTGGCGCTGCACCTAAAAAGATGAGTTTACCGCCGCTTTTCTTAAACGCTTCAAGACGTTCTAATGTTGTACTTCTGAGAGTTTCACAAGCAGGAACAACAATAGCATCATATTCCATCTGACCAACCTTAAGCGGATTTCCGCCTTTTTCGCAAAGAGTTGGTAAAAGTGATTCTGAAATGAAGTTAAAATCAATACTGCCTTCTATAAGCCATTCGGTGAGTTGTTGGAATTTTTCATCACAACTGTCACGGAAAACAGCAGATTTGTCATTAGGACCCCAATGAAGCCAGAAGCTTTCAACAGGATGTATTACGCCGACTTTAACAATAGGTTTACCTCTTGTAAGAGCAGTGTTTACTCTTGCAAAATGGTCCTCTATAGCAGAATATTCTTTATACCACGGTGATTGATAAGAAATCGAAGCCGGGTAGTCACGCTTTGCCTCACCTGCCATTGCATACCACGAAAGATGTGGAACTCTAACTGTTATGCCGAGTGCTGCTTGCCAGTCACCCTGATATTTATATGTTCTGAAGTCACAATTCCAGCCTGTAACACCATAAAGTTCTGAAAGTATTCCTTCATAGCCAAACTGATGTACTGCAGATTGAGCTTGCTTTGCAGTTGTAAATTCTCTCCAGTTGCAAAGCATATCTATACCGGGAAGACGGAAACCTCTGTATGAACGCATCGCCTCACCAAGTGCCGCTGTCTGACTTTCTAATGTAGGTTCTTCCATCATATGACCGGTTAAAGCAATGTTATTTTCATTACACCAACTGCCGACTGTATCCGCAAAAGCCATAGCAAAGAGTTCTGCAATAAAATCGTGGTAACGATAACGGTGAACTGAAGCTTTGCTACCCTTTAAATCCCAGAAAATTTCAGGAAGTGTATCTAAAATATCTGCACCATACGCTTTTTTGTAAAGCTCTTCGACGCTATCGGTCCAAGGCATACATACGTCTTCTGTATCAAAAGAATTGTCGAAAACCTGTTTTCTTGTAAATTGCGGTTCATCGGTAAATATTGCCGGAACAGTTTTATCAAATTCTGAACCTACTGTTTCTTTATATTTTTCGTGAGTAACTTCTACAAATTTTTTTACAGCATCTACACTTAACGTGTCTAAATATGCCTGGTCATTATACCAAGAACTTTTACCGTGAATTTCTAAAAGAGCATACCATTTAGTGCCTTTTGCTTCGTCATTTTCATCAATACGTTTGTAACTTTCAAGATATCCGTCATTATCAAGAACAACGTCATAACAAGCAATAAGCTTGCCGTTACCTGTTCTTCCACCTTCTGCTCTTGAATCGTTATTTTCAGTTATTTCCCCCTCTTTTTCTGTAGTAAAAAGAAGGCATCTTGCGCGATATTTTTCATCCTTTGTAACAAGTCCGCCTGCTGCGCCTGATGGCCAACGGTCTTCATCGTAAAGCCAAGCAAGCATTTTTTCTTGTTTTGCTTTTTCTACGCAGTGCTTTACAAGTCCCATAAACTCTTCACTGAGATATTGGTTTTTAAGACCCGTTCTTACGTGCATATGGAAACCGCCAAGTCCCATTTCGTTAAAAATTTCTATTTGACGAGAAAGTTCATCCTTAGTCAAATAATCATTCCACGCCCAGAATGGAGTTCCTCTGAACTCACTTGTAGGGCTTTTAAAAAGTTCTTTAGATAATGTTTTTTCTGAATTTTTTTTATAAAGCATCTCTGTCACCCACGTTTTTAAAAAAATTGAGTGCATATTTAAATATGCACTCACATTATATCATATCTTATATGCTTTTTCTACAGGTACAGCACATAAAATTCCTCTTGCTTTGCTTCTTAACCCATATTTTTCATTAACATCCTCTAAAATTTTTGCACTAACGTCTGCAGGTGCTAAAATTATGATACTTTCTCTTTCTTCATCCATATCCATTTCTGTCAATGCGTTAAGCTTTTCGCTTTCTGCAAGTCTGCCTTTTATTACTGTGCCACCGGTTGCACCGGCTTTTTTTGCAACCTCCATAACACTATCTGTATAACCGCGGTTGACTGTTATCATAACAAGATAGTGCTTGTGCTCGTTTTTCATAACTGTTTCCTCCCGCAAAGAAATTTCTTCAGGCAATTCGTGATTCAACACCTCGGCAACCAATCTGTTTACTGCTAAAACATTTAACACCATTAACAGTCCGCCGTATTTTGTGTAACTTGTAAAACTGTTGCCAAAGTTTGACATAAGTGCGTTTATGGCTTTTTTAGAACCCATACTCAATATAATATCTTTATCGTTACTGCCAAGCCCGAAAATATCCATCATCTCAGTAGGTGCCGTACCGTAACCTACTATCTGCATATTCATTGTAATTCCTTGCTTCTCTAACACTTCAATAAGCTTGTGACCTTTTTCGGCTTCTACTATTGAGAGCATCATCATTATTTTTTTTGATTCTTCACTCACTCTCGGTCACCTCATCAAAATATATAATATCGTCTTCTATTAACCTAAATTCTTCAAAGACACGTTTCATTTTAATTTTGTGCTGCAGCTTACTGCCTAAACCTAAAACCTGAATTGTAATAAGCGGTGCCATAGCAATCATAGCAACAATACCAAATGCATCCGTCATTATATTGCCACCCAACATTTCACAGCTACCGACTGCAAACGGTAAAATAAAGGTTGTAGCCATAGGGCCACTCGCAACTCCACCTGAGTCAAAGGCAATGGCTGTGTAAATAGGTGGAACAAAAAATGAAATTATAAGAGAAACTGAATACCCTACAATTAAAAAAGGTAAAATCGGTATACCTGTCAACACCCTGAGCATTGCAATCCCTACTGAAACACCAACACCGATTGATAGTGCGAGTCCGATAGCTTTTTGTGAAATAGCACCATTTGTTATTTCAGAAACCTGCTTTTTCAATGAATGTACTGCGGGTTCTGCCGAAACAACAAAGTAACCTATAATAACTCCAATAGGAATTAACGCATATTTCAAATTACTTTCTGCAATTGCCGAGCCTATTAATTTACCCGCAGGCATAAAACCGACATTCGCACCCGTTAAAAATAAAACGAGTCCTATATAAGTGTAAACCAAGCCGACTGAAATTCTGAGAACCTCGTGCTTGAGAAAACGCTTTGTGAAAAGTTGGAATATTATAAACATTCCTACAATAGGTAAAAATGCAACTGCAACCTCTTCTGCATAACGTGGAACAAATTTTATAAACTGTAAAAATGCATCTTTTGTAGTTTCAACTACCGGAATTACACTCTCACTTGTTTCTGATTGCGGATTATAACAAATGCTTAAAACAAGCACAGAAAGAATAGGACCTATGCTGCAAAGAGAAACAAAGCCAAAACTGTTTTCACCGTAGTGTTTGCTTTTACTCATCGTTGACATACCTGCACCAAGAGCCATAATAAATGGAACCGTTATAGGACCCGTAGTAACTCCGCCCGAGTCAAATGCGGTAGGAATAAAATCTTTTGGCACAAAAAATGATAATACAATTATCCCTAAATAAAAGAATATTAATAATTTAGGCAACGCGACGCTATGTCTTGCACGAAAAAGGGCAATGCTCAAAAATACACCTACCCCTACTGCAACACACATAATAAGCATCATATTCGGAATTGAAGGCACTTGCTCTGCCAAAACCTGCAAATCGGGTTCTGAAATTGTTATAAGTACACCTAAAACAAAGCATATTACTAACGGAATCCATATTTTTCGTGCTTTACCGATTTTGATACCTATACTCTCACCCAATGGTTCCATAGAAATTCCGGAACCTATTGTAAAGAAGCTCATTCCAAAAATCAAAAGTAACGTGCCAAACAAAAACAGCACCAGAACACCTGCGTTAAGCGGTGCTAAGCTTACGCTGAGAATAAGCACTATTGCCGCAATTGGTAAAACTGAAAACACTGACTCTTTTAAGGTTTTTAAAAGGTGCTTCAATAATTTCCCTCCAAATTGAATTTATTCATTTTCTTCCATTATGCTAAGATAAGACGGTCTTATAATTTTATCGGCACAAATTATTTCTTCAACTCTGTGTGCAGACCAACCGACAATTCTTGCAATAGCAAAAATTGCTGTATAAAGCTCACCAGGAATTCCGAGCATATCGTAAACAAAGCCACTGTAAAAATCAACGTTAGGGCTGACACCCTTATAAATTTTTCTTTTCTGCGAAATAAGTACGGGAGCCAGCTCTTCTATGTTTTCATAAAGAGCAAGGTCTCTTTCTCTGCCCTTTTCTTTTGCAAGAGCCTCTACATAACTTCTGAAAACTCTTTCGCGTGGGTCAGAAAGCGAATAAACTGCATGGCCCATACCATAAACGAGACCTTTTTTGTCAAAAACTTCTTTATCGATAATCTTTGTAAGGTACGCCTTTACTTCATCTTTGTCTGTTATGTCTTTTACGTTTGCCCTTATATCATCCATCATTTCCATAACCTTTATGTTTGCACCGCCGTGCTTCGGACCTTTAAGTGATGACATTGCCGCGGCTATTGTAGAGTAAGTATCAGACCCCGCAGAAGAAACAACTCTTGTTGTAAACGTTGAGTTGTTACCACCACCGTGCTCCATATGAAGAATCAGAGCAGTATCTAACACCTTCGCCTCTGTTTTTGTGTATTTCTTGTCAGGGCGAAGCATCATAAGAAGGTTTTCTGCAGTTGAAAGTTCAGGGTCAGGACGATGAATAATCATACTCTCCTGAAGTTCTGAGTAATTGTATGCGTGATAAGCATAAATTGCCAAAAGAGGAAATTCTGCAATCAACTGTATACATTGTCTTAAAACGTTGTCCACAGAAGTGTCAAGTGCTTGCTTATCATAAGAGGCAAGTGTCAGTATGCTTCTGGTTATTGAGTTCATTATATCTGCAGTAGGTGCTTTCATTATTACATCTCGTGTAAAGTTCTGTGGTAAGCACCTTAAATCTCCAATATGTTTACTGAATTCTTTTTGCTGTTCTTCTGAAGGGTTTTCACCTAACAAAAGAAGATATGCAATTTTTTCAAAGCCCAATTCATCCTCGCCCAGGCTATTAATTAAATCCTGAACCTTATAGCCACGGTACCAGAGTTCACCATCACAAGGGACCTTTTCACCGTTTACTGTTTTACTCGCCACAATTTTTGAGATGTTTGTAAGGCCTGTAACAACACCATTACCATTAATATCACGAAGCCCTTTATTAACAGAATGTTTTACATACAATTCAGGGGCTATTTTATCATTTTCTCTCACAGTTATCTCTTTGCTTTTTGCATAATTTATAAAATCCTGAAAACTCACTTTATCATCTCCTTTTGAAATTTTGGTATTTTTTAATAATTTTCACTTTTATTATATATAATATGTATATGCTTAGTCAACGCACCGTACTAAAAAGTTATAAAAAATTCATAATATATTTAAAAACGCACCTGTACAAAATTACAGGTGCGTCAAATTATGACAACAGAACAATTAATGATTTATAGGTAAAGTGCTTCGTATATCAATTCGCCTAAAAGTGTTTTTCTTATACTTTCTATAATCGGTGCAAAAAGACTTTCAAAAAAGCCCAACTCTTCTTGTTCCGGATAGTCTATTAAAAATTCTTCCATATTTCCGTTATCACAAACGAATGGCTGTGACATTACAATTCCGCCTTCATTTTTAATCTGGAAACGAACGTATGAGCCTATTTTATCACTATTCTTTCTTAAATCAATTGAATTACCTGTAGCAATAATCTCTCCATCAGAAATCCATTCGATTGTTTCATAATTATTTGCTGTAACTGTAATAATATCTTTTTCTTCGTCAACTGTTATTCTTTCAATTTTTGCAAAGTTGCCGTTACCTTCAAAATCCTCGCCCATTTCTTCTCTTGCAATTCTTGAACAAGCAAAAAATGTACCGTTTTCCATAGCGGTTCTTAATGCATCGTTTGAAAGCTCAGGCATAAGCATAATTTCTGCTGTAACACCAATGTTTTCAAGTATGTGAGAGTCATCGTTTGAAAATCCCCACGGCACTTTGCCTCTTGGTACGGTATACATAAGAATGTTATCCCAAAGAATTCTGTCTGCTCTTGCAACTGTATCTCTTTCATTAAAAATTTCTATACCGACACAAGAATCATATTTTAAAAGTGGCTCAATAAATATTTTCAAGTTATTTAAATCTTTTGCTCTGTTAAAATCGTGGTGTGCTGCATAAAAATCACCCGGGTGGTCAATAAAAGAAATTCCGCCAGCTTCATGAGTTGCTTTAATTGCTGACTCATAATCCTCTTCGCCGCCCCATTCGCCTTGGTAGGCACCGCAGAAGAATCCGTTAACGTGATTTTTTCTCATGACAACGCCATTCATTTCAATACCCTTTTCAACGTCAAGCATTGGTCTGCCGTCACGACCTACACCCGTGGTAATCTCTTTATAGCGTTCATCTGACACAGGACTTAATTCTTTTAAATATTGATTGTAACCGATAATCGGTAACATTTCAGGCATTTTATTCCAGCCCTTGTTAACAACACCGTGGTCAGTAATTGCAAGAATATCATAGTCTTGTCTGTAGTATTCTTCTACAACGTCTTTAATATCCATTTCGCCATCGCTGTAAAGAGTGTGAGCGTGAAGCTGTGCTTTATATTGCTTATATGTATCCCAATTTACTGTTTCGTAAGGATTGGTTATAGTATAAGAAACCGATTCCTTAGCAAAAGCAGAAAAAGAAAAAACATTAACTAATACAATTGAAATCAATACAATTGAAACTAATTTTTTCACTTTCACAAAAAATGCCTCCCTATGCTATATATACTGCTATAAAAACTGTTTATATTATACTAAAATTTTCTTATTAATGCAATATTTTTTATTGTCGAATAATTCTTTTTTTAAATATAAATTTTTCTTTTATTAAAAACAGACCTTAGGCAGGGCATTTATTTTTTCTAAATATGACATTTTTTCTTGTTTTTGGTTAAAAATCCCCCTAAATATTGTATTTTTTTCGAAATTTTTTAAAAAGTTGCTTTCTCTTGCACAATTTGAGTTTTTTCGACACTGCTTGTGTGTATAATGGGTCTCAGAGGTCAGGGTAAAGAGAAGCATATTAAGCA
Source organism: Acutalibacteraceae bacterium (assembly GCA_045646485.1). GTDB lineage: Bacteria > Bacillota > Clostridia > Oscillospirales > Acutalibacteraceae > DTU089. The sequence goes on from JAZRKU010000056.1 coordinate 15,057, forward strand.
TTGATATCACCCAAAAACCTCAAAAAATTATAAGAATGGAGAGTTTATTATGTTATTAAAAATTTTTTGTTGCGTTGCTATTGAGTACCATTGGTTTTGCATTAAAAACCTGAAGAAGCAGCTTCTGAAGAACAAATGTAATAAAATGCAGGTGTGTGGAAAAATTAATTTTCACAAATATAAAGCCTCTAATCTTTCTTATCAATATGAAATCTTGTCAGGCTTAAGAAACGCACAAGGAAATTTCATTTCATAAAAATTAAATATGATAACAAACAGGCAGTAAAAACTTAAGTTTTTACTGCCTGTTTGTTTAACTTATTCTACGCTGAATACTTCTTCTTTTTTGTTGTTTGCTTTTCTGAAAACGTAAACCTCGCCACCTTCGGTACCGAAGACCTTGCCGAAAACATCGTCGCAATATGTAAGTGCTGCACCATCTTCTGCCGCTATTCCATCAAAATCAATTGTCTTTATTGCTTCCTTGAATTTATTCCACGAGGCGCCCTCATAATGGGGACAGAAGCACCCGTCTAAAATACCGAGACACTCGACAAAGACAAATGAATGGTCTTCACCACAATCATCCCAGCCCATTTCAAACCAACACATAGCACCTGAAGAAAGACCTGATAACACAGTGCCATTTTCGTATGCCTGTTTCAGATATTTGTCAGCTTTTGTCTTTTTGAAGGTGTTCATTAAAAATTCAAGATTTCCGCCACCTGCATAAATAATATCTGCAGAAAGAATTTTGTTTTTAATTTCTTCGTCAGTTAAGCTTTCGTCAGTTAAAAGAAGCGACTCTACATCAGTTGAACGTTCTTTGAACGGTTTCAGAATGATTTCTGCATCGCTCATATCATCAAAGCCTGCCGTCGGTAAATATAAAACCGACGGATTATTTTTATTGCAAAATTCAAATATTTTTTCTATTATTGGCAAAACCTCACCATTTTCAAAAACGCCGCCACCGAGAGCGATAATTTTTCCCATAGGAACACCCTTTCTGAATTAAACTTTTGAAACCCAACCAGTACTCTAATTCGGAATTCGTAATGCGTAATTCGGAATTAAAGGGGCTACGCCATAATTATACTAACAACTACATTCTTGAGTTTATAGTTTTACTATATATGAGAGAATGTAGTTATTTTATAGATATTTATATAACGCTAACGCAGTTCCGAAATTGTGCATTGTGCATTGCGCATTATGAATTATGCATTGTTATATTGCCGACCGCAGATCCCACAACTCAGCACTCATCACTTAGCATTCAGCACTTTTTAAACATTCAGTACTTATAATTAAAGCATTGCGTATTTATTTTTCCCCACTTTTCTCATCAAGTCTTTCACGTTCCTGTTCTTTTCGTGAAAAGCCTTGTGCAATAGTCGGGAACTTGTTATCTGTATCAGCAGTAGGCTGAATTTCATAAGTGCCGTACTTATTAATTATCTGAAACGAATCATCAGGTGCATCACCAATAAATGCAGTAGATGGTGTCATTTCAACCTGATATTCATCTACACCCTGTTCTTTTAAATTTTTCTTTTTGTCTTTATTCATAAAATCACCCAAAATAAGTATTTACGAATAAAAGCAAAATATTATATCTTCTTACAAGTCTTCAAAAACAATATATTTTAACACTCCCGTTTTTAAAATTTTATCATAAAATAAAATTAAATTCAACAGAAACAAACATCAAAAAACATGGAGAAAATATATGTCAGTTATCATGAAACCTTAATATTGAATATTCTGAAAAAAATGATATAATAAAACTCAGTATGATAAAGGTGGGTTGAATTTGACTTTTGATGAAGTATATTTAAAAGAGCTTTCTTGTTTTATAAAAGACTTTTGGTCTATAGAACCGATAAAAATCGAATATCTTGACATTGAAGCCACTGCAAATTGCTTTAAAATTCACACCAATGAATGTAATTATTTCTTAAAAGCATTTCAGGATAGTTATTCAAGACGAAGAGCAATCAACGAAGCCAAATTTTGTGGATTTTTATCTCAAAATTCAATCCCAGTATCCGAAATAATTTACACAAAAAAATCAAAACCTTACGCTATACACAACAAGCGTATATATCAACTCCAGGTTTTTACCGAAGGATATACCCCTACACAAAATTCATTGAACGAGAACCTTGTGTGCCAAGCAGCTTCAATGCTTGGTGAAATATGTTTTACTTTACACAAAAAACGATTGCATCGTGATTTTGATAAGCAATGGTTGAATAAATTCAAAGAATCTCAAAGCTTTGAGCAGTACGAAAAAACTTTAGTTAATTTAGAAAACAGTCAGGTTAGTAATGAATTAAAGAGCAAAATAAAAAATGATTTGACTTTTAGAATTGAATTAACTAACCATATGAAATCTCTTTCGTATTACTTCAAAAATCTCACATACTCTATTTCTCACGGCGATTTCACCCCAAGTCAATTGATTTGTTATGATGATAACATTGTTAAAATAGTTGATTTTTCTAATATTTGTCAGATGCCGATTGCATTAGAGCTAATTCGTTTTTATTTTCTTGCTTCTGACGATTGTAAGGATATTTATAATTTTGATATAAATCGATTTAAAAAATACATAAACTCATTTTGCGAGAAATTTCCTCTGTCGGAGAATGATTTAAAAAATATGCCTTTCATTTATCTTTACTATATGGGCAGAAACAGATTTATATATCGTGATTTTTTGAAAACAAATAACATTAATGACTTTTTAATTTCTTCACAACGAGCGGATATTACCAGATATTTGTTTGAAAATGCTGAAACCATTTCTTCTCAATTGGTTGACTCTTTGAAGAAATAAAAGCTGATTAATAAAACCAAACTCAACAAAACATACACTAACAAGGGATAATATTATGAATAAAAAAAATAAACTGTTGATTTTCAAAACAGAAGACAATCAGGTATCCATTGACGTCCATCTTCAAGATGAATCTGTCTGGCTCACGTTAGACCAGATGAGTTCTCTTTTTGAAAGAGATAAATCTACTATTTCAAGACACATAAAAAATGTGTTTGATGAGGGTGAACTCGAAAGAAATTCAGTTGTTGCAAATTTTGCAACAACTGCTTCAGATGGTAAAGAATATCAAGTTGATTATTACAATCTTGATGTTATTATTTCTGTTGGTTATCGAGTTAAATCCCAGCGTGGTGTTCAGTTCAGACAGTGGGCAACCAAGCGGTTGAACGAATATATACGAAAAGGTTTCACACTGGATGATGAAAGACTCAAAAATTTAGGTAGCGGCGGATATTTTAAAGAACTTTTAGAACGAATACGTGATATTCGCGCTTCGGAAAAAGTATTTTATCGCCAGATATTAGATATATATGCTACAAGTATCGACTATGATCCAAATGCAGAAATTTCAATTGACTTTTTCAAAAAAGTTCAGAACAAAATTCATTATGCTGTTCATGGTCAAACTGCCGCAGAGGTTATATATAATCGTGCAGACAGTGAAAAAGAATTTATGGGGCTTACTTCTTTTAAAGGAAACAAACCGCATTTAAGCGATGCAAAAATCGCAAAAAATTATCTTGATGAAAAAGAACTTCGTTCGCTTGGACAATTAGTTTCCGGTTATCTTGATTTTGCTGAAAGACAAGCCGAACGTGAACAAGCGATGACTATGAAAGATTGGTCAGAACATTTAGACAGAATTCTTACTATGTCAGGGGAGCAATTGCTTATGGGTTCAGGTAGCATCTCACATACACAGGCAATTGAAAAAGCAACTGAAGAATACAAAAAATATCAGCAAAAAACTTTAAGTCAGGTCGAAGAAGATTATCTGAATACAATTAAACTGATTGAAAGCAAAGCTAACAACAATTGAAGATACTACAAATCCTTTATAAAAAATAAATGGAGCTGATTTTATCAGCTCCATTTATGGTTATTGATTATAAAGAAATAATGATATAATAAAACAAGACTAAACAAAGCGTTTTTGTTCAAGAAAACACTTTCATCCATAGATATAATGGTGTTGTAAAAATCGATTTTTGCAAACTATTTGTTTAGGAGATGTTATTATGGAAAATGCAGAACTTATTTTTAATGCTGTAAATTTTGCAAAGAAGAATGCAACCGATAACGGAATATCAGTTGAAGAAGTTGCAAAAAATGCTGGATTTTCTATTGATTATTTTAATCGGATTTTTCTCGCACACACAGGGTTTACTGTTGCTGCGTATATCAATTATATTCGTTTGAAACAAGCAGCTTTTTTACTTCGTACTACCGATAAATCGGTGTTAGATATCGCTCTTGAAATCGGCTACGATTCTCACGAAGGCTTCACCAAAGCATTCAAGAAAAAATATGGTGTAGCACCGAGCGACTATCGTACCGATAATAAAGACAGAATGGTATATTTAGGAGAGACAACAGATAAAACAGTTGCATCTCGATTTGTACATAGTAATCCGGATTTTAAAGTAGTTGATACAAGTGAAGTAATAGACTATCTTCTCGAAAAAGATTCGAAACGTTACGGATATTTCTGTACGACAATAAAGTATTGTGGTCTTGAGATTGTTGCTCCGGATGGAAATTATGAAAAAGGTTTCATTGGTGTTGGCGATAATGGAAATGGTGGTAACTATCTTGAAATGCAGACTAACGACTACAGATTATTAGCTGATTGGATAAAGCGATTTGCGCAACGAAAAACCTTTTATTCAAATAAGATAGAAACGGAAGTTAAAGAACTTCTCGCATCTTATGGTATTTCAGAAGATTTAAAAATCACACCACAGGCGTTATATTCAGGTGAATCTTATGAATATTCACTTCCTGAAAATATCACAATAAGATTGCTCACCCCAAAGGATAAAAAATCAATCATCAAATGGGCGAATGGTAGGAAAGATGGGTATATCAACCACCTGCTTAATGAAAAAGATTATCTTGATGAAAATAACCTTGAATATGGAGTGTTTGAAAAAGATGAACTTATTGCTATTGCAGGTTGTGGTATTGATGAAGTCCATGGTATGAAACTTAACAATTGTTGTTCAATTCGCTTTGCAAACAACAAAGAAAATGTGAAATTATATAAAACAATCTTTCAATTCGTTACTAATGACGTTTTATCAAAAGGTGCATTAGCTTTTGATGATATTCAGCATGGTGAATACGCCAAAACTCATGGCAACTTTACATCTGTAGAGTTGGGATATGAGATTGTAAACAGAAGATTTGACATAATATAAACACAAAAGGAACTGACAAAAAATCAGTTCCTTTTGTGTTGTAATTTATTTCGATAAATTTAAAATTAACTCTCAACCTCAGGATTCATTACCGCCCATCTCATTTTAGTTGACTTTGCACGACTGTTTTTAAAACATTCTTCTTGTGTTGGTCTTATAACATCACGTGCAACGTCAGAAAAAATCCCTTGTCTGTGATATTCTTTGAACGCTTTTTTCACTAATCTGTCTTCACCTGAATGGAATGTTAAAACTGCTACTCTGCCACCCGGTGCTAACACTGAGGGCAGCTTTTCTAAAAATTCATAAAGCACTTCAAACTCACTGTTAATGTCTATTCTTATTGCTTGAAACGTGCGCTGACACGATTTTTTTACCGCTTCCTTCTGCTCACCCTTAGGCAAAAATGAAAGTGCCTCTTCTACACACTTTCTTAAATCAGTTGTAGTTTCGACGGGTCTTTTCTGATTTCTTCTTCGGCAGATTGCAGCAGCAATTCTGTCAGCATAAGGCTCGTCAGCGTTTTCAATTAACATACCCTCTATTTCTGCTTTTGTTAACTGCTTTAATCTTTGTGCACCACTAACACCCTTATGTGGATTAAGTCTCAAATCAAGAGGTCCGTCAACCTTATAAGAGAATCCTCTTTCGGGATTGTCAATCTGCATTGAAGAAACGCCAAGGTCTGCAAGAATAAAATTAAACTTGTGCCCTGTTTCCTGTGTCACTTTGTCGATATCCTTAAAATTCTGCAAACGCACTGTTAAAATATCTTCTCCGAACCCTGCTTCTGCAAGACGTTTTTTTGTTTTTTCAGATTCAATAGGGTCCACGTCGAGGGCATAAATATGCCCTTTTCCCTCTAACTTTTCAAGCATTGCTCTTGTGTGTCCGCCATAGCCTAAGGTAGCATCCAGCCCGATTTGCCCCGGCTTGATTTCAAGAAAATCCAATATTTCCTGAACCATTATAGAAATGTGCATTCCCGCAGGTGTAGCACCACGTGCAATTATGTGTGCCACGTCTTCTTTATATTTTTCGGGATTTAATTCTTTATATTTTTCACTGAATTTTTTAGGGTGAGTGCCCGAATAACGTTTTCTTCTTTTATGGGGCACCTCGCTCTGTTGCAATTCAGAATTCTGTTTATTTTCTTCCATCAGAATTTTCTCTCCATTAATATTTTCATAAATAAGCCACCCTGAACGGTGCGGTGTCTGAATGAAACCATATTACCCGACTTTGTGTCATACCAATCAGATAACGCAACACGGGTTGTAGAATCGTTATAAGCTGACCAGAGTGGTGAAATAAATTCTTCAAACACCTTTTTATCACTCGCCATTGAAGCAACCCACACAAGCCAGTCGCTCTTTGTGTAATCTGCCCTTGAGTCAAGAGGCATACCATATTTATTAAAATATTTTTTATTATTTTTAAGCTCGTTATCCATAAATTCCTGAGAGAAGAGGTTTGTTCCCCAAACCTTATCCCAGACCATATTATATTTCATCGAGAATGTTCCCGGTCTGTCAAATGCCAAAAGGCTTTCTCCCTTTTCATCAACTGCAGTTTTAAGCCAATTTTCAGCCATTTCTGCTGACTTGTTTTTATAGAAATCTGCTTTTTCTTTTTCGCCTGACATTTCCATAATAATTGCCATTCCGCGAAGTCCCATAATTGCTTTGAGTGAAAGGTTGCAGTTGTGCTCCAGGTGCCCCGCAAAGTCATCTGTGCAAAGCTGCTCACCCGGGTCCATTCCGAATTCAATTAAATATTTACACCATTTTTCAAGAATTTCAATGTGACTTTTTGCAAAATCTGTTGATTTTGTAGCAAGTGCCACGTTGGTTTCCATAACAAGCATATTACCGCACTCTTCAACGGGCATCTGATAAATAAGCTTGTTTTCACCATAAACCTGACCGTTAACAAGCGGATACTGACCCACGTCGTGCGGTGCAAAATCGAAGTTCCACTCATCACTTTGGGCATATTTATAAATTGGGCGCATCATACCCTTAACAAGCTCAGGGTTATATAAAAGGTAAACAGGTGTTGACGGGTAGCTTACGTCAACTGTTACGGCACATCCGTTAGAATTACATTCCTTTGATACGTAAAGTATTTCACCGTTTTCATCCAACACTAATTTATGTGCCGCCATAACCTGACGGTATGCTAGTAATAAAAGCTCGGCGTATTCCTCACCACCTGCATTTACTGCATCCTTATAAAGCTTTTCTGAAAATTCGTTACACCTTTCAAGAGATTTTTCATAATCATTATTTGCCTCTTCAAGTGCTTCAAGAATGGTTTTGCCGTTTCTGTTCCAATATGATTTCAAAGGCTTTTTGAAATATTCTATGCTTTCAATGTCATCATAAGCAAACAAATATAAAACCTTTTCGTTTTCTTTCATATGGCAGATTGTATGTATGTATTCCTTGTCGTGTCTGTTACTCGTTTTTGTAGTGGCAGTTTTACTGTTTGCAAGAAGATAAACATATCCCCAATCAATTCGAATATCGTCACCGCTTTTGTGAAGCGGCTTTTGCTCTACATTTCCCATTTTCATACCAATGAGATTTTCTGTATTTACGTTTTCTTTAATAACGTCGTTTTGCCCTGCCTCGTTAAGACAAAGCTCGTCGCTGACACGAACGTCTATTTTAACGTCGTGTGATTTTCCGTCCTTGAGCTTATAGTCAATTGCTAAGTATGATACAGGACGTGTCAGAAGCTCTAAGTCATTTACAAGTACAGGAGAAGTAAATTTTAAATTCAGAGAAATAATGTCATTTTCCATTACAACGGTAGTTGAAAATGCATCTATATCTATTGATTTCTGGTTTAATTTAACAACGTCTCTGTCATAGCCTAAAAATAAATATTCTTTTCCATCTACAAAAACTGTACCGATTATATTGTTCGGCTTATTTGTCCAATGCTCAGTTTCATAAAAATTTATAATTTCATCTCTCGACCACACTGAAAAATAAGGGTCAATTGTAATAAGCGGTATTGATGGCGCACGAAGCTTCATAATTTTCATCCTTTCAAAATCACATTAGAAACCATAAAAATTCTATCATATTTTCTCATAATATTCAACCGAACCACCCATATTTTTCAAGGTCGATTGTGTCGTCGCTTTCAAAGGCTATTCCCTCTTTTTCTAAAAGCTCTCGCTGAACGTTACCACCGCCGAATGCGAAGCTTTTTGCTACTTCACCGTTTCTCGTTACAACCCTGTGGCATGGTATAATTCCCGGTTGTGGATTTTTATGCAAAGCGTAGCCCACCACCCTTGCCCAATGCGGATTACCTGCAAGAAGAGCCACTTGCCCATAAGTCGTTACCCTACCTTCTGGAATTGTTTTTACTACTTCATATATTTTTTCAAACGTTGTCATATTTTCACTCACCTATAGTGAATGTATTAAACCATATCCGGTTCTGATACAATCACGCTAAATAATAATACCCAAGTATATTATACTCGGGTACTACTTAACAATTATTTATTTTCTTCTAACAGCTTGTTACACAAGCCCGGGTCGTCTGTGATTATTCCGTTAACACCGCAAGCAATCATTCTTTTGATTTCTCGTTCCTTATTAACAGTCCATGGATTTACCATAAACCCTTCTTTGTGTGCTTTTTTCATATATTCTTTTGTAACTAAAGCACTGAACGGATGAAGAGCATCTGCTTTAATTTCTTTTGCAAATTTAAAAGGTTTAAACATAATTCTTCTGCCCATTTTTGTATCAGGAGCATAAAGGAGACCTGTTTTGCACTCAGGGTCCAGTTTTTTACAAACAACTAAAATTGCAGGGTCAAACGAAGATATGAGAAGCTTATCAAACATATCATACTTTTTAGCAAGCTCAATTGTTATTCTCGGAAAATCAACAGGTGCTTCGCCTAAAGCCTCGCTTTTAAGCTCTATGTTGAGCACTTCAACGTTATTTTCTTTGCAAAGCTTAATAAAATCTTCAAGAAGCGGTATTTTTGTATCTTTAAATTCTTCTCCTTTATATGAACCAAAGTCATATTGCAAAAGCTCCTCTAAGGTCATTTCTTTAATTGCACCCTTGCCTGTAGAGGTTTCATCTATTGTAAAATTATGGCACAAAACGGGGATTCCATCTTTTGTTAAATGAATATCTGTTTCAACACCATCACAACCTATTTCAAAAGATTTTTTGAAAGCAGGTAATGTATTCTGCGGTGCAACTAAATTTGCCCCTCTGTGTGAAATTACGTTTATTTTTGCCATTTCTCTTTCTCCTATTTTACTTTTTCTTTCCCATAAAATGCTTAATAGTGGTAGTAATAAGACCCACACCGAGACATAAAAGAATTTTTTCTTTGAGCATTCCGTCAGCATCCCAGATATATTCTAACTCTGCCTTTAAGCTGTCGCCGCACAAATCCTTATAATTAAGGTGCTGTGTTTCGTAGTTACCCGTTTTTTCATCAATTGTAAAAACTCTTACACCGCGTGAACGTCTGCCGTAGCATCTGAAGGATGCACAAGGTGTCTGAACAATATTGATTCCGTCAAGCGTTGTGGTAAAGCAATTCTGATGGTCGTGCCCGAACACAATTGCTTTCACGTCCCCGCACTCTTTTATTGCCTCAAACTGCCCGTTGCCCTGAGAAACGGTGCTTATGTATTCACCAATTTCGCCATTCACACAAGGCTTTGCCTTAAAGAATTTTCCATCAGGACCCGAGAATGCACCTGCTTCATTTTCCTGACACTCTTCAATTAAATCTAACATTTCAATCAACGGAATGTGCTGGAACATCAAAGACGGAACAACCTCGCCGCCATTCTGAGCCTTTAATTCGGCACTTTTTTTCTTGTACCATTCCACTGCTTCGGGTTTCACCTGGTTATAGCATTTATCTTCTTCCTTATCCTTCCAGGCACTATCCATCATCCAGATATTAAACTTAATTTCACTGCCATCCTCTGAATAAATCGGAATATTAAAGGTTTCATCCTTTAATATTTCAACATCATTATCAAGACCTACAAAATGTGGGTATCTTCTATAAATATCTGACTGCTCTTTTTTAGTAATCTCATTCATATCATCGTGATTACCATAAATCATAGAATACGGAATTTTTCTGTCTTCAATGGGTCTTAAAAGCTTTTCTATTGCAACCTCCATCGCCTTGAATTCTGCCTCTTTTGTTTTCACAAAAAGAGGAGTCAGAGTTCTTGCATCTCTGAAATGGTTGCCTAAAACGTTATCCCCTGTAAGAACAATTAAGTCAGGCTTAACACGGTCATATGCTTTATCAAGCATTTTCATCATTGTTTTTCTGACGTATTGTAAATCCTGAGCATCGCTCACCTGAAGAATTGTAAACTTACCATTTTTGAATTTTAAACTCATAACTAAATAATACTCCGAAAATTTATATTGGCAAAAATGCCTTTGCAATACCAAAGTAAACCAAAAGCGAAATTGCATCTACCAAAGTTGTAATAAACGGACTCGCCATAACTGCAGGGTCAAAGCCCATTTTTTTTGCAAGTAACGGCAACACACAGCCTATAAGCTTTGCCGCTATAACTGTTACACAAAGTGTCAGGGCAACTACTGCAGAAACAATTAAAGAAACGTTTTCTGTGCCCATAACAAAGCCGTCTATAAAGTAAACTTTAAGGAACGTTGCAACGGCAATAACAACACCGCAAAGCAAAGAAACGCGCAGCTCCTTCCACAGAACCTTCATAACGTCTTTAATTTCTACTTCACCTAATGAAAGACCGCGTATAACCGTAACAGACGCCTGACTACCCGAGTTACCGCCCGTACCCATAATCATAGGGATAAACGCAGTAAGTACAACTAATCTTTCTAACGCACTTTCAAAAGACGAAATTATAATTCCCGTAAAAGTAGAGGAAAGCATAAGAATTAAAAGCCACGGGATTCTTGTTCTGAAAATCTCAAAAACAGAGGTCTTTAAAAATGGTTTATCTGTAGGCGTAATAGCAGACATCATCTGAATATCTTCTTCTGCCTCTTCCAAAATAACGTCCATAGCGTCATCTATAGTAACAATGCCGACCATACAGTTTTCAACATCAACAACAGGCAAAGCAAGAAAGTCATATTTATTTAATAAATTAGCAACCTCTTCCTTGTCTGAATGAGTATTTACCGTAATCATATTAGTTTCCATTACCTCGGAAATAACAATGTCATCATCCCGAGTCAGAAGTTCTTTTGCTGTTATAATACCTAACAGCTTATGCTTTTCTACAACGTAGCAGGTGTAAATCGTTTCAAAATGAACGTCTGATGATTTAATTTTTTTGAGAGCATCACCAATTGTCATCGACGGCAAAAGAGTGATGTACTCAAGAGTCATAATGCTACCTGCACTGTCTTCAGGATAATTGAGAATTTTATTTATGCTTTCTCTCTTGTCACCTGCCGCGCTCAGCATTCTGCTTACAACGTTTGCAGGCATTTCTTCAATAACGTCAACAGTATCGTCAATGAACATTTCGTCCATAATGTGTTTTAACTCTTTATCGGTAAACGCTTCTAATAGAACCTGTTGCGAATCCGCCTCAAGGTAGGTAAACACCATTGCCGCATTTTCTTTTGGAATAAGCCTAAAAAGAATCACCATTTCTTTTTCATCAAATTCAGGCAAAAGAGTAGCAGTATCAACAGGATTCATCGTGTCGAAAATACTTTTAATTGCTTTATATTCTTTTTTTTCAAATAATTTAATAATAATATCTTTATCCATATCTTAACCTCCATTTTTTAGTTTTTCCAATAGGTTAAGAAATAAAAAAACCGAGCATACGCCCGGCGGTCAATTTTACATAATGCTACAAAACCGAAAACAGGTGAGAAAAAACATTTCACACCAAAAAATTCTCAGTCAAGAACCAATAAAACAGATGCCTTCACGGCATTCATAACAGAACCGCCAAAATATCGGATTTTATTTCTCGCGTGACTACAACTACCACCGGAATCCATCTGTTTTTCCCCCTTTGTTTTTCAACAATTACATTTATTAAAAGTACATAAATAAATATAATACAATTTATACACATTGTCAAGAAAAAATACGGCACTACAATATAAAAAATGCCTGTAACCACGAAAGGTTACAGGCACTTTTTTAAAATTTTCAATTATAAAATCAACTACAGATGTATTTTCGTCAAAGTGATTTCAAAAATTCACTTTTTCATATATTCACTTTGATTTTGTCACTGAAATTATTCAGCAGCAAACATTATGATTATAGCTTTTTCACCTTCAGGTAACGGTAGCACAAAACCGTCATTCATAAGCTCTGAGCCTTTCATAGTATAAACCTTTTCAGGATTATCGAAATCATAAAGCTTATAAGTTCTGTCTGCTTCGAGTCCGTTTAATTTCAGGGTATATTCTGCATCATTAACGTTTGCTCTTTTATAAACGAGAGCCATACCGCTTGTTGCATCCTCTGTTGAAAATTGCATAGCATGCATTCTGTCGTTATCGAAGCTACCAAATTCGAGTGGGTAATAATTTTCACCCATTTGTGCTCTTTGCTCGTTATAATATTGGAATTCGGGATTCTGATGTGAGAAAAAATCCATAAGCATAAGTGGCATTATAGCGGACCTACAAGAGTACTCGTCAATCATATAAAGATTCGCTCCTGTAATTGGCAACCAAAATGAAATACCATATGTCTGTGACTGTGTTGCTTCAAACAAATCAGGATGATAAGAACAGTTATAGTCACTTCTCCAGAACGCAATACTGCGGTAAGCCATTTCTAAATCAAGTCTTTTACCGCCAGAAGCACAGTTATCAATTATAAGACCATCTATATTTTCTGTAAGGTAATCGAGATATTTATATTCATTTGTTACGTAATGGTTTTCGCAGATACCTGTTCTGCCGTCATAATATTCGTTATCTGCCTTCTGCCAATAGCCGAGAGGTGCGAAGTTAAAGTCCTGACGATATATTGTAACGCCGTTTTCTTTAAGAGAAGCTAAAATGTAATCGCAATAATACTTGAATGCATCCTCGTCTGCGAGGTTCCACATTGCGTTATCCTCGCCATCAACAGTAATGAGCCAATTTTCATTTTGTGAGCCCACGTTGTAAAACTCTGTATTCGGGAAAACTCTTTCGGGCTCATACCAGAGAGTATGACCGAGTCCTTTATTTTTTGCGTAGTCTGAAAGCTCTATAATACCATTATCATATCTTTGAGTATCTACAGTCCAATTTCCGACGCCGTCATACCAGCCGTCATTATAACTGTACCAGCCCGCATCCATCCAGAAAGCATCTGTATGCTCGAAAACGCTTTCATCAAGACCTTCAAGAACTTCAATGATTTCATCTGAGGTTCTTGTTGAAGTAGGCCCTGCAACCTCCATTACTGTGTATGAGCTTTGTTTCACGTTTTCAGGGTAAACACAGTCCATCATCCATTTTCTGAAAATATTAAAGCCCTTAAGAGCATTTTCGTTTTCGTAGAAGCTTACTGAAACAAGAGGTGAACGCACTTCTTCACCCGGAAGAAGGTATGCATTAAAGCTTTCTTGTTTTACAGTTATATTGGTGTCACCTTTTTTCGCTGAGAGAGAAGCCGCCCACTGACCGCTCCAACCAATACCGAGAACCGCTCCGAAATTTTCACCGCATATATTGAAATATGGAAGATAGCTCTCAGTAGGTTTACCGTTAGCAGCACCAAATTTTCTTTCAACAAATGATAAGTTCTTTTTAATGAGAGAAAAATCGCTTGCGGCAGTGTCACTACCCATTGAATAATATAAATCTGATTTTCCTGTTTCCAAAGAAGAATTAAGTGCATAAAAATCACTTATAACACCTGAATTTGCTTTTCCCGTATTTTTTATGTAAACAACCCATTGACAAGTAGCATTCTGAGAGAAAATCGTTGCTTCAACAGTTACCTGAAGACCGTCGTTTTTATTAGTGAAAATTATATCCTTTGTTTCGCCGCCCTGATATTTTTTATAAGGCTCTGTTATGTTAATTTCAGACCAGTCTGCAATGCTGAATTCTTTACCATCAACCTTAAAGGTAAACGGATACTTTGCATTTTCACCTGTTAAATTACTTTCGAACCACTCTGAACAAAGCTTATTTTCTTCTGTGGTAATTTTCATTTCTTCTGCACTTATAGTACCGAATTCAATATTCTTTTTATAATCAAGCGCCTTTATGTTTTCTTCGTTAAGAATAACTGTCCCTCCACACGAAACCGCAAAATAAATAACAGCAAAAACTGCATTTATAATTCTTGGTTTTTTTATTGCTTTTATAATAAACGTTATTAAAAGAAGAAGTGCCGACAAAACAAACATAACCGTGTATACTGTAATTACAACTTCTTCGTTTTTATAGCATTCACCGTTGGTTTCGGGGTTCATTTGGGCATTTATTCCCCATATTATGCCCTGAAATAATCCGATACCTGCTAAAAACACGACAAGCTTTGCAATCCAATTAGAATTTTTAAATATCGTTTTTACAAACAGCATCAAAAACCAACCGAGTGCAACACCCGATAAAATCGTGTAAAGATGCACGTCGCCGCCACTTTGTGAACCATAGAAAACATACCACAAAGAATATGCAGAATATGCCGTAAGTCCCAATAAAATAGTAGTTACTACAAATTCTACAATTTTGTTGTTCATTAGTTTTTTCATAAAACCGCTCCTCTTTCAGAATTAATTATATCTTAGCACAAAGCCATTTATTTGGCAATAAAAAACCCGTCATTTAGAGCTTCAAACTAAAATGACGGGATTTTTATTATTTTCGTTTTCGGTTTAAATCAGCCTAGGGTGAGTGTATTCGAATCAGATATGCCTTAAATGTCCGATTTCACGCACCCTTTGTATTTTTTGGTCTTGATATACGCCATTATAACTTCGTAAATGTAATCCAAAATGCACTTAAACTCGGACATTTTAGGTTCTTCGAAGTTTAATACTTGGCAGTTTTTTCTGTAACAAGGCAAAACTCGCAGGAAGGCTTTCTCCTTTCAAGAGTTTTAACGATGTTACAGGGAAAAGTGACTGTATTAAACCATATTTGGTTCGAACACACTCACCCTACACCAATTACAAAGCTCAAGCCTACGAAGGCAACGTAAATACTGAGCATTAAAATACCCTGCCAACGAGAAAGCTTTTGTTTTATCATTGTCGGAATTGTCAGAATACCCATTACAGCAAGCATAACGGGAATATCCAAAACAAGTGATGAGTTTATTCCACCAATCATACCCGAACAAGGAAGAGCAAACGGATTAATAGTAACAGCAACACCGCTAACGAGAACTAAATTGAAAAGATTTGCACCTATAATATTACCGAGTGAAAGTGATCCGTGACCTTTTACAAGTGACGTAATCGCAGTAATAAATTCAGGTAAAGATGTACCTAAAGCAACAATTGTAAGACCAATAACCGCATCTGAAACACCGAGTGCTTTTGCAATGAGTGTTGCGTTATCTACAAGTAAATCTGCACCGACTGCAATAACAGCTGCACCAAGAACCAAAAGAATAATATCTTTTAAAAGACTGTCCTTTGTGCCCTTTTCCTTTGATTCAACAACGTGGTCTTCGCCACTTTGTGCTTCTAACTCTTCTTCACTTGTGAGAGCACCCAGAGCCTCTTCTTTTTCAACAACCTCAATAGGTGCAGCACTCTTTTTCATTCTTAAAACAGTTGTTACCATATAAACTACAAACGTGCAGAGCAAAAGAATACCTGTAAGACGTGAAAACTCGCCTGTTATATAGGCAGTTCCGCAATAGAACGCGGCTGAGCCAAAAAAGAAAGCAACAGGTAAAATCATACTTTTTCTTGCCGCTTCACCCGGTTTTACAGAAATGGTAATAGCCGCAATCAAAGACGTGTTACAAATAATTGAACCAATTGCATTACCATAAGCAATTGAACCATTACCACCTGCTGCGGCACCCGCAGAAACCATTACCTCAGGAAGAGTAGTACCAATTGAAACAACTGTAGCACCAATAAGAATTTCAGGCAAATGGAAACGACGTGCAATACCTGTAGCACCGTCAACAAACCAGTCGCCACCTTTAATAAGCAAAACAAAACCTACTGCTAACAAAAGTACGGGAAGTAATAAATCTGTCATAATAAATCTCCTTTTAATTTTTCATTTTTATAAATTTTATTAGTTTATTCCAATCCTCACGACTGAAATAGTGTGTACCGCCTCTCATATGATAACCAATATCACCTTCAAAAAACTCGTCGCCGACTTTTGCGAACCTGTTTTCGCACTCAAACGAATTTTTAAAAGCCGATGAAGCGGCAACACAACAAAGTTGTTCAGATTGAGGATGTGCCCACGCATCCTCTGCCGCACTGCCTATAAGCACGTATCTCGGTGCAATTGACGCTACAAGATAATGCTGGTCAAACGGCATATTTTCTTCATTCTTTGCATATTTTTTATAATTTTCACAGAACCAGAACGGGAAGCGGTCACAAATATCTTCTACCGTTTCGCCCGTAGTACCCCTTGCAAGAGCGGCACCGCTACAACCCGAATCGTTCGAGTAACTGAATTTAAAGCGTTCATCAAACGCTGCTGTCACGAGAGCGGTTTTTCCGAGTCTTGAGTGGCCGCAAACAACACTGTTTTCTAAATCGAACCACTCTTCGTTCTGCTCAGCATAATCAAGCACACGACTTGCCGCCCACGCCCACATTGCTATTTTACCCGAGTCGTCAGATTTTCTTTTGCCATCAGGAAAAAGCACACCTGCAATTCCGTCTGTAAAATCACCGTCATCAGAAGTAACGTCGGTATAACACACTGTGAGCACCGCAAATCCGTTATCAATAATCTCTTCCGTCGGTTGATATCTGTCCGGATTATCATCTCTGAAATTAACGTGAACAAAAAACGGGTATTTTTTCTTTACAGTCGGCAAAACCTCGTAAAACGGGAAAGAGAACTCTCTACCACAAAGCACCCCTTTTACAATCACCTTATGAATACTCGCTTTATTTGCACAAAAACGTGGAACTAACGGCTCCTCTTCTTTTATGAACTCTATTTTCTCGGGCTCGGGCAATTTTCTACCAAAAATTTCACTTTGTAAAATCTCAAGCATTTCTTCACGGGATTTGAGTTCGGGAACGTTTCGTTTTTTTAACTCCTCAATCAACATAATAAACACCTTTATTCTTCGATTTCTGTCGCACAGGTTAATTCTTCCATATCAACAGTTTCTTTCTCAAATTGTGAAACGTACTTATCCTGATAGTAATTTTCATTTTTGGTAACAAAACTGCCATCAGGTGAATATGTAATAACCTTACAGCCACGTTGAGCACCTTCTCCTGAAATGCCGATATATGCCAGGTAGTCGATACTCATACCATAATTCAGTTGAATACCCTTATATTCAAGACTAAAGTTATTCTGGTGGTCGTGCCCGCAGAAAATACCCTTTGTAGAGCCTAACTCGAGCATCGCTTCAAAAAGAGAATCTTCACCCTCACCCGGGTAAACAATTATTCCACCCTCGCCTGCGATACCCTGTAAGAGCTTTACATTTTCTGTGTCTTTGAAATCATTGTTTAAATATTCATACCACGCATCCTGATATTCTTTTAACGGAATATGGAAAAATGCAGTTGATTTCGGAACAGGATTTTCCATATCTGAAACCGATTTATTGTACTCGGTAAGTTTTTTTACGGAATCTCTGTACCACTGCACTTGATTTTCGTGAATGTTATCATAATTATAGCCAAAGCCTAAAATATCGTGATTCAGATAAGAGTGACTGTCAAAAGCAAAAATGGATTGAGTAATTTCACCCTTTGTATTTTTTATGTTTATGATGTAGTTACCATAGCCATCTATATTTTCAGGTCCTCTTTTATAAAGACAATATTTAAAACCACTGTTTTCATAAAAATCTGAAACCTGTTCCCTGTTATATTTACTGTAGGCTTCGTCATCGTGGTTACCAAAAGTTACGGTCCAATAAACACCAAGTTTTTCCATAAGAGTTGCAAAAAGTTTTGCTGAAGCCAAGTTGTCGTTTGTTCCCGCCTGAGGTGGTATGGGGTAAGCAATGTCACCTGTAATAATTACCAAATCGGGCTTTTCTGCAGTTACCATAGTTGCAACCGCATTAAGTGCCTTTAAATCTTTACCGTGACACATCCAGCCTGCACCAATATGGATATCAGTAAGATGAAGCACCTTGAAATCCCTGTCGGTTGTAAAGGTCCAATAACCATTTTCATCTTCGACAGGCACTAACTGATTTTCAATTTTCACCTGCTCGAAGCTCTCTATTTTTTCCATATTAATTTCTCTGCCAACGACAGTTATTAATGAAGTTACTGCAAAAAATAACGCAACTAAAGCGAGAATAACCCCAATAACTTTTAAAAGCCTTTTCTTTTTCAATTTACATCCTCTTTTTCAAAATTTGTATTCAGAAAAAATACACTACGGGCATTTTCTTATAAGATAATACAAAAAAAACACGATATTTTCAAGTAAATTCCCGAAAACATCGTGTAGAATATTTCTATTATTTTATGTTCAATTCGCTATAATTGTTAATATAAATATCAACCAGATTCTTAAGAGCCTCTTGCTCGGGTTCACTTTTATCGTAAATTCCAACAACGTTGTAGCCGTTTGATTTGGCAGTTTTTGCGGCATACAAAGCATCCTCAAAGACCCAGGTTGTTTTTTTCTCAGTACCCAATTTTTCTAAAACGACATCATAAACCCTTGGTTCTGTTTTAGATGCCCCCACCGTATAGGTAGAATATATCTCCTGAAAATAGTGAAGCATATTGAATTTTTCAAGCACTGCAATAAGTGCCGGTTCGCCCGTTGCGGTGGCAATACCCATTTTCACACCGTTTGCTTTAAGCTTTTCTAAAAATTCAACAATATCATTTTTCGGCTTTGTGTCTGCAAGATATTTTTCTTTTATTAAAGTAAAAAATTCATTGAAGAGCTCTTTATCTGTTAATTTTAAATCAAAACGTGTTTTTGCAAGCTCTATTGCATCCAGAAGAAAAAGGCTTTTAAACTCTTCACGTTCCTCTTCGTTAAGAACTAAACCTATTCTGTCAAAGAACTGAAATTTTACACCTTTCCATATGTGCATAGAATCAAAAACTGTACCGTCAAAATCAAAAATCGCACCTGTAATGTTCATTAATGTCTCCTGATATCTTAATAAAATTTTTAATCAAATATAACAGATTTTTTCTTACCTTTTTTATCTACAGGGTACTCTCTTATTCTTAGCACAAAATCTAAATTTATTGCTTCTGACTGACCATTTTTTTCAATCAGAACAGCGCCATCAGTTACTTCTTTAATTGTCCCTATAATTTGATGACTTCCATCAAACGTATAAATTACACATTCCTTATCTATAAATCTTTTAGCAAACTCAATCATTTCTGTTTTATCCCCTTTGCTTCTTTTTTCTATAATCTTTTTTGCGACAACAGACTTTCGTCTTCTATATAAAATAAACAGCACTACAAACAAAAATACTATTGGTATATAAATATAAAAAAATTGCAATGTATCGCCTCCGATTCTGCTTTACAAGACTCTTTCTGATTTTTCTTGATATGAACTAATGTAGTCACTCCACATACAAATCAATATCAATTTCCGTTCTTGTTTCGTGGCAGAAGTCAATTACTTCCATTGATGGTGCAAGGCTAGGTGTCGCATTTTCTGAATATACTGTCGGCACAATTTCCAATACAAAAGTTACGTCAAAATCCTTTCGTATTTCATTGAGAATTGCAGTTTTATTGAACAATGGTGCGAGAGTTTTGTGCATCTGGTTTTTCGTGTCAATCTCATATTCGTCGCAAAATCCAATTTCCCAATTTGAAAAATCATATTCTGTACCATTACTTCGTTTATCGCCTGTTTTCCATACTTTTGAAGGGCTCAGACCTAATCTTTCAGTAATAACACCAGGATTAAAATCCCCTGTAATTCTAAAGTAGGTGTAGCATCTGTTTTTTTGCATTTAAATTCTCCTTATTACAGCGGTATTTATAACTACAGAAAGTCGTGAACACTTTCTTTTTTATCCGCTTTTTTATTGTACTATGATTTTCAGTGAAATGCAAGGCAAAGACTTTTAAAAACCGAAATATATAAATAAAAATGAAGAGGTAATAGTGAAAAAGTAAAAATCCTGAATGCTTTCACATTCAGGATTTTGAGTGTAATTACCGCCAACAAATTTTTAATATTTTTTGTTCAATATGAAAGAAACTTTTATAAATTTAAATTACAAACGCCATATATTTTATAAACTTCACCATAATCAAAACGAACATTTATATTATTTGTCCCGTGTTGAAGTTCATATGTTGATTGTTGCATAAGTTTTTTGCCATGATAAACTGCAATCCTTATTTTCCTGTCATCGCCCCACGGAACATTATCAACGAAATTAAACACGGGTTCTTTATCAACTTTCTTTCCGAACAATTCATCTATACTGATGTTGAAAATACTTGCAAGTTCAGGCAAAAGCATAATATCAGGCGAAGAAAGTTTTTGTTCCCATTTCGAAACGGCTTGAGTAGAAACATTCAACTTCCCGGCAAGCTCCTCCTGTGTCATTGCATTCATTTTTCTATGGTAGGCAATTCTTTCACCTATGCTGTTTTTCATTTTCATATCTTTCCTTTCTACATTCTTGCATTAAGTTTTTTGCTGATTTAATTATACATAGGTAGGTAAAAAAATAAAAGGTATTGTTTGGATTGTTACTATCCTTGCTGGTTGATATTACACCGTTTTTCCTACAAATTAAACTCGCTTGTCATACGTGCAACTCCGTTGCCGTCAGGCACATAATCAACGGCTCTGCCGTTGTATATCATCAATTCCGTAAGGAATTGCATATCATCAAAACAAAGTTTTGTATATCATCATTGCGAAAGCATTTTTGATACACACCTAAAGGTGTGATGATATACAGTCCTAACGGACTGATGAGATACAAGGGCGACAAGTCGCCCTTGATGATATGCCATTGCTTTCGCAATGGATAAAAAAAGAACTAAGCTTTCGCTTAGTTCTTTTTTGGCTGTTGCGAACCTAAAGGATGACATAACTTTCAAGATAATATTTTGTACTCAAAAGAACAACCATACTTTTTTTGTGTTATTTTTACATCTTCAAATACTTTAATTATTTTAGGAAAATACTCACGCAATTCTTTCGACATAGTATCTGCCCCCACTACTGAAACTTCCATAAAACAAGGCTCACTTAACAAATCCCACAATGCATCTAAATTAGCTCCATACCACTCAGGAAAATCAAGTGCAACCCTTATTCTTTCGTGAAAATCTCTTATATATTTGCAATCAGTTAAATCTAATGATATTTTTATTATTTTGTCCATTCTTTCTCCTATACAATCTCATAAAATTTTCGATAATGATCATATGTTACAAAAATCAATCCATCATTTGAGTATAGTACCCTCTGTTTATTTCTTTTTCCTGATATATAATTGATATCCGCTTCATACCATGTACGTTCTGTTGGTAAATGTCCATTATAGTTCATATATACACCCTTTGCAAGCATTTTGCTCGGAGCAAATTTTGATAAATCCTTCCCTGATTTCCAACCCAAAGCATATGCTTCTTCAATTGAAATATAATAATCTGGAAGAATATTAAAGTTAAAAAGGTAAAAATCTGCACCGTTTTGTCCTTTGTTTGTTGCGGCACCACGCAGTATAGTCTGTACTCGAAACACATCGCAACGACAAAAATAATGCCATGGATTAAGTTTTATTTTATAATCAGGTACTGTAATTGAATAGATATGTCCATGTTCTTCATCGCAACCAACGCACACTTTTTCGTCTTCCATACACAATCTATGTTTCCATTTGCTACTAACACCAGAAATATTTATTTTTAAATCTCCTTTCTCATAAATATCTGTTCGAACATCTAAAGTATATATCACGTTTTTTACCATTTCAACCCAGATTTATTAAAACCAGTAATTTTATTTTGTAATGTTTTGTAAATTAGAGATTATTCACTATTCATCAGCGAAGCGATTTCATCATTCATTATTCATTGAAAATCCGTTCTTTTTAATGAATGATGAATATTGAATAATTAATAATTGAAAGTTGTATAGTAAAAGTGGACACTTTGAATAGTGAATGATAAAATAGACACAAGGAGTGTTCACAATGAGAAGAACTTTTAGTAAAGAATTCAAAACAAAAGCCTGTGAGTTGGTAGTGAAAGACGGAATCAAGCCAAAGGTTGTAGCTGAAAAAATGGGAATAAATCACATAATGTTATACCGATGGGTAGACGAGTATGAAACTCACGGAGAAGAGGCATTTGTAGGAAGTGGAAATCAACGTTCAGAAGATGCGGAACTAAGAAAACTTCGCAAAGAAAATGAACGTTTGAAAATGGAAAACGAAATACTAAAAAAAGCAGCGGCATACTTTGCGAAACACCCGGCAGACGAGTAGATTTCGCCAAAACGGAATTAAAAAAGTATAAAACGAGTGAAGTATGCAAACTGTTGGGTGTGTCAAGAAGCGAGTATTACCGTAAAAACAAAGAGTGGGATAATGAAGAAAAAGAGGAAGAAAAAGAAGTCATTAACTGCTTTGAAAAACACAAGGGGAACTACGGAAGGATACGAATTCGTAAAGAGTTGCTTGACAAAGGGATAACCATAAGTGAATATCGAATTTCACGAATACTAAAAAAACATGGACTAGCAGCTAAAAGCGGAAGAACAGGAAAAGCAAGACGCTCAAAACCAACAGAAGAGCAATATATAGAAGAAAATTTAATAAAAGATAAGTTTGCAATTAAGGAAGCAAACTATCTTTGGTGTTCTGATATAACCGAACTAAAGTGTTTGAAGAGCAAGGTTTATGTTTGCGGAATAATAGATG
>JAZRKU010000057.1:0-45516 GCA_045646485.1 Acutalibacteraceae bacterium
AACAGATATACAGTCTGCCCCCTTTGGCCACTCGGGAACACTCCCATATTAAGTTCTGCAAAAAAATGGAGCTGGTGGACGGACTCGAACCCCCGACCTGCTGATTACAAATCAGCTGCTCTACCAACTGAGCTACACCAGCACTTAATGCTTGAACAATATAACACAAAAATTTTTGTATGTCAAGCACATTTTTTAATTTTTTTAAAAATTTTTATTTTCCCATTACAAATTTCATAAAACTCTCTTTAAATTCTTTATATTTACGTTGAGACATATACGTTTTTACAGTTTCTGTTTCGCTTTTTTGCAACGTTACAAACGTTTTATCAAAATTTACCACGTTCTGAAGATTAACCACAATACTGTTATGAGAGTGAACAAATGCCTCAGGCTGATTTATAAGCTCTTCACACTCGCTGAGTTTTTCTTTAACCTCAAGTTCACCGTTTATTGTTACCACACTTGTTCCTCCGCCGCTCTTCTTTTCAAGATAAAGAATTTCACCTGTGTTAACAACAATAAAGCTGTCACTGCTTTTAAGCGTTAATTTTTTATTTGTGTTGTAATACTCTTCAACAGCCTCTTCAAGATTTCTGAAAAATCTGTTTTTATCAAGTGGCTTTGAAAGATATCTGAAAACCTGAATCTTCATTGCATAATCAAGATAATTCTGAAACGCAGTTAAAATAATAATGCAAGTACGCGGATTAATTTCTTTTAATCTCTGCGAAAGCTCTATTCCGCTTATCCCAGGCATTTCAACGTCTACAATTGCAATATCATAGCTGTTTTTTTCAGTAAGAATAAAATCCCCCGATGTTCTTATATCCTTTTCAAATTCAATATCATGTTTTTTCTCAAACATCTCAACAAGCAACGTTACTAAATCAAGCGTAATTTTGCTGTCGTCACAAATAAGTAATTTCATACTACTCTCCGTCAAGGCTCCTGTTATCTAAAATACATTGTATCATATTGTCTATAAGCTTTAATTCCTTATTGGTGCAAAGCTTCAGATTATCCTTTATATTTTCAGGAATATTATCAATTCTTATAACACCCAGAAGCAAAAGGTCCGGGGTTATTTTAAGTTTAATACAGATGTCAGAAAACACCTCAAGACTCGGTATTGAATGCCCGTTTTCAATATTTGAAAGATAATTATTAGAAATATCAAGCATTTCTGAAAGTTCGTTTTGTTTAAGACCCAGCTCGCAACGTCTCTTTTTAATTCTTGCGCCGAGTTCATCAAAGTCAATCAGCATTTTCTTCACCTCTCACACCAGAATATTATATCTGCTTCTTCTCTATTTTGCAATATATCAAAACAAGTTTCAGAATATTTGTTAAAAAAAGCGAAAGAAAAATGTGTTTATTCCCCCTTTTTTCTTGACTATTATAAACATTCGGTGTAAAATATATAGTCAGTTTAATTTATTGTAAAATATAAAGGTGATTTAATGAGCGATAAAATTATTGAAGTAAATAATCTCTCAAAATCCTATGGCGACAACGTCGTGCTTAATGATATTTCGTTTTCATTACCTAAAGGTGAGATTGTTGGTCTTTTTGGGCCTAACGGTTGTGGCAAATCCACACTTATGAAGATTTTAACAGGGCTTATACACGATTATAACGGTTCTGTCTTAATAGACGGTAACACCCCGGGTGAAAAAACAAAAGCAATTACTGCTTATTTACCTGAACAGACCTTCATTCACGATTGGATGAGAAACAAAGACGCAGTCGACTATTTTAACGACTTTTTCAAGGATTTTGACAAAAACAAGGCTTTAGAAATGTTAGACCGCTTTTCTTTACCTCAAAAGCAAAAGTGCAAGACCATGTCAAAAGGTATGCAGGAAAAGCTTCTTCTTACACTCACAATGTCGAGAGATGCATCCCTTTACATCCTTGACGAGCCAATGGGCGGTGTGGACCCTGCCACAAGGGATTCCATTTTAAAATTCATTATGGAAAACTACACAAACAAGTCTACTATGCTTATTTCGACACATCTTATAAATGATTTGCAATCCGTTTTTACACACGCTGTATTTTTAGGTGGCGGCAAGGTACTGCTTAACAAATCTGCAGAAGACATTACCAAAGACGGCAAATCAATTGACGAAGTCTTTAAGGAGGTTTTTTCAAATGTTTGGTAAACTTTTAAAAAATGACCTCAAGGCTCAATGGTTTTCTATTTCGGTAATTTATTTTTGTGCCTTTATTGCAGTTATTGCTTGTGAAATAGGTGCTGCTATTCCCTTAATAACCAAAGAAATACTCGACCCTTCAGCCCAGAAGCAAATTGCTCTTTGCGGTGGTGGCGTTTCTTTGGCACTTACCGTTGCAAGCGTTGCCACTATTATAATGGTAGCTGTTATTTTTAATAACACTATGTTCGGAAAATCCGGTTATCTTACACTTACACTCCCCGTTAAAACAGGCTCTTTATTAATTTCAAAAACCGTTTCGGGCTTAATCTGGGTTTTCACGGTTTACGCCCTTCTTATAGGCTCGCTTGTTTTATGGCTTTATCAGATGAGACTCGCCCTCGGCGAACAGCTGACAGAAAGTGTCGACGACCTGCTTTCTCTTTTTGGTGTCCCGTCCGTCAGAACTATCACCATAGGTGTTGTTATGATATGCATTATATTTATGACGTTCATCTTACTTGTTGTGCAGAGTCTCTATTCTGCCCTCACCCTTTCTCAGGTAAAGCCTTTCAGTTCTTTCGGCAAAATCGGAACTATCGCACTCTTCTTTATATTAATCGGTATTCTTTCGAAGCTCAGCTCCTCAGTTTCAGACCTTCTTCCTATTAACGTAATAATTTCTGAAACTACCATATTGTTCACGACCGAATCAGTAACGTCTGAGGCAACAATGAATTTCAGACTTACAGGAGCTTTATTTAACATTGCCGCTTCAATAGCACTTCATTTCCCTATGAAGTATTTAATCAACAAAAAAATCAATTTGAAATAACCAGAGAGGAATTTATATATGGATAATATGCTCGGACTCAAAAGAACTCACTACTGTGCAGAGCTTCGCAGTGAAAATATTTCTCAGGAAGTAACTGTTTGTGGTTGGGTTGCAAAACAACGTGATTTAGGTGCTCTTATTTTCATTGACCTCCGCGACAGAACAGGTATTGTTCAGTTAGCCTTCGATGAAAACACTGACAAAGAAGTTTTTGACAAAGCCTTTTCTGCAAGAAACGAATACGTTCTTATGGCAAAGGGTATTGTTAAAGAGCGTTCTTCTAAAAACCCTGATTTACCTACAGGTGATATTGAAATTGATGTAACAGATTTAAGAGTTCTCTCAAAAAGTGAAACTCCTCCTTTTGATATTGTTGAAAACTGCAAAACAGGAGAAAACACTCGTCTTAAATATCGTTACCTTGATTTAAGAAGACCTGATTTACAAAACAATATTTTATTCCGTCACAAATTAACAAAAATCACACGTGACTATTTTGACGAAAACGGTTTCATTGAAATTGAAACACCAATGCTCATAAAATCAACACCTGAAGGTGCTCGTGACTTTTTGGTACCAAGCAGAATTCACAACGGCAGTTTTTATGCTTTACCTCAGTCGCCTCAGCTTTACAAACAACTTTCTATGGTTGCAGGTTTTGACCGTTATATGCAGATTGCACGTTGCTTCCGCGACGAAGATTTAAGAGCAGACAGACAGCCTGAGTTCACTCAGATTGACCTTGAAATGTCTTTTGTTGATATGGAAGATGTTCTTTCAATCGGCGAAGGTTATATGGCAAGAGTTTTCAAGGAAACTCTCGGAATTGACATTCCGCTTCCTCTCCCAAGACTCACTTATAAAGAAGCTATGGAGCGTTTTGGTTCAGACAAGCCTGACACTCGTTTCGGAATGGAGATTTTTGACCTTACTGAAGAAGTTAAAAACTCAGAATTTTCAGTATTCACTTCTGCTGTTTCAGGTGGCGGTTCTGTAAGAGGTGTTACCGCTAAAAATGCAGTTAACGTTTACACAAGAAAAGAAGTTGACAAATTAACTGAATTTGTAAAAGGTATAGGCGCTAAAGGTCTTGCCTGGATTCGTCTTACAGATGACGGAATTGCTTCATCCTTTGCTAAATTTATGACAGAGGATGAAATGAATGCAATTCTCAAAAAAGCAGGTGCAGAAAAGGGCGACGTTGTATTTATTATTGCAGACACAAAGAACAGCTCTGTTCTTTCTACTCTTGGTGCAGTACGTCAGGAAGCTGCTAAAAAGTTAGATATTATCGGTGACGGCTTTAATCTTTTATGGATTGTGGAATTCCCGTTCTTCGATTGGGATGAAGATACGCAACAGTTTGTTGCTATGCACCACCCATTCACAAGCCCGCTTGACGAATGTCTTCCATACCTTGAAACTGACAAAGGCTCTGTAAGAGCAAAGGCTTATGACCTCGTTCTTAACGGCATTGAGCTTTCTTCAGGCTCTATAAGAATTACCGACCCTGACCTTCAGGGCAGAATCTTTAAGCTTTTAGGCTTAAGTGACGAAGAGGCTTATCAGAAATTCGGCTATCTTCTTGATGCATTTAAATTCGGCCCTCCACCTCACGGCGGTATGGGCATTGGTCTTGACAGACTTATTATGCAGCTCTTAAAAGCTGAAAGTCTTCGTGACGTTATTGCATTCCCTAAGGTTCAGAATGCATCTGAGCCTATGACAGAATGCCCTTCACCTGTTGACGGCGTTCAGTTAACTGAGCTCGGAATCAAGCTTTTAGAAATTGAAAAAGAAGACTAATTGGCTCTTTTTAACCATATTTTCACTAAAATCTGTAAAACTACTTGAAAATACAACGATTTTAGTGTAAAATAAATATGTATGAAATAAATAATACAATTTATTATTCGGAGGAAAAATTTTATGGTAACAGCTGGCGATTTCAAAAATGGCGTAACATTCGAAATGGATGGCAAAGTTTATTCTATCATCGAATTCCAACACGTTAAACCAGGTAAAGGTGCGGCTTTCGTTCGTACAAAAATCAGAGACGTAATCAACGGTAGCGTTGTTGAAAAAACATTCAGCCCTACTGACAAATTCCCTACAGCTTTCATTGAAAGAAAAGAAATGGAATATTCTTATGAAGACGGCGGTCTTTACTACTTTATGGATCAAGAAACTTATGATATGGTTCCTGTTGACGCTTCAAACCTTGACGACAACTTCAAATTTGTTAAAGAAAATATGGTTTGTAAAATCCTTTCTTACAAAGGCAACGTTTTCGGCGTTGAACCACCAACATTCGTAACTCTTCAGGTTACTCAGACTGACCCTGGCTTCAAAGGCGACACTGCTACTAACGCAACAAAACCTGCTACTCTTGAAACAGGTGCTGAAATCAAAGTTCCGCTCTTCATTGATGAAGGTGAAAGCATCAACATCGACACAAGAACAGGCGAATATCTTTCAAGAGCATAATTAGTAGTATTTATATTATAATAATTATATAGTATTTATATATTGTATATTCAAGGAGGTTTTTACTATGACACTCACAGAAAAAGTTGCTTACCTTAAAGGTCTTGCAGAAGGTTTAAATCTTGATGAAAACGCAAAAGAAACAAAGCTTTTCAATGCTATGTTTGATATTTTAGAAGATATGGCTCTCACAGTTAACGATATTGATGAAGACCTCGCAGCAGTTGAGGAGTTAGTTGATTGCATCGACGAAGACCTTGACGAGCTCGAAGATATCATTTATGATGACGATTGTGACTGCGACTGCGGTTGCCACGACGATTTCGATTGCGACGATGAGCTCTATGCAGTAGAGTGCCCATCTTGCGGTGAAGAAATTTATCTTGATGAGAGTATGTTCGACGAAGAATATATTGAATGCCCTGAATGCGGCGAGAAATTAGAACTCGACATCGATTTTGAAGATTGTGATTGCGATTGTGATTGCGGTTGCTGCGACGACGAAGACTAATTTTAAAAATGCTCTTTACAAAACGAAAGTTTTGTGATAGAATACCTAAGTCCTTCTGACCCGGTGTAAGGAGTAAACTCTTCTGAGTGTTTCACCTGCCTTGTGCTGAGTCGGTTGGTAAGAATTTTAATGAGGTGAAAAAAATGACACAAGCAGAAAAACAAGCAATTATTAAAGAGTATGCTACTCACGAAGGCGACACAGGTTCTCCTGAAGTACAAATCGCAGTTCTTACAAAAAGAATCAACGATTTAAACGAGCATCTCAAAGCTAACCACAAAGACCATCACTCACGTCGCGGTCTTCTTAAAATGGTAGGTCACAGAAGAAATCTTCTTTCTTACCTTCAAAAGACTGACATCGAACGTTACCGTTCTATCGTAGCACGTCTTGGTCTTCGTAAATAATTGCACTATTCGGGGCAAACGGTTTTCCGTTTGTCCCGTTCGCAGTTTTTTAAAGTTTAAAAACTTTGTTAATTCCCTGCTGTTTCAGGTATTAGCGATAAAGAAAAGTTTGAATATTTTAACTTTTATTTGAACTTTTCTTTGTTGCTAAACCGGACGAGTAGGATATTATAAAAGAAAAGAAAAAGAGGTAAAAATTATGTTTAATGAATTCAGAACATTCGAAACAGAAGTTTCCGGTAGAAAGCTTTTAATTGAAACCGGTAAAATGGCTGGTCTTGCAAACGGTGCTTGTCTCGTTCGCTACGGTGAAACAGAGGTTCTTTGCACAGCTACAATGGCTCCAAAGCCAAGAGAAGGCGTTGACTTCTTCCCACTTTCAGTTGATTTTGAAGAAAAACTTTATTCTGTAGGCAGAATCCCAGGTTCTTTCGGCAGACGTGAAGGTAAAGCTTCTGATAAAGCAGTTCTCACATCACGTGTTATCGACAGACCTATCCGCCCACTTTTCCCAAAAGATATGAGAAATGATGTTTCTGTTGTTGCAACAGTTATGTCTGTTGACCCTGACTGCTCACCTGAAATTGCTGCTATGTGGGGTGTTTCTACCGCTATTGCTATTTCAGACATTCCGTGGGACGGTCCTGTTTCAAGCGTTTCTCTCGGTCTTGTTGATGGCAAATATGTTATAAACCCAACTTTA
Source organism: Acutalibacteraceae bacterium (assembly GCA_045646485.1). Taxonomy (GTDB): domain Bacteria; phylum Bacillota; class Clostridia; order Oscillospirales; family Acutalibacteraceae; genus DTU089. The sequence goes on from JAZRKU010000057.1 coordinate 7,103, forward strand.
GAAGAAAGAGCAAAAACAGAAATGACTGTTACTGTTGCTTCTACTGATTCTCTCGTTGCTATGATTGAAGCAGGTGCAAACGAAATTTCTAACGAAGTTATGTTTGACGGTATTATGTTTGCTCACGAAGAAAACAAAAAAGTTGTTGAATTTATAAAAGGTATCGTTAAAGAAATCGGTAAAGAAAAAATCGCTTTCGAATCAAACGACCCTTCAGAAGAACTTTACGAAGCAATTAAGGCTTTCGCTATTGATGACGTAAAGGTTGCTCTTGATACTGATGACAAGAGAATCCGTGACGAAAGACTCCAACCAATCTATGACAGAGTTCACGCTGAATTTGATGAGAAATTCCCTGAAGAAGCAAATAAAATTGATGATTGCCTTTACAAACTTCAGAAATTCATCGTTCGTCGTTGGCTTCTTGATGAAGGCAAACGTGTTGACGGCAGAGGCATTGACGAAATCCGTCCTCTTGATGCACAGGTTGACCTTCTCAACAGAGTTCACGGTTCAGGTATGTTTACACGTGGTCAGACTCAGGTTCTTTCAATTGCTACTCTCGGTACTGCTCGTGATGCACAGATTCTTGACGGTATTGACGAAGAAGTTGAAAAGAGATATATCCACCACTACAACTTCCCTTCATATTCAGTTGGTGAAACAAAACCATCACGTGGTCCTGGCAGACGTGAAATCGGTCACGGTGCTTTAGCAGAGCGTTCACTCGTTCCTGTTATTCCTTCAATTGAAGAATTCCCTTACACAATCCGTGTTGTTTCAGAAGTTCTTTCTTCAAACGGTTCAACATCACAAGGTTCAGTTTGCGGTTCAACTCTTGCACTTATGGCTGCTGGTGTTCCGATTAAAGCTCCTGTTGCTGGTATTTCTTGTGGTCTTGTTACTGAAGGCGACCGTTTTATGACTATGGTTGACATTCAGGGTCTCGAAGACTTCTTCGGCGATATGGACTTTAAAGTTGCAGGTACTAAAAAAGGTATCACAGCAATTCAGATGGACCTCAAAGTTCACGGTCTTACTCCTGAAATCATCAAAGAAGCTTTTGAAAAAACATATAAAGCTCGTTGCTATATTCTCGATGAAATTATGCTTCCTTGTATTGCTGAGCCAAGAAAAGAACTTTCAAAATACGCTCCAAAGCTTCTTTCAACAAAAATTGACGTCGAAAAAATCGGTGACGTTATCGGTAAACAAGGTAAAGTTATTCAAAAAATCTGTGCTGAATGCAACTGTAAGGTTGACGTTGAAGAAGATGGTACAGTTTACGTTACAGCAATTGATATTGACGATGCACATCGTGCACTTGACATCATTAACACTATTGCTAACGACCCTGAGGTTGGTGCAATTTATAAAGGTGTTGTTACACGTCTTATGTCATTCGGCGCATTCGTTGAAATTGCTCCTGGTAAAGAAGGTCTTGTTCATATTTCAAAACTCGATGTTAAGAGAGTTGAAAAAGTTGAAGACTGCGTAAACGTTGGCGACGAAGTTATCGTTAAGGTATCAGAAATCGACGACCAGGGCAGAATCAATCTTTCTCGTCGTGATGCTCTTATTGAAGTTGAAGGTCTTGTTCCTGAAAACGATGTTGAAGAAGACAGACCAAGAAGAAACTTCAACAGAGACAGACGCCCAAGAAGAGATTAATTCGGAATTCGTAATTCGTAATTCGGGATTATAGACACAAATTAAACAAAAAAGGTGCCGTAACATTAGTTACCGGCACCTTTTTAGAATAGGTATATATTGATGCAACACAATACACAGATTAAAGATTTCACAAAAGGCTCAATCACAAAAAATTTAATAGTCTTTGCTCTTCCGTTATTCTTTGCAAATCTATTACAGGTTGTTTACAATATGGCGGATATGGCAATAGTAGGGCATATTTTAGGCAAAACAGGCATTTCTGCTGTTTCCGTTGGTGGTGATGTCACTCATCTTTTAACATTTATTGCAATGGGGCTTTCTAATGCGGGGCAAGTCCTTATTGCCCGTTACATAGGTGCTAAAGAAAAACATAAAATAGGCAAATTTGTAGGCACAATGAGTGGCTTTTTAGTCTTAAGTGCTCTTGTTTTAACTGTTTTGGGACTTATTTTTCAAACAGAATTATTAACACTTATGAACACGCCTGAAGAAGCATTCAAAGGTGCTATAAGCTACTCGACCGTAAGCATGGCAGGTCTCATTTTTATTTACGGCTATAATACAGTCAGTGCAATTCTTCGCGGTATGGGTGACTCAAAGCATCCTTTTATATTCATAGCAATTGCCGCCGTTTTAAATGTTGTTTTAGATTTAATATTCGTTATTAAATTTAATATGGGCGAAATGGGTGCAGCTCTTGCAACCATTATAAGTCAAGCTGTAAGTTTCCTTTCCTGTGTTGCTTTTCTCATAAAACACAAAAAAGAATTTGAACTCACAATCAAATTAAAAGATTTTGTTATGTGGGATAAAGATATGCTTTCCGCCCTTTTAAAGTTAGGGATTCCTATGGCAATAAAAACTGCTTCTATTCAGATTTCAAAGCTCTTTGTTAATTCTTATATTAACTCTTACGGTGTTGCAGTTTCTGCTTTCTCAGGAATAGCAAACAAAATTGCAAGTGTTGCAAACTTAATTTCAATGGCTATGAACACTGCAGGCAGCACTGTTGTCGGTCAGAATCTTGCAGCTAAGGAATTTAAGAGAGTAAAAAAGATTTTAAAAAGTCTTGCAGAAATTACACTTACAGTTTCAACATTCTTTTCTGTTTTAATTGTTTTGTTCCCCGAAGAAATTTTCTCACTATTTATTAAAACAAGTGAAACAGATGTATTAAGCATTGCAAACGGATACATCCCCATCGCAATTTTACTCTTTTATGGTGCGGCTGCAAGGGCAATTATGAATGCGCTTCTCAATGGTAGCGGTAATTATAAAATCAACTTCGCAACCGCAATTTTTGATGGTATTATTATGAGAATTGGTCTCGCTCTTCTCTTTGGCATCGCGCTTAATATGAAATATTATGGCTTCTGGCTTGGTGATGCTATTGCGGGATTTACGCCGTTTTTTATAGGGGTAGTGTTTTATGTGAGCGAGAAATGGAAGAAATAGTTTTTCTATTCTACTAAAAAACAGGCAGTCATTTGACTGCCTGTTTTATTTTTACATCTCTACCGCTGCTCTTTCAACCTTAAGTCCCTTTGTATAACGAACCATAAAGTTGTTAAAGCTTTCTTTCAATTTTTCATCCGCAGTAGATGTCACCATTTTTTGTGAAGCAAAAACGTCGTCTTCTAAGAATTCTGCAAGAGATTTTCCACCCTTGTTTACCATATATGAAGCGAGAACTGCAATACCCCAGGCACCGCCTTCACCTGCAGTTTCCATAACAGAAACAGGTGTATCCATAACTGCAGAAAGTACGTTTTGCCCTACAAGCGGTGTTTTAAAGAAACCTCCGTGGCCTAAAATTTTATCTATAGCAACGTTTTCTTTCTTTAAAATATCAAGGCCCGTTCTTAAAGCACCGAAGCAAGTAAAGAGCTGAACTCTCATAAAGTTTGCAAGGTTAAAGTTACTGTCAGGTTCTCTCATAAGAAGCGGTCTGCCACTTTCGAAGCCTGTAATATGCTCACCTGAGAAATAGTTATATGAAAGAATATTGCCTAAATCATCATCTGCTTCAAGACTCTTTTTGAAAAGTGCTGTGAAAATATCACCCATATTAAGTGAAACGCCCATTGTGTCAGCAAAGTCTTTAAAGAGATTTGCCCATGCGTTAATATCTGAAGTACAGTTATTGCAGTGAACCATTGCAACTGCATCACCTGCCGGAGTTGTTACGAGGTCTATTTCTTCATATCTTTTTGAAAGCATTTTTTCAAGAACAATCATAGCAAAAACAGATGTACCAGCAGAAACATTACCAGTTCTGACACCAACAGAATTTGTTGCCACCATACCTGTGCCTGCATCGCCTTCAGGCGGGCACATTGGTATGCCGCTTTCAAGGTCCCCTTCTTCGTCAAGCAAGAGAGCACCCTCTGCAGTTAAAGCACCTGCACTATCACCTGCAGAAAGAACTGTAGGAAGAATATCTTGTAATTTCCAAGGAAATTTCTTAACTTCATCCAAAGCATTAAATTTTCCAATCATTTCTGAATTGAATTTTCTCGTATCGTCATCTATAGGGAACATACCTGATGCTTCACCAACACCTAAAACCTTTTCACCTGTAAGTTTCCAGTGAATGAAGCCTGCAAGGGTAGTAAAATATGTAATATCCTTAACGTGTGGCTCCTCTATTAAAATTGCTCTGTAAAGATGAGCGATGCTCCAACGCTGTGGAATATTAAACCCAAACAAATCAGAAAGCTTAGTTGCAGCTTCACCTGTAATTGTATTTCTCCATGTTCTGAAAGGAACAAGTAATTCACCGTTTTCATTAAAAGGCATATAACCGTGCATCATTCCGCTGATTCCTATAGCCTTTAAGCTTTTAAGTGTTACACCGAACTCATCCTTCACATTCTTTTTAAGAGAGGCGTAAGCACCTTTCATACCTGCATAAATTTCCTGGAGCGAATAAGTCCATACGTTATCAATAAAGCTGTTTTCCCAATCGTAAGCACCTGATGCTATAGGTGCATTATTTTCATCAATAAGCACTGCTTTGATTCTTGTTGAGCCAAACTCAATACCCAAAACGGCTTGACCGTTTAAAATAAGTTCTTTTGCTGACATACTAACTCTCCTTTTGAAGATTTATTATATTGATTTTACCACATATTCAAATTTTTTTAAAGTTTAATTTCTAATTCTTTTATTTTTTTTCTTAAATTCTGAAAATCACTTAATGCATCCGCTTTTTGTCTTTCGTTTCTCAAAAGTGCCGCCGGATGGAAGGTTCCCATAAAATAAATGTTGCCCTTTTTAAAGAATTTACCGTGGTCTTTAGTCACCCTGAAATCAGGTGAAATAAGCCTTTGTGCCGCAATTCTGCCAAGGCACACTATTATTTTAGGTTTTATGAGCTTTGTTTGCTCACGAAGCCAATTAATACACGCTTCTTGCTCTTCGGGGAGTGGGTCCCGATTCTGTGGTGGACGACATTTTACTATATTTGCAATATATACATTTTCACTTCTGTCTAAATCAATCACTTCTAAATATTTATCTAAAAGTTTACCTGCCAACCCTACAAAAGGTTCACCCTTTAAATCTTCGTTTTCACCAGGTCCCTCGCCCACAAATAGCACATCGGCATTTTCGTTACCTACACCAAAAACAATATTTGTTCTTGTGTTACTTAATGCACATTTCTGGCAATTAAAACAATCTTTTTTTAACTCCTGAAAATTTTCATACATTATAAAATTATCAACTCTTTTTCACAGTTTGTTAAATTTATGAAGCCATCATCAGTTATAAGTGCCATATCTTCAATTCTTACACCAAATTCATCGGGAATATAAATCCCCGGCTCAACAGTTACAACATTGCCTGTTTCTAATATCGCTTTTGAGTATGGTGAAAGATTTGGCGATTCGTGAATTTCTACGCCGACACCGTGACCTGTGCCGTGCCCGAAATTTTCTTTATAACCTTTATTATCAATAATATCCCGTGCCGCTTTATCCGCATCTACACCCGTAACCCCATTTTTTAAAACGTTGAGTGCTTCTTTTTGTGCTTTTAAAACAGTTTCGTAAACTTCTTTTTGCTTTTCGCTCGGCTCTCCTATAATTACGGTTCTTGTCATATCACTGTGATACCCGTTATAAACGGCACCGAAATCCATTGTTATGAAATCGCCCTTTTCAATTTTTTTATCAGTCGGCACACCGTGAGGCATAGAAGAATTTTTACCGCTCACCGCAATTGTTTCAAAAGAAACTGCCTCTGCACCGTGAGAAAGCATATAAAAATCAAGTTCTAATGCTATCTCTTTTTCTGTTACACCGATTTTTATAAATTTCAATATATATTCAAATGCATCTTCTGCAATTCGTTGTGCTCTTTTAATGTTTTCTATTTCTTCGTCAGTCTTAACCGAACGAAGTTTATTTATAATTTCGTCAAGTTTTTCACTCGCTTCTACGTTACAGAAATCAAATGCTTTTTTCAGCGAATTCAATTCTGCAACAGTAAGTCTTTCTGTTTCTAAAACAATATCTTCAATACCCTTTTCTTTTAAATATGGAGTTATTGTTTCAGAAACCCGCTTTAAAAGTACCGATTTGCATACAGTAATCTGATTCTGAGCCGCCTCGATATATCTGCTATCTGTAAAAAATGTTGTTTCACTTTCTGTTATTACCAAAAACCCGTCAGATGAATTAAATCCTGTAAAATATCTTCGGTTTTCCGGTGAAGTTATAATAACCGCCGTTTTATGCGTTTTAATTATTTCTTTAAATTTATTATGCAAAGGTTACACCTCTTTTGGATAAAATAAAAGAGATGATACCAAAAGGCATCATCTCTTTACATTTTAATAATATTTGCGTTTACGAGCAGCCTCGGATTTTTTCTTTCTCTTTACAGAGGGTTTTTCATAATGCTCTCTTTTACGTACTTCTTGAATAACACCGTCTCTTGATGTTTGTCTTTTGAATCTACGAAGTGCACTATCTAAGGACTCGTTTTCTTTAACTTTAACCTGACTCATTTAACATTCCCTCCCTCCGTTGTTACCAACAAAGGTATAATTATCATAATACATATGACATTATACTAAAACATCGCCAATGTGTCAAGTAAAATTTTTTAAGATTTTGTTAAAAAACGTTTTTATTTTGCATATGCACCAACCATAAGCATATATTCACCGATTTGTGCACCGAATTCAGGAGCACCATCCATAATAAGTTTACCTTTCTGAACTGATTCCAACATATCGTCAATAGACATTAAAATACCTAATGCACTGTCAAGATTGTCAAATCGCATTGTAAAGAATGGTAATGCTCTTTTGTATTCACCACGACCCGCTTTGCTCTTACCCGCTTTTATTCTTATATATGCAGAAACAGTAGGTTCATCATTAACCTTCCACGCATAAACACGGTCAGGGCTTTTAGAAGTCCATTCATGAATTTTTTCGTGCCCCATTTTATTAAGTGTACTTATACCTGCAGAAAGAAGATAGAAATAGCATTTAACTAAAAGACGCTTATCCTCTTCTTTTTCGGGTGGCTTTTCAAGACCTAAAAGGTCTGCCATTTTAAGAAGTGCCATCATAAACACCCCAAATTCATAAATGAAATTAACGCCCTTCATTTTCGGGAGTGTTGCAGGACCGATTTTACCCTTGAAAAATGCATTCATTGTTTCAACACTTTTAAATTGAAGTTCAACAAATTTTTGTTTATCAACTCTTTCGGCAACCTTGTTTGCATGAACAAGCCATTCGTCACCATTAACAACAAAGTGTGTTGCCCATTTACCTTCAGGTGCTTCACTGTCAAGGCAACTCACCTGAAAAACACAATGAACTTTTTCAAACTTCTTTTTAAGTGATGGAACATCAGCTACAATTGTTTTTAAAAGCGGTAAAGCACCGCAAAGAAATATTTTATTAGTATAAAGCTGTTCTTTATCCGGCATTTGTTTCACCCTTTCATTTTTTATAAAAACTGAAAGTTGAAAATTGAAAATTGATAATTTCGGAAACGCTACGCGTTTAATTATAATAGCGTCGCAGACCCTTAACTATTCACTATTCACTCTTCACTTTTCTCTGATGAATCCTATAATTTTGTTCAAAAGTACTCAGGTTTGGTTTTTTGCGACCCCAAAGCGTACAAAGGTACGCAAGTTCGGGGTGGTAAATACCAAAGATGAGTGCTTATAAGCAAAATTAAAATTCATCGTCCCAATCGTTATCTTCTTCAAAGTCCGCTTTCATGACTTCACGAACGGCTGCTATAATACCGTTTGAGTCGATACCGAGAGTAGACATAATATCTTCGTGAAGCCCGATTGGTGCAAATTCATCCTGAATACCAAGTTTCTTAAATGCACAGCCTTTACCTGACTCAACAACTACTTCTGCAACTGCTGAACCAAGTCCGCCGATTACTGTATGGTCTTCAACGGTAATAATACGACGTGTTTCTGTAACTGCCTTTAAGATTGCTTCTTTATCTATCGGCTTAATTGTATGCATATCTAACACACGAATTTTAAGACCATCTGCATTATCAAGGAATTCCGCTGCTTGTAATGCCTGGAACACGCAAGAACCACAAGCAATAATTGTAAGGTCTGTTCCTTCGTGAACTTCTACTGCTTTGCCGAGTTCAAAACCGTAATCTGCATCTTTGTAAAGAACACGGTCAAAACCACGGTTAATTCTTATGTAGAACGGACCCGGAGTTTTGTAAGCCGCCATAACTGCATTATATGTTTCGTAACCATCTGCAGGACAAATAACTGTGAGATTAGGGATTGAACGGGTTAAAGCCAAATCACATATAGCGTGATGAGTTGAACCCGCCTGTCCGAATGATGTACCTGAGTGTGTTGCAATAACTTTTGCATTTACATTCTGGTAGCAAAGGTCTGTGTGAAGTTGGTCCGCAGAACGGAATGATGCGAATTGTGAGAATGTTGAAAGGAATGGTACAAGACCTGCTTTTGCCATACCTGCGGCAATACCAAACATATTTTGCTCTGCAATACCCACATTAAAAAATCTGTCAGGGAATTTCTTCTGAAAATCACCGATTTTAGTTGATTTTGCAAGGTCTGCTGTTAATGCTACAACTTCAGGATGCTCTTCTGCTAATTCAACAAGAGCCTGACCATAAATTTCAGCAGTTGAGAGAGTTGTTGATTGCTCTGCTGTATAAGATAAACCACCAGCCATATTATTCAGCCTCCTTTTCAGCGCGTTCTACACGTTTTTTGTATGTTTCTTCAAGAGCTTTTTTACCGTTTTCATATTTAGCGTCATCAAATGCACCATAGTGCCATCTGAAATCGCCCTCAATGAAGTCGATACCGCAACCCTTTACTGTATCACAAAGAATAAGTACAGGTTTGTCTGTTTCATTATTGTATGCAAAGTCAATAGCATCGCAAAGTTCTTTGATGTTATTTCCGTCAATCTTTTTAACAATAAAGCCGAATGCTTCCCACTTGTCTGCAAGTGGCTCAAGAGCCATAACTTCTTCTGTAGGACCATCAATCATATTGTGGTTACGGTCAACAAATGTAATAAGATTTGTAAGTTTATAGTGAGCCGCTGACATAGCTGCTTCCCAGTTTGAACCTTCGTCTAATTCACCATCACCTAAAACTACAAATGTTTTATAATCTTTCTTTAAAAGACGTGCTGCAAGTGCTGTACCAACACCGATTGAAAGTCCGTGCCCAAGTGAACCTGTTGAAGCATCAACACCCACAACCTTGTTTGAGTCGAGGTGCATACCCATTTTTGAACCTGAAAGATTAAAGGTTTTGAGCATTTCTTTATCATTAAAACCTAAATCGCAAAGAACAGGTGCATACGCAATACCTGCGTGGCCTTTACTTAAAATAAATCTGTCACGGTCTTCCCAATTTGGTTCTTCAACCTTAATGTGCATATATTTGTGGTAGCAAACTGTCATAATATCCATAACACTCATACCACCGCCGATATGACCGCTTCCTGCCCAATAAGTTGTATCGAGGCAGAGATTACGAAGTTCGTGAGCCTTCTTTTCAAGAGAAAGCCACTCTTGTTTTGTTAATGGCATAATTATACCTCCCAATAAAATATATTTGATTGTTTTATTATTTGAATTTTATTTATCTTATTTAAAAAGTTCAGGATGATTATTTCTTACTACTTTAAATGCTTCATCGGCAATTTCGATAGTTCTGTTAATATCCTCGTGAGTCAATGCCGCATTTATAAAGTGATTGTGGTGTGATGCGAAAAATACGCCACGATTAACACACTCTGCAATCCAATCCTGATGAAGAAGCATTGAATCGTCATTTGCTATTCTTAAATAGAAAAGTGCCGGTGGGCCTGATGTTACAAGGTCAAAACCGTTTTCTGCACCCGCTTTTTTAAGACCGGTTAAAAGTTCTGTGCCAAGGTCGTTAAAAAGTTTTGGAGCATTTATTGCTTTGAGTTTATTTATACAAGCAATACAAGCGGCAAACGGAACTGCACTCATCCAATAAGAACCTGTGTATGAAAGTGATGATGCAGCACTTCTTAAAAATTCTTTACCGCAGAATGCTGACATATTGTAACCATTTGCAAGTGCTTTACAGAAGCATATAATATCTGCTTCAAATCCAAAGAAGTGGTCAGAACCTGCTAAATCAAGACGGAAACCTGCACGAACATCATCAATAATAAGAACAATATCTTTTTCTGTGCAGAGTTTTCTTACTTCTTGCCAGAAACCATCCACAGGAAATGCATTATCAAAGAAATTACCGTGGTTATAAGGCTGTGCAATAATAGCCGCAACCTCACCTTCATTTTCTTCCAAAGTCTTTTTAAGGCCTTCAATATCATCCCATTTGCAATAAAGATTGTTCATAACATCTTCAGGTGTAACACCCGGATAGTCTATTTTTTGTACCATAGGTGCAACGCCGTGATAAAATCCGTTAAAGAAAATGAGTTTCTTTCTGTGTGTATAAGCACGTGCTGTTAAAATAGCACCTTGTGTTGCGTCATTACCATTCTTTGCAAAGAATGCCCAATCTGCTGTGTTTACAGTATCTACTAAAAGTTCTGCACACTCAACCATAATTTTATCAGGTGAAGAAGTACAGTTACCTTTTTTAATCTGCTCAATTGCAGCGTTGTCAACATCTTCATCGCAATAGCCTAAAATGTTAGGACCATAAGCACACATATAGTCAATATATTTGTTACCATCAACATCCCAGAAATATGTGCCTTGTGCTTTTTCAGAAAAACGTGGCCATCTGTTAACAGGAATAAACTGACCTTCTGCAGGACCTAAATGCCCGTAAACGCCTGATGGAATGACTTTTGTCGCTCTGTCATACCATTCATCGGATTTTGTTGTTTTATATAATGGAAAAGACATAATTCAGCTTACCCCCTTATGCTAAGTATAATGCTACACGGTCTAAAATACGGTTAACATTGTCAAGCATATTAACCATACCATGCATTTCGATTTTTCCTGTACCAATACAAGTAAGAGCATTCACTTTGCCGTCAAACAACGCTCTTGCTATATCAAGTGATTCAAAAATCATAGCTGCTCTGTATTTTTCAGGTGGTTTCTTAACTGTAACAAGACGATGGTCTTTACAGATAAGTTCAACACCAATATCATTTTTTATTCCTATGTAAACACTGCCGTCAATAATATGCGATGCACTGAATTTACCAATTTCATCGTTATTACCTATCTGAGCAATTGCAACACCTATTGTGTAAAGCATAAGACGAGTGCTTCTCTCAAAAAACACAGGGTCTTTTAAATCCTCTTCAGAAGCTCTCATATATTTTGAAAGAATATCTGTAAGTGGTGTGAATTTTTTAAGTAAGAAATTAATGTGTGTAAAACCTTTTGAAGGAATCGGTGTAACAGTACCGTCAATAAGCCCGTTAAACTTTTCAGGAGATGAAAACGGCAACTTAACATCACAAGCACCGCAACCCTGCTCCATACGACATTTTCCATTTTTAAAAAACAATGTCGCAGACGGACCCCCTTTTACATCAAAACCTATTGAAATAGGTTTCTGGTCTTTTATAATTTCTGCAGCCTCAGGCACTATTTCACAAAGATTTTCTAAAGTACCTAAAACACCAAACATATTTATATACGCAAGTGTTCTTGAATCCATTAAATTCTGCAAAAAAACAACCTCCTTTAGAGTGAGTATATACTCTTTTATTTTAACAGACTGTTAGATTAAAGTCAACAAATCTTTGCCCTAAGAACTTACTTTTTTATAAGTTTTCACAATAAACTTTTCCTTTTAAAGGTTTTCGGGAAAACCAGAGCAATTCTCTACAAAAACAACTGTCTTTTTTTGGTAATTCCTACACTTTTTTTTAAGTATTCGTGAACAAGCCCAAAACTGCTTGACATTTGATTTATCAATAGTATAATAAAAAGTGAACACAGATTCACTTTTTTAGAGTGTTTAAAAAACAATACTTTTCAGGAGGTCTTTATAATGGATACAAGATTCGCAATCTCAGAGTATCATGACGCTGCCGCTGTAACAAGACAGCTTGACGAACTCATCAAAAAACCTATTTACACAATCAAGCCGGATGTTCTCAAAAAATACGAAGAAGAATATTTCGACAAAAAATGTGCGAAAAGTAAAGAAATGATTCAGGAAGCACAACAAGTTATTCTGGGTGGTGTTCAGCACAACCATGCTTTCAACTATCCTTTGCCTCTTGTTTTCACAAAAGCAGATGGTATGATGCTTTATGATATTGACGGAAACGAATATTACGACTTCCTTCAGGCAGGTGGCTCTACAGTTCTCGGTTCAAACCCGAAAGTAGTAAGAGATCAGGTTATTGACCTTCTCAACACTTGCGGTCCTTCAACAGGTCTTTTCCACGAATTTGAATATAAATTAGCAAAGAAAATTGCAGACAGCGTTGAAACCGTTGATATGTTCCGTATGCTCGGTTCAGGTACAGAAGCTTGTATGGCAGCCGTTCGTGTTGCAAGACTTGCTACAAAGAAAAAGAACATTGTTAAAATGGGTGGTGCTTACCACGGCTGGAGTGACCAACTCGGTTACAGTATCCGTGTTCCGGGCTCAAAATTCACTCAGGCACACGGTGTTCCGCTTTATCTCTTCAAGCACACACAAGAATTCTTCCCTAACGACCTCGATTCTCTTGAAAGAGTTCTTCGTAAAAACCAATTCACAGGCGGTACTGCTGCTGTATTTATGTAACCAATCGGTCCTGAAAGCGGTACAAGACCTCTTGATAAAGATTTCAACAAAGTCGTTGAAAGACTTTGCCGTAAATACGGTGCACTCCTTATATTTGATGAAGTTGTTACAGGCTTCAGAATTGGTATGGCAGGTGCTCAGGGCTACTACGGTGTTTCACCTGACCTTACAATCTTTGGTAAAGTTATTGCAGGTGGTTACCCGGGTGCAGGTGGTATCGGTGGTAAGAGAGAATATATGAAATACCTCGGTGCAGGTCTTGACGCAAGTGGCGAAAAAGTTAAAAAAGCATTTATGGGCGGTACTATGGCTGCTACACCACTTTCTTGTGTTGCAGGTTACTACACACTCGAAGAAATTGATAAACAAAATGCTTGTCAAAAAGCAGGCGAAATGGGCGACAGACTCACAAAAGGTCTTCAGGAGCTTATCAAAAAGTACAACCTTCCTTTCGTTGCATTCAACCAAGGTTCTGTTTGTCACATTGATACCGTTGGTACAATGCACTACTCTATAAACTGGTCTAAACCATGGCAGATTCCTGGCGTTCTTTCTGCTACAAGCGAAAGAAAGAAAGAAATGACTCATATGGGTGCTGCTTATATGGCAGAAGGACTCGTTACTCTTGCAGGTAGCCGTCTTTACACAAATGCTCAGTACACTCCTGAACTTATTGATGAAGCTCTCAAGAGATTTGACAGAGTATTCCAGAATGTTGCAATAAAAGAATATTAATTATAACAAAATTAACGGCACGGATTTTTTCCGTGCCTTAATACTCAGAACTGAAAGGAAATAACGCTTATGGATATTCTTGAAGCAAAACAAATTGTTATTAAAGCCGGTCATGAATTATTAAAAGCAGGGCTTATTGTCCGCACATGGGGTAACATAAGCTGCAGAGTAAATGAATCTCAGTTTGTTATTACTCCGAGCGGCAGAGCTTATGAAGATTTAACTCCGGATGAAATAGTTCTCGTAAACATTAACGACCTTTCTTATGACGGCGATATAAAACCTTCATCTGAAAAAGGTATTCACGCTTCTTGCTATGAATTAAGACCTGACTGTAATTTTGTTATTCACACACATCAGGCAAACGCTTCTATCGTTAGTGCTCTCGGTTATGATATAAATCACCTTGCAGATGAACACGCAAAAGTAATAGGCAGTGACGTTCCATGTGCAACTTATGGTCTTCCGGGCACAAAAAAACTTCGTAATGGCGTAATAAACGCACTTAAACGTTCTTCTTCAAAAGCTATTATTTTAGCTCACCATGGTGCTGTTTGTGTTGGCGAAAGCTACGAGGATGCTTTTAATGTAGCATCTACACTTGAAGATGTTTGTGAAAAATACATTGCAGAGCGTTGCTGTGAAGTTTCAGGCAAGGCAATTGAAACTCTTTCAGAGGTTAAAAATTACATTTCAGGTGTATTTACTTCAAATGAAAAATATAAATCTGCAAAAGAATTTGCTGCTTGTGACAGTGAAAGAAAGGGTAAGTTTATGAGTGTCGGTGAACCTGACAAAGAACCTGCACTTATCGACCTTAAAAGCGGTGCTCAGGTTGGCGGTGGCGAAATTCCTGACAGTGCTGACTTACACTGGACAATTTATAAAAAGAGAGATGATGTTAATTTTATTCATCACTCAAAGAATGAATACGTTGTAACAGCTTCTCAGCAGGGCAAAACAATGAAACCGCTTCTTGACGACTTTGCTCAGCTTATAGGTCCTACAGTTAAAACTGCTGTTTTCGATGTAAATTCAACATTAAAATCTGCAAAAAAAGTTGCAAAAGCACTCGGCAACAAAAATGCCGTTCTTGTTAAAGACAATGGTGCAATTTGTGTAGCCGGCACTAAATATGACGCTGAAGCAATTGAAATCGTTATGGATAAAGGTTGTAAAACTCTTATCGGAGCAAATCTTTATAGCGACGTTAAAGCAATTAACGCTGTTGAATCAAATCTTATGAGAGTAATTTACAAATTAAAATACTCCAAAAAAGCAGGTAAATAATTTTTTTAATAAAATTTTAAATGGGTTCTACAATTCACACTGTAGAACCCATTTTATTTATATTGTTTTATGCGGTCTCCGTTTTTTTAGTTCTTCAAAAGCTTAATCTCAGAACGCTATCTGACTGCTTGCAGTATAAGCACTCTTTGCGTTGCCTCTTACTGCTCTGACTGTGTAGCGATAAGTTGTACCCGCAGTTGCAGTTTTATCCGCAAACGTATTTACAGCACTCTTTGTTGTGCCTACAGTCTGCCATGCACTCCAAGTACCGTCTACAGATGTCTGACGATATACAACGTAACTTGTTGCACCTGCACTCTTAGTCCAGGTTACTGCAATACTATTGGTAGATTTTGCTACAGTTACTACAGGTTGAGCTAAATAAACTATTCCTGATGTAGCAGTATATGTGCTCTTGAACTTGCCATTGACTGCTCTCACTGCATATCTGTATTGAACGCCGCTTTCTGCTTTTCTGTCAACCCATGAAGTTGCAGTTGCTTTCGCTGTACCTCTTGCAGTCCATGAAGACCATTTTTTAGTTTTTGTATTATATGTTGAAGAATAAACAGCGTAACCTTGTGCACCTTCAACCTTGTTCCAGGTTACTCTTACACCTGTTGAATAATTTGAAACCTTAACAACAGGCTCACTAAGAACCATTATTTGTGAGCTTGCAGTATAAGAGCTTAATGTTGTTTTCGCTCTTGCTCTTACTGTATAACGGTAAGTTGTGCCTGAATTAACGCTTTTATCTGCACAAGAAGTCGCATCCTTGCCCATATTATCTATATTTTGCCATGCAGTCCATTTACCATTAACTAATGTAGAACGGAAAACAGCATATCCTGTAGCTCCGGCAACCTTGTTCCAGCTTACTGTAACGCCCTTTTTCGCAGCAACAACCTTTACTGTAGGTTGTGCAAGACGAACGAGTGCAGAGGTTGCTGTGTATGAGCTTCTGTTATCGCCTAAAACTGCTCTAACTGTGTAACGATAAGTCACACCTGAAACTGCAGATTTATCTGTCCAAGCAGATTTATCCGCTTTTGCAGTTCCCATATTTTTCCAAGAAGACCATTTCTTCGTTGTTGCATTATATTGAGAACGATAAACTGTGTAACCTGTAGCACCGCCTGATTTTGTCCATTTGACTGCAATTCCTGATTTAGAATTTGAAGCTGTAACTGTTGGCTCAGTAATATATAAAACGCTATTACTTGCTACATATTGGCTCTTATTTACACCTGCAACAGCTCTTACTGTGTAACGATAAGTTTTTCCGGAAACTACGGTAATGTCAGTAAAAGATTTATCTGTTGCATCAGCTGTACCAAGACTGTACCAAGCCGACCATTTGCCGTTAACCAATTCTGAACGATAAATTGTGTAACCCTGTGCACCCGCTACCTGAGTCCACACACCTCTCACACCGTCTTTTGCATTTGCAATTTTCACAGATGGAGTTTTAAGGAAAACCAATGTATTTGAACCCACAAAGTAACTGTTTGTTTTATCTGAAACTGCACGGACTGTATATTTATATGTTCCGCCTGCTACAACTGCTTTATCTGCATAATATAAAACAGACGCCTTTGGAGTTGATAAAACCTTCCATGCAGACCATTTGCCGTTAACAAAATCTGCGCGGTAAACAATGTAACTTGTAGCACCTTCAACCTTGTTCCACTTAACAGAGAAGCCTGCGTTTGATTGTGAAACGGTAAAGGTTGGTGTAGCAACGTAAACTATTGTTTTCGTTGTACTGTAAGCACCCTGAGAATTTGAATTTATTGCACGAACCTTATAAGTATAGGTTTTACCTGAAACTGCAGTTTTATCTAAATAAGAAAGCTCAGACGTTGTTGCAATTTTTTCAAATTCACCGCCATTCAGACTACGATAAATCTCATATTCAAGTGCGTTCTCTGCAGCTGAGAAGGTAACATTTACACCACCGTTTGCATTAGTAGCATTTATTGTTCCTACCGTACCACAAACACCTTTAGCAAATGAAATTGATTCAACGTAACCATTTGCATCAAGAACTACTGTTACAGGATGACTATTTTCTGTGAATCCTGAATTAAATTCAGTAATATAAACAAACTTACCGTTTTTGTATTCAAGCTTACCTTCTTCAGTATCACCCTCGCTCCAACGAATGAAATAAACCTTTATCTCTTTCGCTCCGGCATTATACATCGGTGAAGATGTAAAATCAATTTTTGAAATATCAAAATAACCACCCACTAAATCTTCAGCTTCTTCAACTGAAAGAATTACATAGTAGCCTATTTCATCCATTCCGGTGTTTTCGTAATCCGAGTAACTTACGTCATATGTACACAAGGAGAGAATGTCATCAATCTCAGCACCTGTAAAATCGCCACTTACACCTGTAAATTCACGACCGTAAAAACGATTTGAGTAGCCGTCGGCATAAACTGCTGCACATTCATCAATAAAGCCAAGATATACAAGCATATCGAGCCATTCGTTTGCTTCAAGCACGTTGCTTGTTAGCTTTTTTTCGTCTTCGAAAATTGAAAGCTGTATGTTTTCAAATGAACCCTCATCCTCTGAAATACCATAAGAAATTACAATATCGAATGTTTTATTGCCTGAATAGAATACACCAGCATATTCTGTTTCTCCAGCAGACCTTATTTCAAAATTATCTGCTGTGTAGTTTTCTTTTGTGCCATCTGCCTTTGTCAACGTAATAACAAGTTCATTGTACCCGCTGATTGCAACGGCAGTATAATTGTTTTCAACCACCTCAACCTGGAATTCGCATTTAGCGTTACGGTAAGATGCAACTGCCGTATTCTTGCCTACTTTATATGGGTTTTCATTCTGTCCGAAGTAAATATCTAAATCCGAACCATCCAAAGAACTGTATGGTAAGATATTTTTATAAGTCTTTGTTGTTCCGTCTTCAAAAGTAATTGTCGCTGTATAAGTAATTGCTTCCTCTAGGTAGTGATAATAATCTTTTACCTCGTCGGTTTCTTCATCATACTCTTCGCTCCACCAACCTTCAGTATTTTCAATCAATACGTCGTCTGGAGTTACAACTAAAGATTTTACTTTTTGAGAATTGCTTTGCTTTACAATGTTGAACGTTATTTCTTCTTTATGACCGTTCAAAAAAACAGTTGCTTTGTTTTCTCCTAACTTATAAGGAGTCTCAGCTTGATCGTCATCAAAAAACAAATCATAGTCTGTAAATCTGTGCAACGTAATTCTATCATATGTTTTTACAGTACCATCCTTATAGGTTATGGTAACCTCCATATTAAGATTATCCAAGTCATAATAGAAGTATTCTTCATCGTCATATCCTGTAGAAAAATAACCATCTGTGTATTCAACAAGATCTCTCGTTGCCTTTATAGAAACGCTCTTTATCGGATCTTCTAAAATTTTATAAGTAAAATCGCAGGTTATACCATTAAAACTTGCTGTTGCAGTATGAGTACCTGGTTTAAGAGGAGCTTCTGCACTTTGCTCTATATCGATACTAAAATCAACATCCATCTCATACAACTCTGATAAGGTGTAAGTTTTCACGGTACCGTCTGTATAAGTAACTGTAAATTCGGGATCCAAATTATAGATATAATAGTGGAAATATTCACCATCTCCCTCATCGCTAATATAGCCATCTACATTTTCTTCCAATTCACTGGTTGCTTTTACTGAAATCGATTTAACAGTATTAGCTATAATTTCAAAATCAAATTCGCAGGAAACACCCATAAACTCTAATTTGCCTTTATGTTTTCCCACTCCAAGCTGATTTTTGTAATTCTGGCCTAAATCTATATTGTATCCTTCGTCAAATACATCGAATAACTCGCTTAATTTATAAGTCTCAGAAGCTTTTGATGCATCAGCATAATTTATTGTTATTGTAGTTGTTTCATCATTTATTTCATATGCAAAATACTTTCCGATAATGGTCATACCATCATCGCCATATCCATCGTCAATATAGCCGTCAACATACTCCTCAAGCACATCAGGTACGTTTACAGAAATGCTTTTTATAGGATTTTCAACAATCGAAAATACAAAATCACATTCGTGACCCAATATACTTGCTTTACCGGTATAAGTTCCAACAGTAAGCGGTTTTTCAGGTGATTGTTCATAATACAAGTCAATGTATTCATTAAATGTATCGTAGCAAGCATCATACGTACAAGAAACAGTATCGCCATTTTTATATTTTACTGTTATTGTAGGCTCTGTTTCATTTAAAGCATAGTTAAACCACTTGCCTTTTGACTCATCCTCATAATCTACAGATTTAAAATAACCACTCTTGTTTTCAATTAAATCCTTAGTTTTGGTAACAGTTATGCTTTCTATAGGGTCCTCAACAATATTAAATTTAAACTCTGATTCAACACCTAAAAAAGTTACTTTTATTGTGTTTTCACCTAAAGAAAATGGGTTTTGCTTCTGGTCATGTGTCCATTCTATTCCGTAACCGCCTGTTTGGTCATATATCTCTGATTCCGTACCTGAAACAATTCTGCCATCTTTATATTCTATTGTGGCAACATAGTCAGTGCTTGATATATTATAGCAAAAATATTTACCTGAAATCTCGCCGTTTTCATCATATAAATCATTCCACTCACCGGTAACATTTTCTACCAAATCACTTTTAGCTACAACTGAAACGCTTTTTACAGGATTTTCAGCAATTTCAAATTCCAGAGTAGTGGAAACATCATATGAATTGTCACCATCTTCACAACCGATTGTAACACTTGTTGTGTATTTGTTTCCGGCTTTGAGTTCTTTTTCTCCCGCACCTTGCTCCAAGCCTATGTTAAAAGTATAAAAATACTCCCAGAAATTATCCCACTTAACAGTTTCTGTTGAACCATCTGAATACGTTACAAGTGAATCAGGATAAGAGGTAGGAACTTCATAATAAAAATATTTCCCTGCATCATTCTCACACCAATAACCATCGTAATTTTCTATTAATGGTTTTGTTGCAGTCAGTTCGATTTTTGTAATCTTTCTTTCGCCGTCCGCTGCAAAAGCAGTTAACGGAAAACTTGCAAGAACAATCAATATTGCAAGTATTGAACATAACACTTTTCGCTTCATTTTTATCATCTCCTAATATAAATATGGTATCTGATACCATATTTTGATTATACAACTCCGTGTTTAATATAACAATACACACATATTCCAAAAAATAAGAGTCACATTTATGCAAATGTGACTCTTTCGTGCTACTGTTTTAATGGTTGTGTCGCTCTTTCAAGAATTCCGTTGATTTTTGCAATTACTATACCATAATTCGAAATCGGAATTTGTTGCTCCAAAGAAATTGAAATTCTCGATTTCATTTCTCTTTCAGTAAGCATACACGCCCCGCAATGAATTATCAGCCTATATTTTTTTAAATCCTCCGGGAAATCGCTACCTGACGTAAAATCAAAGCTTATATCCTTTTTTGTGTAATTTTTTATCCAGGCAGGTAGCTTTTCTGTACCGATATCGCCACATTGCCTATGGTGAGTACACCCTTCAGAAATTAAAACACTGTCCCCATCCTGCAAATCATCTAACTTTTCTGCACCATTTACTGCACCCCATAATTCACCCTTATAACGTGCAAACAAAATTGAAAATGAAGTCAACTCAATATTTTCCGGTACTATTGCACTCACTTTTTTAAAAGCTTGTGAATCTGTTATTACAAGTGTAGGTGGAGTTTTCAATTTTAAAAGTGTTTCTTCTAATTCTGTATCTTTTGTTACGACAACCGTCGCTCCAATATCCAGAAGTTCACGTATTGTCTGCTGTTGAGGCAAAATAAGTCGTCCCTTTGGTGCACTGCTGTCAATTGGTGTTACTAAAACAACTGTATCATCACGTTTTATAATATCGCCCAAAAGGGTTTTCTCAGCGTTTTCTGTTTTACTGAACTTACCAATTAATTCTTTTAATTCATTAATATTTTCTTTTTCTTTTGCACTTACATAAATTTCATTTTCAGCAACCGCTTGCTTTTCAGCTATCAAATCGCACTTATTGAATGCAATTATATACGGAATATTGCGTTTTTTAAAGTCCTCAATCAGCCTTAAATCTTCATTTTGAACACCCTTAGTTGCATCAACAACCAAAATGGCGATATCCGTTTTATTTAATATTTTTCTCGTTTTTTCAACACGCATTTCACCCAGAGCGCCCTCATCGTCAATGCCTGCAGTATCAATTATTACAACAGGACCAACCGGTAAAAGTTCCATAGCCTTTTTTACGGGGTCGGTTGTAGTGCCTTTTACATCTGACACGACAGAAAGTTCCTGATTTGTAACTGCATTTACCACACTCGATTTACCTGCGTTGCGAAGCCCGAAAAACGCTATATGAACACGTTCTGCCGATACTTTTTCATTTAAACTCATTTTAAACTCTCCTGTTAAAAACGAAAATCTCTTCTGTTTGATGCCTTTATATCAACAACATTCTGCTTTGCTAATTCTTTTGCTTTAGGGTTAGATACTTTTTCTAACTCTTTATCTATAAGTTCAAATCCTATTTTTTTAGTATCTTCACTTGCATAGTCAACAAGATACTCTGTAAGAGTCATAAGTGCATTAGGGTGACAACAATTTATAATCTGCCCTGTTTTACAAAGACTCATAAATCTGTCACCTGTTCTGCCTTCTCTGTAGCAAGCCGTGCAGAACGACGGAATATGCCCGTTTTTCATAAGCCAATTAACTACTTCATCAAGCGTTCTCTGGTCAGAAACGTCAAATTGTTCTGAGTCGTGTGGACGCTCTTCTTCTGTATAACCACCGACAGATGTTCTTGATGCACCACTAATCTGAGAAACACCCAGCTCAAGAACTCTCTCTCGAACCTCCTGGCTTTCACGGGTTGAAATAATCATCCCTGTGTATGGAACCGCAATTCTTATACAAGCGATTATTTTTTCAAAAATATCGTCTGCAAGACCATTATCAAACTGGTCGGGGTCTATGTCGTCTGCTCTTTTTAATCTTGGAACACTTATTGTGTGAGGACCCACGCCGTGCACAGCTTCAAGATGCTCTGCGTGCATTAAAAGCCCTGCAAATTCATATTTGTATTTTTCAAGACCGAAAAGCACACCTAAACCGACGTCGTCAATTCCGCCTTCCATTGCTCTGTCCATAGCCTCTGTGTGATAAGCGTAATTATGCTTCGGGCCTGTAGGATGCAATTCTTCATAGCTCTCTTTGTGATATGTCTCCTGGAAGAGAATATATGTGCCGATTCCTGCATCTTTTAATTTTCTGTAATTTTCAACTGTTGTTGCGGCAATATTAACATTTACTCTTCTGATAGCACCATTCTTATGTTTAATTGAATAAATTGTATCAATACATTCCAATATATATTCAATCGGATTATTTTTAGGGTCTTCACCTGCCTCTATAGCAAGTCTCTTATGACCCATATCCTGTAAAGCAATAACCTCTGCCTTTACTTCTTCCTGTGTAAGTTTTTTTCGTGCAATATGCTTATTCTGCATATGATAAGGGCAGTAAACGCATCCATTAACACAATAATTTGAAAGATAAAGCGGAGCAAACATAACAATTCTGTTGCCGTAAAAAGTTTGCTTTATTTCTCTTGCCAACGCATACATTTTTTCTATAATCTCTTTATTTTCGCAGGCAAGAAGTACTGAAGCCTCTCTGTGATTGAGACCTGCACAAACCACGCCGTTTTCTGTTTTTTGTGGTCTCGCCTTTTCTAAAATGCTTTCAATTAACGGAATATTATTTTTGTTTTCTTCTGCATATTTTATTGTTTCTAAAATTTCACTGTCTGAAATAAATTCTTCTGCTTTTAATGATTTTACGTTGTATTCTGCCATTTCTTCTACATCCTTTATAATTTAATATCTCCACGGTCTGTGATTATTTCATAGCCGATTTTTAACATCTGCTCTTTTAATTTCTCTATTTGCTCTGCCGACTCAACCCCGGTTGCAAGCTTGTTGTCGTAAAGAGCATATTTTTCTCTTTGTGTCTGCGGTGAAAGATTCGGCATTAAAACGTTTGCACCCGAAATTATGCCTAACTCTCTTCCGCCCTCTTTAATTGTTCCGAGTGCCGTTGTTGCAGGCAACAAAATGTTAGGCTTTATCAGTCTTATGATTGATAAATAAAATGCTGTTTCTTCTGCTGTGCCTGATTTTTCATTTTTGAATGGCGTATCCTTCTGCGGTATAAACGGGCCTATTCCACACATTTCAGGCGAAAATTCTTCTATAAATTTAAATTCCCTTGCAATTATTTCATCACTGCTATAAGGCGCTCCAACCAAAAAACCGCATCCGACCTGAAACCCGAGTTCCTTCAAATCTTTAAGACACGTCATTCTTTTTTCATAAGACATTTCTGACGGATGCAACTTTTCATAATGTGCTTTTTCAATTGTTTCGTGTCTTAAAAGGTACCTGTCTGCACCTGCATTTTTGATTTTCTCAAAATCGGATTTTTGATATTCACCAAGTGAAAGCGTCACAGCACAGTCGGGATATATTCTTTTGATTTTTGTAACTATATTACAGATAAAATCAACAGAAAATACACCCTCACCACCTTGCAGAACGAAAGTCCTGAACCCCAGGCGGTAGCCCTTTTCACAACAAGATAAAATTTCTTCCTCCGAAAGCTTATATCTGTCACAATTTTTATTGGATTTTCTTATTCCGCAGTAGTAGCAGTCATTTTTACATATATTACTTATTTCTATTAGCCCGCGGATAAATATTTTATTTCCGTAAACCCTTTTTCGTGCTTCATCTGCTCTCTTACGAAGATATTCAGAAACCTCTTCGTTCCTGTTTTTCACAAGAAATAAATACTCCGCTTCAGAAAGGCAATGATTTTCACTTAAGCAATCTACCAATCTTTTTGCTTTTTCAGACATTTAACCACCACACTCAGCAACAACGTTTGAATACGCCGTTTTTACACTTATTCCGTCTATTTTTCCAACCTTACCTGCCAAAGCAGAAATTTTATCCTGAGGGGCATCTATTGCAACTGAAACAATATGAATCCCCTTTTCTCTGTACGGAAGACCCATTCTTCCTATAATAAATTTTCCATATTCGTGAAGCGTTTTGTTTAGTTCTTCTACAGATTCAGTATTCTCTACTATAATCGCCAGAACTGCTACCCGTGTTTCCATAACTTATTCCTTTCAATAAAAAAAGCACCCAAACGGGTGCTATAATACAAAACAATATGAGCAATACAAAGCTGTATTACCTTCATTTTTGGTTATAACACCTTTCAGTCAGACAAAAATCTTTGTGTCAGGATTTTTACAAAATTATATATTAAAACTCCTTAAAAGTCAATAATTTTGACTAATGACAAATTTATAATTAAAGAGTATAATAAACGCAGTTTTTTGAAAGGATTTTAATAAATGGCTTCAAAATATTCTTTAGATATGACAAACGGACCTTTCTTTAAGAAGATTTTAAAATTTTCTTTACCGCTTGTATTCACAGGTCTTTTACAAATGATTTACAACACTGCCGATATAATTGTTGTCGGTCGTTTCGCAGGTGGTACCGCACTCGCTGCTGTTGGTGCTACAAGCTCTCTTGTTAATCTTATTCTCAACATTTTTCTCGGACTTTCTATGGGCTCGGGTGTTATGACTGCAAAATATATTGGCGCACGAGATGAGGGTGCAGTAAAAAGATGTGTTCACTCTGCTATGCTACTCAGCATTTTAAGCGGTATTTTCGTTGCAATTTTCGGTTTTGTTTTCTCAGAACAGCTTCTTATTATGATGGATTCGCCGAAGGATGTTTTGCCACTCTCAACTCTTTATTTAAAAATATTTCTCTTAGGTGCCCCTGCGGGTATGGTGTTTAACTTCGGCGCAAGTATTGTAAGGGCAACCGGTGACACCAAAAAACCGCTTATGATTCTTTCTGCTTCGGGCATTATAAACATTGTTTTAAACCTGATACTTGTTATAAAATTCAATATGAGCGTTGCGGGTGTTGCCATTGCTACAATAACCTCTCAATATATTTCTGCAACTGTAATTGTAATTGTACTTTTAAAAATGCAGAATGCCTGCAGACTTAATCTTAAAAATTTACGTTTTCATAAAGAAGAAGTCAAAAGAATACTTTACGTAGGTATTCCTGCAGGAATTCAGAATTCTCTTTTTTCAGTTTCGAACGTTATAATTCAGACGACTGTAAACTCATTTGGTTCTGTTGCAATGGCAGGTATTGCCGCAGGCTCAAACATAGACTCTTTCATTTACACCTGCACCAATGCCGTTTCTCAGACCGCAATGACGTTTTCATCTCAGAACTTCGGTGCAAAAAAATATGAAAACTTCAATAAAATTTATTTTCGTTGCATTTTACTCACAATTGCAATAGCAGGTTCAATGGGTGCTTTGGGTGTCGCCTTCAAAGACTTTTTTGTCGGAATTTTTTCTACAGAACCTGAGGTTATTAAAATCGGTGCAGAGAGATTAACACTCATTTTACCATTTTATTTTTTCTGCTCACTTATGGATGTCGGCGCAGGTCAGCTAAGAGGTATGGGAAAATCCGTTTTACCTATGATGGTTTCTCTTTTAGGTGGTTGCGGACTCAGACTTCTCTGGATTTTTGTGTTTTTCCCACAAAATCCTACGCTTATTTATCTTTACTACGCGTACCCGATTTCATGGTCAATTACATTTTTTGTGCACTTCATTTGCTATTTTTTAGTACGTGCTCAGATATTAAAAAAGAAAAAGATATAAAAAATTATAGAAAAAAGGCTATAAAAACAAAACTGACTCCGATGGAATACCGAAGTCAGTATATTGCTTAAAATTTAATATTATCTACCATAGTGGTCCTTTTTTGTACTGTCCGCACAAATTGGGGCAGTTCAGCACTGTAGGAACCCCTTAACCTATATAGTTTTATGCGGTCTGCGCTTTTTTGGCATCCCTTTTAAAATCAGCTTAAGAATTTAAAGTTACGGATGATGTAAGGTTCAATTGCTTTACCTGAGCAAATCTGGAAGAAGCAAATGATTTTTACAACAAATAAAACTACTAAGAAAATCGAATATGCAATAGATGGAAGAATAAGCCAGCAAGTAAGAGTTGCTACAATAGCACCTAAAACTGTAATTACTACAAATTTTAATGATTGTCTTACGTGGAATGAAGCATATGGTGAATTATTTGCTGCTAATAAAGCTATTATAATACCAACTGTACCTAAAAGGTAAGTTAACATTGAAATAACTTTGTTATCTGAAATATCCTTCGGGTCAAATTCTGCTGTATGATCATAAGGGTCGTAAGCAGGTTGTTGATAAGCAGGCTGTTGCTGATAAACAGGCTGTTGTTGTGGTTGTTGAAAACCACCTTGATTTTGTTGTTGTGCACCAACACCAAGATTTGCACTGCAATTACCACAGAACATTGCAGAATCTTCAACTTGTGTGCCACATACATGACAAGTTTTCATAATATATCTCTCCTTCTACAAATTATCCTATTCTTTTTGAATAGATATACAATATATTATCAGTTTTTCTCATATATGTCAATTCTTTTTGTATATTTTTTGCTGATTTTATTCATTTTACATAAAAAAGGATGCAGGAACTATTTTCTGTGATAAATAGTTTCAGCATCCTTAGTTTATTTATAGTACCTTATTAATACATTCCGCCACCGCCGGCTGCTGCCATAGCTGCCGCTTGTGCTGCATCTGCCGCAGGGTCTGGTTTATCTGTAACAAGGCTTTCTGTTGTGAGCACCATAGCCGCTACAGAAGAAGCATTTTGAAGTGCAGAGCGTGTAACCTTTGTTGGGTCAAGAATACCTGCTTCAGCCATATCTGTAAAGGTTTCTGTTGCAAAGTCGAAGCCGTAACCTGCTTTGCCTGAACGAAGAATTCCGTCAATAATTACAGAGCCCTCGAGACCTGCATTCGCCGCAATTTGACGAACAGGCTCTTCAATTGCCTTAAGAACGATTTTTGCACCTGTTTTTTCGTCGAGGTCTTCGATTTTTTCAATATATTCTTTAAGTGCAGGAATTGCGTTAAGGAGCGCAACACCACCACCTGCAACGTAGCCCTCTTCAACTGCCGCTTTTGTTGCTGCAAGAGCATCTTCAATTCTTAACTTCATTTCTTTCATTTCTGTTTCAGTTGCCGCACCAACACGGATAACTGCAACACCGCCTGAAAGCTTTGCAAGTCTTTCCTGGAGCTTTTCTCTGTCGAAATCAGATGTTGTTGTTTCAATCTGAGCTTTAATCTGAGCAACACGAGCTTTAATTGCGTCGTTGTCGCCTGCACCGTCAACAATAATTGTATCTTCTTTAAGAATTTTAACCTGACGTGCACGACCAAGCTGAGCTATTGTAGCATCCTTAAGCTCGAGACCTAATTCTTCAGTGATAACCTCACCGCCTGTGAGAATTGCAATATCACGAAGCATTTCTTTTCTTCTGTCGCCAAAGCCCGGAGCTTTAACACCAACGCAAGTAAATGTACCGCGTAATTTGTTAACAAGAAGAGTTGCGAGTGCTTCGCCTTCAATATCTTCTGCAACAATAACAAGTTTTTTAGCTGCCTGAACAATTTGTTCAAGAAGAGGAAGAATTTCTTGAATATTTGTAACCTTTTTGTCTGTTATAAGAATAAATGCATCATCAATAACCGCTTCCATTTTATCTGTATCTGTTACCATATATGGTGAAATATAGCCACGGTCAAATTGCATACCCTCAACTACGTCACAGCTAGTTTCTGCAGTTTTGCTTTCTTCAACTGTAATAACTCCGTCTGCAGTAACCTTTTCCATTGCTTCTGCAATAAGCTTACCAACATTTGCGTCTGCTGCAGAAATTGTTGCTATTCTTGCAATATCGCTTGAATTTTTAACAGGCTGTGAGTTAGCCTTTATTGTTTCAACTACGTTATCAACTGCGCCTTTAATGCCCTTTTTCACTACCATTGGGTTAGCACCTGCAGCAACGTTTTTCATACCCTCTCTGATTAAAGCCTGAGCTAAGAGAGTAGCAGTTGTAGTACCGTCACCTGCAACATCATTTGTTTTTGTAGCAACCTCTTTAACAAGCTGAGCACCCATATTTTCAAATGGGTCTTCAAGCTCTACCTCTTTTGCAATAGTAACACCATCGTTTGTAATGAGTGGTGCGCCATATTTTTTGTCAAGAACTACGTTTCTGCCTTTTGGGCCGAGTGTAATTTTAACTGTATTAGCAAGCTTATCAATACCGCCTTGAAGAGCCTTGCGAGCTTCTTCACCGTAAATAATCTGTTTAGCCATAAATAATTACTCCTTAAAAAGAATTTTTAAATTATTCAACAATAGCAAGAATGTCGCCCTGACGAACAACAACAAAATCTTCACCGTCAATTTTAACCTCGGTGCCTGAATATTTGCTTAAAATAACCTTATCGCCAAGCTTCACTTCCATTTTAACTTCTTTACCGTCAACAATAGCGCCGGGGCCTACTGCAATAACTTCTGCAGTCTGAGGCTTTTCCTGAGCGGCAGCTGCTAAAATAATACCGCTTTTTGTTGTTTCTTCTGCTTCGCAGAATTTGAGAACGACTCTGTCGCCAAGTGGTCTGAGTGTCATATAAAATACCTCCTGTGAGAAATATAAAATTAACTTTTTGTGTTTTAGCACTCTCTTAATTTGAGTGCTAAAAGTATAATAATACCTTTTAGAGAAAAAATCAAGAGTTTTTGAAAAGTTTTTACTTTATTTCCTTAAATTTACAATTAGGTAACATTATTTATTATGATTAAATTTGGGAAAATAATACAGATTATAAAAAAACCGCCGAAAACGGCGGGTTTTTTAACCTAAAATTTCTTTTACTATTCTCTCGTTATCTTCACTTGTTTTAGAAATAAAGGCTTTTTCTGCTATTTCGTTTACAAACACATTTACTATTAGTTTTGTTTTTATACCTTTTTTCAAATCAAGTAATATATTTATTTGTTTTTCATCAAGCTTGAAATCAATTTTATACCCATTAATCAGCGGTGTGAATTTTACCGTTTCATTCAACTCTAACGAATCTCTCATTTTTGCGAGAAAATCCGTCATCAGAACCGCTTTTTCATAATCAATTTTTCTTATTGGTAATTTACTCATTCTATTTCAACGTTCCAATACACAATAGTCTTTCTTTCACTCGTGTAAGTGATATGAAGCGTTTTACCAACTGCAGTAATCGCAGGGTAGCTGAATTCGTAATCACCCTTTATTTCTTCCAACTTAAAAAATTCTTCAAACGTGTCACCGCCGTCAAACGAACGCATTAAAACAAGCGGAGCTCTGTTTCCCCAATCTGCACCTACAGGGTTCATACAAAGAACTACTGTTTCGTCCTCCAATTTAACCAGGTCAATGCCACTGTTCGGGTTCGGGTAAGGTGTCGGATACGCCTTGCACCAGGTCACGCCGAAATCCTGACTATCACTTTTATAAATTTTACCCGCATTTGTTCTAATAAGCATATGAACACCTGTAGAATTTTCCCACAAGGTAGGTTGAATCATTTTAATGCTTTTACCGTCTTTCTTTGCTCCCGGAACAAATTCCGAATGTCTGTACGTTCTTCCGTCATCTTCAGAAATATCTGTAAAGCACTTCCACGCAGAATGCTTCGGTTCTTTTGAAGCGGGTGCCAAAACAGTGCCGTTTGAGAGTCTTATCTGCTTATTTTTTACAGGTCCTCTCGCACCGTCTTTCTCGCCTGGTGTAAGTTCTTCAGGATTTGTAAATGTTTTTCCGCCATCATAAGACACACACGAATACGTGCGCCAATCCGAAATAGGCTTGCCATATTTAAAATAGAGGCAAACATTCCCGTCTTCTCTTAAGTGTAAAACAGGATTCCAATGAGGAAGTTCTTTGCCATCAACACTTATGGGATAAGGCTCTGCCCACACACCATTTTCTCTCACCGAAACATAAATCTTAACGTCGTCGTTGCCTTCTTTACTTCCGCCGAACCAGGCGGCAATTACAGTATCGCCCAATGGCAAAACTGTTGACGCGTGACAGTTGTTCATATATTTATCAATCGGAAAAATTTCTTCTTTTATTGCCTTGATTATGTTAGTCTTCATTGTTCGTTTTTCGCCCCATATCTTTATTTGGTTTTTGATTTTCTTCTATAGGCTTTGCCTTTCTTCGTGCTTCATATGCCTGCTCGTAATAAATAAAATCATCGTAAGCACTGTTTTCCTTGTCGTTATCAAGGTAATCGAAAGCGTTCCAGCCCTTGTCTTTTTTCTTATCATCATCGTAACCTATATCCATTTTTATAGGCTCCAATTTAGGCAGTTTTTTAAGTGGCTCCTGCTTTTCTATAATGTACATCTGCTCACCGTAGACATCTGCTGTACTTTCTAAAAATGACGGGAAGCCAGGTTTTTTCTCCAATTTTCTGTAAATCGGCATATTACAAAGCCACCTGATATACCCAGGGATTTTTATGATTGTGTAAAGCACAAGTACAACCGGTGATACGAACATATCTATTGTTGCATTCAGGTAAATACAGAGAACAAGCAAAAAGCCTTTAGGGTCATCTTTCTTCACAAGATTCGTTCCGAGAATGTGAAGCGCAAAGAAAACATACATCAGAAGACCTTTTAAATTACCTATCGTCCAGGCATAAATCATTATAGCAGCTCCGAATAAGGCAATCCAGAGAAGCTCATTGCGGAACATACTTTCTTTAAACTTATTCCAATACCACATTATTCTACGGTAATCCTCTTTTTTCCCACCTTCGATTTCATTATGAGGAATTATGAAATCGAAGCCCAGAATCTTTTTGCCGTATTTATATACTTTTTCTTCATCTGCAGAATGCTTTACTTCTTTATTTTCATAGTAAGGGCCTTTGAAAATATCCTGAGTGCCACCCTTTATTTCTTCATAGCGCATAGAATTCATTCTTGCTACTTCTTCGTCGGTTTTTTCGCTCTGCTCGCTGAACGGATTATATGATGCTTCCACTCTTTTTTCTGCTACTGTTTTTTCATCCTTATCTTTTTCGTACATTTTGTCGCCATACATATCGGCAGTGCTGAAAACAAAGTTAGGAAAGCCCTTTCTTTTTGACAGTGGTATGTAAACGTTTTTGTAATTGAGTAAAGCCTTATAGCAATAAAATACACATACAACCGACGGCAACAACACCGTTATTATGAAAAATGCACGTATTGTACCAACAGGAAAATACGCAGGAACTAATGAATATGTAACCAACGCTAAAATCGGAACGTAATAAAGCAGCTTTATACTTGTGGTTATACATATACCGCTGATTAAATAGAAAAGTGCACTCGCAAGACTTATCCACGCCGCAACGCTTTCTTCTTCATACATAAAATAAATTGCACTTATAAGTGATGTTACCATTGTTATAAATGAGTAAATTCTTATATTTCTGTTGTTGAATTTCCAATCAGACATCATCTGCTTTACGTATTTGAGTTTTGCAACGGGAACGTAAGCAATCTCCATATTAAGATTCAATTTCTCTGCTAATTTCATTATTCTCCTCCTTTATCAATAATCAATATCCGCTACCATTTTCCTGCTTTGCTATTGAAACAATTCTTGAAGTACCGAGTCTTTGTGCACCAAGATTTAAAAAATCCTCTGCATCTGAAAGCGACGCTATTCCCCCTGCCGCTTTCATTTTAACGTTTTTGCCTATATTTTTGCTGAATAACTCAATATCCTCTCTTGTTGCACCGGCAGTTGAAAAGCCTGTAGAGGTTTTAATAAAATCCGCCCCTGCCGCAGTTACAACTTTGCACATTTCTGTTTTTTCTTCATCTGTTAAAAGACAGGTCTCAATTATAACCTTCAATATTTTGTCGCCACAGCTCTTTTTTATCGCCTTGATTTCTTCTTCAATCAAATCAAATCTTTTTTCCTTTGCCCAACCGACATTTATTACCATATCAATTTCATCGGCACCATTTTTTATTGCGTCCTCTGTTTCAAACACCTTGACCGCAGTCGTGTTATAACCATTAGGAAAGCCTATAACCGTGCAGATTTTCATTTTATCGCCACAATACTCTTTACATTGTTTAACAAATGACGGCGGAACACAAACACTTGCAACCGAAAATTTCATTGCATCATCACAAATAATTTTCATTTGCTCCCAGGTAGATTCCTGCTTTAAAAGTGTATGGTCAACATATTTTAAAATTTCTTTTATTTCCACTGATATCTGCCCCTTTTTACGTTTATATATTATATTGTAGCATTTTTATCTAAAAAGGTAAACAGTATTCTTAAAATATCATAGTATTTTATAATTGATTTAATAAAAATTTTATGGTAAAATTTAGACTGTATTTTTATGTTTTAAAAATTTCAGCAAATCAAGGTGATTATTTTGAAAAATGTTCTTGTAATTTTTGGCGGTGCATCAAGCGAATATGAGGTTTCTCTCCGCTCCTCTGCATCAGTTTTAAGAAACATTAACAGAGAAAAATATAATGTTTACACATTAGGCATTACAAAAGACGGTCGTTGGCTTTTTTACAACGGTGATATTGACAGTATAGAAAACAACACCTGGGTGGAGAAAAATGCTGTTTCTGCAATTATTTCTCCCGACAAAAAAGAAAAAGCACTTTTAGTTTTTAACGGTGACAATATTGAAAAAATTCACATTGACGTTATTTTCCCCGTTATGCACGGCAAAAACGGTGAAGATGGTACGATTCAGGGTATTTTTGAAATGGCAGATATCGCATACGTAGGCTGTACTCCTCTTGCAGGTGCTATGTGTATGGATAAAGCGATTACCAACACAATTTGTGATGCCGCAGGAATTCCACAGGCGAAATGGGTTGCCTTCACAAAATATGAATTCGACAACAACAAGGTAGATTTAAACAAAGCGGTTGAATTTTTAAAATTCCCGATTTTTGTAAAGCCTGCAAATGCAGGGTCTTCTGTCGGCATTACAAAAGCACACGACGAAGAAGAATTAAAAAAGGCAATTGATATCGCTTTTAAAGAAGACAGAAAAATAGTCCTTGAAGAAACTCTTGTAGGCAGAGAGATTGAATGTGCAGTTATGGGTAACTTTGACCCTGTTGCTTCTTGCGTCGGCGAAATTCTTCCGACTGCAGAGTTTTATGACTACGAGGCAAAATACATAAACGATTCTACAGGTCTTGCTATTCCCGCAGAACTCCCTGACGGAGTTGAAGCCAAAGTTCAGGAAGCCGCTAAAAAAGCATATCTTGCACTTAATTGTTCAGGTCTTTCACGAGTTGACTTCTTCCTTCTTGATGACGGCAGAATATGTCTCAACGAATTAAACACACTCCCGGGATTCACCTCAATAAGTATGTTCCCGAAACTCTTTGCAAAGGTGGGTGTAGAGTACTGCGAGCTTATTGACAGACTTTTAGCATACGCAGAAGAAATGCACAATGAAAAATAACGTTATGATTAAGTTCGTCACCGTTCAGACTACTGAAGATAACGAGAGCGACACTTTAGAAATCAACGCTCGCGGTACCTTTGAAAAAACGGATGGCGGTTATGTAATTAAATATGATGAGCTCGATGAAGAAATGCAGGGTTGCACAACAGTAGTTTCTGTTGAATCTTCAGAGCGTGTAACCATAACAAGAACAGGTTCTTACAATTCTCAGTTTGTTATAGAAGAAAACAAGCGTCACAGCTGCCACTACGACACTCCTGCAGGTTCACTTTTAATGGGTGTCTTTGCAAACAAGGTTCTGGTTCAGTTAAACGAGAACGGTGGCAGAGTAAAAATGATTTACACAATAGACTTCAATTCAAGTATGGTTGCTAAAAACACAGTAACCCTTACAGTAAAAAAGATTTAAAATGAGGTAAAAATATGTCAAAGATAGTTAATATTGCAGAAAAACAAATTATTGATTCTGTTACAGCCGCTCTTAAAGCAAATATGGCAGACGGTACTTTTACCGAAGCAGAAATTCCGAATTTCAAAACAGAAATTCCTGCCGATAAAAATAATGGCGATTATTCAGCTAATGCCGCATTTATGCTCTCTAAGGCATTAAGAATGCCCCCGAGAAAAATCGCTGAGGAAATCGCATCCAAAATAGACCTCAACAACACATATTTTGAAAAATGTGAAATCGCAGGTCCCGGATTTATAAATTTCTTTTTAAAGAACGATTTTTATGCCGACGTGCTTTCAGATATTGACACCTGTGGCGACAATTACGGTAAAAGTAATTTTGGTAACGGCAAAAAAATAAACGTAGAGTTCGTTTCTGCAAACCCGACAGGCCCTATGCATATGGGTAACGCACGTGGCGGTGCTCTCGGTGACTGCCTTGCCGCGGTTTTAGAGTGGGCAGGCTATGAGGTTGCAAGAGAGTTCTACGTTAACGATGCAGGTAATCAGATAGACAAATTCGGTCTTTCTTTAGATGTTCGTTACCAACAGCTTCTTTTGGGTGAAGACAAAATTGAACTCCCTGAAGACAGCTACCACGGTGAGGATATAAAGGTAAGAGCTCAGGAATTCATTGACGTTTACGGCGACAAATATCTTAACGAAACAGAAGAAGCAAGAAGAAAAGCTCTTGTAGAATTTGCATTACCTAAAAACATTGAAACAATGAAAGGTGCAATGGAGAAATACAGAATAGATTACGACCTCTGGTTCTCTGAGCTTTCACTTCACAACGGTGGCGAATTACAAGAAACTATTGATATTTTAAAGAAAAACGGCCACACATATGAAAAAGACGGCGCTCTCTGGTATAAAAACAAAGAAATCCAGACAGAAATCCTTAAAAAACAAGGCAAATCTGACGAAGACATTGAAAAATTAGAGTTAAAGGACGACGTTCTTATCCGTCAGAATGGTAACCCGACATATTTTGCAGCAGATATTGCTTACCACAGAAACAAGCTCTTAAAGCGTGGCTTCGACAAAGCAATTGACGTGTGGGGTGCAGACCACCACGGTCACGTTGCAAGAATGAAAGGTGCTATGGAAGCAGTAGGTCTTGACGGCGACAGACTCGACGTTGTTTTAATGCAGCTTGTTAATCTTATGAAGGACGGACAAGCTGTTAAAATGTCAAAAAGAACCGGCAAGGCAATTACTCTTGTTGATTTGCTTGATGAAGTGCCGATTGATGCAGTAAGATTTTTATTTAATATGCGTGAGGCAGGCAGTGCTATGGACTTCGACTTAGGTCTCGCCGTTGAGCAGTCTAACCAGAACCCTGTTTATTATTGCCAATATGCACACGCAAGAATTTGCAGTATTTTAAGAAAATTAGAAAGCGAAGGCGTCAATATAAGAAAGCCGTCTAAAGATGAGCTTATGCTTCTTTCTTCTCAGGAAGAAAAAGATTTGATTTCTCACCTTGCTTCTCTTACAGGCGTTATTGTTCTCGCCGCTAACACCTACGACCCTGCTAAAATCACACATTATGCAGGCGAGCTTGCTACAAAGTTCCACAGATTTTATAATGCACAGCGTGTTATGACAGATGACGAAAGTGTTATGCAGGCAAGAATTTTCCTTTGCAACTGCGTAAGAAACACTATGAAAAACGTTCTTTCTATGCTTAAAATTCAGGCACCTGAAAGTATGTAATTAAAAATGGAATTTGCTTATATAAAAAAACTGAAGCCGTTTATAATTCTTTCGATGATTCTGATTTTTATACCAACGGTAACAAAAGCAGGTGGAATTATCCCGACTGATTTTAACGGCTTTGCAGTTACAAGTGATGAAATTGTCGTTGTTGGTGATAACACCGCAGTTACAGGGTGGAAAAATAACAAAGAGGTATTTTCTTTCAAGCTTGCCTTCAAAACGGATTATGCGATTTCTGTAAATCAGGATGATAATATTGTAATCTACACCGAAAACGCTAAATTCATTTTTGCTCAGGATGGCACTCCACTCACCTGCGAGGATAACATTTCAATTAACGTTGAAGAAATAAAAAACAGAAAAATAATTAATCACAGCAATGGTTCAGTTTATTATTTAACAAATAGATTCGGCGTTTCAAATACTATTACAAAAATAGAAAACCAAGAACAAACAACGGTTTATAAAACCCCATCATCCGTGTTACTTGCCGAAATCGCCTTCTGGGAGGGCAACCTCATTCTCGTTTGCTCTTTTATTGCCGGACTTTTAGACGTTAAGAAAAGACGTTTTTCTTCTGATTCGAAAAAAAACATTGAAAACGAAGGCTTTTCTCAGAACGAAACCGCTAAAAACCCGAAGCCCGAGCTCCCCGCCTTTTTAAAGGCTTTTAAAAAGCCCGAGGTTTATAACAAGGGTGCCGCTTTTTCAAGCGAATACAGCTCTAAGCCGGGTGAACGACAACGTTTTTTAGAAAACACTGCTGATAGCGACAACTCAGAAACGCAGAAAACCAAAGAAGAAACTTTAACCACAGACAATTAACCATAATTTTCTGTGGTTTCAATTTTATTTTAAAATAATATAATTTTTTCACTTTTGCTATTGACATTTAAAACATTATCCGTTATAATATCAATGCTTTGAAGACATAATTCTTCAATCGGGGTGTAGCGCAGTTGGTAGCGCGTCTGGTTTGGGACCAGAATGTCGGGAGTTCGAGTCTCTTCACTCCGACCAAATACGAGGAATAACCTTTTGGTTATTCCTTGTATTTTTTTGTAATGAAAAAACTATAAGAAGAGACTCGAACGACTCTCGCCGAAGGCGAACATAATCGAATTTATTCGTGGGGCACCGCCCCCACGAGTCTCTTCACTCCGACCATAAAAACAGTAATGCCTTTCTGGTATTGCTGTTTTTATTTTTGTATTGAAAAGTTTCGGGAAGAGACTCGAACGACCCTCGGCGAAGCCGAACATAATCGAATTTATTCGTGGGGCACCGCCCCACGAGTCTCTTCACTCCGACCAGAAAAAGACGTTTGCTTTGACAATCGTCTTTTTCAACTAAGTTTGCCTTACGGCAAGTGAAGTTCACTTTATGAGTAAAGTTTCTTCAAAGTGATATTTGCTCCGCAAGTGTTTTTATTATATTTTTCTCAAAAAATTTAAATGAAAGAATTGGTTATATATTATGACGGTAGGGGCTAAGCTTTGCTTGCCCGTTGTATTACGAAAGAATTTTTGTTTTGAAATTTTATCGAGTGCAATGCGGTAACCTGAAAGCGAAGCAAAACACAGCACAAATCCAAAAGCAACGTTTTGCAATGAAAATACTCGTGATTTCTTTTTCAATTTAACAATTGATTTAACTCACCGCAGATGGGCAACCACAGGTTTGCCCCTACCATAAAAGAGTTTAGTTTATCGGTTTATTTATAACTCAACCATTATTTTTTAAAATACTATTGACTCTGACGTTACGTTATAGTATATAATTCTCATTAAGAGGTGAAAAACTTGAAAATGCTTATAAAGGATTTTGCAGATTTTACGGGTGTAAGTGTACGCACGCTTCATTATTACGACGAAATAGGCTTATTGAAGCCTTCGTTTGTTGACTCGTGTACAGGTTACCGTTATTACGATGAAACCGCCCTGCTTCATATGCAAGAAATTCTTTTTTACCGTGAACTTGATTTTTCATTAAAACAAATCAAAGAAATTTTATCGGCTCCCAATTATGATAAAAGCAACACGTTAAACGAACAAAAGCATCTGCTCATACTCAAAAAAGAACGATTGGAAAAGCTTATTTCAGCTATTGACAAAGCTATGAAAGGAGAAAACATTTTGAAAGCATTTGACAACAGCGAGTTTGAAAAATATAAGGCTGAGGCACAAGAAAAATGGGGTAAAACCGACGCTTACAAGGAACACGCAGAAAAAACAAAAAACTACTCTCAGCAGAAGTGGAACGACCTTTCAGAAGAAATGGACCGCATTATGAAAGAGTTTTTTATTTGTATGAAAGACGGAGAAGCTCCTGATTCACCAAATGGGCAAAATCTTGTTAAAGCACTACAGAATCACATTACAGAAAACTACTACAATTGCACAAATGAGATTTTAGCAGGTCTTGGCAAGATGTACGTTGCAGATGAGCGATTTAAAAATAATATAGATAAGCACGGTGCAGGAACTGCTGATTTTATCAATAAAGCAATAGAAATTTATTGTAAGGGTAACTGACTCGGTAGAGTGAGTGTATTCGAACCAGATATGGTTTAATACAACCACTTTTCCCTGTAACATCGTTAAAACTCTTGAAATACGTCAGTATTCCTGCGAGTTTTGCCTTGTTACAGAAAAAATTGTCAGGTATTAAACTTCGCAGAACCTAAAATGTCCGA
>JAZRKU010000058.1:0-65256 GCA_045646485.1 Acutalibacteraceae bacterium
CATATTTGTAAGGTGTGTCAATCTTCTCAAATACTGTTTCAAGCATTGGAATATTGAAGTCAACAACTGAACCTAACTGAACAAGGTGGCCCATTGGAACAGTTTCTAATACTCTGTCGCCAACGGTTGTGTTATACATAATTGCTTTTTCGTTATCATTAGCTGTACTATTTTTAACA
This sequence comes from Acutalibacteraceae bacterium, assembly GCA_045646485.1. Classification (GTDB taxonomy): domain Bacteria; phylum Bacillota; class Clostridia; order Oscillospirales; family Acutalibacteraceae; genus DTU089. Next base: position 180 of record JAZRKU010000058.1, read on the forward strand.
TTGTTATACATTTTGTCAAATTCAAAGTACTGACGAAGAATACCATCATCGAAGCAGAAATCAAATGCTTTGAGTGGTTCTGTTTTTGAGTAAAGCCAGAGAATAACTTCTGGTTGGTAGATTTTTAAAAGTGTGTCTGGTGTTAAGTTAAGACCTGAAGAGCCTGACATTTTACCAGTTGTGCCTTTAATACCAATGAATTCATAGCCCTGGAAAATAGGTGGTTCATAACCGAAAATTTTCTTAGCAATGTCTTTACTTGTATCATAACTACCGTGTGGACTTGCGTGGTCTTTTCCGCCTGGCTCAAAGTCAACGCCTTCGTACATCCAACGCATAGGCCAGTCAATTTTCCAAGCCAATTTGCAGTTGAAATCTTTTGTAAAGTCAAATGTACCAGTATGACCACAAGCACAGGAATACTCTGCAACTGTGCAATCATCTGAAAGAGAATGTACCTTTGTTGTGTCTTTACCACATTCAGGGCAGTAAATGTTGATTGGGTAATAAGCTTCTCTTTCACCTGGCTGTGCTTCTTGTGTACGGTGACTGTCTAAAATATCGAAAATTTCGCCACGATGCTTTAAAGCGTGGATGATATGTTCTGTATATTTACCGCTTCTGTACATTTCTGCCTGATGGCGATAATCCATATCAATACCGAATTTTACAATAGATGTTTCAAATTCGTTTTCGAAATATTCTGCATAAGTTTTAAATTCAGGTGCGTCAACGAATGGGTTTTTAACATCTACATAAGGGCAGCCTATGTATTTTTCCATATCGCTGTCAACAGCCGCAACATTTACAGGAACTTTTCTGAGTCGGTCAAACTCGTCCCAGGAGAAAAGTAATCTTGCTTTTTTGCCCTTTTTTCTTAAAGCTCTTACTACAAAATAACTTGTAGCAATATCACGGAAGTTACCAATATGAATTGAGCCTGATGGGCTTATACCCGCAGCGCAAACATACTCTTCTTTTTCAGGGTTGCGTCTTATAATTCTTTCAGCAATTTCTTCTGACCAATGCATTTTATCACTCTCGTTTTCTTAATATTTTGTTTTCATACAATCAACATAGTATTTTACAATAAATGTAACATTATGTCAATCTTTTCTCGACTTTATTATTGTGGAGATACAAAGTAAATTTTTGAAAAGTGGTCGTTATAATTCTCATGATAAATAGAAGTTCTTATAGAATTTGCTAATTCCTGCATAGTATCATCATAGCCATCTGCATTTTCGCAATAGACAATTATGTATTCTTCATCGTTTTCGTACCATGCTTTTCTCATTTTTGAAACCGCATCATTATCATTGAATGATTTTAAAGTACAATCAGGAATTAAAAGACTGTCGTTACATTCAGGTGTAATTTTTTCGTAGTCGTGCTTATAGATACCATCAGAATCTTTAAAACCGAAGAATAAGAAAAATTTTTCACCATCAGCTGCTTCAAAATAAAAGTCCGAGTTTGTGGCATCTACATTGTACCATTTACCGTCAATTTTTATAGCATTCCAAGTGTGACCTGCATCCTCTGGCTCTTCAGTATTATTTTCATTGTTTTTATCAGTTGTATCTTTGTTAACCTGTGGAATGTTAGGAAGAATATTATTCTGGTTATCATCGGGAATTGAATACATTTTTTCAAAACAAGGAATACCCGCTAATTTGCATAAAAGGGAATACGCATTTGCAAAACCATCGCAGTTGCTTTTACCTACAACGAGTGTATCATATAAATATTCCTGCTTTTCTGAATAGTCAATATATTCTACATTTTCATGTAAATAAGTAAAAAGCATTTTTGCTTTGCTTAAGTCGTCAAGCCCTGTTGGGAGTCCTGATACAATATCTTTTGCTTTTTTTATTGCAGCTTCCTTGCTTTTGAGTGTTTTGTTATCGAAAATATTTATATTAAATATATTTCCGTTGATAAGTGACACAATAGGTGTTCCGAGCCTTGTTTCACCATCAAAACGCACAGGGAAATTAGTTGTTTCCTGAAAAACGTTATTTTGCTCTGCTATTGCTGAATCAAGTGTTAAAAAATTGAAAATATCAGAGTTACTGTATTTGGAATCTGCAAGAATTTTTTTATCTATGAATACAACAGGCAAGGAGTTATCAAGTGCAAATTCAAAAGCCTTGTAAATGATTTTTTCTGATTCATTTAAGTTTTCGTAATACTGATATTGATTATATTGCTTGTAAACAGATTGATAATTTTCTAATTCATCGAAGGTTACTCTTGTAAAGTCGGTGCTTGTTACAGAGTTATAATCTGTTTTTGAAAAAGCAATAAATTTTTCTTCTTTAAAAACCTTTGTTTCACTTGCTTGCACCGCTATAAAAGAAACGACTATAACAGCAACAATAGCCAATATTATAACGCGTATAGATTTTTTGTTCTTTTTCATTATGTCACCCCAAAATATTTATCTGCAGTTTTCAAGCACCTTAAGAAGAATTTTGAAAATTCCTTCAGTAGAAGAAACAGAAAGTCTTTCTTTCACTGTATGAACGTCGAACATTGTAGGACCTATTGAAATGCAGTCAAAGTCTTTTATTTTTGATGCGAACACACCACATTCGAGACCTGCGTGAATTGCTTCTACTTTAAGTGCTTTGCCTGTTTCGTTTTCGTAAATATCTTTATAGAGCTTTTGCAAAACAGAATTATTGTTAAATTCCCAAGACGGATATTTATCAAAAATAGAAAATTCACAAGGTAAAATACTGAAAAATGTTTTTAACTTATTTTCCAATGCAACCATAGCACTTTCTTTGTTGCTTCTTAAAGAAATATGAATTTCAGTAGAGTCTTCTTTTGTTGTTAAAATGCCGAGATTAAGGGAAGTTTCAACAAGTCCTTTAATTTCTGCGCTCATATCAACAACACCATTTGGCACACAAGCTAAAGCATAAATTATAGCATTAGCACTTTCTTTGCTTATAGCTTTAAATGTAGCATTTTCAAGTGGGTTTATCTGATAGGTGAAGTCAGGCTCGCGTACTGCAAATTCACTTTTAATAACTTCAAGATATTGGGATGCTTCTTTTATAAATTCATCTTTGTTATTTACGCAAAGTCTTATTTTTGTGAGATTTGTAATTGCGTTTGTTTTATTGCCACCATCAATGCTTAATAAATCAAAGCCTGTTGATTTTAAGTGGTTTAAAACACGACCTGCTAAAATATTAGCATTAACTCTGCCCTTGTCAATTTCAATACCAGAGTGACCGCCCTGAAGACCTTTTAAGGTTAATTCAATTTCTGTGCCTGTTGCATTTTCTCTCACGAAGTTAAAGAAAACTTTAAAATCACTACCACCTGCACAGGAAACAGTCATTGTGTCATCTTCTTCAGAGTCAATGTTAATCATTTTTTTACTTGTTAATACTGAAGTGTCAAGCTTTGTTGCACCAATCATACCGATTTCTTCGTCAGTTGTAAAAAGTGCTTCAATAGGTGGATGGGTATAGTTATCGCTTTCTAAAATTGCCAAAATACACGCAACTGCTATGCCATTATCTGCACCGAGTGTAGTATTTTTAGCCTTTACAAAATCACCATCAACAAAAACTTCCAATGAATCTTTTGTAAAGTCAACTGTACTGTATTCAGTTTTCTGACAAACCATATCAATATGACCTTGAAGAATAATCGGTTCTGCATTTTTCAGGTGTTTCGTTCCGTCTTTATAAATTACTACATTGTTAGCATCATCGCGGTAATATTTAAGATTGTGTTCTTTTGCAAAATCAACGCAGAATGAAGCGATTTTATCCATATCACCTGAACCGTGTGGGATTTTTGTTATTTCTTCGAAATAATAAAAAACTCTTTCAGGTTGTAAATTTTTAAGTTGAGACATTATTTTAATTCCTTTCAGGCTCGTAATTAAATACAGGCATAAGCTCTAATTTAAATTGGTTTATTCTGTGAAGATAATCTATTCTTTCCTTTGTTTTTTCATCTTCGCAAATACCTGTTCTTATATATTTGTCTAAAACTGCATAGGTAAAACCTAAATTGTCTTCGTCTGTTTTACCCTGAAGTCCGTCAATTGGTGTTTTTTCTGTGAATTTATCAGGAAGACCTAAAGCCTTACCGACTGCTTTTACTTCTTGTACTGTGAGTTTTGAAAGCGGCGAGAAATCTCCGACACTATCACCGTAGCGGGTAGAGTAGCCAACCCAGTCTTCAGAAAGATTACAAGTGTTTGCAACTCGTCCGTTCACACTCTGACTTACCGCATAAACACACGCCATACGAAGTCTTGGTGGAAGATTTGTTATAGCCTGAGTTGAGAGTTCAACATCGTTATTCTTAAACTCATTCATAAAACCATTAAAAGCATCTTTAATATTTATTGTTACAGATTTTATGCCTAAAAATTCAACAAGGTCTTTTGAAACATCAATGTCAAATTGCTCACCGTTCGGCATAAGCACACCAACAACGTTTTCTTTTCCTAAGGCTTCAACTAAAAGTGCGGCAACAACAGAACTATCTTTGCCACCGGAAATACCTAAAACACCTTTGCAGCCTTTTCCGTTTTCAGAAAACCAATTTTTAATCCATTCCACAATATCATTTTTTACTTTTTCTGCATTAAAATCCATAAAATCACCTTAAAAATATAATCAATAAAATTATATATTTTTTTTCGTTTCTTTTCAATGTTTTTTTAATAATAATACATAAAAAACGTATTTCATAGCAATCATTCGGATTGTAACTTGTTTTTTCGGGGGGGTGTGCTATAATATAAACAAGCCTTATGGGTAAAGGAGGATTTATTTATGAAAAGAATAATCAGAAATACGTTGGCTGTTATTGTTGTTTTATGCCTTGTTATATCTACAGCTACCATTGCTTTTGCTGAGAAGGTTATTAAGGGTGAACCCAATTATGGATTCACTTGTGAGCTTGATACAAAAAGTGGTGTTTTGACAATCGGCGGTCTTGGAATGCTCTTTGCAGGAGATGTGGAAAGTGCTCTGAATACAAATGATATGTCAATTGTTAAAGAGATTGTTATAAAAGAGGGGATTACGCTGATTCATATCACAAATTGGCTTGGTCCGTCTGATTTCAGTAACGTAAAAAAAATTACCATTCCCGAAACGCTTAAGCGTATAAGAATAGATACATTTGTGAACTGTGAGTCACTTGAAGAAGTTAACTATGGTGGTGACGAGGCTTCGTGGAAGAATATAATTTTCGACGAAGGAAACGAGCTTGTTGAAACCGCGAAAGTGAATTACAATTGTTCTGTGCCTCAGACAGAGGGTGCTGACAAGTGTGAAAAAGAGCTTATTCTTGAAAAAAGCTACGTAGAAAGAAATTATAAATGTACAATGGATTTTTATACCGGAGTGTTTACGGTTTCTCCGATTTCAACAGTTTCTTCTGCAGGAGTACGTGTGACGGAGAATTTGTCTGAAGCATTATATATAGAAACAAAACATTTTGATGGTTACTATGCAGATTCAATAGTGGAAAAAGTTGTTTTTGAATCGGGTATTTCAGAAATTGGCACAGACGTGCTGAGAAATAAAAAAATTAAAAGTGTAGTTATTCCGAAGAGCGTTAAGAAAATTGCAGATGAATGCTTTGGAGATATGAACAATTTCGAGAAATGTTCGTTGACGGATGTTTATTACACAGGTGATATTTCAGATTGGAATTCAATTGACATCGGTATAAACAATATTCCGTTGGTTTTAGCAAATAAACATTATAATGAAAAAGTTTCGGCGAAAGAACTTAAGTTCAAACTTTCTGCCACAAACTATGTTTATGATGGTGAGTTAAAGTATCCTGAGGTTACCGTGACAGATGCATATGGTGAACTTCTCGAGGAAAACACCGATTTTTATGTTGTGTATTACTCGGGTGTGGATAGTGCTATGCCAGGCAAATACAAAATTCTTGTTAAATTTATAGGTGAATATTCAGGACGTAAAACGCTCAGTTATTACGTAAGACCTAAAGCACCGGTTATTTCAAGTGCCTCTAAGCGTGATGGTGGTTTTACCGTAACATGGAATAAATACGACAGAATGAAAAACGGTTCGGTAGATGGCTATGAGGTTCAGTATAGTACGTCATCTGATTTTAAATCATCTACAACAATAACAATGAAAAACCGTAACAGCTATGCAAAAAAGGTAACAGGCTTAAAGTCAGGTAAAAAATATTACGTAAGAGTAAGGGCAATTAAAAATGTAGGTAGCGGCTACATTCGCTCTGCATGGTCGTCAACAAAAACTGTAAAAGCAGGTTAAATTATTACTTTGTGTGTTTAATTAAAGTCATCCTCTTTGTCTATTATGGCAGAGAGGATGTTTTTTTAAAATTATTTACGAAAATATGTTGAAAGAATCTGAAAAAATTATTATAATGATACTATCAAAATTATAATGAGGTTTTGTGGTATGACAATCAGTACTTTAATAAAATCTTTGATTCAGTATGCAGTTAATGAGGGGTTGCTCAGTAAAGAAGATAAAATCTGGGCGACAAACAGAGTTCTTGAGATTTTGCAACTCAACTCAATTGATGAAGATGCTGTTGCAGAAGATATAACTCTTGAAGAAATTTTAAAAGGCATTCTTGATTATGCTTGTGAAAATGGTCTTTGTGAAAACAGTGTTGTTTACAGAGATTTGCTTGATGCAAAAATTATGGGTGTATTGCTTCCGAGACCATCAGAGGTAATTAAAACATTTAAAGAGAAATATGCTGATTCTCCTGAGGAAGCAACTGATTATTATTATCATCTTTCCCGAAAGAGTGACTATATAAGAGAATATCGTGTAAAAAATGATATGAAGTGGGTTACTTCTACAGATTACGGCGATATTGATATTACAATAAATCTTTCGAAGCCTGAAAAGGACCCTAAAGCGATTGCGGCTGCAGCGAAGCTGGAGGCATCGTCTTACCCATCTTGCCTTCTTTGTAAAGAAAACGAGGGTTATAGCGGAAGAGTAAATCATCCTGCACGTCAAAATCACAGAATAATACCTGTTACATTAGAAGGTGACGATTACTTCTTACAGTATTCACCATATGTTTATTATAATGAGCACTGCATTGTTTTTGATTCGAATCACGTGCCTATGAAAATAAGCGAAAAAGGGTTCAGAAGATTGTTTTCTTTTGTAGAGCAATTCCCACATTATTTTATAGGTTCAAACTCAGATTTACCGATTTCAGGTGGTTCAATACTCAGCCACGAGCATTTCCAGGGCGGTAACTACACATTTGCAATGGCAAAAGCAGAGATTGAAACCGAGGTTAAATTTGATGGCTTTGATGATATTAAAGCGGGTATTGTAAAATGGCCGATGTCTGTAATAAGACTTATTGGTGAAGATACTGACAGACTTTGTACACTCGCAGGAAAAATCCTTTCAGAGTGGCGTGATTACAGTGATGACGAGGCTTTCATAATTGCAAAAACTGATGATGGTGTTCCTCATAACACAATTACACCAATTACACGTTTCAGAAATGGTAAGTACGAAATAGATTTGGTTTTAAGAAATAATATTACAACAGAAGAATGTCCTGACGGATATTATCATCCGCACAAAGCGTTTCATAACATCAAAAAAGAAAATATTGGTCTTATTGAGGTTATGGGTCTTGCGGTTCTTCCTGCTCGTCTTAAATCAGAAATGCAAATGCTCAAAGAGGCTATTCTTAATAACGAGGATATCAGTGCAAATGAAGCTATAAGTAAACACGCTTCATGGGCAGAAAAGTACATTAAAACGCAAAATATAACAGAAGAAAATTGTGATGATGTTATAAGAGATGCAATTGGTAAAACATTTGCTCAGATTCTTGAACAATGTGGCGTTTTTGAAAGAAATGAAACAGGTAAAAAGCAGTTCTTGAAATTTATTGAATCAGTTAATAAATAAAAAAATTCACCGATATTTTAAATATCGGTGAATTTTTTTTATTCTTCGATTAAGAATGCTACTTGCTTATAAAGTGGGCTTTGCTTTATTGCTAACAATTGAGGGTCGTTCGGTGCGAATGCACTGAGCATAGTTTTTAATTGTTGTGCCATTGCAATAAGCTCTGGTGTGGCTTCTGTTACATTTGCTTTTTTTCTTTGTTCTTCTTCCTTCTGGAATTCTTCAATAAGAAACTCTACAACAGATTTTGCCTGAGGGACCTTTGCCAAAGCAGTTCTCAGAGTTTTTATGTATTCTAACGGATGAGAATCTTTTTCATTTGTTGCCTTTACAAGATACCAGCAGAACAAATGGAGTGCAGGAATAAAAGCGACGCTTTCTTCGTTTTTTAAGAGCTTAGGGTTGTAGCAGGTGTTTAAATATTCATTTGCTATAATTACAAAGGCTTTTAAGAGCTTTGATTTTTTATCTGGCTCAAAATTGGCTTCTGAGTTAAAAACAACTGAAAGCATTAAGTTGAAAATAAATGAAATGTGTGGCCAATTGTTAAACTTGTTCACATCTGAGTAATGTTCAGATATAACGTCGATAATGTCGCTGCTTGATTTAGTTAATTCATTTATTAAATAAGCCAGACGTGACGAAGACACAGAGTAAAACTCGTTTGGCAAATCAGCCTTTAAAATTAAGCTTTTCTTCAGGGCAGATGCCATAAATTCATCAAAATTCTCTACTTTTAGCAAAAGCTTTTCAGTCTCTTCACTTGATGTTGAATTCAATATTTTTGCACAAATACCGAGTGTAGGGGAAACTTCTGAAAAAAGCATATAACTATCGGAAGTCTGATTGTTTTCAAAAAGCTCAGAAATTTTAGAGAAAACGTGAGTGTAGGTGCGGTTTGAGAAATCAGCAATTTTATTGAATAAGCTCTTGATGAAGTTACTGATTTGTGAAATATTCTTTTGAGTAACGGGAATATTTGAAACCGCTTTAAACCAATTGTTGATTATGTTGACAGAAATGTTATTGAGGTCTGTCTGGATAAGAATTTTAACTGCTTCATCTGTTCTGTTTTCTTCAAGCATTGCATTAGCAATAATTGCACGGATTTCACTTCTGTGAGAAACGTTTGCGTGAAGAAGAGAGAGTGTTATGCTTTCAAGAGTTGCCTTGTTGCTTTGTTTTTTCTTCGCTTCGACTGCAGTTAAATATTCCTTACCTGCTTTTATGCATTCCTGAAATTTACTCTTACTGTAAAGATATTTTACGTAAACGTATTTTGTATCTATTGTGGTGTGCTCAGAGTTCGGGAAGGTTTTAAATGTCCAGCTGAACCATTCTTCCTGTGCAGGGTCTGAATCGTAATTCATATATAAAGCAACCTGCTTGGCGGTATTTGCAGCTGCAGATTCCCAATCCTTCGTTCCTCTTTTAACAGAAAGAAGCTTTTCTTTGGCATGTTGTGTGTAATAACGGCGGTTAGAGGCGTTAGCGGCAGAAGATTCAAGACATTGCAGAATCGTTCTCAGAGAGTCGGGGTCTTCCTTTAATTTCTGCTCTAAAAGCTCTATGTTTCTTGCTTCTTTTTTTGCCTTGTGTTCAGGTGAAATAAAGGCGTAGCCATCGTGGTCAAAAAGAGTGTTTGTCAATACATAAACATCATCATAGGTTAAAGCGGTGTCAAAATGTTCGTGGATTGCACCTGTGTAACGTGTGCCAAGGTCCATACGGCACATTCTTATTGCGTTAAAATCTGAATAATTCCCATCTAAGTTTTTACTGAAATGATTGCGGATTACTACAGTTGCCTGATACATTTTATCTGCGGAAGGGCTTTTTAAGAAATCGGTAAGTTCCTGAACATCCGAGGCAAAATATTCATCTGCATCAAGTGTTAAAAACCATTTACCACTTGAACGCTCCATAACTGCATTTCTTGCTGCAGAAAAATCATTAACCCATTCAAAATTGAAAAGGATATCTGCATATTTTGAAGCTATTTCAACTGTTTTATCGGTTGAACCTGTGTCTGCAATGATTAATTCACAAGAAATTGCCTGTCTCAAAGGCTCGAGCGCCTTAAGACATTTTTCGAGACAACGCTCCTCATTTTTAACAATCATACCTATTGATAATAAGGGTTGTGACATATTTACACCTACTCTAAAAAATATAAAATAATTATAACAGAAAAAAATGAGTTTTACAACTCGTAATCATAAAATGAAAAGCAGAATCTGAAAAACGGATTCAGATTCTGCTTTTTGTTATTTTTTCTTTTTGTTCCCGAAAATTCCTTTTTTCTCTTCGGGAGAAACTTTTTTGTTGCCGCAAGCTTCGTTAAACTGAAGAAGCAGGTCTTTTTGCTTCTCTGAAAGATTCTTTGGAATTACAACGTTGATTTTTACGAGTTGGTCGCCACGTCTTGTGCCACCTACAACCTGAATGCCCTTGCCCTTTAATTTAAAGACGTCACCAGGTTGAGTGCCTGCAGGAATACTGTATTTTACCTGACCATCAAGAGTAGGTACAGTTAATTCGTCACCCAATGTAGCCTGAACAACAGAAACATCTACCTCGCACCATACGTTGTAGCCGTCCCTCTGGAAGAATGGGTGCGGTTTAATTGAAACAGCAACTCTTAAATCGCCACTTGGACCGCCATTAAGACCACGGTTGCCTTCTCCGCGTACTGTAAACATCTGACCATCATCGATACCTGCAGGGATTGAAATATCCTTTTTAACAGGTCTTCTGATTCTGCCGTTACCCTTACATTTGTTACAGGGAGTTGGGTTATAAGTACCTTTACCGCCACATTTTGGACATTGTTTTTGTGTTGAAATAACGCCGAAAGGTGTGCGTTGCTGTGTGCTGATTTGACCACGTCCGTTACATTCGGGGCAGGTTTGTGATGATGTACCTTTAGCAGCACCGCTACCCGCACATTCGTCACAGGTTTCTATTCGTGGGAATTCAACGTTTTTTGTGCATCCTTTTGCAGCTTCTTCAAAAGATAAAGAAACAGTAACCTGAATATCATTACCTCTTCTCGGAGCATTAGGATTTGAGCGTGAAGAACCACCGCCAAAACCACTGCCGAAGCCACCACCAAAGAATGAACCGAAAATATCGCCTAAATCGAATTCCATTCCGTCGCCGAATCCGAAACCGCCGAATCCTCCTGCACCACCGGCACCGCCACCATAAGACGGGTCAACGCCGGCAAATCCGAAGCGGTCATACTTCTCTTTCTTTTGCGGGTCGGAGAGTATTTCATAAGCTTCATTTGCTTCTTTGAATTTAGCTTCAGCTTCTTTGTTGTCAGGATTTAAGTCCGGATGGTATTTTTTCGCGAGTTGGCGATATGATTTTTTAATCTCATCTGCAGAAGCACCCTTGGAAAGACCAAGGACTTCATAATAATCTCTTTTATCTGCCATTTTTTAGCCTTTCTAAATATCTGTTGGCAACAGAGCTTTTTAAGGGCTCTGTTGCCTTTGTGTTTAATTATTCGTTTACATCGGTGAAAGGTGCTTCATAGTAACCATTTTCATCAGTGCCACCTTGTGCCTGAGAAGGGTCAAAGCCTTGTGCTTGTGATGGGTCGAAACCTTGTGCACCACCAGCAGCTTTGTAAAGTTTTTCAGAAATTTCGTAGAATTTTGCCTGAAGAGCTTCTTGTTTTGATTTGATGAGATTTATATCTTCACCCTTAAGAGCTTCTTTTAATTCTTCAACCTGAGAAGAAATTGCAGATTTGTCTGCTTCTTCTAATTTGTCACCGTTTTCTTCAAGGATTTTTTCGCATTGGAATACCATCTGGTCTGCACCGTTGCGGATATCAACAGCTTCTTTACGTTGTTTATCTTCTTCTGCGAATTGCTCTGCTTCTTTAACAGCTTTTTCAATATCTTCTTTGCTCATATTTGAAGAAGATGTGATTGAAATTGATTGTTCTTTGCCTGTGCCGAGGTCTTTTGCAGAAACGTGAACAATACCGTTAGCGTCAATATCGAAAGTAACTTCGATTTGCGGAGTACCACGACGAGCAGGAAGAATACCGTCAAGGTGGAACATACCGAGAGTTTTGTTATCTTTAGCAAATTCTCTTTCACCTTGTAATACGTGGATTTCTACAGATGTCTGATTGTCTGCAGCAGTTGAGAAAATCTGACTTTTCTTTGTAGGGATAGTTGTGTTTCTTTCAATGATTTTTGTGCATACAGAACCTAATGTTTCAATACCGAGTGAGAGAGGAGTAACGTCTAAGAGAAGAAGACCTTTAACATCGCCACCTAAAACACCTGCCTGAAGAGCAGCACCGATAGCAACACATTCGTCAGGGTTAATGCCCTTGAATGGTTCTTTGCCTGTGTATGATTTAACAGCATCCTGAACAGCAGGGATTCTTGAAGAACCACCAACCATAAGAACTTTGTCGATTTCTGAAGTTTTAAGACCTGAGTCAGAAATAGCCTGGCGAACAGGACCCATTGTTGCTTCAACAAGGTCAGCAGTAAGTTCGTTGAATTTTGCTCTTGTAAGAGTTGTGTCAAGGTGTAATGGACCTGCTTCTGTCATTGTAATGAATGGTAAGTTAATAGCAGATGAAGTAACACCTGAAAGCTCAATTTTTGCTTTTTCTGCTGCTTCTTTAAGTCTTTGCATTGCCATTTTATCGCCTTTTAAGTCAATGCCGTTTTCTTTTTTGAATTCTGCAGCAAGCCAATCGATAATTCTCTGGTCGAAGTCATCGCCACCTAAGTTGTTGTTACCTGCAGTAGCAAGAACTTCCTGAACACCTTCGCCCATTTCAATAATAGAAACGTCAAAAGTACCACCGCCAAGGTCGTAAACCATAACTTTCTGGTCATTTTCTTTGTCGATACCATAAGCAAGAGCAGCTGCAGTAGGTTCGTTTATAATTCTTTTAACTTCAAGACCTGCGATTTTACCTGCGTCTTTTGTTGCTTGACGTTGTGAGTCAGTGAAGTAAGCAGGAACAGTAATAACTGCTTCTGTAACTTTGTCGCCAAGGTAGCTTTCTGCATCAGCTTTGAGTTTGCTTAAAATCATTGCAGAAATTTCTTGTGGTGTATATTTTTTGTCATCGATAGTAACTTTGTAGTCTGAACCCATTTGTCTTTTAATAGAAGCAATAGTTCTGTCCGGGTTAGCAACAGCCTGACGTTTTGCAACCTGACCTACAAGTCTTTCGCCTGTTTTAGAGAAACCTACAACTGATGGTGTAGTTCTGTTACCTTCAACATTAGCAATAACGACTGGTTCGCCACCTTCAATTACTGCTACACAAGAGTTTGTTGTACCTAAGTCAATACCAATTGTTTTAGCCATAATAAATTACCTCCAAATATATTTTAGTTTGTTTTTTATTGAGTTATTTGAACACTTGCAAATCTTAACACGCGGTCACCCATTTTGTATCCTTTTTCGAATACTGCTGAAATTGAGCTTTCAGGTAAATCAGGATTTTCCGCAGTCATAACTGCATTGTGTATTTCCGGATTAAATTCTTCACCGACTTCACCGAAAGAAACTACATCTGCTTTGCTTAAAATGTCTTTTAATTGATTATATGTCATTTCAATGCCTTTTCTGTAGCTTTCAATGTCATCAGTTTTATTATCTATCGCTCTGTCAAAATTATCAATTACAGGGAGAAGAAGTGACAACGTAGTTGCTTTTGAATCATTGTAAGCAGATTCTTTCTCTCTTTGAGAACGTTTTCTGAAGTTATCGTATTCTGCAAGAACTCTCATATAAGAATCTTTTGTTTCTGCCAATTCTTTTTCTAATTTTTCTTTTTCAGCGGTTAAAGCTTCAGTTTTTTTATCTGCTTTTTTTGATTTTTTTGTTTCTTTTACTTCTTTTGAAGAGTCGTTTTGTTCTTCGTTTAAGATTTTTTCTTCGGTTGCCATAAATTAACCTCACTCTAAAGTTTCTGAAAGCAGATTTCCTATGACATCTGCTAAATATTTAATGCTTGGAATAAGCCTTGCATAATCAATTCTTGTAGGACCTATTATTCCTATTGAACCACTGTCTCGGTCACCTACAGTGTATTTTGAGAAGATAGTTGAAGAATTTCGCAATTCTTTAAAAGCATTTTCTTCGCCGATTGAAATATTCAATGGTTTCTTCTGTGTTGAAAGTAATGCTTTCATAGGTTCTTCTCTATGAAGAAAATCCATAAGTTCGAATGCATCAAGCGATAATTCGGGGTGGTTTAAAATGTTCGATTGCCCGTTGAAGTGTAAATCGGTTGATTTAACTGAATTGCACAAATCGGCAACTCCGCAAAGGAGGGGCGACATAACGAAAACTTTATCGCCCAAAGAAGCGACAAGAGTCTGAATGAACGGAATATCAATATTTGAAACTGAATTTCCTAAAAAATAGGTTTGCATAATGTTGTAAAAAACTTCAGCGACTTCAACCGTTATTTCGCTTTCTGTACGGACAACCATACTTTTTAAAATACCGGATGTTGCAAGAAGCACCACCATAGCTGTTTTGTTACTTAAAGGAACTAATTCGACTCTTTTAATAAGCGCTTCGCTATCTGATGGAGAAGAAGAAATTGCAACACAATTTGTAAGTTCTGAAAGAATGCTACCGGCTTTTTCTAAAAGTTGGTCAGATTCACCTGAATATGCTTGAAGCCACACTTTTATTCGCTCTTGTTCTTCGTGCCCTAATTCATATTCTGACATAAGATTGTCAATGTAGTAACGATAACCTAATTGAGAAGGTATTCTACCGGCAGATGTATGAGGTTGCATTAAGAAACCGAGTTCTACCAAATCTGCCATATCGTTTCTTATGGTAGCAGAAGAAACTGCATTACCCATAGCGCTCTGGAGTGTTTTTGAACCGACAGGTTCGCCGGTTGCGATATAGCTTTCAATGATTAGCGCTAAAATCTTTTGTTTGCGTTCAGATAAAGCGGGAATTTTAAACACTCCTTTCTTTTGAGATAGCAAATGGATTTGTGCAGTGCTGTTCAGTTTTTCACTGTTAGCACTTGCTGATGGAGAGTGCTAACTCTGTTAATAATATACATCTATCTTTGCCGTTTGTCAACCTATTATTCAAATTTTTTTGTAAATAGTTTGTGAATAAACCATTTATACGTACGATTTGTTGCATAAATTTATTATTTGTGGTAGAATACAGAAATATATGGTAATACTATTATAATTATAAATAAATTTTGTGGAAGGCAAAGTGTTATGAAATTATCTCTCGTTGTTCCTTGCTTTAATGAGGAAGATAATGTTGAACGTTTTTTTAATGAAGTTAATAACGTGTTTTTATGTAATGTAGATGATTACGAGTTTGTTTTTGTTAATGACGGAAGCAAAGATAAAACTTATAACAGATTAAAAGAGTTATATGAAACCAATTCTGCTTATAATATTCAGGTTTTGTCCTTCAGCAGAAACTTCGGTAAGGAAGCCGCAATATACGCGGGGCTTAAAGAGTCCAAGGGCGATTACGTGTGCATAATAGATGCCGATTTGCAACAACGCCCGGAAGTAGTATTGCAAATGCTCAAGGAAATAGAAAAAAATTCTGATATTGACTGCGTTGCGGCTTATCAGGCTGAAAGAAACGAAGGAGCGATTCTTTCGAATTTCAAATCAGCATTCTATAAAATTATAAATAAATTAGCAGAAGTTGATTTTGTCAACGGTGCTTCTGACTTCAGATTGCTTAAAAGAAAGATGGTTGATGCGATTCTTTCAATGAGTGAATATCACCGTTTTTCAAAAGGTATATTCAGTTGGGTTGGTTTTAACACAAAATATATATCTTATGAAGTGCAAGAAAGAGAATATGGTGAAAGTAAATGGAGCTTTCTTAAACTCTTCAAATATGCGATTGATGGTATAGTTGCTTTTTCAACGCTCCCGTTAAGACTTTCTATTGCAACAGGTTTCATAACTGCGGTTGCTTCAATTATTTATCTTATAGTTGTAGTTTTTCAGAAACTCATTCAGGGAATTGATGTGCCTGGTTACGCCTCAATAATAGTACTGATATTATTCTTAGGTGGAATGCAACTCTTTTGTTTAGGAATTTTGGGTGAGTATTTGTCAAAAGTTTATGTGCAGGTTAAAAATAGACCTATATATATATTAAAGGAGCATTTAAAATATAATGCTGAAGATTAAAGAACTATTTTCGAAATATAAAGAGCTTATAACTTATGTGATTTTTGGCGGTCTTACTACTTTAGTGAATTTTGTTGTTTTTTATATTTTCACTCAAGTATTAGGTGAGAAGTTGTATTTAGTGAATAATGCAATTGCCTGGGTTGCAGGTGTTGTGTTTGCTTACATCACAAATAAATTATTTGTATTTGAATCCAAAAGCTGGAACATAAAAATTCTTGCAAAAGAAATACCGGGTTTCCTCGGGGCAAGAGTCTTAAGCTTTTTGTTAGAAGAAGGCGGGATGTTATTATTTATAACAGTTTTAGGTCTGGGCGAGATATCTTTGAGTGTTTTTGGTTTTGAGGTTACAGGCCAACTTATTGTTAAAGTATTGTTAGCGGTTATTGTGGTTATAACAAATTATTTTTTCAGTAAGTTTATTATTTTTAAAAAAGGCGAAAAATAATGAGTCATCACATCTGATGACTCTTTAACTTTTGGTGGGTGTCAGGGAGATTTTTAAAATGGGTATAAAAAAACAACAAAAAAATCTGAGACTATATGGTGGATATACAGTATTCTTTTTTGTAGCGGCAATCTTAACCTTCTGGCAATTTTTCTGTTATCAGAAGTCAATGGTATGGGCGTCAGACGGGTTATATCAGCATTATAATGCCTTTATGTATTTTGGTTCGTGGTGCAGAGAAGTGTTAAAAAATATTTTTCTTGAGCACAATTTTATATTACCGATGTGGGAGTGGGGCTTAGGTTATGGCTCAGACGTATTTACAACGTTAAGCTATTATTCCTTCGGCGACCCCGTTTCTTTAATTTCTGTGTTCTTTCCTGTGGAGTATTCAGAGGTTGGGTATACGTTGGCGGTAATAGCAAGATTTTATTTAGCAGGTATTGCTTTTTTAATATATGCACGAAAAATGAATTGTAAAGCTTGGAGTTCTGTTTGTGCATCAATAGTTTACGTTTTTTGTGCGTTTTCTGTATTTTTTGGCGTAAGACATCCGTTTTTTATCAGCTCTATGGCATATTATCCGCTGGTTTTATTCGGGTGTGAAAAGGTTTTGCGAAAAGAGTCACCGGTAGCATTGATTTTAGCGGTATTTATATCTGCTCTTTCTAATTTTTACTTTTTCTACAAAATTGCAATATTCACTGTTTTATATGTATTTGTAAGAGTGTTGTCTGATAAGGAGCTTCGAAAAATCAAAGCTTTTGCGGGTTCTGTTTTACAGATTGGTTTGTGTGCAGGGGCAGGCGTTATGCTTTCAGCAGTGCTGTTTCTGCCCGATGTTATGTCGTTTGTCAATAATACCCGTGTGACAGATAATTACAGCTTTGACTTCTTATATACACTTAAGGATTATGAGAAATTTATAGGTTCATTTGTAGGAATAAATTCAGGGATGTCATCTGCAATAATCGGAGTTGCGCCAATAACGTATTTAGCCGTCGGAATTTCATTTTTGCAACGCGATAAAGATGAAAGATGGGCGAAACTTTTTCTTGGGGTTCAATTGATTTTGTTGGTATTTCCAATATTCGGCCATATAATAAACGGTTTCGGCTACGTCTGTAACAGATGGGTTTTTGTGTGGGTGCTGACAGTTTCGTTTTTGTTAGCAAAAAAACTGCCACAGATTTTAAATTTAAAAAAGAAAGAACGCTTTCTATTTACAATTGGATGTGGTGCCTACGCACTTCTTTGTGCGATTTTAAAAAATGCAAGAACAAAAGAAGTTTTTGCAGGATTAGTGCTTTTAGTAATAAGCCTGGTTTTTGTTTGGTGTGCTCCGCATATTAAAGATTTTAAAATCAGAAAAATCAGCATTAAGGCTTCAAAAATTAAACAAGTAGCTGTCTGGATTTTGATTTTTGCATCAGTTTTTCAAATGTCCTTTTTCAGATTTTCTTCATTTGGTAGCAATTATCTTGAGGAGTTCAGAAATAGTCAAAGTGCAAACGATTTACTCTTTAACGAAAGTGCTTCTGCTTGGGATTTAATCGAAGATGATGATTTTTACAGAATAGAAACTTCTGTTCGCGATAATTTTCAATATAATTTTGCTGCAGTTGACAAGCAGAGTACAACAACCGTGTATTGGTCGCTTATAAATCCGGATATTACCCAATACATGGAGCTTAACAGTTCATATGATTTTTTATCTCATCGTAACAGAGGATTGCAATCAAGATGCTGGCTTCTGCCTCTTGTGAGTGCAAAATATTTTGTAGCCAGCACAAGTGATAATAAAATTAAAACAGGTGTTCCTTATAACTATGAACTGATTGGTGAAAAGCAGGGTAGCAGTAATAAATATTATTTATATAAAACTGATAATGCTTTGCCTTTCGGGTTTACATATGATGAATATATAACGCGTGAAGAATATGAAAAAATGTCCTTTACCGAGCGTCAGCAAGCGACGTTGCAAGCTGCTGTAATTGAAAATGACGTTAGCGTAAATTGTGAGCATAAGAACGAGCTGTTTTTTGATGACAACAGACTTGAATACGAGTTAGAAACAGATGACAATGTAGAACAGGCAGGGGATAAATTTATCGTTAAAAATCCTGATTCAATAGTAACATTTTACGTGTCGGCACCTGCAGAGAATGAATTGTACGTTTTTTTAAAGGGTGTGAATTTTAAAAGCGAAAATACTGCTTCTGATAAAAATGGTGAATCAGACGGAACTCATAAGTATTGGAGAGCGGCCACAGATACGAAATTCATCGCGAGAAGCGGTGGTGCTAAAGCAATAGTGTCGTGCTTTACCGATGAGAGTATATACGCTTGCGGCAGAACAGATTACGTGCTTAATTTAGGGTGTTCTGACAAGATTCGCAAAAAAATAACACTTAAATTTAAAGAAGCCGGAATCTATACAATAGAAGATTTGTTGATAATAAGCCAACCGGTAGAAAAAATAAGTGGTTATGTCAGAGAATTGAGCAACGATTCTTTAGAGAACATAGTGATGACAACAAACAGAATAAGCGGTAAAATAACAGTAACAGAAAATAAACTGCTTTGTCTTTCGTTGCCTTACACAAAGGGGTGGAGTTGTTATGTCGATGGAGAGAAAACAGAAACCTTTAAAACAGATATTATGTTAACAGGTGTGGAGCTTGAGCCGGGTGAACATAAAATAGAATTAGTCTATAAAACGCCATATTTGCTCGGTGGCACAATTGTTTCTCTGTGTGGTGTAATAGCTACAATGGGGTTATATATAGCTTATTGCTTCAACAAGAAAAAGAAGACGTAAATTAAGAAATAAAAGAAAAAAGACATCCCACTAAGTGGGATGTCTGATTTTTTGTGTCTTATTGCTCTACAGTGTAAACACTAACCTTTTTACGGTCTTTGCCAAGGCGTTCGAAACGAACCTGGCCGTCAACGAGAGCGAATAATGTGTCATCCTTACCCTTACCAACGTTTGTACCTGGGTGGATTTTTGTACCTCTCTGTCTTACAAGGATGTTACCTGCAAGAACGTGTTGACCATCTGCACGTTTAGCACCAAGTCTTTTAGACTCTGAATCACGGCCGTTACGTGTAGAACCCATACCTTTTTTATGAGCAAATAACTGGATATTAATCTTAAGCATTCGTTACACCTCCGTAGAGTGGGCAAAGTATATCAGAACCAGATTTTGGGACATTCTTTTCCACTCATATTTCGTTAAAATACTCGTAAATCCGTCAGGATTTACTGCGTTTTTGCCTTATCTGAGTGGGAAATACTTAACCACAAAATTCTCTGACCTTAAATGGATGAGGATTTGAGATATTTTGGTCGTATTTGACTGCAGACAGGCTGTCGCCTTTCAAAGGAAAATCGGGCAAAAGAGCCGAAGCCTCACCATTTAAGGCTGGTTCGGATAAACTTTACCCACTCTAAGTGTTTCTACAAACTCAGGATACTGCTCTTCTAAAGCTTCTAAATGAAGTTTTAATCCGAGTAATATATCCTTTGTAATATGGATTTGTTCCTTTTTAACTGTGAGCTTCATTTTAGCATCACTGACTTTTATTTTCGCATCAACCTTTAAAACCTCGGTTATGGTGTTCGCCACCATATAGGTTGCAGATGAAATAGCAGAGCAGACAATGTCGCTGCCTTCATCGGCGAAGTCTGAATGACCAGAAATCGAAAAGCCGTAAGGAACATCGTTCTCAAAATAAAAAGTAACTTTTGTCATTACGCATTGATAGCTGAAATTTCAACCTTTGTGTATGGTTGTCTATGACCCATCTTGCGCTTTTCATTTTTCTTTGGTTTGTAAGTAGCAACAACAATCTTCTTGCCTTTGCCGTTCTTAATAACCTTTGCGCTAACAGAAGCACCGTCCATATATGGAGCGCCAACTTTAATGCCGTCTTCTGCGCCGATTGCAATAACTTTATCAAAAGTTATTTCTGCGTCAGCTTCAACGTCGAGCTTTTCGATGAAAATAACATCGCCGTTCTCAACTTTGTATTGCTTTCCGCCTGTTTCAATGATTGCGTACATAGTTTTTACCTGCTTTCTTTCAGTCTCGCTAACAAGGCACACTCTTGTGTTTGTGAGGACATACCTCGCCCTTAATATGCGGCAAAAGGTATTTTAGCAGAAAGATGTAAGTTTGTCAAGTGAAAAAAGAAAATTCTGTGTTCAGTTTTTAAATTCATTCAAAATATCGTCAGGCAACTTTGCCTCAAACACTACAGGCTCGTTTGTTGTCGGGTGCAAAAACTCTGCTTTTCCGCAATGTAGTCCGGGGCGAGAGAGTATTTCTGTAACCTCTCCACCATACATATCGTCACCAATCAGCGGAAAACCAATAGAAGAAAAATGCACTCTTATCTGGTGAGTTCTGCCTGTTTCAATGTTTACCTTTAATAATATTTTATTATTGTGCCTTTCTGCAACCTGCCAGTGAGTAACTGCAGGTAAAGCGTCATCTCTTTCGGTAGAAACAGCTCTTAAGGTTTTTCCGGGGTCGGGTCTGTAAATTGGTGTGTTAATAGTGCCACTGTCATTTACGTCGCCCTTTATAATTGCATAGTAGGTTTTTTTAATTTTACCATTTAACCTGTAAGCAGAAAGTGAGTTTTTGGCGAAAACTATAACGCCCGAGGTACCTTTGTCGAGTCTGCCTATTGCTCTGCCTGCCGCTTCGCTTCCGCCATTATTAATAATGTAATTGGCTACGCCGTTGGCGAGAGTACCGTTGGGATGACGTCTTGTAGGGTGAGCAGAAATACCTGCAGGCTTGTTTAAAACCAGAATATCTTCGTCTTCGTAAATAATGTCAAGTTCCATATCACAAAGCAGAGGCGGAGTAGATTTTTCAGGTATTCTTATTGTGACAAGTTCATTTTCATAAACGTTGTCAATCATTCTGACTACTCTGTCATTTGCCGTAACAGAGCCTTCGGTGTGTCGTAAGCTTTGTGTGATTTTAGTTGAAAGTTTTAAATGCCCCTTTAAAAAATGAAGAAGGGGTCTGTCAGAATATTCTTGCGGTACGGTGTACTCCAAAATTCTCATAACAGACCTCCTCAGGGTTTAAATATTACAGATATAAAATTTTTTAACGAATTGCATATACAAATGAATATACAGTATATTCAGCACAAAAATGTTCATAACTTTGTCAGTGTAAAGTCAATCACTTTACTCTTTTTTTGTCGAAAAAGAAAAAATATAAGAGAAAGCTTTATTCTGTGAACAAAATTGACATAGTTTTGAACAAAGTAAAGTGAGTTGCTTTACAATTGTTAAATTTTGTTAAACTGTTCAAAAATGGTATTTTTGAAAATGATTGCATTAAAATGTAAATATTATACAATAGCGAATTCTGAAACCTTTCTGTCTTTAAAAGTAGCAACAGATTTAAAGCCTGCTTCACGTGCTATTTCATAAGCTTTATCGATATTTACACCTATTCTCTCGGCATAGTGTGAGTCTGAGCCTACAGAAATTAACTTACCGCCTAATTCTTTATATCTCTTTATTGTGTCAACATCAGGAGAAGGCTTGTTTATAGGGTATTTAAGACCGCCCATATTAATTTCTAAAGCCTTATCTTTTTCAGCACAGAGCTTTAAAAGTTCATCAACCTTGTTTTTGTATTTGTTGATATCTTCAACATAACCGCAGTGGTTAAAAATATATCTGAAGGGGTAGGTGATGTGTGCTAAAATTTCAAAATCGCCCCACTCGAGCATTTTTATAAGTTCGTCGAAATATTCGTTCATGGTAGCCTGAACGTCTATTCCGTCAAAGCTTTCCCAATTATAAAAATCTTCTTGCTCTCTTAAGTTGTGGATTGAACCTATAACAACGTCGTAGTTATAGGTAGAAAGAATTTTTTGAGAAAGTTCAGGGAGATAATGTGGCTGAGCAAGCTCAACACCTCTTAAAATGTTGATTTGACCATTTAATTTTTCTCTGACGTCACAAATATCTTTGTAACTGTTTTCTACAACCTTGTCGTAATTATCCTTGTAAAAATAATCGACCTCACAGTGGTCTGTAAAAGCAACCGTGTGAATTTTGTTGTCACGTGCAGTTTCTGCCATAAATAAAGCTTCGTGGTTACCATCAGGTGAGTTTTTTGTGTGAGTGTGTAAGTCTATGATTGCTATATTATTCATAATTTACCATCCTGCATTAATAAGTAGTTTTCGGGTTAGAATTACAATTCAGTATTTTATCACAATTTTCTTAAAATTAATATAGCAAAATCAAAGAAAAATCTTTATTAAATTAGAATAATATGGTAAAATACTACTAATTTATAAAAAGTCCCGAAAGGCAGAAGAAAAATGAAGTTGAGTTATGAAGCGTTTGCTAAAATAAATCTTATATTAGATGTTACAGGCGTCAAAAGCAATGGCTATCACACTCTTTTTACAGTGATGCAATCTATAGGCTTAAAAGACGTTATAACGGTTGAAAAAATAAAAGGTGAAAAAATAACCATTTCCTGCACAGATGAAACTGTTCCGACGGATTCTAAAAATATAGTTTATAAATGTGCAGTGGAATTTTTTGAGCATTTCAACATTAAAAAGAATAAAGGTATTCATATTCATATTGAAAAAAATATTCCTCACGAAGCGGGGCTTGGCGGGGGCAGTGCAGACGGTGCCGCAGTTTTAGTTGCACTCAATGAAATTTTTAATATGGATGCTAATAAAAGAACTCTTATGTTTATCGGCGGTAAGGTCGGGGCAGATATTCCATTTTGCATTGTTGGCGGAACCGCACTTTGTCAGGATATAGGCACCGTAGTAGCACCGCTTCCTGATGCAGAGGAATGCAGTATTGTTATTGTAAAGCCCGAAAGCGGAAGCTCAACTGTTAAGGCGTATGACGCAATAGATGAGTTAGGCAACAGCCTGAAACATACAAAAAATAACGAGATGCTGGAATTGTTGTTAGAAGAAAAGTTTTCTGACGCTCTTAAATATTGTGATAACGTTTTTGAACAGGTTATTGAAGTTCCCGATAGAGCAGATATAAAACATATTATGAGAAAAAATAACGCAGGAGCTACGTGTATGTCAGGTTCGGGTTCTGCAATTTTTGGAATTTTCTTTGAAGAGTCAGATGCAAAAAAAGCAAAAGAAGAGTTAGAAAAGAAATATAACAAGGTTTACCTTTGCGAGAGAAAAATAAGCGGAATTAAAAAAATAATTGAATAAAATAAAAACGACCGTCAATAATTCATTTACAATGAATGAAAGGCGGTCTTGTTTTATGAAATTTAATACATATAACGCATTTAAATTAAAAAAGGACAGAATGCTTCTTATAGCAGTAATAATAGGAGCTGTTCTTTACGTTGCTTTTTCAATAACATATTTTGCCTCTGCTTCGGGAGAAATAAGAGAAAGCGTTGTAAGACTTCACGTTTTGGCAGAAAGTAACCTCGAAGCAGACCAGGAGATAAAAATAAAGGTGCGCGATGCACTGTTAGAAAAAAACAGTGAGCTGCTTTCAGGGAGGGTGACTCCTGAAAACGTAGAGGACTATTTTTATGACTCAAAAGATGAATTAGAGAAATGTGCAAATGAAGTTTTAAAAGAAAACGGCTTTGATTATAAAGCAAAAATTACGTTATGCGAAGAATATTACACAACAAGAACTTACGAAAATCTGACCTTTCCTGCAGGGAAATACACCTCAATAAAGGTTGTTCTCGGAAGCGGTGAAGGCAAAAATTGGTGGTGTGTTATGTTTCCGCCACTTTGCGTTCCCGTAGCAGATGGTAGTGTCGAAACGGATGATGGTGTTATATTAGAGGATTATTTAGATGAAGGCTCGGCGAAAATAGTAACCTCGGGTAATGGGTATAAAGTGAAGTTTAAGATTGTTGAGTGGTATGAGAAATTGTTTAAATGAATGGGCAATAAATAATTGATAATTGAAAAAAGATAATTAAATTTAAAAAAACAAGTTCTGTCATTTTTAGTTTACGAAAAACTTTAAATGACAGAACTTATCTTTTTGTTATTGAATTTTAATTACAATAAAATGCGAAGCATTTCCGCAATTCTTCACTATTACTTCTTACCTCTTACTTCAATCTGCTGTCACCTGATTGTCTGGAATTGCCTCTCTTCGAAGAGAGGCAATTTTTACAGAATTTTTTTTGTTTCATTTTTACATTAAAAATTAATTCAGCTCACCGTAAGCGGGCAACCAAAGGTTTGCCCCTACAATAGTGGGAGTTAATTCGTTTGTTCATTTTTATTATAAATCATCATAAAAAATCCTATCATTCAAAATTGGTGTTGAATAATATTGAAAATGTGCTAAAATGTTTATATTCCAGAATTAAGCAAGGGATAAAAATGAACGAAATAAACAGTTTTAAAAAGGGAATAAAAGCAGGTCTGCCTATCTGCATAGGTTATTTTCCTGTGTCGTTTGCATTTGGCATTTTTTCAGTTGAAAACGGCCTTAGCATTTTACAGGCAGTTTTAATTTCTCTTACAAATTTAACATCTGCAGGGCAATTGGCGGCGGTGCCTATTATGGTCGGTGGCGGTACAATAATTGAGCTTATATTGGCACAGCTTGTTATAAATTCACGTTACTCGCTTATGTCAATTTCTCTTTCACAAAAGTTAGGCAAAAGTGTGAAAATACCTCACAGATTTTTAATTGCCTTCGGTAATACAGATGAAATTTTTGCCGTAGCCTCTTCAAACAAAGAAAAAGTTGGCACGAAATATATGCTGGGGCTTATTTTAACACCGGTTATAGGTTGGGTAACAGGAACTTTAACGGGTGCAGTTGCAGGTAATATATTACCTGACGTCGTAACGTCTGCTTTAGGTGTTGCAATTTACGGTATGTTTATTGCAATTGTTGTACCTGTAATAAAAGAAGAAAAATGGACTGCACTTTGTGTTGCGTTTGCCATTGCGCTTAGCTGTGTTTTCTACTACGCACCTGTTTTAAAAGAAATTCCGACAGGCTTTACCGTTATAATCTGTGCAGTGGCAGCAAGTGCTTTGTTTGCATTTGTTAAGCCGATTACAGTAGAAGAAATAAAAAACGAGGTGACAAAAAATGGATAACACCAAATTTTTTATTTATCTTTTAGTTATGGCAGGGGTTACATATTTAGTGCGTATGGTTCCGCTTGTGCTTGTGAACAAGCCAATAAAAAACAAATACGTATTATCATTTCTTTATTACGTGCCATATACAGTTTTAAGCGTAATGACAATACCAGCGTGTTTTTACGCAACAGATTCATTTACGAGTGCATTTGTCGGCTTTGTGACTGCGGTGGTTGCGGCACTTTTCAGGCGTAGCCTTGTGCAGGTTGCAGTTTTTTCAAGTGTTGCAGTGCTAATAACAGAGCTTTTAATGAATTATATTTTTTAAAGGAGAATTAATATGAAAACGTTTAAAATGGGAATAAAAACTTATTTTTTCTTAGCATTATTCGCAGTTGTATCATTGGTGGCGTTTTATTTCGCCTACAAATCAGCGACAGGAGAAATATCATTCGAATTTAAAATAGGCGGTGCAAATGCAAACCTGTTTGTGAGTGTGTTGTTTCTTTTAGTGGCACTTTCACACTTTATGTCGTTTGTCGTGGTTCTTATAAATATTTTTAAAAATAAGAATATTGCACTTTCTTTGGATTCAAACGGAATACATAACACTTTTGTTTTTGTAATGTTCGGTGCGGCAATGTTAGTTTTACCTGTGAAGGAAATACCGTGGGGAGCAGTAAAAGAAATAAAAGAAGAGCGTGGTGTGTGCGCTCTGAGAGTTGACCCTGACATGATAGAAGCAAATATTCTGGCTAAAAAATATCTTAAATCGCAAAGCTTTATGTGTGGGCAGCCTTTTGTAAAGCCGACGGTAACAGAAGAAGATATCAGACAATTTAAAAATGTGTAATAAAAAATCACCTTAAAACAAAGAAAGGTTTAAGGTGATTTTTAGTGATGTTTTGAGTGATTTGTTTTTTATTAAAATGGATTTGATTTGCTCGTAACGCAGACAGGCAAATGATGATATTAATCTCAATTTATGCCAAAGACAAATTATTGAGATTGTTATAAAACAATCGATTTATGTCTTGTTACGTGGCAACCAACGTTTACTGCTACAGGAAGCCCTGCAATATGTGTAGGAGCAGTTTCTATATTGACTTTTAATGCAGTAATATCACCGCCAAAGCCTTGTGCGCCTATATTTAATTTGTTTACCTCTGTAAGCATTTTTTCTTCTAAGTTTTTATAATATTCATTTTCATTTGAAACGGAAATATCGCGTGTGAGTGCTTTTTTTGAGAGAATTGCACACCCTTCAAAATCGCTGCCGATGCCTACACCTAAAACAACGGGCGGGCAGGGGTTAGCGTCGGCTACTTTTACTGTGTCAACAACAAAGCTTATAATATCTTCTTCAGTTGCAGAGGGTGTGAACATTTTGATTCTGCTCATATTTTCACTGCCGAAACCCTTTGGTGCAGCAGTCATTTTTACCTTGTCACCGTCAACTATAGAAAAATGAATAAGTGCAGGGGTATTGTCGTTTGTGTTACCACGGTGAATCGGGTCTTTTACAATTGAACAACGCATTTTGCCGTCAAGATATGCTTTTTTAACCCCGTTGTTTATAGCTTCGTTTAAACTGCCGTTTATAAAATGAATATCCTGACCTACTTCTATAAAAAGAACAGCCATTCCTGTATCCTGGCAAATAGGAATTTCATTTTCTCTTGCAACGTCTAAATTTTTGCACATATCGCAAAAGATATTTTTTGCAGTTACGTTTGTTTCAGCTTCTTTTGATTTTCTTATTAAATCTTCTAATGAAGATGGTAACTCTGCGTTAGCAGAGATAAAAAGTTCCTCAACAGCTTTTTCTATTACAGAAACGTCTATTTTACGCATTAATTTAAACCTCTCTAAATTCTAAAAGTACTATTGACAGAATCAATAGTACTTTTTCATTGTTTTATAACGATTATAGTTAGTCGAAACAGTGTAATTTTACACTGTTTCGATACCAAATATATGATTTGGTATCGGATTTTTTTTGAAAATTCGACTATAATCCTTTCAATGGGTGTAATGCAAAATTGTATTTGCGAAACGCAACTGCGTTTCGACAACTTACAATCATTATAAAAATCAGAAGCCACGTTGAGTTCCGCCACCACGACGAGGTGTAGACGTACCTCTTTTTGCCGCAGTGTTTTTCTTTAAGTCGCTCATTCTTTCGTCGCTCTTTGTTTTGAAACGAGCCAACATATCTTCAAAAGACATATTTTCAGGTTCGTTTTTTGGAGTTCCCGTCCAAACAGGGGGTTGGCTTTTCTTGGGCTTGTCATTGTAAGACTTTTTAGGCGCCGGTGACTCTTCGGGAGGGAGTGCCTTCTTAATAGAAAGAGCAATTTTACCCTTTTCGTTGATATCAATTACCATAACCTTAACTTCTTGGTTTTCAGATAATTTTTCATGAATATCTTTAATATAAGTGTTTGAAACTTCAGAAATATGTACCATACCTGTTGATTTGTCCGGAAGTTCAACAAACGCTCCGAAGTTTGTGATGCCGGTAACTTTACCGTCTAAGATTTCGCCGATTTCTACTGCCATGAAAGACTTACCTCGTTTTTTAATATATTATGTACCTGGAGTGATGTCTATATAAACTCTTTCGTCTGTTTTGACATACCCGTTTTCTCTGGCATATTTTTCAGCAATAGCGGCTTCGTCGTTTTTGTCAATTGTGTCCTGAATTTCTTCGTTTTGAGCAATTTGCTCATCACGCTGACTCTGAAGCTCTGTTATTTCTTCTTTTTTTTCATTGATTTCTTTGTTAGTGTTAAAAAAAGAAATAGCAAAATAAATAATTGCGACACAGAAAAGCAACGCCATAACAATGCTTATAGGTTTACGTTTTTTGTTAACTTTTTTCTTTTTCATTGTTACAACCCTCTTCTTTCTCGCTTTTTTTATGCTGGTTAAATATACCTAATAAATTATACACATATAACCTGAGTTTTGGCAAGTCTTTTTTTCGATTTTTCTTAATTTTTTTTGCAACTTTATCAAAAAAACGTGAAAATTTGTGTTCAATTTTCAAAAAGAGCTTATATAAGAGTCTGAAGGGTGTAAAAATAAGTTTGAAAAGAAAGCCGAAAATCTTGTGAATTATATTGACAAATATATCAGTAATGCGTTTTGCGGTTAATCCGAAAGAGATGTAATAAAATATCCAGCCTAAAATTTCTCCGAAAATCATATATGAGCGGAATTCGCCTTTATTAAGCGCTAAAAAGAAAATCAGCGTAAAAAGGGCGAATATTATAAAATAAAGTATGTCAAATATGAAAATCAGTGTTTTGGATTTTGAAAAAGTCAAACGTATGGCTCTCAGAATATCATAAATTATTCCTAAAACGAAGCCTGTACCTAAAGAAAGGAAAAATAAATTCAGTTGTTCACTTTGCTCGAAGGAATACATTATCTGAAAACCTTTGAGAAGAAGCCCGTGCTTTTGGGTGCGTTGTCTGTGTATGACAATGCAGATATGTTTCCTTCAACCTGTAATTCGCCGATTTCAAGTGAAAGACGTGTTATATGAAGCTTTTCGCCTCTTATTGTGAGTTCACCTGAATCGGTAGCGGCTATAATTGTCTGCTCATCAAAGCTGTCAACGTCGTTTACACCTGAAACTGAAAGTGTGCGTCTGTCCTCTAAAATGCAATTGTGTGGTGAAAATGTGTTCTTTTTTTCTTCTGTCATAATAAAAAATCCCCTTTCGATAATTTATATTACCGAAAAGGGAAAATAAGAACAATTTATTTTATTTTTTTAATTTTATTGCCTTTTACAAGATATACGTTTTTACTTATATCCATAAGAGGCTTATCGTTAAAGGAATCGGTGTAAAGGTCATCTATTTCTGCATCGGGATATCTCTCAAAAAAAGCCTTTACCTTGTTTTCTCTCAGACAAAGTCTTTCAATTTTCCCTTCAGCTTCGTTAATTGACGTCCCTAAATAGTTTTTTATGTTAAGCCTTTTACAGATTTCTTGTAAAGATATCTCAGGTGAGCAGGAAAGAATCAAGTCATCATCTTTCCTGACTTTTTCATAAAACGGCTTAATATTTTTTTCGTGCTTGTCCCAAAATTCAGGAATACAACCGTGAAACTGCGGGTTTTCAATATAATAATCGAGAGCTCTCTGAGCATATTTGTTTATTGCTTCTTCTACAGTTAATTTACCGAGCTTGTATTTTGTAAAGGCAGTAACGACTGCAGGCATAAACGCAATAAGACCTTTATCTTTTTTTAAAAAGAATTTAAACAGATGAAAAGCGCTTTCACCATCATAAATTGTGTTGTCAAAATCATAAACATTCATTGTTTTTAAACCTGTTCCATTTTTTAATATTAAGTGCGGTGAAGAGCAGAGCGATTACGTCAATTACAATCCAGACAACAACAGTTCCGTTCCAGCCGATGTTATCTGAAATTATACCGAATCCGTAAGTTGCGGCTGCACATCCTATGTAAGCAGTTGCATTCATTACACCTGTAACAGTAGCAGTTTTGCCGTGTTTTGCAAACTGCATCGGTACTAAAGTTATAATCATATAGTTAAATGTGTGCATAGCAGTAGTTCCGAGTGCTAAAAGAATAACGCTTACGACAATCGGAAGGTTTTTCATAAAGATAAGAAATGCAAAAGGAATAAGCACAAAGGCTAAAACAAAAGAGCCTGTTTTTAATTCGTCTTTTTTAAATACCTTGTTATAGAGTGGTGTAATAATATAATTACCGCTTAAATTTACTATTGGTAATATTATTGAGACGAATACAGAAAAAGCAGCAGAGGTGTTATACGTTTCTGTAATCATTGTAGGCACCCAGGTAGTAATTCCTTCTTTGATTGCGCCGTGAATTGCATCGGCAGGTAAAACCAGAAGAAGACCGGCAGACAAAAAGAGCGGTAAAAATTTATTTGTGTTTTTATTATTAGCCTCTTTTTTGTTATTTATGCTGTTTTCAACAGGTTCGTCAGTAATATGTTTTTTCGAAAGAAAATATGTAACCGTAAAGAAAACAAATGCAAAAACAAGAACTGCGGCTGAAGAGAAAAATACAGATTTCCAATTGAAAAATTTAATTGCAACAGATGCAAGAATATATGCAGAAACAGTACCTATGGGCAGGGTAGCAGAAATATTAAGACACGCCTTGCTTCGCATATCATAATTAATTATATTGGCTAAAATTTTAAGAATTGCCGCCCACAGAAGAGAGAGTGCAAAGCCGTTAAAGCCCCAAACAATTGCCATTGCAACGTTTGTAGTGCAGAACGTCATTGAAATATTTGCACCTGCCGACAAAAACAAGCCAAGCATTATCATTTTAAACGGAGAAATTTTATCGCCTAAAAATCCGTTGATAATCTGAAAAAAGCCGTAAACTATAAAGAATGCGGAGCCTATGATTCCGGCCTGGGATTTTGTGAAAAGTCCTTCGCTTAAAATATCAGGCAAAGCAGCAGAATAATTGATTCTGCCAACGTAAGATGCGGCATAAGCAATAAAGCACGCTACAAAAACGAGAGCAGAATATTTTTTGCTTTCTAAATATTGTTGTGTTTTCAAAAAATCGCTTCCTGTTATTAAATATCAATAAAGGTATTCTACCATATTAAATAACAATGTCAAGCAAATAGTTTTTTAGGTGCTTTCTGAAGAAAATAAAAGTTGAGATTTGTTTTTATATGTGTTAAAATAGAAAAAAGAATCTTTCATAAAGGAGTGGTATACCGTGGCAAAAGATAAATTCTGTCTTGAACGTGCAAAAAGCCCCGAAGAGGTTGGTGTAAGTTCAGAACAGGTAGTAGAATTCTTAAGAGATATGAAAGAAAATAAGCTGGAGTTTCACAGCTTTATGGTTATCAGAAACGATAAGGTTGCGTGTGAATTTTATCGTGCACCATTTAATAAAGAAACACCGCACTCTGCGTACTCAATAAGCAAAACCGTTACTGCAATAGCAGCAGGCTTTGCAATAAACGAGGGGCTTTTTGAGCTTGACACAAGAATAGTTGACGTTTTTCCTGAATATGTTTCTGAAAAGGTTGACGGCAGAAT
This sequence comes from Acutalibacteraceae bacterium, assembly GCA_045646485.1. Classification (GTDB taxonomy): domain Bacteria; phylum Bacillota; class Clostridia; order Oscillospirales; family Acutalibacteraceae; genus DTU089. Next base: position 31,979 of record JAZRKU010000058.1, read on the forward strand.
TTTTAAAGTAACCGTGCGTAATCTGCTTACAATGACTGCAGGTGTTCAACCAAGCTTCTTGAGCAATAAAAGCAAAATTGACTGGATTACGGATTTCTTTAACTCCTCTTTTTATGGTGAGCCAGGTACATTTCGTTATGTTAATGAAAATATATTCATATTGAGTGCAATTATTTGCAAAACTGCAAAAATGACACTTCGCGAATATCTGACTGCAAGACTTTTCGAGCCACTTAATATTACTTTCCCTGAGTGGGAAACTAATCAGGATGGAATTGAGGCAGGCGGTTGGGGCTTGTCACTTAAATTAGAAGACCTTGCAAAAATTATGTATTGCCTTTCAAACAACGGCAAAATTGAGAAAAAGCAGATTATACCCGAAGAATGGGTTCTTGAAATGACTGAAGCTCATGCGGATACGTCTATTTGCAAAAATATAGACACAGATAAGGGTTATGGCTATTGCGTGTGGCGCAACGGCGGAAATGACAGCTTCAGAGCAAACGGAATGTTTTCTCAGTTCGGAATTGTTTTTCCTGAGGATAACGCGGTTATTGTTTGCTTCGGTGCTATTGCAGGTGAGCAGGAAGCAAGAGATTGCATATGGCGTCATTTCCCCGAGGCGTTTATAACACCTGACAAAAAGGTAAAAGCACCTGTATTTGAAGGTTTTTATAATATTGCAGATGAATTCGGGGTAGATAATCCTACAGCATCAATGCGTTCATTACAGGAAGCAAAGCTTAACAACAAAACAATTGAAATAAAGAGAAAGGTTCTTCTTAATCTTATCGGATTCCCTGTTAGTGTAATTCCGTTTACCGTTACTTTTTTAAATGGTAAAAGGGCAGGTAATATTGATAACATCAACTTTACGTTCAAAGAAAATGAATGCCTTATGAGTTGGTGTGAGGGTGAAGAAAAAAATACCGTTATCTGCGGTATGGATGGACACTTCCGTTATGGCGATATTACTCTGGCAGGTGTGAAATATAAAGTTTGTTGTTATGCAGTCTGGGATGAAAATGATATTTTAAAAGTAAATATAAGACCGATTGAAACAGCATCAAAAAGAAAACTTAAATTTACGTTTGTCGGTACAGAAAAAGTAATTATGAAGCCACTTTCTACACCAAAGGTAAAGGATATGGCAGTATCATTAGCAGGTGCCGCATCTGAAATTATAGATAACGAATTATTGGTTGCGATAATGAATAAAGCGACAAAATACGTGCCGTGGGTATTGGAGCCAAGGCACAGGGGTAAATTAGTTAATCGCAAGGACATTTATTAAAAGTTGTCATATTTAGCGCAGAAGACAATTTTTTACCCACTCGACGTACCTTTGTACGCCATCGGGGTAAAGAAATTGCCTTCTGCATCTAAATCTAACAGCTTTCTATTTAGCGTAAAAGACGAGTTTTTACTTACTTGATGTACCTTTGTACGCCATCGGGGTAAAGAAATTGCCTTCTGCATCTAAATCTGACAGCTTTCTATTTAGCGTAAAAGACGATTTTTTACTTACTTTGAGAGAGAAAAAACAGGACTGATTAAGTTTGTACTTAATCAGTCCTTATGTTTATTGGTATATTTCTTCAAAGATTTCAGGATGGTCATAATAACCGTAGAAATTCCAATCCTCTGTTTCATCAGAATGTGTGTTATCTACTGTTATGATATCTTCATCAAAACAAGATAAAAACTGTTTTATAAGTGAATAGTCATCATCAAAACCTGAAGAGGAGAATGTATATGTATTACTATCAGTTTTTAACTCAATGACAGTAGCGTAACCACTATTGCGTTTGCCTCTTCTTCTTTCCATTTCTAAATATACGTTGATTTCAGTTACCTCGTCATAGGTGAAAAGGGTAGCATCCGCTGAAATTAAGTTATATTGTTTCAAAGCTTTGCTATCTGCTTCATATCTCGAAAAAGAGGCTACACCGAAGCCGAGTGTTGCAATAATAAAACAGGTTGTAGCAGTAATCGCAAATTTTACGGTAAGTTTTTTTGCAATTGTATTTGTATTAAGATTGAAAACCTTGAAATCTTTGTTCCCGCGTGTGATTTTTGTTCTGTAAAATGCAAAAAGGATAAAATTAAAAATTAACAAAAAGAGGGAAACAATGTTGAATACATTCTCCGGAAAAACGAGATAAATAACACCGCGACTTCTGATAGAATACTGCATTTCCCAATTTAAAAACAGATTTATCAGAGCATATAAAAAAGGTAAAATCAATGCATAACGATAATGAAAGTTTGACGTTATGTTACTCCAAAATTTTTTCATTATGATTACTCCATTATTTTCAAAAATCCTTTAAAAGCACTACTGCACCAAAAGCAGGTACATTTACTGAATCAGTTACAGGTAAATCTTTTGTTAATTCAACTGTATTGTGAAATTCAAAGGGGAGATTATAGGTTATTTCATGGTTGTTTTTGTTAGCAATCACAAAGATTTTTTGTTCTTTAGATTCTCTTATATATGCTACACAAGAGAGCATTGCAGAGAAAGGAATGAACCTGCCATCTTTAAGACAAGAAAGTGAGTGACGGATTTCTCCTAATTTTTTATACCAATTAACGAGAGCTTTATCTTCATTACCCCATGGGTAGAAACCTCTGTTGAACGGGTCGCTCCCCCCCGTAAGCCCTGCTTCGTCACCATAATAAATTGAAGGGAAACCGGGGAGTGTATATTGTAAAACTGTAGCCGTTTTCAAAAGCTCTTTTGCAAATGAATATTCATTATCGCTTAACTTGTAACCTGCTTGAATTTCTCGTGGCTTATGCTCTAACTCGAAGTTTATAAGTCTTGTTAAAATTCTTGCGGTGTCGTGTGTGCCGATATGATTCATAAGTGAATCAAGTGCAGGCTTGGGGTAGTTTTCGCAAACCGAAATAACCGTTTCCATAAAGTTTTCGGCTATGCCGTAACGCATAAAATCCAAAATAGCGTTTGCAAAAGGGTAATTCATTACGCTGTCTAATTGACCACCTAATAAATATCTTCTTCTGCCACCATGGCTGAATTTGTTTGTTGCATCCTCCCACACTTCACCAATTACAAAATGTTCGTCGTTGAGAGATTTTACTGATTTATAAAGTGCATCTATAAATTTGTCGGGCAATTCATCAGCAACATCAAGTCTGTAACCTGAAGCACCGAGCTTAAGCCATTTTTCAAGAATACCGTTTTTACCTGTAATGAATTCGATGTATTCATCGTTTTCTTCATTCGTTTCGGGCAGGGTGTCAATTCCCCACCAGCTTTTATAGGTTCCGTCGTTATTAAACGTGAACCACGAGGAGTATTCTGACTCTTTTGAGTTATAAGCACCGACAGAATTGTAACGGTTTTCACGATTGAAATAAATACTGTCGCTTCCTGTGTGGCTGAAGACACCGTCAAGAATGACTTTTATACCGAATTTTTTCGCTTCGGTGCAGAGTTCCTTAAAATCGTTTTCATCACCTAAAAGAGGGTCGATTTTTGAGTAATCGGCGGTGTTGTAGCGATGATTTGAATGTGCTTCAAATATAGGGTTAAGATAAAGAATTGTTGTACCTAAATATGCTAAGTACGGCAATTTTTCTTTTATGCCCTTAAGGTCGCCCGAAAAATAATCGTTATTTAAAATTTTGCCTTCCTCATTTGGCATCCAGACGGGAGTTTCAGTTATATCATTATGAATTATTCTGTCAGTTGGTACGTTTTTCTTTTTTTCGCCCGAATTAAAAAATCTATCAGGAAAAATCTGATACATAATACCGCCTTTAACCCAATCGGGTGTTTTGAAATCAGGCGAGTACACGGTTTGTTGCCATTCCTTGCCTTCAGATAAAAATTTACCTATACCTGAAGCTTGCAGGAAAATATGGTTTGTACCAAAAGGCGTTTCATAATTGAAATGGTAAAAATAAAGTCCGGGATTTTCGAAGGTGTAGTCAGTGCCCCACCATTCTTCGTTATCGCCGTTCATACCACACCATAACAAATCGTGATATGAGTAGTTGTTGAAATCATCGTGTACAACAAGAGTTACCTTGCTGCAATTTATAGAGCGGGGCATAAGAACAGAAAACCGCAAGTTTTCACCTGCGGCCGAACTACCGAATATTGATTTGTGCCTTAAATCTCTTGAGTTAAAAGGAACAAAATTCATTTTTCAATCAATCCTCATATCCGTTGGGGTTCTGACTCTGCCATCTGTAAGAATCGGCACACATTTCGTCAATACCCTTTTCTGCTTTCCAGCCTAACTCTTTTTCTGCTTTTTCAGGGTTGGAATAACAAGTTGCAATATCACCCGGGCGGCGTGGCTCTATAACGTAAGGAATGGTAACGCCCGATGCTTTTTCGAATGCTTTAACAACCTCTAAAACGCTGTAGCCGCGACCTGTGCCGAGGTTGTAGATGTTAACACCCTTGCAAGAATACGCTTTATCAAGAGCTTTTAAGTGACCCTTTGCAAGGTCTACAACGTGAATGTAGTCACGTACACCTGTGCCGTCAGGAGTATCGTAATCGTCACCGAAAACATTTAAATGAGGTCTTTTGCCGACTGCAACCTGAGTAATATATGGCATTAAGTTGTTAGGTATTCCGTTAGGAGCTTCACCTATAGTGCCGCTTTCGTGGGCACCGAGTGGGTTGAAGTAACGGAGTATGCAAACAGACCATTCATCGTCAGCTTTTGCTAAATCCATAAGAATTCTTTCAATGAAGTATTTTGTTGTACCATAAGGGTTAGTAGTGCCACCCGTTTGCATTTCTTCATTGAGCGGTGAAATATTGTGTTCGCCATAAACAGTTGCAGAAGAACTGAAAACAATTGTTTTACAACCGTATTTTGCCATTACTTCGCAAAGAACAACTGTACCTGAAATATTATTGTAATAATATAAAAGTGGTTTTTGGCAAGATTCACCAACCGCCTTAAGACCTGCAAAGTGAATAACGGAATCTATATCATTTTCAGAGAAAATCTTTTCAAGACCTTCACGGTCGTTTATGTCACATTCATAGAATTTAAAATCCTTGCCTGTGATTTTTTTGATTCTGTTTAAAGATTCAGGACAACTGTTGTAAAAATTATCAAGAATAATTATATCTCTGTCATTATTTAAAAATTCAACTGCTGCGTGTGAGCCTATGTAGCCCGCACCACCTGTAATAAGTACTGCCATTTTTAAAAACCCCTTTCAAGAAAATATAATGTGATTATGACATACTGCCATGTACCATACCGTCATTGCTTGTTGTAGACTCAGGCATAACCGGTTCATCTGGTTGTGTCGGTTTTGGTTGTGTCGGTTTCGGCTGTGTAGGAGGCTGAGTCGGTTGTGGCTGATACTGCGGTCTTGTAGAGTTTGGAATTGTGTTATCAGTTACAACATCGAAAATGCCGGTTGAAGATTCCGGAGTCGGAAGAATATTCTGGAACGTTTCAAGAGGATTTGTTGTAGACTCTGCAGGTGCAGCAGTAGTAGGCTCAGTAGTAGCAGCACCCTGAGTAGTCTGAACCTGCTGAAGCACGTCTGTTTCAGGCTCGTCGGTTGTAGAATCAAGATATCCGCTGAATTTGATTCCGACAACAACACAAGCAACAAGAGCAAGAACGAAAATTGCAATTGCTGCAATCATACCATTTTTGCTGAGAGAAGCTGTCGGACGCAATTCTGTAGCAACTTCAGACTCTATCTGAGCGGCTTCATATTTTGCAACCTCTTCAACAGGTGCCTCTGTTTTGAAAATAAGCTCGTCAATATATTTATCAATGAGATTATAAAGTTCAATTGACGCTTCCTTTACTAAGTTCGGAACACTTTCGTCAGCACTTGCAATAAGTTTTCTTACAACAACCTTTTCTTCAATAGCAACACCTATAAAAGCGTAGTAACTGAGTGTGATATCACCTTTTTTCTCACGGAAAATAGTTGATATGGTTGCGCCGATTTCAACGTTTTTTAATTCCTTTGCACCACGTGCTAATTCTGCAGAATATTCCTTTGGCTCTGTTATACCCTTGTCGTTTACAAAAGGAGTGAAAAGAACTCTTTCGCCACCCTCAAGGGATTCTAATTTTTCTTGAAGAGTCAAAGCTGCAGGTGTAGTAGGAATTGCGATTCTTAAATCATATTCATTTAATTTTGCAACAATAGCCTTTGCTTTTTCTAAAATATCGTCAGCAGGCTCATCATCAACCGAAACAACAGAAATGCTTTTTTTCTTTACAAAAGAAAAACTTGAATTTCTGAGAAGGTTAACAGAGGTTTCGTTTTTCAAAGGAAGCACTACTATGTGTTTGCCTTCAGAAATAACGTAAAATCCGCTGTAAAGTCCGTCATCTGTAAGAAGCTCAGTTGCTTCATCAGGAATAAGCATATGTGCTTTTCTTGTTTTTTCATCATTTATGCTTGCAGGAATTCTATCCTGGATTTTTCCGCTGTATGAAGGAGTGAAGTTAAAAGCTTTAATAAGAATTGGTTTGAATTTCAGATAAAGTGAGCTTTCAACACCAAGAATAACAACGTCGTTGTCGTTCATAGCAGCTGAAACAGCTTCGAAAAAGTTATTTGTGTTAGAAAAGCTTTCAAAATAAATACCAACACCGTCAATAGCTTCAACAACGGATTTTTTTACGTCTGAAAGAGTAAAACTGTCACGTTCAAATGAAAAAGCTTTAATTTTCAATTCGGTTACACCTCACAATTAATATAAATACCATTTGGCATCATCTTTATATGGATTTTTTGAAGGATGACTGTAGTAAGCAGCAGGGTATTTTACCGGAGTGTCTTTCTTTTTAGCAAGAGAAACATCGACCTCGGCACTTTCACCCTCACGCACCATTCTTGCAATAACAATAAGACGTGCGTCGTTGAATTCATAGGTACAGGTACAAAGCGTTATAAGCTTGTCTGTAGGCAGAATGTCTACGCCTGTTTCGTAAAGCTTTCTTTTGTCAACCTCGACTAAATATTCTTCAAAGCAGGTATCTGAACAGTTGTTGAAGGTGAAGTCAAAGAAATAACCGTTATCACCTTTAACGTGACCGTTTGTAATAATTACTGCATATACTTTCCATTTATGCTTTTCAAAGAGTGTGTTGAATTCAATAACAGGATGTTCTTTGAAAAAATCAATAGACTTATAATTTTCTATAGCGGCAAATCGGGAACCGTCATTCATATTGTGACCGTAAAGAAGAATATTGCGGTCTAACGGATTGAGATTTGCAATGTATGTTGCGTAAATAGCGCCGTAGCTTGTGTATTTTCCGTAGAAATCGTGGTTGAGATAATATTTGTTGTTATCTGCCTGAACTACGGGAGTATCAACCTCAGTACCAGGGATTTTAATATAACCTATTGTGTCAGGGTTTTCTGCGTAATATAAAGCATAATGATAGTCAAACCCTACAGGGAAGACAATATCTAAAAGGTGAGGGTATTTTTCATAGAGATAAGCCCACGCCTCTTCTTCAGTCATATTTTCCAATTCCTTGGTTACTTCTTTGGGAAGTACGTATTCATCTTCTTTTTGCTCCTGTGAGTAAACAAGGTAGCTTTCAAAACCGCGTTTTCCTAAAAAGAAGGCTGAGACAAGAACAGCAAAAGCAGAAACGAGAGAAATAATCTGTTTTGCTTTTCTGAAAGCGAATTTTTTCCTTATAGCTTTTTCTATTGCTTCTTTTTCGGGATTGCTTTCACGTATTACGGTTTCTTCATAACTGTCAAAATGAACTAAGTTCTGAACGGGTTCATTATTCTGGTTATTCTTTTTTTTCATAATTCCTCATTCCCTAAAAAATTAAGAACGGTTTTTACTGCTTCAAATCTGTTGCAGTAACGAACATTTTCAGTGAAATCATTTTCTAATTTTATTACGTCGGTTTTATTGCCGTGCGTAACGGAAATAAAAATAAGACCGACCTTTTTTTGTGTGTTATCAGACGTAGGACCTGCAATACCCGTAATGCCTACACCGACAGCGGTATTCATAAGTTTTTTTACACCTGAAGACATCTGCACGGCTGTTTCTGCACTTACCGCACCAAATTCTTTTAGTGTTTCTTCTTTTACACCGAGAACCTTAAGTTTAACAGCGTTGCTATATGAACAGACACCGCCTTCAAAAATTTCTGAAGCACCGCTTACCTCGGTTATTATTTTGCTCACCCAACCGCCTGTGCAGGATTCCGCAAGGCTGAGAGTCAGATTTTCTTCTTTGAATCTTTTTACAACCTTTTCAGCGAGTAAGGTTAACTCTTTTTCATCCATTCTGAACACCATCTGAATTTATAAGGATTTTCTTTATTCCGTTAAATGCTTCTTCGCAAAGAGCATCAACATCGAGTGGTTCTTCTGCTTTTTCAATATCAGCTAAAATTGGTTTTGTTTTCGGGTGCTTAGGAGTGAACACCGTGCAACAATCCTCATAAGGCTGAATTGAAATTTCAAAAGTGTTTATTTGTCTTGAAATTTTTATAATCTCTTCTTTATCCATACCGATAACGGGACGGAAAACAGGGAGAGATGAAACTGCGTCGGTACAGCCGAGAGCCAACATAGTCTGACTTGCAACCTGAGCAACACTTTCGCCTGTAATAAGAGCGTGACAATCACATTTTTCTGCGAGCATATTTGCAATTCGCATCATAAAGCGACGCATAATAAGAGTAAAGCAGTCTTCAGGACACTTTTCTCTTATTTCTTCCTGAATATGAGTAAAAGGTACTGTGTAAAGAGAAATTCTGCCACTGTAAAGGGCAACTTTTGAAAGTAATTCGTGAACCTTTTGCTCAGCTCTTTCTGAGGTGTATGGAGGTGAAGCAAAGTGAATAGCAGAAAGGTCTATGCCTCTTTTTGCCATCATATAACCTGCAACGGGACTGTCGATACCACCTGAAATGAGGAGCATACCCTTACCTGACGTGCCAACAGGCATACCGCCGGCACCTTTTGTCTGGTTACCTCTTATATACGCTTCTTCGCGTATTTCTACAGTTACGGTGATCTCAGGGTTATGAACGTCAACCGTAAGATGAGGGAAGGACTCTAAAAGTCGTTCACCGAGCATTGCAGAAATCTGAGGAGAAGTGAGAGGGAATTTTTTATCTGCTCTTTTTGCTTCAACCTTGAACGTTGAAACCTCGTCTAACTGCTCCTTTAAATAAACAGGAGCAAGGTCGAGAATTTTATCAATATCCTTTTCGGTGACTGCTGCTCTTGAAAAACCTGCGATTCCGAAAACATGAGAGATTTCGTAGCAGACTGCTTCAAAATCAATTCCATCATCAAGTGGAGTGATTGTTATTGTAGACTGAGCCTTTTTAAATTGAAAGTTACCGTATTTTTTTATACGCCAACGTATGTTTTTAACTAAAACGTCTTCAAACGTAGAACGGTTTAAGCCTTTTAATGCTAATTCGCCGTCTTTAATGAGAATAATTTCTTTCATATTTATCCTTTTCCGTATTTTTTATCTATTTCTTTTATTGCTTCAATAAGAAGCTCTGTTTCTTCTTTTGTGTTATATCTTGAAAAACTTATTCTTACAGCACTGTCAATTCTTTCGGGTGAAAGACCCATAGCGGTAAGAACCGGACTTCTGTGCCCCATTTTACAAGCAGAGCCTGCTGATATCTGAATATTTCTTTCGCTCATAAAATTTACAATCGGCTGACTCGGTAAGCCCTTGATTGAAATATTAAGGATATAAGGGATAGCGTCAATAGGTGAATTTATTTCTACAGATTTAAGTTCCTTAATGTTTTCAACAAGATAAGTGTTAAGCTCTTTTACCTTCTCGGAGTTTTTTTGTATTTCGGCGGCTTCTTCTGCGGCAGCGCCAAAGCCGAGAATAACAGGCATTCCCTGTGTACCTGCAAAAATATTACCTTCCTGTTCTCCGCCTAAAACATAAGGCTTAATTATATTTTTTTGTTTCAAATAAATTCCGCCAACGCCTTTTGGTCCGTGTATTTTGTGAGCACTTACTGTTATGATATCTGCCCCGAGAGTGTTTGGTGAAACAGGTATTTTGCCGAGAGCCTGTACACAATCGCTGTGAATAATCGCAGGAGCTTTTGCTCTTTTTATTGCAGAGCGGATTTTTGCTATAGGTAAAACCGTACCGACTTCGTTGTTGACTGCCATGCAGGAAACAAGAATTGTTTTGTCGTTAATTGCAGAGAAAAACTCGTCTTCGTTAACTTTACCGTTTTTGTCAGGTGCAAGTCTTACAACCTCAACACCACTTTGCTCAAGTCTTTTTAAAGGCTCAGAAACACTTGGGTGCTCTATTGCGGTGGTAACAATTCTGTTACCGAGTCTTTTTTGCTTTTCGTAAGCGCCAAAAATAGCGGTGTTGTTGGCAGTTGTGCCGGAAGAGGTGAAAAAGAAGTTTTCGTGCTGACAACCTATGAGGGTGGAAATCTGCTTTCTGGCTTTTGTTAACTCGTTATTTGCTTCAGTACCGAGTGAGTGTAAAGAAGAGGGGTTTCCCCAACATTCAGAAAGTGCAAAATTAATTGCATTTATTGATTTTTCACAAGGTTTTGTTGTGGCACTGTTATCAAAATAAGCCAAAGAGCATACACCTCCATTTAACCAAAATATTATACAATATAAAAGAGTTTTTGTAAATGCTTTTAATAAAGTTTTGCGTTTAAAAAATGAATAAATTCTTAAATTTTCGGCAAAATAATTACAAAAATTTGAAAAAGGTGATAAAAATGAAAAAAAGCAGAAGAAAAACGGTGCGGATAGTATCTTTTTTAACAGCTATAATGGTTACTCTTATAACTTTAAGTGTAGTCAGTACTGCAAAATACATTAAGACAGAAAGACTACTTAATGCATCGAGAGAAAGAGCACTCACAGAGCTCGGAACAAACCTTGATACAATAAGCCTCAATTTAGATAAATGTCTTTATGCTTCAACTTCGCCGATGATTACAACTGTTTCAACCGAAGTGTGGCGAGCTTCAACTGCTGCTAAAACAAATTTATCTGAAATTACCGACGGAGAAGCAGAGCTTTCGGCAATTTATAAATTTTTGTCGCAGGTCGGGGAGTATATGATGTCATTAAACGAAAAAAGCACTGCGGGAGAAAAAATATCAGAAGAAGAAATTGAAACACTTGAAAATTTAAGTCAATACGCAGAAAAGCTAAGTAAGGATATCAATTATTTAATAAACGAAGAGCAAAATGGTTCGCTTGATTTTGAACACGTGAAAACCACCTTGGCAGAAGAAAATAATGAAAAGCTTTATATAGGCACAGAGCTTGATGATGCAAAGCAGACAATGTCTGATTACCCGACGTTGATTTATGACGGACCATTTTCAGACAATATAGATACTAAAAAATCAAAACTAATTGAAAATCTGCCTGAAATCTCAAAGGAAGAGGCTTTAAAAAAGGCGGCATCTTTTTTAAATATAAAAGAAACAGATTTATATTTTTTAAGCGAATGTCAGGGGAATCTCGGGTGCTACAGCTTTTATAACACAGATTTAACCGTTTCAGTTACTAAAAAAGGCGGAATTGTGTCGTATTTTTTATCATCACGCTTCGCAGATGAAATAACAATAAGCTATGAAGATGCCATTGAAAAGGCAAAGCTTTTTCTCAACGACAGAGGCTATAAAAATGTAAAAGAAAGCTATTATGCTGAGATAGATGGTATTTTAACAATAAATTTTGCTTTTTTTGAAAATAATGTAACTTATTACACCGATTTGATAAAGGTCAGTGTAGCGCTTGATAACGGTGAAGTTACCGCGTTTGATTCAACCGGATATCTTATGAATCACACACAGAGAGAAATTAAATCAAAATATAAATATGATATAAAAGACGCAGAAAAGCTCCTTAACTCGTCATTGGAGGTAAAATCTTCAAAAAAAGCGTTTATTCCAACTGATTACGGAACAGAAATTTTTGCATATGAATATCATTGTGTAGCAAAGGATGAACAGGAGGTTCTTATTTATATTGACCCTACAACAGGTAATGAGGCAGAAATTTTAGTGTTGCTTTATTCGGATAACGGAGTACTCACAAAATAAGAATAATGAGAATATTTTGTGGGAAAATAAAACGGGAGTAGAACACTCACTCCGGAAAGGATGTGAAAGAAATGAAAAAGATTATCACACTCGGTTTTGCAATATTAGCAATTGCAATGGTAGCAGTTTTATTTTACGGTTGCGGCAATGATGCTGAGGATATGACAACAACAAATCCGACAACCGAATCTACAACTGATACAACAATGGATATCGTAACAGTACCTGATAAAAACGACGGTGTTGTTTCTGATGTTTCAGGTGAAAATAACGAAGGCATTGTCGGCGATATTGTTGACGGCGTGTCTGAAGGCGTATCTGAAGGTCTTACAGATATCAGAGATGCAATAGAATAAAAAATAAAGACTGAAGAATTATGAGTTCTTCAGTCTTAAAACTTGTATTCTATTAACTAAATTCCGAAAAATGTATATTTCATGCCGAAAACAGTAAAACCGGTAATTTCACCATTTTCATCATAAATCGGATCTTCAAATGCACAAAAAAAGTCGTCTTCTTCAAAATACTCGATATTACCATTGTTTTCTACACCTGTAAGCCACAATCCATGTAATTCATCAGTTGAAACGAGTATGTAGGAAAATGTACTGCTATCTGGATACTGTATAATAAAGACAGTATCCCCATGAAAAAGGAATGTGTAATATGACTGTCCTGTATAGGTTTCCACTTGGTACGAACCGTTGTTTTTCAGTCTCATAACAAAACTATCCATATATTTAGAAGTATCTTTATAACCATTAAGAGTTGTAAAGATTTTCTTAGCAGATGCATATTTACCATGGTTGTAGTAATCGATTGCTTTTTGATAATTCAATTCAATATAGGCTTCATCTACACCGGGATGACCATGAATAATGCCTAAATATTTGTCAGCGGTATCAAAATTATGATTTGCAATACACTCTAAAGATTGTTCAAGAAGGACAGATTTTTGGTTTTCAAGTAAAGTGGCAGAATCTTTATACCAAACGATATCTTCAAAGGTATAATAACTTCTTACAGGGTTTACTGTTGAGGCAGTAACCGCTTCGTTATAAAGTGAGTTTACGTATAGTAAATATGCAGATGGTACGCTTATTATGGCAACTAAAAGAAGGATAAGTATAATTTTTAATGCTTTACCCTTTTTCTTTTTTTGTTTAGGATTCGGTTCATTAACAGGTTGTATCGGTTGAGAATTCTGATTAGTATTAAGTACGCTGTTCTGAGTATCTGAAATATTTAGATTTGCAGCACAAAACGGACAAGTAGTAATATTTTCTAATAGGATATTGTTTTTACAATTAGGACATATCATTTTATCACCCTCCGATTGTAGTTTAACACAACCTCGGGTTGTTGTCAATGACTAAGTTTTATTGTTTTACCTGACAACTTCTTGTTGTTATTATTGTGTTAGGGTGGTGCTTATGGTAGAAAATTTGAAAAAATTACGTATTAAATTTGGTTTTTCACAACAAGAATTGGCAGATAAACTTGGCGTAAGTCAGCAATCTGTTAATAAATATGAAAATCATAACATTGAACCGGATATATCGGTATTGAAAAATATGGCATCGTTGTTCGAGACATCGGTAGATTATTTAATTGGTTATACGGAAATAGATCATGTTATTGAAAATGTGGAAGAATATGATTTAAATGAGCAAGAATCAATTCTTGTATCGGGATACCGTAAACTTTCATCAGACGAAAGAAAAAGTATTGACTTAGTTTTAAAAAATTATATAGCTAAAAAGTGATGCTCATAAGATTATGTAGCATCGCTTTTTATTTTTAAAGTTTTTAAATAATTTTTTTGTTCGGCAGAGATTCTGAAGCTCTCAACTGCTTTCTGAATTGTTTTGTTGTGAACCCATTTACTAAGTCTTTTTTCTTCTAAAAATTTAATTGTGACATCATATTGTTTTGCTAAAGCAGTTGCAAAATACCAGGCTATCATCATATTTACGTAATATTCATCTGAGCGTATTTCAGAAATTTTAGTCATAATGGAAACATCAAAGTTATCATCGAGATAATAAGTCATATACATTTTTATCGCAAAGCGGATTGTATAGGTGTGTGTGGAATTAAGCCATATATCAAGTTGTGTGGGTAAAACATCAAGGTGCTTTTTGAAAATTTTAATGCCCATAATATCACAGGTTGCCCAATTGTCAACAAAGGGCAGAAATTCATTTAACGCTTTAATTACGTCATCGTAATTTTTTATGTTTTCAAGAAGAAGTGCGTGAAGATTATATTCTTCTGTATATTTGTGCGGTAATGTTTTTAAAAATTCTTCTGCTTTTTTTGTGTTTCTTATTTCTTTTTCATATTTTCTTAAAACAGGAATCCTTATGCCGATTATGTTTTCTTTTTTTACCGTAGGAATAAGTTTTGAGTTGAACTCTCTGTAAATTTCATCTTGTAACAAAAACAACTCTTCTGTTATCTTTTTCATAAAATCACCGTCAATATATTATCATTTTTTTGTAGGTTTGTAAATTGACTTTTAATAGCAATTATGGTAGATTATCCTATATGAAAATAATCTCGTCGGGGGGATTTTTATGAGTAAAAAAAATAATAAAAAATCAAGCAAAAAAATCGTTAAAACTATTGTTAAGGTTGTTTCTTCTTTATTAGCACTTTTAATTGCTATAATGCTTGGTGCAACCGCGTTGTGTTATGCTTCTGCGGGTGAAAAGCCAAAAGAGGAACAAATGACTAATCCTTTCATTACAACTGACAAAGCACTTGTTTCTGCACACCGTTCAGGTGCCGATATTGCACCTGAAAATACAATGATGGCGTTTCAGTATTGTGTAGAAACAGAAGATTTCAACGTTGACGTGTTTGAATTTGACTTACATATTACGAAGGATAATAAGCTTATTCTTCTTCACGATGATACTTTAGACAGAACTACAAATTCGGCTGAAGAATTTGGTTCTGAGGGTGTAAAACCAAGTGAGAAAACTTACGAAGAATTAAGCGTTCTTAATTTTGGCGAGAATTTTCAGTCACCGGACGGCGAATATCCTTACAGAGGTCTTCGTGGTGAAGATATTCCTGAAAACCTCAGAGTTGTACTTTTAGAAGAAGTACTTGACTACCTTGAAGGTAACGGCGAGTTTACCTATATAATCGAAATAAAGGATAAGGGCGAAAACGGCTTTAAAGCAGCAGATGAGCTTTACAGAATTTTAAAAGAAAAAGATTTGCTCAGCAAAGTTGTTTTCGGAACCTTTAACGGTGACGTTACAAAATACGTGGATGAAAAATATCCTGATATGCTTCGTTCATCTTCAATTGTAGAAGTTGTACTTTTCTATCTTGCGGCATCTTACAATATTGAACTAAGCGAAGATTTTTACAAGTTCGACGCTTTACAGATACCGACAAATCAGTATGGTGTTTTATTGCTCGGTTCAGAACGTGTAGTGAATTATGCCCACAGGCATAACATTGCAGTTCAGTATTGGACAATAAATGAAGAAGATGAAATTGAGAGACTTAACTCAATAGGTGCAGACTGCATTATGTCAGATGTGCCTGATTTGGCTTATGATGTAATCAATAAATGATTTTTGAGGGTGATGGTGTAACTGTCACCCTATTTATAAGGAGTTTTTATGGTTAAAGATATGACAAAAGGCAACCCTATGAAAATAATCATAAGGTTCTGCCTGCCTCTTATGATGGGGAATTTATTTCAGCAATTTTATAATATGGCTGACACCATAATAGTCGGAAAATTTGTTGGTAAAACGGCACTTTCCGCAGTCGGCTCTGTAGGACCCTTAAACTTTCTCGTAATAGGTTCTATTCTTGGTCTTTGCACAGGCTTTGCAATTCCTATAGCACAAAGTTTTGGTGCACAGGATTTTAAAAAATTAAGAAAAATTACGGCGAATATTATTTATGTAAGTATAGCAATGGCTGTTTTGCTTACAATATTAGTTGTGGTATTTACAAAACCGCTTTTAAGAGTTTTAAATACACCAGATGATATTTTTACCGATGCTTACAATTATATTGTTATAATTTTTGCAGGTATTGGTGCAACAATGCTTTATAACATTGTTTCAAGTATTATCCGTTCATTAGGCGACAGTAAAACTCCACTCTATTTCTTGATTTTTTCATCATTTTTAAATATCGGTTTAGACTTACTTTTAATTATTGTATTTAAAATGGGTGTAAGAGGCGCGGCAATTGCAACCGTGATTTCTCAACTTGTTTCGGGTATTCTTTGCCTTGTGTTTGTAACAAAAAATTATCCGATGCTTCACTTTCAAGAAGGCGACAAAAAAGTCGATTTCAAATGTATTAAAGAACTTATTGGTAACGGAATTCCGATGGCTTTGCAATGTTCAATTACTGCAATCGGTTCTGTAATGCTTCAGTCGTGTGTCAATACGTTGGGCTCAAACGCAATTGCGGCAATGACTATAGGTGCAAAAACTCAGCTTATGATTATTTTGCCGTCTGAAACTATAGGTATTACAATGGCAACGTATTGTGGACAGAATCTTGGAGCCAAAAAATATGACAGAATCAAAAAAGGTGTTATAAATGCCACAATTTTAGGAATAGGTTATTCTTTTGTAGCATTTTTTATTGCGAGATATCTGGGCTCATATATAGGACTTTTGTTTATAGATGGCAGTGAAACTGCAGTTCTTGCCCTTTCACAAAGATTTTTAGATACCTGTGCGTGGTTTTACCCGATACTTACTTTTATATTTATCTACAGAAACGCTTTGCAAGGTCTTGGCTTCGGCACAACCGCCATGTTTGCAGGCTTCTTTGAACTTGCCGCACGTGGTGGAGTAGGCTTCGGCTTTGTGCTGGAGTACGGCTTCGCCGCTGCTTGTTATGCAAACCCTGTAGCGTGGTTTGCGGCAGATTTGCTACTTGTTCCTGCATATTTTGTAGTTATGAAAAAAATAAAAAAACAGTTCGGGCTTACAAATCAGGTTGAAGCGGGTGCGAAAAATGGTTGATTATAAGAAGATAGAAAATTGTGTAAAAAAAGCAGGTCAGATGGTTCTTACTGCAAATTTAGAAAATGCATCTGTAGAAAAGAAAACAGGGGATGCAAATTTTTGCACAGAATATGATATAAAGGTTCAGCAGTATTTAATAGATGAGCTCTCAAAGATTTTGCCTGAAGCATCTTTTTTTGGAGAAGAAGATACAAGTAATAACAAAAAAGATTTAAATAAAGAATACATTTTTTACATAGACCCCATAGACGGTACAACAAATTTTATGTTTAACTATGGTCATAGTTCGGTTTCGGTTGGTCTTTGTCACAATGGCGAAATGGTCGCAGGTTTTGTCTATAATCCATTCGTAGATAAACTTTATAAGGCAATTAAAAATAGAGGTGCTTTTCTTAATGATAAAAAAATTACAGTGAACGATTTATCTGTCGGTGAAGGAATTGTGGCTTTTGGTTGTGCACGTTATAATGCGTGTGATGTAGATATTCTTTTTGAAACAGTAAAAGAGTTGTTTTTAAAAAGTCTTTCAATAAGAAGCGGAGGTTCTGCGGCAATAGATATAAGTAGAGTTGCAGAAGGCAGTAATGTTATTTATTTAGAATATAGATTACAGCCTTATGATTTTGCGGCGGCTTCAGTTATATTGGAAGAAGCAGGTGGCGTTATAACAAGAGTCGGTGGTGGAAAAATTTCATTAACAGAGCCTTGTTCGATTTTAGCCGGTACTAAAAAAGCACACGAAGAGGTTATGAAAATAGCAAAAGAAAAAGGCTGTAATAGCGAGTTTTAGAGTAAAAAATGAAGGAAAAGGCTGTAAAAAAACTTACGTTTTTTACAGCCTCTTTTTAGGGGATAGGAAAAATTTTGTTTTAAGAAAGGGCTTTTGTAACTACAGCCTCAAAGTCTGTGTCAGTAATTTCACCCTCTTCAGTTAAATCACCTGCAACAAAATATGCACCCTCAAGGGTTGTCGGGTTATTTGTTGCAGATTGCATTACCATAAGGTCGAAAACGTCACAAACACTATCGCCGTTTACATCGCCACGAACTACAAGAGTATATTCAGCAACCTGTGTGCCGTTAGAGTCAGTCACCTGCACTTTTGAACCTGTACCAAAGAAACCATAGTCTGAGCTTGGTGTTGTTATTAATGTGTAACCATCCATTGGAAGTATTGCTTCGCTTAAATTTTGTGAAGCAGAAATATCTAAAATTATGTAATTATTGGTTGAGTCAATAACAACATTTTTATCTCCGACTGCAGCTATATAATCGTTCATATAAACGAGTTTTTCGCTACTGTTAATAAATCCGCAGATAGGACAAATATCTTCTTTAACGCCTTCATCATTTGCAGATATTGGCAGACGAGTTGTAACATTGTGAGAATGCTTTGTTGAATTGCAGTGGATTGGGTTATATGTAATACATTTATTCTCTGAACCTATACTGATATTATCCCAATCAGTTGAAGAACCTGTGTAGAACACATATTTTAATGCATTACAACGATAAAAAGCATAACTACCGATACTTGTAACACTGTCAGGTATAGTTACACTTGTGAGAGGAGTGTAACTATAGAAAGTATACGCTTTTATTTCTGTTACACCCTCCGGAATAACAAGTTCAGTTACCAATTCTCCGTTTGTATATAAATTTTTAGCATAATATAACGGATTGCTATCATCGCTTGCAAAATCAATATTACACCATGTTGCTAAATCAGTTATATTTACACTTGTGAGAGAAGAACAAGAATAGAAAGCTGCATAACCTATAGTAGTAACACTATCAGGTATATTTATACTTTTGAGAGAACGGCAATCATAGAAAGCACGAATACCTATAATAGTAATACTGTTAGGTATAGTTACATTTGTGAGAGAAATGCAACCAGAGAAAGCATAAGCATCTATTTTAGTAACACCATCAGGAATATTTACACTTTTGAGAGAACGGCAATTATAGAAAGCATCCTCACCTATACTTGTAACACCATTAGGTATAGTTACATTTGTGAGAGAAGCGTAACCAGAGAAAGCACATGGTTTTATTTCTGTTACCCCATCCGGAATAACAAGGTCGGTTACCAAATCTCCGTTTATATATAAATTTTCAGCATAATATAAAGGATTGCTATCATAGTCTGCAAAATCAATATTACACCATGCTACTAAATCAGTTATATTTACACTTGTGAGAGAAGAGCAGGAAAGGAAAGCTTCACTACCTATACTTGTAACACTGTTAGGTATATTTACACTTTTGAGAGAAGAGCATTGGCTGAAAGCCAACTCACCTATACTTGTAACACTGTCAGATATAGTTACACTTGGAAGAGAAGTGCAATAGCGGAAAGCACAATCACCTATACTTGTAACACCATCAGGTATATTTACACTTTTGAGAGAACGGCAATTATAGAAAGCATCCTCACCTATACTTGTAACACCATTATGTATAGTTACACTTGTGAGAGAAGTGCAACCAGAGAAAGCACATGGTTTTATTTCTGTTACACACTCCGGAATAATAAGCTCAGTTACCAAATCTCCGTTTAAATATAAATTTTTAGCATGATATAACGGATTGCTATCATAGTCTGCAAAATCAATATTACACCATGCTGCTAAATCAGTTATATTTACACTTGTGAGAGAATAGCAGGAAGTGAAAGCATCACTATCGATATTTGTAACACTTTTAGGTATATTTACGCTTGTGAGAGAAGAGCAATCATAGAAAGCGTTACTACCAATACTTGTAACACCATTAGAAATATTTACACTTGTTAAAGAAGTGCATTTCTCGAAAGCAGAATCACCGATGTTAGTAACACTGTCAGGTATATTTATACTTGTTAGAGAAGTGCATTTGTAGAAAGCATAGTCAGCTATAATGGCAACACTGTCAGGAATTGTTATGTTTGCGAGAGAAGTGCAATAGGCGAAAGCTCGTTTATCTATGATAGTAACACTGTCAGGCAATGTAATGCTTGTGAGAGAATCGCACTCATAGAAAGCTTCATAACCTATACTTGTAACACCATCAGGAATATTTACACTTAGGAGAGAAGTACAATTATAGAAAGCACCATCACTTATACTTGTAACACCATCAGGAATATTTACACTTGTGAGAGAATCGCAACCTGAGAATGCATAAGCGCCTATGTTAGTAACATTGTCTGGCAATGAAATGCTTGTGAGAGAATCGCAACCTGAGAACGCAGAATCGCCTATACTTGTAACACTCTCAGGTATATTTATACTTTCGAGAGAGCTGCAATTATAGAAAGCTTGACAACCTATATTAGTTACGGGCAAATTGTTGTGTGTGTCAGGTATTTCAATTTCACCTGATGCACTTGTGTCACAACTTGCCACACAATAAGACTGACCGTCGCTATTTAATTCAAATGTCAAATCGTCAACACTTGCCGCATTTGCTTTTAAAGTAAATGGTGTAGAAAAGCAGACGTTGATTACAAAAATTAAAGTTAAAATTAAACTTAAATACTTTTTCATTTTAACTATCCCCTAAAATTATTTTTATTGCTAATTTTTGTTATTTGTATTATATTACAGAAAATTTCTTTTTTCAACATATTTTAAATTTACAAACATTGTCAGAAAAAATTTTAAATATTTTTACTCTTTCAGAAAATAATATGATTACAAACGCAAAACAATTTTTTGTGAAGGAGTGAAAACAAAATGGCATCAAAGAAAAACGTAGTTCCAGAAGCTCGTGAAGCTCTTAACAGATTTAAGATGGAAGCTGCTTCTGAAGTAGGCGTAAACCTTAAGCAAGGTTACAACGGTGACTTAACTTCTCGTCAGGCAGGTAGCGTTGGTGGTCAGATGGTAAAAAAGATGATCAAGGCATACGAAGAAGGCATGAAATAAATCAATTCATAATATATGAATAAAAGACGGTATCCGTTTTCGGATACCGTCTGATTTTTGTTTTTATTCAAGTGAAAAATCAATGAGATTTTTCATTTCAGGACTTTCTTCGAGAGCCTTTAAAAGAAGGGCTCTTTTTTCTTCAGGGTTTTCTGAATCCAGAGCAATAACAAAGAAAATTGCAAATCTGTGAAGAGAAGGTAAAGTAAAGAAAACATCGTCACATTCAAGTATTTCGGGACGATAAAGATTTGTTAAAAGAATTCTTGAAATTTCATAAAATCTTTCTGTGAAACTTTTGTAAAATTCTTTTGGTAACAAAGATTTATAAAGCCACGAATTTGCAATAAGATTCAAAGCAAAAGAGCATTGTGGTAATGTTTCTATTGTTTCGGGCTGTGTGTAACTCAGAATGTTTTCAGCCACGTCTGAGCTCTGGATTTTTAAAGCCGAAAAAAGGTCAGTTAACTCTGCCGAAGACAAATCGTACAATGAATCAGGCAATTTAACACCAAGAGAAACAAGTTTGTTGAAAGCTTTAGCAGAAAAGTTTTTTGCATCATCTAATTGAGAAAGAACTTCTTCTATATCATTTTTATTATCCGAAAGTAAAATCTTTGCAGAAATTCCGAGAGTATCATTAACTGTTGAGTAAAGTTCTAAAATATCAGACTTGCAATTTGAATTCAATATTTCGCGACTGTAAGAAACTATATAATTATATTGAGATGTTTCTGCTCCGAGACCACTGCCGTTTGAAATTAAAATTCCGGAAAGAGTATGTTTAAAGTTTTCTTTTACTTCGGGAACAGTTGAATAATTTTCAGCTATTTTAAACCATCTTTCAAAGTTATCTGTACTGCTGGTACTTATATCAGCCCTTTTTAAATGAAAGATAGCATTTTCTTTGTCGTTTAAATTCAGGTATATATCTGCAAGAATAAGCTCAATTTTATCCATGTGGAAAAAATGTGAAGTAATAAGCGAACTTGCAAGTAATTCACGAGGAAGATTGCTTTTATCAAGGTTTTCATATTTTTTAAAAGTATCAAGATAGGCTTTGCCGTGTTTAAGAGCTTTTTCAAAATTACCTTTTTCATAAAAATACTCTGTGCAGATATAGTTCACATCTAAATCTACAAAATACGAGCCTGAAAAGTTTTTTAAGACAAAATCAATCCATTCTGATGTATCCGGGTGATTATTTTCGGTTGCGTAGCGAAGACATCTTCGTGAAATAACGGGTCCGAAAAATTTTTTTGCCTGAGAATTTTCGGGCAGATTTTTTAAATGTTTAATTGCAATTTCAGAATAGCGTATACTTTCATCTTTAAACAAATAAACAGAATCAAGAATTTCAGAAATAACACGTGTATCGTTAGGGTTTTCGGCAAGTTCTTTTTCTAATAATTCAAGATTTCTTTTAGTTTTGTTTTTCAAGTGAGTTGGATTGATAACGGCGTATCCATCGTGATTAAAGATAATATCAGGGAGAATTATTGATTTGGAAATATCATCAACGGGTATAAATTCGTGAATGGGCTTTACGTATTTATAGCCTTTGCCGAGTCGGAAGATTCTCGAAATATAAAAATCCGAAAAAGTAGATTTCATCTCTACATCGGTATAGTTTCTTATAACCACATTTACAACGTCAAATTTGTCATAGCTACTTTCGGTTACAAGTTTTACGAGTGAATCAACATTTCCGTCAAAATATTCGTCGGCATCAATAGTCAAAAACCACTTGCCTTTGCAACGCTCCATAACGGCATTACGTGCTTTTGAAAAATCGTTCACCCATTTAAAATCAAAAAGTATGTCAGCAAATTTTTGTGCGATTTCTTTTGTGTTGTCGGTTGAACCGGTATCGGCAATTACTATTTCAGTAGGAATTGCATTGCGGATAGGCTCGAGAGCTTTTAAACATTTTTCTAAGCAACGTTCTTCATTTTTTACAATCATACCGATTGATAAAATAGGGTGAGAAGTCATAAAAATCTCCTAATCAGTTAGTTTTCTAAAAGGTGAGCAACCTGTTTATAAACAGGGCTTTGCTTAATAGCAATAAGAGCGGGGTCGTTTGGCGCATAACTGCTTAAAAGAGTCTGAATGTTTTTAGCAAGCGCAAGAAGCTCGGGCGAAGCAGAAAGCTGTCTTTCCTTTTCTATTTTTTGTTGCTCTTTTTTGATTTCTTCTGTTGTGAAGCTAACAAGTGGGTTCATTTCAGGCAGGACGTTAATTGCCTTTCTTAGCGAAGCCACCTTTTCTTTGAAATCAGAAGCTTCAATTGCAGAAATATAATAAATTGCAAATTGGTGTTCCTTTGGTAAAATGCAAAAATTCTGCGTGTTTTCAAGAACGTTGTCATTATATAAATTTGTAAGAAGTAATTTCGCAGACTGCAAGTAACTGCTTCTGAACTGAGATAAAGTGTTAAAATCTACCTGGCTTTCAGAAGACCAGAAAGCGTTAAGCATATTAAAAGTAAAGGCGAGTCGTGTGAAATCTGAAAGGAATTCTTCGGTAGAATACTTTAAAACAATCTGTTCGTGATTATCAGAATTTTCAAATATGTTTTTAAATAATTTTTGCAGATTTTCTGAAGAAATCTGATAAAACTTTTCGGGTAAATCCACATTACAGCTTAAAGCCTTGTAAAAGGCAAGAGGCAAAATATCGTTGAAGGAATCTGCTTTTTCGATGGTGTTTTTAATTTCTTTGTCATTTTTTGCAGTGACTATTTTGGCAGAAAGCCCCACAAAATTGTCAAGTGCAGTGTATTTTTTAAACTTTTCTGTTTCACAATTATCACAAGAAAATTCATTGAAAAAGAAGTCTTTAACGCAACTTCCTATATCGTCATTAAATAACTGAGAAAACTCTTTTAAAGTAATTATTGCATTATCAGTGTCAAGACGAGAAATTATGGATAAAAGGTCAATAATTGCTTCGGGGTAAGCCGAAGAGATATCTATTGTTTTTAAGTATTGCACCGCGTTTTTGTTGTTGCCGTTTTCAACAGCAGATTTTGCTATAACAAGAGCAAGATTTTGCTGATATATTTTGTGAGAAAAAAGAATTGAAGAAATCATCGACTCTATAGTCTTGTTTTCTTTTTGCAGGAACTTCTTTAAGTTTTCAAAATAAATTTTTCCGTTTTCTTCAGCAGAAGTAAAGTTATCGTTTAAAAATAACCATTGAGTGTAAAGGTAAGAAACGTCAACGAGTGTGAAAAAAGAGTCAGATAAATTTTCTTTTGTCCATTTAAACCACTCTTCAGTTTGCGAAAAGCCGTCTTCGACGGCGTGTTGCAATGCTTTTCTTGCTATTGCAGGTGCAATGTGCTTAAAGTCGCCGGAATCTTTATTTAAAGATGCAATGAAATTCATACCAAGCAGAGCCTTTTCATAGCGCTCTTTTTTTGACACGTGAGAAGACTCAATAAGCTGAAGAATTACAGTAGCATCATTCGGCTTTTTCTTAAATTCTTCTTCTAATAATTTAAGGTTTCTTTCAGCCTTTTGCTTAGATAAATCTGCATCTATTGTCGCGTAGCCGTCGTGAGCGAAAATTGTGTTAGAAAGTGTTACACATTTGCCAAGGTCAATGCTTGTCAGTTTTTCGTGAATTGCACCTGTGTAGCGCACCTCAGGTGTCAGACGGACAATTCTTATAGCGGCAAAATCGTTATATAACCCCTGAAGTGTAACAGAAGCATAATTTCTTTTTACAAAGGTTGCACAGCTGTACTTTAAATTATCTTCATTTGTTACGAGTGAAACAAGTTCATCAGGTGAGGATTCTAAATATTCATCTGCATCAAGAGTCATAAACCATTTTCCCTTTGCACGGTCCATAACGGCGTTACGTGCTTTTGAAAAATTATTAACCCATTCAAAATCAAAAAGAGTATCTGCAAATCTTTGGGCAATCTCTTTTGTGTTATCGGTTGAACCCGTGTCAGCGATAATTAATTCGCACTCAGTTGCATTGCGTAAAGGCTCAAGTGCCTTTAAACATTTTTCTAAGCAACGAGATTCGTTTTTCACTATCATACCGATTGATAAAAGTGGTTGAGATGCCATTGCAAATACTCCCTTTAGAGGTTGAAAATCAACCTGAAATTATGAAATTGTAATTGTTTGAGTACCTATTGTTGTGCCGTCAGCAGATTGAATTGTAAACGTTACAGTGTAGCCTGACGTAGAAGTCGGCGGATAAACAACAATGGTGCTTGTGTTATCTTCAGAGAATGTCACTGTGCTTGAAGATGTGTAGTTATATTGAGTTGTATATTTAAGAGTGAGTGTTTCGCCATAATAAGTTTTGTCTAATGCAATTATGTGGAAATAAGCACTACTTGTGTGACTTACACTATCAACAGAAGTTTCAGTATCGGTTGAAGACGTGTTAACAAAGAATTTAAGTGCAGAATCACTTGAAGCACCTAAAAGCTCGGTTTTTAAGTCAACGCTGTTTCTGTAATTGATTTTAGCAAGCTCGTTAAGGAATTTAACAGTTGTTTCGTTCTCGGTTGAAAGATTTTCTGTTACGTATAAAAACTTTGCTTCGTTGAGCTTGTCAGGTGAATCTGAGTAGGTTTTAAGAGAAGCGAGAATTTCAATTGCTTCTTCATATTTCTTACTCTCAATTAAAGAAAGAGCAGTTCTGTAAGAGCATTCTTTTACCATATCCTTGCTGTCGCCGTAATCATTTAATTCTTTGAATATAGCTTCAGCTTCAGAATATTTGCCGTCTTCGAGCAACTCCTTTGCAAGGTTGTAATCGCAAAGTTGAATTTTAGTTTCAACATCAGCGTTATAGCCACTTAAAGCGCTTAAAGCAGTTTTTGCTTCAGAATATCTGCCTGCCTCAATAAGTAAGAGTGCATCCTGATATTTGCATTCTTTTATTTTCGCCTGAGAATCTTCATAATCACCTAATTTTTCAAAGATAACAATTGCTTCAGAATATTTCTTCGCTTCAAAAAGCTCAATAGCAGATTCATATTGTGATTCTGCTATGAAGCCGGGAACAAATCTTACGGCGTTAACTGCTATAATTGCAATAACGAAAATTGCAACTGCAATAAGGATTTTTGATTTGTTATTTTTCTTAGGAACAAGAGTTGTTTCTCTGTCAGGGTCATTCTTTCTTGCTCTGTCAAATTTTTTGGCAAGAGATTGGAATTCCTCGGTCTGAGTATTTACACTCTTGATTTTCTTGAAGCGCTCATGTCTTGCAATGTCGTCACGCTCTTCTTGAGAGAGCTCGGGATATTCCTGTGTTTTTGCGACTTTTGCTTTTTCTATTGCATCATCCTCATCAGAGGTAGTTTCATCGTTTTCGCCTTCTGTTTCGGCAGCTTCTTCGGCTTTTTCAGACTCGTCGGTGTAGTTGAAAGGTGATTCTTCTGCTTCAGGAGCACTTTTGTTTTCGTTTCCTGCGTCGAAAATATCGCCGATAACAACGTCGGTGTTAGGTAAATCAACCTCTGTGTCTGCTTCAAGAATTGGTGCATGAACATTATGGAATTGAACAGGTGTATCTTTAAAAGATGTTTCCTGAGGAACTTCTTTTTGTTCAGTTGTTTCGTCAGTTTCTTCTGTTTCATCCTGAATTTCAGGTTGTTCAGGCTCAGTAACGTCAGTAACTTCTTCTACCTCGATTTTTTCGGTAACGTCTGTAACCTCTTCAATTACAGTTTCATGCTCTGTAATATCAACCTCTTCAACTTCAATTTCTTCTGAAGCTGAGGCAGAGTTTTCAGTTTCTTCACCGATTTCTTCGTTTTCGTCTGTAATATCAAGAGAATCGCTTTCGTCATCGATAATAATAACAGATTTAACCGGTTCATCTGTTTCGCTTGATTCTTCAGCCTTAAGACTCTCTTCAAAGAATGAATAAGCAGTAATTTTGAGCTTTTCTGCAGTAGCAGCAGTACCGCTTACAGAGGTGTAGTTACCATCCTGAAGTATGTTATCTAAAAGAATGAAGTTCTCTGCATTTGCCATAAGATAATCATACTTATCCTTGTTCTTTTCAAAGAACATGACAATACAGCGGTAATAAATCTCAAGATTTCTGATGTCTGATGTAAGAATACCTGTGAAAACAGTGTGAGAAGCAATGTCAGATTTAATTTTATTGAGCTTTTTCACACCGATTTCGTTTGCATCCTCAGGAGAAACAAGGAAACATTTAGAAAGATTGTAAATCATAGTGTTTCCGTTGCGTTTATTATATGCATCAGCAAAATCTGCGAGTTTATTTCTGAATTTTAAAGCTTCTTCCTGTATTTTTAAAATGATAGTAACAAGGCTTTTGATTTTTTCTGCATCTGCAGTTTCAAAAGCGGCAATATGTATTTTTGCAAGAGCTTTTTCAAGTCTGTCTGCTTCGTCGTTTGCGATTTCAAGAAATTTAGGAAAATCACTGTCTGGAACTAACTCTACAGCAAATATGATTTTTTCATAGATATCTTCTAAAGAGGTTGAATCCTCGTCGAAATTGAAGCCATCACCAAGAGCCTTGTATAAAAGCGCCTTGTAATTACTGCCGTCGCTTACAATAGCCTTCATAAGATAATCTGAAGATTCTGCAAGTCTTCCTTCTTTGTAGCAGTGGATTCCTAAAAGAAGGCTTTCTTCAGAGTCGGGATGAAACATACCACAACTTGAGCAAAAATAACCTTCGTCATTTTTCTGTAAATAAGCGTTTTTGCACTTTTCACAAATAATTTTTTCCATAGTTACCCCCGTAAGGAATAAATTTGTTTTGATTCAGAATAAAGTTATTACAAATCAATATCCATTATATAATAACACAAAAGCACTACGCTTTTCAACATTTTATTACAAAATTATTACAAAAATCTTGTTATTATAAAATAAAAGGGGCAAAAAACAGTGTTTTTGTCCCTTTTGCAATTATTTTATAAAGATTTCACATAACTCAATACCTTTGTGTGGTTCGGTAATGAGCAAATCAAGAGTACCATTTATGAAGAATTCTTTGTTGATTTTGTAAGATGCACTTAAGAAGCCTTTGCAAAGCATTTCTTTGTCAAAGCTTTCATCCCTTTTTCCACCATAAGAAGTACCCTCATAAACAGTGAATCCGTTAGCGGTTATTTTCTGGTGCGTGTCGTTTGTGTTGTGGTCTTTATAAATTATTATGAGAGTGTAGTCTCTGTCAGAAAAACCGCCTGTTTTAAGGTGAAAACTGAAATGGTCATAAACCTTGAGCATACTCATTGGTATAGAACCGTCATTTTCGGGTCTGTCACCCTGGAAATTCATATAAAACTCGCCATCCTGACGAACTCCTGTGGCAACAAGCTCGTGCATTGCTACCGAGAAGTAAAATTCATCTGCTGCAACGGTGTTTCTGTTTAAAAGACGGTCAATAAAAGCATTTTGCTCGTTTTGCGGTAAGGATTCGCAATACTCTATTCTGTTTAAAAGCCACTTTTTGTCTGTTATCGGTCTGTCGATAGTGTCAAGTGTTGCACCACGTTCCCAACCATCCGTGTGGTAGTTTTCTACGTCGAGTTGTATACGTATAATGTTGAATAATTTTTCAGCTAAATAAAAAATTTCTGCACGAAGCGAGCAGTAAAACTCCGGGTAATCTGAATTTAAAATGTTTTTTGCTTTTTTTATGTCGGATTTTTTTAGGTAATATCTTGCTTCTTCTACTAAAGCTTCTTCAAAAGTAAATCTTTCAAGAATTAGTTTATCGCAACACGCTCTGAAATAAAGCAACAAAAATCGCCAATTTGAACAAAGGTGCGGGTAAGAGTCTGCTAATTCTTTGAATGTTCTGTAGGTTGCATTTATAGATGGATTGTTTTTGGGGTTACCTTCCCAATTTTTTTCTAATCCAAAAATTGCATCTGTCATAAGTTCGATGTCTGTACCATAAAAGAAAAATCTTACATAATCTGATACAGCCTCTCTTAATGGGTATTGTGAGTCGAATTCAAGAAGCGACCACACCATTTTATTCAAGTCGTCGTGAACACCTTCAGAGTAGCTTACACTACCTACTGTGTAGTGAGCAAAAAGTCTGTGAAGTGTTGCGAATTCAACGGGTCTCGGGTTTACACTTTCTCTTGAAAGAGTAGATGCAAAAGCGTAATGCCAATCGTCACTCAAAAAATGAACGGGGTATTCACAACGCACATTATGAGTAATATCGGGGTAAAATCGCATTGGGTATTTTTGAGGTGTTTTTGCCCTTAATTCGTGCATGGGGTAAGCGTGGTTTGGCCCCATAATTAGACCGTCTATTTCATCGGGTTGGTTTTCTAATTCCTTAATTAAAACCTCACCCCAATCGTGGTATTTATGCGGAGCTTGTGCAGATGGGTACACAGAAGCATTTTTGTGCGTTTCTTTGAGAACTTTTGAAATTGCCTTTGTTCGCTTTATAAATTCGTCGGCATAAAGTTCTCCGGGGTCGCCACCGGGAATAAAAAGATAGTCAAGGCGAGGTATTTTTTTATAAAGTTCTTTTCTTCTTGCAACGGCGGATTCGTCTGTTTCATCGTCACAGTTAGGGTGCCACAAAGAAACGTCCATATCTATTTTGTCGGCAAGACGCGAAGCTTCAATTAAAAATTCTTCTTCATCATATTGCATCAGGCAATTTCTGTTGGATACACCTTTTTCGTAAGGAATATGTTCGCAGGTGTTTGTTGTAAATGCCATCATATCAAGATAGTAGCTGAAATATAGTTCGTAGTCCCAAGCATCGTAGGTGTTTGGTGTTGTTCTGTAACCAACCTGATGACCACGTATTTTCTTTTCGGGGGTATATGTACCGCTTATATCTTTAATGAGAATGATATCTCTGCCTTTAAACTCGCATTTTCTCAAAAAATGTGAGTAGGCAAAGATAAGCCCTCTTGCAGTCTTGGCAGAAAATGTAATCAGTTTTTCAGAAATATCAATCGAATAACAATCGTGATCAACAAAATCATTGTTTATTAAAAATTTTATTTGTGTTTTATCTGCGGTATCTAATTTAACAAAAAAATTTCCTGTACGTTTATCAAATTCTTTTTTGAAAAACTCAGCACACATTAATTCTTCTTTTGTTTTTGCAATAGTAATAAAATCTTTAAATTTAAACTGCATAAAATCACCCTCTGAAACTTTATAAATAGATAGTATCATAATAAAAGCATCATAGCAAGAAATAAAATTTTTATTGCAATTTGAATTTTATATGTTAGAATGAAACGTATAAAGTATGAAAGTAGGAAGAGTTATGACATTCAGAACGTTCAGATGGTTTTCTCAAGTGGTATTTTCACTTTTAAAACTCATTCCAAAAATGAAAAAAGGCGTTAAGCTCAAAAATACAGGTGAATTAGAAAATTACAAGCCTTTTGTTGATGAGCAGTTAAGAAAATGGCTGAATCCGCTTATGAAGTCTGCCGGGGTGGAGTTTGAAGTAATAGGCAAAGAAAATATTCCCGAAAACGAAGCGGTAATTTACGTGCCTAATCACCAGGGTCTTTTTGATATGCCTGCTCTTATTTTAAATACACCGACGCCGTGTGGCTTTATTGCAAAAAAAGAACTCAAAAAGGTTCCTATTGTAAGAACCTGGATGTGGCTTCTTGATTGTGTTTTTATTGACCGACAAAATAAACGTGAGGCAAGAGTTGCAATTAAAGAGTCGGTTGAGCTTATAAAAAAGGGCAGAAGTATGGTAATATTCCCTGAAGGAACACGCTCACGCGACGGTGTGCCGTTACCGTTTAAATCAGGTGTTATGATGATTGCCAAAGAAACAAATGCAAAAATTGTTCCTGTTGCACTTGAGGGTATAATAGAGCGCTTTGAGGGTAGTGGCAACATAACGCCGGGTAAAGTAAGAGTAACATTTTTACCGGTTGTTGAAACTGAAAATCTTTCGAGAGATGAATTAAAAGCAATACCTGAAATGCTAAGAGAAAAAATTGTTGCAGTACTTAAAGCAGACGGTGCAATTCCGCAGGATGCACAATAACGAAATAATTGAAATAATACACAAAGGGGTTCTTACAGAAATTGCTCTGTAGAACCCCTTATGTTATATTGTTTTATGTCGCCTGTGCATTTAACATATCCGTTTATTTTTTGAAAAGAATAATTCCACTAATTGCGAGTAAAATTCCAACAAGCTTTGACCATTGAAAATCAGATTTTTCTACACCGAAAAGACCAAACAATTCAATTAAATAAGCCACAAGCACCTGAGCGGTAACAATAATAATTACAGCTTGAGCAGGGCCGAGTGACGACATGCTTCTGACGACGGTGTAAGTAATTAAAGCACCCATAATACCGCCTAAGAGCATATATTTGTTATTTATTGAAAACAATGCACCGAAGCTACTGTCGCGTCCTGTAAAAAACCAGGCAACAATGCAGAACAAAAATGCCGTAAGCTGAACGAATGAAGCAGAAACCCACATAGAAGTCTGCTTTGTAACGCCCTCGTTAAAAACACCCTGAATGCTCATAAGAGCACCCGAAATAACAGCAATTAAAATGCCCATAAAAAATCACCCGGTAATATTATTAACGGGTGATTTAATATTATTATTCAGTTTCGGTTGTTTCTTCTTTTTCTTCAAGATATTTTGGTTCGGCAGAAGTGATGCCGTCAATTTCTAAAATATCGAAATATGGAGCAGAACGCTTTGAGGATTCTTTGAAATAGCCGTATTTACTGATTACTTCAGTATCAGGCTCGTTGTTCTCATCCTTGTCAACGTCAGCCAAATAAGAGTCAATTGGCTTTTTCTCAACGGTGAAATTAGAGGTGTCAAAAACATGAAGAGTATCTGTTTCAAGAGATAAAAGAACCTCTTCGATTTTTGCCAGAGTGCCTTCTGCAGCTAAATCCTGGTTGAGACCAGAAAGAACTATAGAGCCCTCAGAAATTCCTCCGCACCAGTCAAAAGCGATTTCTTCACCTAAGTTAGCCTGAATTATTATGTAACTGAGATATGGTGCCCAATTTATAGAAGAAGATATAAGGAAGGTTTCAGGGAATTTGTCGTAAGTGCATTGGTTATAACCTATGTTAGGAATACCGGCTTTTTCACAAGCTTCAGGAACACCTAAAGAATCAGTGTGCTGACTTATTATAAGAGCACCGTCTTTAATAAGCTTTTCTGCAAGCTTCTTTTCTTGAGTTGTGTCAAACCATGAGCCGACAAATTCAACCTGCATTGTTACAGTAGGGCAAACAGATTTAGCACCAAGATAAAAAGCAGAGTAGCCTGAAATGATTTCGGGAGTAGAGAAAGCACCTACGTAGCCTAATTTAGCTTCCTTTTTTGTAATTTCTCCGGACTCAATCATTTCATTGAGCTTCATACCAGCAACAATACCTGTAATATATCTGGCCTGGTAAATGTGAGCGAAAGCGTTATGAAAGTTAGGTAATTCTTCTGTGTGAGCCATAATGCCCGTAGCCTGGCAAAACTGAACGTCAGGATATTCCTTTGCCGCTCTGAGCATATATTCTTCGTGACCGAAAGAATTTGCAAAAACAATGTCACAACCTTGTTCTGCAAGGTCTTTGGCGGTAACGTAGCAGTCATCGGCCTCGGGGATATTTGTTTTAATAATAACCTGCTCGCTTGTAAGACCAAAAGCGGATTGCACAGAGTTTATAGCATCAATAAAGTTTTTGTCATAAGTAGAGTTGTCCGCATGTAAACAAATGAAGCCGATTTTAAAATCTTCTCTTATTTCATCGGTTTTGGTAACCTCGGGTGCCGCGAGAGGAGAATCGCTCAAGCCGAGTTTTTTTTGTGGCTTAGTTTCTTCTTTTGCACAAGAAGAAAAAGCACACAAAGCAATAATTAATGAAAGTACAAGTGAAATTATTTTTTTAGTCCTCTTCATTTAGTAAACCCCTTTCGATATATAAGAACAAATAGAAAATTCTGGAAACGCCCTAATTATATAGTAAATTTCAGCCGTTTTCAAGTGTCTTGTCGAAAAATGTAGAAAATATTAATAACTGCAAGTAAACGTTGCGTTTCAATAATGAATGTTTTAAAGTCGGCAATTAGCAACCCGGTCTCAGGGAGGGTGCAAGTCACCTGTTTTAGAACGAGTCTTGTCTTTAACAGCACTGAGGTCGAGGTTAGCAATATCACCACCAGCGATACCTTTGATACCATTGAAACCATAGAGTGTATCAAGAGCATTATCAACGCTGGTTAAGTTAATTGT
>JAZRKU010000059.1:0-5145 GCA_045646485.1 Acutalibacteraceae bacterium
CGAACCAGATATGGTTTAATACAACCACTTTTCCCTGTAACATCGTTAAAACTCTTGAAATACGTCAGTATTCCTGCGAGTTTTGCCTTGTTACAGAAAAAATTGTCAGGTATTAAACTTCGCAGAACCTAAAATGTCCGAGGTCTCGAACATTTTGGATTTTCTTTGGCGTAGTTATACTGGCGTATATCAAGACAAAAAAATACAAAAGGTGCGTGAAATCGGACATTTAAGGCATATTTGGTTCGAATACACTCACTCTAAAAAGAAATGGGGAGAAGCTTCTCTATGAAGCTTCTCCCTGAAAATTTTAAATTGTTTATTATTTTCAGCAATTAATATATTGAGTATTGATGAGAGTATAACTTTCATAGTAGCAACGTATGCAAGCTTGATAAGCATACACCTTTTTTGCACTTGTTGGTATAACAAAAGTGCAAGTTAATAAAGTTAACGCGAGTAAAATCGCAAAAATATTTTTAATTTTCATTTTGACTCCTTAAGATTTTCAATAATCTCGATAAGAGCCTCTTTGTCCGTATAGCTTAAGTAGTAGTAATTGCCGTTATGTGAAAAACAGATTTGTGTACTACCTACATCCTCCATATTAACAATATAACATTCAATTCCGTTAACAATTCTTACTTCATTTGCACACATGCGTTCTTGTTCAGGTATCTCACTATCAAATGTTACAGTATAAAATAAGTATTCGTCGCTGAATGTTATTAAAAGCTTATCTTTTTCAAATTCATCTCCATATGATAACTCAACAATTTTTATACCTTCAGGTAGCTTTTCGGGATATAAAATTTGAAGATTTTCTTCCTTCAAAGCAGTTTCTAAATCGTCATAGGTTTCTGAATAACCATGAAAAATAACATCAATGCCGTTAATTTTAAATACTTCACCAAAAGGTATGTCTTTTAGAGAACCAAATTTTTCTAATATCTCTTGATTATAATCTATATCTGAACTCATAGTTGATAATATCATTGCAACGAGTATCGAAATTATAGCGGCTATAAGCAAGATCTTACGAGATTTAACTTTTGTTGACCTACCCTTTACGCTCTTTGGCGGTGTGTTTAAAGTGGTGGTTTCCTCAACAAAAGGTATTTTTCTGACCTTTTCTTCTATTTCTTCGGGAGTGAAGTTCACTGTTTCGTCGTTGTACTCCAATATTAGCTCAACACAAGCTTTAATTAAGCTCACATCTATTTCTTCTACGGGTTTTTCGCTTTCTAAATCACGAAGCACTTCAAGTTTATTTGCAAAATCTTTTTTGTTTGTGTTATTGTGGAAATTACTCATTAAAGCAGGTATCCTTTCTCTTAATTTTTTGCCTCTTCAGTTATATATAGCAAAAAATTGAAAAGACTACAAAAAAATTTTAAAAATTTTCGAAAAATATTTTTGCAACAAGTAAAACCCATGCGCCACTAAGCAATTTTGCTTCTTCAATAATCTTTTTTCTTAGTCTGAAACAATAGACGTTAACTGATTTTTCAGATATATTTAACTCGCTTGCTATTTCTTTATAAGATTTATGTTCTACATAACGTTTTTTAAATAATTCTGCCTCTTTTTCATTAAGAGTACTTAAAACGTTTTCTTTTTGTTCTTCAATTTGTTCCGGTGTAATTGGATTTTCTTTTTCTATGCATTCAAGAATATCTTCTACTGAAAGTTGACTTTCGCTAAGCTCTACTTGAATAAATCTTTTGTGTTCTCTGAAATATTGCTTAGTTAAATTGCTTGCTGTGTTTATAAGCCACGCAATAATATGTTCATCTTCTAACGCCTCAACCTTTAATTGAAACACAAGAAACGTGTCTTGTGTTAAATCTTCTGCAACAGTTTTGTCGTGAAGCTTTGAAAGACAGTAAGAAAACACATCGTTATAATACATTCTGGCTATTCTTTCAGCATCAACTTTATCTATCATTTGCATTCACACCTCAGAATAATGATATTCTTCATTATATCACTATTAAAAACTTTGTCAAATTTTGTCGTTATTATAAAATAATCCCGAACTACAAAAATGTAGTTCGGGAATGTGTTTTATTATGAGCAACAAACAATATATTGGGTACTAACAAGTGTTGAGTTTTCATAATCACAACGAGTACAAGCCTCATAATCATATGTCTTTCTTACACATCTTGGCGAAGTTGATCTAACTTTGTGTGTAGTTGCAGATACAGATGTTGATTCTATCTTGTGTCCAAACAACGTACAGGTAAGACCATATGTTGTAGCACCATCATCTGCTGCAGGCTCACCGTCTGCAAAATATCTTTCAATTTTTGCCTTTGTTTCTTCTGAAACCTCTTCGTGTATGATAATTTCAACGTCTGTGTTCTGTGCTGTTTCGTTTTTTGCACTTGTTGGTATAACAAAAGTGCAAGTTAATAAAGTTATAGCAAGTAAAATCGCAAAAATATTTTTAATTTTCATTTTGACTCCTTAAGATTTTCAATTATCTCGATAAGAGTCTCCTTGTCAGTATAGTTTAAATAATATAAATCACCATTATACTCAAAATAAATTTGCGTTATGCCAATATCTGTCATCTCAGTAATATAGCACACGATATTTTCAATTTCTAGTATTTGTGTTGAAGTATTTTTGATATCATCAACAATTGTCTCATCCAATACAACAAAATATGTTAGTTCCGCATTGTTATATACAAATGTTACTCTTTCTTTTCCATTGAGTTTATCAAACACAATTTTCACTAATTCCATATTTGTGGATAATTCATTTGGATATAGAAGTTGAATGTTTTTTATTGCAAAAAACTCCTCTAAGGATTCATATCTAACATTTTTGCCATTTGACACAACTGTTATTCCGTTCGCATCAATTTCTTCATCTACAGGTGAATTTGCAACCGTACCAAATCTTTCTTTTAGTTCATCAAAGATGTTCCACTCAAATGCTATTGACGTTAATGCAAATACAGCAACGAGTATCGAAATTATAGCAGCAATTAAGAAGATCTTACGAGATTTAACTTTTGTTGACCTACCCTTTACGCTCTCTGGCGGTGTATTTAAAGTGGTGGTTTCCTCAACAAAAGGTATATTTCTGACCTTTTCTTTTACTTCTTCGGTACTCAGGTAAATGTTTTCGCCGCGCATTTCCAATATTAATTCTACGCAAGTTTTAACTAAACTTACGTCCATTTCTTCTGCAGGTTTTTCTGCCTCTAAATCACGAATCAACTCGAGATGTTTTATGAACTCCTGCTTATTTGAATGCACATTTGAATTACTCATTGAAAACGCCCCTTTCCCATGCTTTTTTTCTCCTTTCAATTATATATGACAATAAATTGAAAAGTTTTCAAAAATTTTTTTAAAAATTTTAAAAATTTCCGAAAAAAAGGTTTGCAACAAGTAAAATCCATGCACTGGTAAGCGTTTTTGCCTCGTTTATTATCTTCTCTCTAAGCCTATGTGTATGAATTGCCGCCGCATTTTTTGACATATTCATTTCTTCTGCTATTTCTCTATAAGTTTTATGTTCTTCATAACGTTTTATAAAAAACTCTCGTTCTTTTTCGTTAAGCTCTGATAAAATCTTTTGCTTTTTTTCTTCTATTTCTTCAGGTGTAATGGGGTTTTCTTTTTCCATACATTCAAGAATATCTTCCACAGAAAAATGAGTCTCTTTAAATTCTTCTTGAATAAATCTTTTGTTTTCTCTGAAATAGTGTTTTATTAAATTACTCGCCGTGTTTATGAGCCAAGCAATAATATGCTCATCTTCTAACTGCTCAACTTTTAGTTGAAACACAAGAAATGTGTCTTGAGTTAAATCTTCTGCTACATCTATATCTTCAAGTTTGCTGTAACAAAATGCTCGTACGTCATTATAGTATTCTTCTGCAATTTTTTTAGCAGTAACGTTGTCAATCATTAATAGTCACACCTTAAAAAAATGATTACCTTTATTATATCATTATTGCAATTATTGTCAAATTTTAGGGGAAAATGAACTAAAACACTCTTTCCTAAAAAATAAGAGTATTTTGCTTTTTCGGTCTGAATTATTTATTGTTTTATTTTATAATTTATGATACAATTTATGATATATTTAAATCAGTTGTCTTGTGCTTATGAAGAAATTTTCATAAAAAAAATTGTTTCAAAATAACTCTTTCTCTTCTTGTCCTCGTATGTTTTGTTGTTGGCAGTTATTCATATATTCCGACAAAGATACTTTTTGCAGTCTACGAAAACTATATTGCCCCCACACCTGTTTTTGCAACATATGAAAAAACAAAAAAGACATTCCTTCGTTTGAATCCTTACCGCTTTCTGATATAGGAAGAGTAAACTGATTAATAAACAAAAAACCTAAGGAGTGTAAAATTCAGATGCCTTGGTATAACAAAGCCATATTTTACCACATATATCCGTTAGGAATGACGGGTGCACCGAAAGAAAACACCTATGGTGAACCTGTTCACCGTTTAAACACGCTTTTGCCCTGGATTTCTCACGTGAAAGAAATCGGATGTAACGCAATTTATATAGGTCCGCTTTTTGAATCGGTAGGGCACGGTTACGAAACAACCGATTACAAAAAATTAGACTCACGACTCGGCACCAACGAGGATTTAAAAAACTTCGTGAAAAAATGTCACGAAAATGAAATACGCGTAATTTTAGATGGTGTATTCAACCACACTGGTCGTGATTTTTTTGCTTTTAAGGATATTAAGCAAAACCGCGAGAATTCGGCATATAAGGATTGGTATTGCAACGTAAATTTCGGTGGAAACAATTCATTTAATGATGGCTTCTCTTACGAAAATTGGGGCGGCTACGACCTTCTTGCAAAGCTTAACCAAAAAAATCCTGCCGTAAGAGATTATATTTGCGACGTTATCAGATTCTGGGTGGAGGAATTTGATATTGACGGACTCCGTCTTGATGCAGCAGACGTAATGGACTTTGATTATATGAAAGCACTCCGTCAGGTTGCAAACGAGGTTTCTCCTGATTTCTGGCGTAGAGTGAGTGTATTCGAACCAAATATGCCTTAAATGTCCGATTTCACGCACCTTTTGTATTTTTTTGTCTTGATATACGCCAGTATAACTACGCCAAAGAAAATCCAAAATGT
>JAZRKU010000060.1:0-59132 GCA_045646485.1 Acutalibacteraceae bacterium
CTCGCAAATCAGAAAAGGATTTGCTGTGTTTTTGTTTCGATTGACCAAAAATCCGTTCTATAAAAAATCTTCGACCTATAAATCGAAAGATTTTTATTGGATTTTTGGTATTGAGGGTGAAGGAAGGCTGACGCCTTGCAATACCGAAATACCGAAAAACCTTGTAAATACTCGCTTTTAGGCAGGTTCCGATAACTCATTTCACCCTAACAAAACATCAGTAACAAGCATTACAGAAAAACCTGCTAACAATGCATAGGTTGCACCTCTCTCGCTACCGTGAGCATGAGTTTCGGGAATCATTTCATCACTTATAACGTAAAGCATTGTGCCACCTGCAAACGCAAGAGCAAATGGCAAAATTGCTGAGGCAACATTAACCGCAAAATAACCGAGCATTGTACCTACAACCTCAACAAGACCTGTAATCATTGCACAAACGAACGTCTTTTTGGGAGTAACGCCTGCAGAAAGCATCGGTGAGATTATTACCATACCTTCAGGAATGTTTTGCAGAGCAATACCACCTGCTATAATCAATGCCTGAGAAGTATCCCCCGAACCAAAACCAACACCTGCGGCAATACCTTCAGGCAAATTATGAATTGCAATAGCAGTTACAAACAAAAGAACCTTACTTAGGCTTGAGTTTTTATGTGCTTCAATATCTGCACCTACCAATTTATGAAGATGAGGAACTATTTTATCAATTAAGTTCAAAGCAAACGCTCCCACAAAAATACCGACGATTGTAATTAAAAGACCAAACTTATCACCATATTCCAATGAAGGTAAAATTAATCCTAATACTGCAGCGGCAAGCATCACCCCTGCAGCAAATGACAGAACAATATCAGAAAATTTATGAGAAACCTTTTTAAAAATAAAGCCTATTAAAGAGCCGATTATTGTAGCCCCACCAACACCAAATGCCGTTAAAAGAACTAATTTCATAATAATTCATCTGCCAACTTATTAATTTCGTCAATATTTTCATCACTTAAAGAAGATAATATTTTTACCGAAGTTTCACAGAAGTCGAGATTTTTACTGTCCTCAAGCATTTTTAACATCACTTTTTTAGCCATAGGAGTCCAGCTACCATTTTCAATAAAAGCAACTTTTCTGTTGCTGTAATTTCTTTCGGTTAATTCGTGAATAAACTCTCTCATAAACGGGAAAATCTCGCCATTATAAGTTGTTGTTGCAAGAACTAATTTACTGTAGCGGAATGCATCTTCTACATTTTCGGCAATATCGCTTCTTGCAAGGTCAGTAACAACAACTTTTTTAGCCCCTTTTTCATTAAGAACCTTTTCAAGCTCAAAAACGGCTTTTTTTGTATTACCGTAAACCGAAGTGTATGCAATTAAAATCCCTTCTTCTTCAGGTGTATAGCTTGACCATTTATTATATAAATCAAGGTAATAGCCTAAATTTTCTTTAAGTACAGGACCGTGCAAAGCACAAATAATTTTAATTTCTAAAGAACTTGCTTTAGCCAGAAGCTTTTGTACCTGACTGCCATATTTACCAACAATACCAAAATAATATCTTCTTGCTTCACAAGCCCAATCTTCTTCTATGTCTAATGCTCCAAACTTACCGAAGCCATCTGCTGAGAATAAAACTTTATCCAAACTGTCATAAGAAACAATTACCTCAGGCCAATGAACCATTGGTGCTGTAAGAAAAGTCAACTCGTGATTACCTAAGTTTAATTTATCACCTTCGCCTACAACTACACGATTTTCATTAAAATCTGTTTTAAAAAAATTCTTCATAATTGCAAAAGCCTTTTCAGAAGAAACGATTTTTGCATTTGGATATTTTTTTAAGAATTCGAGTATGTTAGCTGAATGGTCCGGCTCCATATGATGTACAATTAAGTAATCGGGATTTTTGCCACCTAAAACATCGTTAATGTTATCAAGCCACTCGTCCTTGAAATCTTTGTCAACGGTATCTAAAACGGCAATTTTTTCATCTAAAATAACATATGAATTATATGCCATTCCGTTTGGAACCTCATATTGTCCCTCAAACAAATCAATTTTATGATCGTTTACACCTACATATTTAATATCTTTTGTTATTTCCATATCCTACACTCCTTAAATTTAATCAATTATTTTTCCATCAGTAGAAATTGTAACAATCTGCCACGGAATAAATTTACCACTTTCTTGTAACGCTTTTTTTACCGCATTCTGAATTCCTCCACAGCACGGAACCTCCATTCTGACTACTTTAACACTTTTTATATTGTTATTATTAATAATAGCGGTAAGCTTTTCAGAGTAGTCACCCTCATCTAACTTTGGGCAACCAATTAAAGTAATATGGTTTTTCATAAAATCATTATGAAAATCCCCGTAAGAAAACGCTGTGCAATCTGCAGCAATCAGAAGATTTGCATTTTCAAAATATGGTGCATTTATTGGCACCAGCTTAATCTGACAAGGCCATTGTGCAAGTCGGCTTTGTATAACTTTTGATGTCTCATTTATATTGTCATCTTTTTGTTGAATAGATTTAATCTGAGTCCCGGGGCAGCCTCTGTGAATTTCGTTACCAACCCTCTTCTTTTTTGCTTCCAATACTGCATTTTCGTTGTATTCAGGTGCTTCGCGCTCCTCAAAAGAAATTGCGTTAACAGGACAAGATGGTAAGCAATCTCCGAGACCGTCACAATAATCTTCGCGTGTTAATTTTGCCTTACCGTTAATCATTTCAATTGCACCTTCGTGACAGGCTGATGCACAAAGACCACAACCATTACATTTTTCGCTATTGATTTTTATTATCTTTCTTATCATATATTATTCACCTCTGATTTTCAAGACAAATTTCATTTTCGCAGTACTCTCCATTCATAATTTCAATGAAATTCCTAATAGTTGTTTCAGCAATGTTTTCTAACGCTTCTTCTGTCAAAAAAGCCTGGTGTGACGTCACAATAACATTTGGCATCGAAATAAGACGTGCTAAAATATCATCTTCCATAATGTGCCCTGAATTATCCTCGAAGAAAACGTCAGATTCTTCTTCGTAAACATCCAGACAAGCAGCTCCGACTTTACGAGATTTAATTCCACTTAAAAGTGCTTCGGCATCAACAAGAGCACCACGGGATGTATTTAAAATCACTACACCTTTTTTCATACTGCTGATTGCATCGGAATCAATAATATGATGTGTGTCAGACATTAACGGACAATGAAGTGAAATAATATCACTATTCTTAAAAAGCTCAGAAAGTTCAACGTATTTAACCTTTTCGCCATCAGCTATCGAGTTATCTGGAAATTTATCGTAAGCAATAACTTTCATTCCAAAGCCTTTGCAAATATCAATAAAAGCCTTGCCTATTCTACCCGTACCAATTACACCTATTGTTTTGCCGTGTAAATCAAAACCTGTAAGTCCTGAAAGACTGAAATTATAATCTCTCGAACGAATAAAAGCTTTGTGAATCCTTCGTATAGAAGTCAGCAAAAGTGCAATTGTATGCTCGGCAACTGCATATGGCGAATATGCAGGCACTCTGACTACCTTAATTCTGTTGTTAATATGTTTAATATCAACATTATTAAAGCCTGCACAACGAAGTAAAATCACTTTAATTCCATATTCAATTAATTTATCTGTTACAACATTATTTACTGTATCATTAACAAAAACGCAGACTCCATCATAGCCTTTCGCCAACTCTACCGTATCTTCGTTCAGCTTAGTTTCAAAGTATTTAATTTTGATGCCAAACTCTTCACAAAATTTATCAAAAGCAATTTTATCATATGGTTTCGCGTCAAAAAATGCAATTTTCATAAAATCACTCCTTGTTTTTATGTATTTATTTTAGTATAATCAAGAAAATAAAGATGTTGAAATTTCAACAAAAGGTGATTTTTTGGAAGATTATTTAAAAATTTTAAAAAAATGCGATTTATTTCGCAGTATTGATGAAAAAAACATTGAAAAAATGCTCAATTGCCTTGGTGCAAAAATTGTTTCATTCGATAAGAAATATACAATATTCGCAGAAGGTACACCAGCTAAATATATTGGTATAATGCTTCTTGGCTCTGCACAAATTTTTCAGGTGGATTATAACGGCAACCGAAATATTATAAGCAATATTGAAGCCGGTGAAGTATTTGCAGAAGCATTTGCGTGTGCGGAATTAGAGGCACTGCCTGTCACAATCATTGCTAGCGAACCGAGTGAAGTAATGCTTATTGATTCGAAGAGGATTTTATACACCTGCTCTAACAATTGCGATTTTCACCGACAATTGATTTTTAATCTGATGAAAAATCTTGCGATAAAGACCCTGAAATTTCACCAAAAAATTGAAATAACGTCACAAAGAACAACACGTGAAAAGCTTTTGACTTACCTTTCTTTATACGCTAAAAACACAAACAGTAAAAGCTTTACAATTCCTTTTAACAGACAAGAATTAGCTGATTATTTAGAAGTTGAAAGAAGTGGTCTTTCTGTAGAAATTAGCAAGTTAAAAAAAGAAGGTATTATTAATACAAATAAAAACCATTTTGAATTCTTATAAAATTCCCCCTTGAATCAATATATCCGGTTCAAGGGGAAATTTTATGCTTCGTATAATATTTCTTTTTCTAAATCATACGAACTAAGTTCAATTTTCTTAATATTGAAATCTTCATAGGTTTTATAATAATAAATACCTTTTAATGCATTACAACAACAAGAATAACGTGTGTATTCATATTCGCCGTCACGAACCAAAACGCACCCTTTCGGCATAGCTACTGAATCTAAAATATGAAAAAATTGGTTAACACTTTCTACCTCACTTTTGGCTGATTGTGATTTATATTTAACAAAAGTTGCTTTTATAAATCTTGAAGCAGAAGAAAAATCTCCCGGAAGACCTAAT
Organism: Acutalibacteraceae bacterium; assembly: GCA_045646485.1. Taxonomy (GTDB): domain Bacteria; phylum Bacillota; class Clostridia; order Oscillospirales; family Acutalibacteraceae; genus DTU089. Next base: position 4,922 of record JAZRKU010000060.1, read on the forward strand.
GCACCAAGCCCGAGACTATAATTTTCAAACTTTATATCATCCGAAAAATTATTTTCACTTGCACCTTCACAAAGTGACATATAATTATTTAGATTCATTAAGTGATAATCAAACGTCGGATTATTTGTAAGCACTCCAACGTGGTTTTCATATATTTTAAGTCCGCTTTTTACACATTCTACTGTTAATGATTTATTCTTATCAGAAATTATCCAATGAAGTGGTGAAAGCGGTAAATCATCACTGAAATTTTCGTTAACAAGATTAATTCTCTCTAACTCTTTTTCTACTTCGTAAATATTTTTACATTTTGCTAAGATATACGGAATAAATTCAAATGGCGTAATATTATAAAGGTTTTCATCAAACGGCTTATAATCTGCATTTCCTGGAAAATTAAGCCCTGCCACCGAAACCCCTTTTTCATTTGTTGCTTCAAAATACAGTGGGTATTCATTTATTACGGTTGCCATTCCAATTAATGCATAGTGCGTTTTAAGAGACTCAACGAATCGCATTTTAATTTCAAAATTTCTTGGTGTTACAACCACTCTTTCGTTGTAAGAACGCTCTAAATCTAAATTTCTACCAAAATAAAAGTCTTTTGTTTCATAAGTTACAGCTGTACACATTTTAATCACCGAAAATATTATACCCCAAAAGAACTTCAAAACAGAATTCTTTTGGGGTAAACTAAAAAACTCTTATTAAAATTTGTATTTTATTCCGCTATTTATAAATCCAACAGTTTTAAAATCTTCGGGATTATGACGCACAATATAATCAATATAAGAATCTATCAATTCTGCAGTCAAAATATAACCGGAAGGATTCATGTGACCATAAAGGAAAAATTTCTTTTTAAAATTTTCGTCGTAATCGGGACCGTATTTATAAAGGTCTATCACATAAGAGTTTTCAAAAAGTGAAGCCATATTGTAAATTTCTTTATAAAACGTATCAAAATTAGGGTTAGTTGTTCTTAACTCGTCTTTCGGAAATGTTACAAAAAAGAATTTTGCATCAGGACTAATCAGCTTATACCGACTGATAATTGCACCATAGTAACCTATAAAAGTTTTATTATTTTTGGTGTAATCATCTTTATTTATATCGTTAATTGAGCCTATATCTTCATTACCCTTTAAATCATTTGCGCCTAATGCGATAACATAAGCCTGACAAGCTTTATCTTTATTAAAGAAATCGTTTTCTTCACCAAAGGATTCAATATATTCACGTGCAGTCATACCACCGCGTGAAAAATTATATGCAGTTAAACCATTTTTACGTGCGATATATTGCCCCCAGGAATATTCATATAAATCGTGATACGCTTTATTACCTTCGTTGTCACAGGTTTCAAATTCACCTGAAGAGAGACTATCACCAATAAAAGCAATTTTTCTAAAAACAGAGGTGTTGCTGTAACCGGACACTAAATTGTCGAGTGGCTTTTCGTTTTCATTATATAATTTTTTGTTCCAATCCATAAATAAACCTCAAATCATTTTATAAGATTATTCATCCTCAAGTGAAGAAAATTTGGTTATGTAGCCTTGTTGAGAAAAATAATTAATTGCCATACTCTGAATCTCTTTTATTGTTTTTTTAGATATCTGATTAGTTTTTGGAAAATCCCACATATAAAAGAATTCAATTGTAGCTAATTTATTCTCCGCATCTGACTCAACGTATAAGCAAACACCTTTATCGCCAAGCTTTATATAAAGATTATTTCCCTTTTGCAAAATCTCCTTATCATTCATCTTTTTAAAGATTTTACGATTAGTTTTCTCTCTTTTCTCTATATTTTTAAACTCTTTTCTTTCGGAAGCTATAAGTTTAAATAAAGTTTGCTCGACGTCAATTTCATCAGTATTAAACTCGATACGATTCGGGTTATTTTTAAAATCAAGTTTACCCTTGAAAATTTCATTTTTTATTATTTTGATTCCCCTGTTTCTTGAGGGCTTCAAAGAAAACATATCAGGAATAATTGCTGTGTTAAAAAAGACTGTATTGTCCTTAAAATTAATAACGCACGGCAAAACAGATTCATCAACCCCATCTTTATCTTCTTTTACAATAATATTATAAAGGTTGCCTGACATTTTTTCTTCTACAGAATCGGCAAAAATCAGAGCAATTACCGTTCTTTTTAAGGGAGCTTTCTTTTGCTCGGAATCAAGAAAATGAGATTTTTTTCTGCCTTTTAAATTTTTAGAATTAGTTTGCACAGAATTTAAAATATTCTTATATTCCGCTTCTCCAAGAAATTGAGTTTTATAAAAAGAAACCACAGTTTCAATACCACTCGAAAATCCGGTTAAAGGTGTTTTAAAACTATAATTCAATATTTGTGGTTGTGGCAAAAACAACGCCGGTTCAACAGGGGCACCTATTTTTCTAACATTAGATTCAATTTTTTCTTTTGTTATGCCTTCAGGTAAAACAAATTCAGTGCGTTGTTTGTTTTTTGCCTCAATCATTTTAAGCATTAACTCTGCACCAATTGCACTTTCAGAAAACTTAATCAAAATAAAAACTGAAACAAATAAAAGAATTAAGCAAATACCCAATCTTATTTCCAAATCTAAAAACTTAAGTAAAATGACGGAAAACGGTAAAGCTACAATTAAAATTATAATAAAAGTAATTATAAAAGTACAAAAACGTGTATTTTTAATTTTAAAAATATTCATTTAATCACCCCTGATTAACCTTAGATTTCAAATCCAAATAACTCACCATCAACTAAGCGAAGTATTCCTGTTTGCCCAATTTCAAAAGCATCATACAATTCTTTTAAAACTTCTAATTTAATTGTTTCGTCATTCTCAGTTTTAAAAATCACAAAGAACTCTTCAACAGATTTAACACTTTTACGACCAACAACTCTTGTACTACAAGACATATCAACAACTGTAGCTCTCACTTCGGTAGTTGTAAATTCATAATCAAGGTCATTTTTAATAGTTTTTTCTTGTGGGGCTTTTTTCGCTGCTATTTCACCTTTTATACTCTGAATCCCTATAAACAGAAAAAATAACATTCCACCAACAAACACAACTAATTTAACAACAAAAATAATATCATCCAAAACAAAAATCTCCTTTAAATTAAACGCTCCAAGGCTTTTCATTAATAAATACTCTGAAAAGCGGCAAACAAGATGTAAAAAATCTTTTATATGCTATGCAATAATCCTCACTCACCTGAGTTCTTTTGCATCCGCCTGCTCTACACAAACCAAACACATTACACTTTTTGCATTTTTCAGGTATTCTGAGACTTTCTTTTATGAAGTTTTTGGCAACCTCACTTTTTTCCATTTTGGAAAAATCTGATTCAAGAATATTACCAAGAAAATACTCGTCGGTGCAATAAAAATCACAAGGATATATATTGCCGTTTGATTCTGAAACATACTGATGTGTACAATGACCCAAAATTCCACATTGTTCAACAGGTTGTCTTAAATAAAGCCTTACCCAATTATCGAATTGCCTGACACTGACATAATTATGACGTACATAATCTTTAACATATAAATTAAAGACCTTCACAAGGAAATCGCCATACTGCTCAGGAGTCATATAAAGCTCGCTCTCTTCTTTACTATCAAAGGGTTTTAGACAAGGAATAAACTGAAGATACCTAAAGCCTTTTGAGCGAAAGAATTTATAAACCTTTTCTCCATTATCAGCGCAGAAGCCTGTGAGAACCGTCAGTATATTAAAATCCACGTTATTTCTTTTCAATAATTCTGCGGTAGTTAAAATTTTGTAAAAAGAATTTTCACCTGACGGCTTTTTACGAAATTTATTCCCATCATAATCGCCATCAAGACTTAATCCAACCAAAAAGCTATTTTCGTGAAAGAACCTTGCCCATTCTGCATCTACGAGCGTTCCATTTGTCTGAATACCATAAAAAATCTTACTGTTTTTAATATTTTTTTCTTTTACAGTTTCTACAAAAAGCTTAAAGAATTCTAGGCCCGCTATTGTTGGCTCTCCTCCCTGAAAAGCAAAAGAAACATTCTCACCATCTGCATATTCCAATGCTTTTTTTATAAGAACTTCAGCAGTAGTTTTTTCCATCACGCCAAAGCCGAGATGCTCACGGTGCTCAGAAACATCTTTATAAAAGCAATATTCACAAGAAAGATTACAAAGCGAAGATGCTGGTTTTATCATTAAAGAAAGTGGTGGCATAAAAATTTCCTTTCAACTTTAATTAAAGGGCGACAAAAATGTCGCCCTAAAAATATCACTCTATTATACCGCGTCTGTTTTCATTGTAATCATCTATAATTTCGTGCATTCTTTCATTGAATTGCTCTGAAATTTCGGGATAAACAGACGTACGGTTATAGTTTTCTGCATAATCATCTGTAAGAATATGGAGCCAATTTTTTCTATTCTTATCGAAGAAAGCAGAGTTATCATTCTGAATTTTTTCGAAATATTTGAACGTTACGTATTCGTTACCATTAAGAATCTCGTAATCGTATTCAGGATATTGTGATTTGATTTCAGAAACAGGAACAGCATATTGAATTGCCTTAAGCTTTTCTCTCTTCATATGAAGAATAGGATGTTCTTTTGTATGTATTACTGCATCATTTTTTAACAATGAAGTCATAGAAATACCATCAATAATTCTATCCTCAGGCAAATAATTAGCCTGGCCACCATTACCTGTAATGCCACAAAGGTCCACAAGAGTAGGATATAAGTCTACAAGAACTGCAGAATTTTCTCTTTTGGTACCTTTTTCACCAAGTTTACCGTTATCATTATCCCATCTTATCATAAACGGAACCTTCTGACCGCCTTCATAAGCCAGATACTTACCGCCACGAAGACCACCAACTGAACCCTCAAGTGCAGGTCCATTGTCACTTGTAAATACAATAATTGTATCATCAAGAACACCTAACTCTTCCATCTCATTAAAGAGAATACCGAGATAATGGTCGAATTCTGTAACACAGTCTACATAAGTGCCAAGACCTGAAGTGCCATCAAAGTCGTCGCCTGCGAAAACTGGTGCGTGAGGCCACGGAGAAGCATAATAAGCAAGGAATGGCTTATCTGATTTTGCTTGCTCAGCAATCCACGAACTGATTTCATCGTGAATCCATTTTGTTGCCATGCTCTGATCCTTAAGCTCTTTTGTTGAATGAACAATCTCCCACTCACCATTTTCTTCTGTAACGTGATAGAATGGAGTCATATCATTTACGTGATGGCTTCCGTAGAAATAATCAAAGCCCTGATTTGTAGGAAGATACTCACCATAATCACCGAGATGCCATTTACCGAAAGCACCGGTGTTATAGCCTGCAGCTTTAAATGTTTCTGCAAATGTGATTTCGTCGCCAAGCATACCATCTGCATTGTTACCCATTTCAACAGAGTTGAAAATTCTTGTGCTTGCAAACGGAGAAATTGTATCAACAGTCGGATATATAACGTTGTCAGCATAGCCTCTGTAAGGATATCTGCCTGTAAGAGCAGCAAATCTTGCAGGAGAACAAACAGAATACGCTGAATAGAAGTTGGTAAGATTAAGACCGTTCTCACCAATTGAATCTATATTTGGAGTATCATAAATAGCACCATTAAGAGAAACGTCTCCATAGCCTAAATCGTCCATCATAATGATAAGAACGTTAGGTGAATTCTTAGTCGCTTTATTATCAACCTTTTTAAGATAGTCATCCTGACCTTCCCAGAGTCTTTCTGTGTTAGGCTTAGAGCGGAGATTCATTGTAAGAACGTAAAGAACTGTTGTTGCAAGTAACGAAACTGTAAGAACAGCTGATAATATAGTTTTTAAAACATTTTTCTTGAATGTTTTCTTAGCAACAAGGAAAAGCGCCCACAAAGAAATTGCGTTAGGGCTAACAAGAAGAAAGTTGCCAAGTAACCTTGTGAAGAAGTTCCCTTCGCCTGTAAGCAACGGATTCTCGGCAGAAGAAAAGCCAACAAGCCCTGATGTAAATGCACCAAAACCTGCATCTGCACCCCAGATTACATAATAAACTACAATACCTATGCTGACAGCAGCGTAAGAAAACACCATAGGAGCATATACTTTTTTCTTGATAATAAGACTTAAAGCAATAATTGCAGAAAGAATACAATTGAAAGCAACGCAAACAACTGCAGTAAAATTAAGCCTTGTAACAAGAAGTGCAACAGCAAGTGCAACGCCGATAAAAATTATGATTAAAGGAAATATTTTCTTTCCAAAATCAAGTTTTATTTCTTTTTTCATACACTGAAACCTCCACTAACATACAGGGTTATTATACTAATAATTACAAAACTTGTCAAGAAAAAACAACAATTTTAGTCAGTCTGTATTAATGGTGATGGTGGTGATGATGACTATGATCGGAATTTATGCTGAGGTGAGCGTTACAATTGTTTTCGTGACAATGCTCGCCCACTGTTTCAAGCTCGAGCGTAGCGTGACTTATACCGTGTTCAAAAAGCTCTTCTCTCACCTTTTCTTTTATTTTATGACCATCACAATTTGTTACAATGTGCATCGTGGCAAAATTAGAGTTACCGTCAAGACTCCATATATGAATATGATGAACGTCTTCCAGACCATCAATATTTAAAATATGAGCTTTAATTTCATCAACTTTTATTCCATTTGGCGTTTTTTCTAAAAATAAATCGAGAACATCTTTTAAATTTTTAAAAGCATTTATAAAAATGAACACAGAAACACCAATTGACATAAGCGGGTCTATAATTTTAATATCTGTAAAGTTCATAATAACCGCACCAATTAATACAACAGCCCAACCCAAAACATCTTCTAACATATGAAGATTTACCGCTTTCTGATTCAAAGAGCCACTTCCATGTGTAACTATTGCGGCAACAAAATTCACAACAAGTCCTAAAACTGCAAAAACTATCATACCCTTATAGTTTATTTCTTCAGGATTAAGCATTTTACCAACTGCATTTATAATAACAATCACAGAACCAACCAAAAGAATTAAAGTTGTAATTACACTACCCATTACAGAGTACCTTGCGTATCCGTAGGTGTATTTTTCATCAGGTTTCTTTTTGCTTTGTTTTTCTAAAAAATAAGAGATGCCTATACTTGTAGCATCACCTACATCGTGAATAGCATCTGAAACAATAGCAACACTACCGGTAAAAATACCTCCAAAGAATTCAAAAACGGCAAACAATAAATTTAATATAAAAGCAATTAAAATATTTTTTTCGGTTTTCATAAAACACTTCCTGAAACTTATTATGTTAAAATTATAACACTAAACTAAAAATTTACAAGTAATAATAAAAAGAAAACATCAGTTTTTTAGACTGATGTTTTCAAAAAAACTATTCAAAAATAGAACACATATTTTTTACACAACCTATTATTCAACCCCAAAATAATCGAAAATCTGCGCTGTCTCCTGAGTGATGCCCACATATTGACGAACATATGTAAGAGGATCATCTGCATATGGATTAAGTTGAATCAGTTTCACTAAGAGCTCCGGTATTTTTTCCTGTGGGAGCATACCTGAAGTAAGATTCTGAAAAAGACCTTTTGCACTTTCATTATCTTTTTGATTGGGGTACCACACATCAATACCTTTTCTGTTTAATTGCCACGTTAAAGATAAAAATACCCTCCAATAGTCAGTAAATGCTCGTTCCATAAGCACGTCAGTGTTAATTCTTGCGAACAACTCAGTTCTTTGTTTAGGTGTAACATTTGCATTTCTTATATCAGCCGCCGCTATTGAATTAACAGCAACATTCATAGCAAGAGCCGCGGCAAAACCACCGATACCCGAAAACACAACTCCCGGCATCATATTGTACATTCTTGCTTTTCTCTGCTGATTTGCTTCAATAGTTAAATTAAAACTTTCAATCGTAACGTCTACATCCTTACCACATAAACAGAAGTCTGCTGTATGTTGTTCTTCGAACTGTTTGGCAGAAACATCATAAACACCAGTTTGAAGCATAATTGACATTGCACAATCCAAAATTGGTTGCCTGTATTTTGCATACAAAGTAGGAAACTCAATCAAGAATGCATCTAAATTAAATATTCTCGAACGATATTCAGCCTCAAGTGCGGCAGCCTGATATTTTGCAAACTCTCTGAATGCTTTTCTGTAATTATTAAAAACATCCATTCCTGAAGTAACCACAAGCTCCTTACCCAAAAGGAAAAATCTTTGTTCATTTCCAGAATATGCTTCGATTGAAAAATTTTGAGAAAGAGTTTGCTGAAACGAAACACTCTCAACGGGTGCGGGTACAGATGCTTTCACTTGCGAAGGGGCACCACACCTTGTGCAAAATTTATCTTGCTCATTTAATTGTGACCCGCACATACAACAAAATGCCATATATAGATCTCCTAACAATTTTATAATATTTTAAAAATTATTTTAGTATAAAGATGCCTTATCGGCTATCTTTAATTAATAACAACTGCCTCTTAGTCAGAGAGCATTTTATGCTAAAAATAATTTGAAGCACCGCGTTATAAATCAACGTTAATTTCATACTTATCATCAATAAGTATATAATTTACGTTATACTTATTTGCGAGTTTTAAGATTTCAGTATTATCTTCCAACACGCTTTCTAAAGTACAACAATTCTCCTCCAAACGATTCTCAATTACATTTGCATATTTCTTTATTTCCGTAAAGTGATTTCTGATGTATTTCTCACTCATTACAAAGCAGAAATATTTAATATTTTCAAGATATTTAGTGTCAAAGTCATTTTGCCAATCAAAAGGGATATAGCAACCCTCTACAATTAAGTTCTGTTTATTTTCAATAGCGGTTTTTACTATTTCACGAACAATCGGCCACAAATATTGGGTTAATTCATTATCATCCGTCGGGGTAAGGTCTGTATTGCCGCTACGAATTAAACCCATTTTCAGATGTTGTATAGACAAATACGGATATTTGTATTTTTCAAGCAGCCTCTGCGCGAGTACCGTCTTACCTGTGTGCGATGCACCTGTTATTAAAACAATCATTACTTTAATCCCTATCATTTCAAATTATTGTATAGATTATATCACACAATTGAAGATTTTTCCACTTGTATTGCTAATATTGTTTCATTTCTATTGAACTAAATAAATAACACTCGTCGGGCTCATAACCTAAAGTTCTTTTAATTAAAAACTCACGGATTAATAAAATAACAAAAGACACCCTATTGGATGTCTTTCATTACTGGTTGCGGGGGCGGGATTTGATGGGCTCTGCCCATCATTCGCTACGCGAACACCCGATTTTGTTCGCCTTCGGCGAGGTGTTCAAATCCCTTGCTCTTATAAAAAATAAAAGACACCCTATTGGATGTCTTTCATTACTGGTTGCGGGGGCGGGATTTGAACCACACGACCTCCGGGTTATGAGCCCGACGAGCTACCAAGCTGCTCTACCCCGCGATATATTCACTTGCACTTTCAAAGTGCTTTGCTATTATACATAAATTATACTCACTTGTCAAGTGTTTTATTCAAAATTTTTAAAAATAAAAATGGATGTATTTTTACACCCATTTTACTCTATTTCATTATACATTATTTTTACAATTTTGGTACTGTTAAGACAAACACCTGTATTATTACTATGGTAATATGCAACGAGCATATATTCATCCCCTTCATAAACCGCAGGATAGCAATACCCGTTATTTAAATCGTCCTCTAAATAATATAAATTTTCTTTTTCAAAAGTTTTGCCGTTATCTTTACTTACTGCCATTACGTAAGGCGTTCTGCCCCAAGGTTCATTATCCTCTCTTAAAATATGTTCGGGAACAGGATTAAATATTGCAACCGTATTTTTACCACAATTCTTTACGAGCATTGGTGAACAAGCAGAAGAGAAAAACATATTTGGTTCCGGTAAAGTAAAAGTTTCACCATCGTCGTCAGAAAAGCATTCATATTGAAATCCGAGCCCTGTTCTTATATAACACCATATTTTGCCATCTTCAAATTGAAATAAACCAGGTTCCTCATAACCATCAGGATTTTGTGGAAACGGACATTTAAAAACTGTTTCAGTTTTTCTGAACGTTTTGCCATCGTCATCAGAAATAAAAAAATGTAATTCACCTGGTTCAAAATCCTTATCTGTATTAAGAACGGTATGTTTTGCAACAGCAAAAAGAATTCTTCCACTTTTCAATTTTAAAACCCTGTCATTATTCAAAACAAAGTAATCCTGCTCTTCGAGACACTCCATACAATTCTGAGGTTCTGACCATGTTTCACCTTCATTTTCAGAACGAGCAAAAACAATTTTATCGGTTCCGTCGAGATTTTTAACTATGTAGAATGCGCCTAAATCGCCATTATTCATTCTTAAAAAAGAAAGACTCATCAGATTTTTAGCATCCCGAGGTCTTTCGAAAAGAACTTTTTTATCTGACCATGTTTCACCATTATCATCAGATAATATATAAGCAATTCTTGCTTCAACGTCATCTTCCCAATCATTAGTTGTAAATTCAGTGAAACCGAATATTATTTTACCATTTTTTAATTTTGCAAATGAACCCTCGCCATTTCGTTGGTTAAATTCACTCGTGCCAATAAAATTAACCTGTCGTCCGATTTTCTTCATTTATATCTCCAATAAATCTACAATCTTTTCTTTTGGATATAATCCAACAGCTTTATTTACTAATTCGCCATCTTTAAAAATCAAAAGTGTAGGTATGCTTGAAACACCATATTTAATTGCAACCTCAGGTGTTTCATCAACGTTAATCTTAAAAAATTCAACCTCGGTTTTTTCATTTGAAATTTCTTCAATAACAGGCGCTATCATCTGACAAGGCATACACCAATCTGCAAACAAATCAACAAGCGCCAGACCTTTTTTACTTAAAACTTCATTCTTAAATTCATCGTTGTTAATCTTTTTAACCATAACAAAATCCCCTTTATATTATTTGCTTTTATAATAAAGCATACAATGGCAATACCCCTCAAATTCGGGGTCTGCAATTTGTGCTTTAAATTCTTCACACATACATTTATTTTCGGGTGATTTTCCTAATTTGCAAGGACAAAAACCACCCTTCTCTTCGAGTCCTTTTTTTATTCTTTCAACAACTGCTTTGTCATCGTTTAATTTTACTGCCATTCCTTACACCTCTTAAAATATTATAGTGCATTTTTTGCACTTTATCAATAAATTTTGAAATTTTAATTTATCTTTTTCTACATTTATTGACATTAAACCCAAAAATTGCTATACTGAAATAGTTCTTAAAATAGTTTAAAGAGGTGCATTTATATGGCAAAAACTGTTCAAGATATTCTTAATATCATCAAAGAAAATGATATTAAAATGGTCGACTTCAAAATGGTTGATATTAACGGACAATATCGACACGTTACTATTCCTGCAGAAAACTTTTCGGAAGACACTATGAAAAGCGGTATAGGCTTTGACGCGTCAAACTATGGTTATGCAGTAGTTGAAAAAAGTGATATGGTGTTTATACCTGACCCTGATACTGCTCTTATTGACCCATTCTGCTCAATTCCTACACTTTCTATGACAGGTAATGCAATGATTATTGATTCACCTGAAAATCGTCCTCTTGCTCAATACCCTCGTAACATCATTAAAGCTGCTGTTGAATATATGAAAAATAGCGGTATTGCTGATGAAATGAAAATTTTACCTGAATTTGAGTTTTATCTTTTTGACGATGTTACCTGGAATGTTGGCGGTAATTATATTGGTGCTTCTGTTGATGCAAAACAGTCTTATTGGAATTCTGACACAGAAGGTCATGGTGTAGTTGTTCCGAAACAAAAGAACTATCACATTGCTAAACCTTTTGATATTTCTTATGAATGCCGTAGCGAAATGTGCCTTCTTATGAAAGAAGCAGGTATTGAAATCAACTACCATCATCCTGAGGTTGCTGCTTCAGGTCAATTTGAAATTGAGCCTCAACTTGGTGAAGTTGTTCATATGGCAGATGCTACAATGATGATTAAATATATTATTCATAACACTGCCCTCAAATATGGCAAAAGTGCTACATTTATGCCGAAGCCGATTTATGGCGAAGCTGGTAGTGGTATGCACGTTCATATGATTCTTTTTAAAGATGGCGAACCAATTTTCTCAGATGATAATGGTTATTCACATTTAAGTGAAACTGCTCACTACTTTATTGGTGGTTTACTTAAACACATAGGTTCACTTTGTGCTATCACTAACCCGAGCACAAACTCATTCAAACGTCTTGTTCCAGGTTTTGAAGCACCTGTTACTGTTGGTTATGCAACTTCTAACAGAAGTGCGGTTATCAGAATACCTGCTTATGCAAAAAGTCCTGATAAGCGTCGTTTTGAACTTCGTAACCCTGATGCAACCTGTAACCCATACTTCTGCTATGCAGCAATTCTTATGGCAGGTCTTGATGGTATCAAAAATAAAATCGACCCTGCAAAAAATGGTTGGGGTCCATACGATATGAACCTCTATAATCTTCCTGAAGAAGAAAAAGCAAAACTTCAAGGGCTTCCTACATCTCTTCCTGAAGCACTTGATTGTCTCGAAAAAGACTTTGCTTACCTTACTGAAGGCGGAGTTTTCCCTGAAGAACTTCTTCGTAACTTTATTAAAACTAAACGTGCAGAATGCAGTCAACTCGCTGCTATTCCACATCCTGCAGAGTTTGATAAGTATTATAATCTTTAATAAATTAAAGGGTGAATGTTATATAGCATTCACCCTTTAAAAAACCATTAAAAATTTTTAAATTATTTTCAAAAAAAACTTGCTTTTTATAAGTGTTCGTGGTAATATATACAACTGTATGGAAACTTCGGGAGGTGAATTACGTGCCAAACATTAAATCTGCAAAGAAAAGAGTTCTTGTTAACCAGACAAAAGCTGCTAAAAACAAAGCAACTAACTCTGCTCTTAAAACTGCAATCAAAAAAGCAAATGCTGCTATTGATGCAAACGACGCTAACAAGGCTGATGTAGTTAAAGTTGCTGTTAAGAAAATTGACCAGGCTGCTGCTAAAGGTCTTCTTCACAAAAACAACGCTGCTCACAAAAAGTCTGCACTTGTTACAAAGCTTAACAAAGCTAACTAATTTAATATTAGTTTGAGGAAAAGCCGTGGCAAAGTGCCACGGCTTTTCCTTTTAATATAATAACTAAATTAAAAAACGGGATGTAAAAACAAGTGTTTTTTCATCCCGTTAATTTTTATCTTGGTAAAAAGCCTACTTTTTTCATAACCTTATCTAAGGTTCTCTGAGAAATTTTTGTCGCAAGTTCTGCACCATTTTTCATACATTCTTCAAGATATTTCTTTTCGGTTATAAGTTCTTTATATCTTGTCTGAATCGGCTCTAATTCTTTTACAACCGCCTCACCTACTGCAGTTTTAAAATCGCCGTAACCTTTACCATCAAACTCTTTTTCAATCTCAGCAAAAGACTTTCCTGTGCAACAGGAGTAAATCGTCATAAGGTTATTTATACCATCTTTACCATCTGCAAAACGAACGCAAGCTTCACTGTCTGTAACAGCACTTTTAATTTTCTTCATAATTACGTTGGGTTCATCAAGCATAGAAATATAAGATTTAGGGTTATCATCAGATTTACTCATCTTTTTAAGCGGGTCCTGAAGAGACGTTATTTTTGCTCCTGCTTTACCAATAAACGGCTCCGGCATCTTTAAAACATCACCATAATACATATTGAATCTGTCGCAAATATTTCTCGCAATTTCAAGGTGTTGTTTTTGGTCAGCACCAATCGGTACGAAGTCTGCGTTATAAATTAAAATATCTGCCGCCATAAGAATCGGGTAATCAAAAAGACCGACAGTTATATTATCACTATGCTTCTGGCTCTTCTCTTTGAACTGTGTCATTCTTGAAGCTTCACCAAATTGTGTATAGCAATTCAAAATCCAGCACAACTGAGCGTGAGTTGGCACATGACTCTGAACGAAAACAACATTTTTCTGTGGGTCGATTCCTAATGCTAAAAGCAAAGCATAAAGCTCTAAAGTATTCTTTTTCAACTGTGCGGGATTTTCTCTAAATGTAGGAACTGTGATTGAGTGCAAATCTGCCACACCATAAAGACAGTTATAATCATCGCACATATTAACCCAATTTTTTAAAGCACCCAAATAGTTACCTAAAGTAGGTGTGCCTGTAGGTTGAATGCAGCTTAAAACAATTTTTTTCTTTTCTTGAGTGTTTTCCATAGTAAATAAACCTTTCAAGTAATTTATAATCTTATTTTATTATAATTTTATACCAAATGCAACATCATATTTAGTTTCTTCTAATACTTTAAAACCATATTTTTTATAGAAATTGAGACCAACTTCATTTTCATTGTTACAACAAAGCATTACACCTTTAACGCCCTTTTCTTTGTAATGATTAAAAAGTGCTTTTAAAAGCTTACCACCTGCACCAACTCTCTGATATTCAGGTAAAATATTTATGTGAAAATGTGCAGGATATTCATCTTTATATTTTTCGGGAAGTTCTGTTGATTCTAACGACCAATTATATCTTTCTTCGCCTAAATATTTATTCTTTTCACAATATTCTTCGCGGAGTGCTTTTTTATATGGTTCGAATTTTTCAGCAGAAATTATAAAGCCGACCGCCCTGCCGTCATCATCAACAACAAAACAGTTTTCAGGCTCTCTTTCAATGTAATATTCACAAAAAGTATGTAAAACCAATTGTGCTGTTTCATCATCTGTAATACTATTATATCCTTCTGCGTTAAGACAGGCAAATTTAACATTCTCCGAATCTTTCTCTTCATATTTACGAATTGTTATCATTTAAAATCACCGCTATATATAATAATAAATATTATAGAAAAAAGCAATAGCAAATTAACAGTTGAAAGAAAATTAAAATTTATATATAATATTTTCAGGTGATAAATATGAGTTCTTTTAACTTGAAAAGAAAATTAATAGAAACTTCAGGGAAACTTATTGTTTCAATGATGCCCAAAAAACAACTTTCAAACGAAGATTCAGCGAAAAAATTTATGCTCACAGGTGACGAAAATTTTGATTTTTCTATAGGTAAAACTTTTACTTGTGGTTTCGGAAAAGAGGTTTTAACACCTGCTGATGTTGAGAGTAAAAAGTATTTTATAGCAGGTTACAATTCAAATAACAAAGCCGAGAGGGTTCTTGATGATATGTATTCAAGAGCAATATTTATTGATGATAATAAAACAAACGGTGGCATTATACTCTGCAGTATTGATGCTGTAGGTATGAGTCGAAAAGATATAAACGATATAAGAAGGCTTGTTTTAGAAAGTAATGAAATCGGAAAATTGAAGTCTATTAACATTTGTTGTACTCATACTCATTCTGCAATTGATACACAAGGTCTTTGGGGTGAGAAAATTTATAAAAGCGGTAGAAACGAAGAGTTTATGACTGCCCTCAAAAAGAAAACTGCAAAAGCTATTATTGATGCATATAAAAACAGAGCTAACG
Organism: Acutalibacteraceae bacterium; assembly: GCA_045646485.1. Lineage (GTDB taxonomy): Bacteria > Bacillota > Clostridia > Oscillospirales > Acutalibacteraceae > DTU089. The sequence goes on from JAZRKU010000060.1 coordinate 20,511, forward strand.
GTAAATTATATTTTTCAAAAGTTGAAACAACAGATTTGCAATATGATTGCAGAACACCTGAAACATTCGACAGAAGCTTAAACAGAATTCACTTCGTTCCCGATGACAAAACAAAAAAAGAAATTTTTGTTATTAATTTTGCATCTCACGCAGAGCTTTTGGGTAGCAAAACAAAAAGTGTAAGCGCCGACTTCCCTTGTTATATGATTAAAGAAATTGAAGAGGAACACAAAAATTGCGAGGTTCTTTATTTAAATGGAGCTATAGGCGGAATGATATCTGCCAAAGAAATAAAAAAAGTTTATCGGCACGAGATTGATTGCGAAAAATACACAAAGAATTTCGGCAAAGAATTAGGTGAATTAGTACTCTCCTTAAATGATGAAAGTGAAATTTCACCTATTATTAATATAAAATCAAAACAAATTAATATTCCAACAGAGAATTTCGTTTTGATTTTAGCAAGGCTTTTAAAAGTGCTTAATAACGACTTTATAAAACGCAAACACAACGCTTTTGTCATTTCTGAAGCAGGCTTTCTTATTTTAGGTGAAAAACAAGTAGCTATGTTTTTAATTCCCGGTGAATTATTCCCCGAGCTCTATAACGGCGAATTTTTAAATGAAGAAAATTCTGCTAATAACTGCAAAGCAGACTACAAGCCTCTTATAAAAATGACAGAAATAAAAAACAATTTTGTTGTAGGGCTCTGCAATGATGAATTAGGTTACATAATTCCTGAAAATGATTTTTATTTAAACAAAGAAACACCATATATTAATGCTGCTACTGATAATCTTGAAAGACGGCATTATGAAGAAACCAACTCTGTAGGTCCTAAAATTGCCGAAACACTTCTTAACACCATTGATACTCACTTAACAAAATAACGCAACTTTTCCTGTCATAAAATAATTGCACAAAAAATCGATGTTCAATAAGAACATCGATTTTTTAATTATTCTTCGATTAATCCATAATATCTGCCGAACCAATACGGTATTAAGAAACTTGCAGTATTACAAGCAGATGTTCCCCTACCGTTGTTAACTTTATATGGGTTAGTATCATAATTTGTAACAACTCGTTCATCAATATCCAAAGCAACCTTAAGTTGTTTGCTACCACCCCATTTTTCCTGACCCATATCAAACTCAAGCCCTTTACGGTTGTTGTTAAGCATAGGAATCTGAATGAAATCAAGAGGGATTTCTCTTAAGTGTTTAACTGCATACTCAATATCGCAGACGTCATCTGTAAACGCATTATAAGCCAAATTAAAGAACGGATTTCTTTCATTCCTTTCGTATTCCCAATGCTGACGAAGACCCATTAAAATATATGCTCTTATAGCGGGGTCTTTTTCAAGTCTTAAAAACGTTGTTGTACAAAGGAATCCCAAATTATCATCAATATGACAAACTCTTGCGTCATCCTTTTTAGGTTGTGCTGCATTTAAAAGATAATGTTCATCGATTGCAAGTTTTAAGAATTCTTTTCTGTATTTTTCGTCGCCTGACATATGATAAGCAACATTTAAGAATGTAAGTATCTCAAGTGAATTGATACTCTTTTCCCAAAGCCACATACTTTTACCATTAAGCTCATCAGGATCCCAGCAAGCCCATGTTGTCGGCTTATCATCAACATCGTGAAGACGGTATTTATGCTCTATTATATGGTCGACAATGTCACATATAATTTCTTTTATGTACGCTTTTTCTTTCTTATCGGCACAGAAATCGTAATAAAGCGAGAATCCGAAGAAATGACCTGTCATTTCGTCACTTGAGGTTTCACCTAACCACTCACAGTTTCCGTCAGGTGCCTTATGCCATTCGCCACCGTCAATCTGCATATCAAGATTTTCACCGTAACCTTCGTCACCAGGGAATCTTATAGCACGTGCGGTAAAGCCTTTTTTGCCTGTTATTTTAGTAAGCCTTGCACAGCCGTTCATAATTTTTCGTGCTGCTTCTAAAACCTTTTTATCTTTTGTAACTGCATAGCAATAAGAAAGTCCACCTAAGTAGCAATGACTCCAAAGACCGTCATTATCAGTTATATTCGGTTTGCCTGTTGTGATATCTCTATTGGAAATATCACCCATACCTGTAAGAAAACCAGGCTCACGAACAAAATATTTTTCTGAATATTCAAATATTCTATCTGCTTTTTCTGCAAGAGTCATTTCTTCTACGTAAATTCTTGTAACACCCTTATCAGTTGCAGTCCAGATATCGTTACCTGAAAAGATTACGTCTTTAACGTTTTCATCTAACACCCAACGGGTTGCCGGAAGATATTTTCTGACACCATTTTTAACAAGAATTAAGCCTGCGTTTGATGCAAATGCAATTCTACCATCATCTGAAAAAGCAATTTTATAAATTTCTTCACTTGGGAGTGATGATAATTCATCTGGACCAAACCAAGCATTGTTATTATCGTAAATGTAAGCACCCTTATCGGTTGCAAGCCATAAGAAGCCTGTATTTTTATCAAATGTAATTGAGTTGATATGGAAGTAAGGCATTGATGAGTGTTCAGGGAAAATGCACATCCAGTGCTTTCTTTTACCTACGAAAACTGTGAGCGCAGTGTCGCAGTTTGCCATCAATCTACCAGGTGCAGAAGAAACACCCTCAGCATTTAACTCGTTATCATAGAAGAAGTTGAATTTGCCATCTTCAAGTCTATAAATATTATCAGCTGTAATAAGGAAAGTTTCAGTTGCATAAGTAATGCCTTTAACCTCTTCCTCTAATGTTTGTAATTCACGGATTTTACCTTTTTCACAGATATAAACTGTCTTGCCTGATGCAAAATAAACCACGCCATCTTTACCCTGTGCAATAACGCTTACTGCACCGCAAGAAAATGCACCGAAATCACCGTTGCCTTTTCTGTAGTTTACACCATTTTCTGTACCGATATAAATTGTGCCATCAGCTGAAGCACCAAGGCACAACGCTTTATCTGACAAAAGACCTTTTTCGCTATTAAAAACCTCACACATTCTCTGTGGGAATTTATTTATTTTATAAAAACCTTTTCTTTCCATAATATACTCACTTAAAATTATTTTTTGTAAGAAACTTTAATTTCATTATCTACCGCAGTTACGCTGATTTCACTTGTTTCTTTGTCTGCACGGTCGATAAGAATATCAGCAATTTTATCTTCAATTTCTTTTCTTATATTTCGTCTTATATCTCTTGCACCTCTGCCACCATCAACAGATTTCTCTGCAATAATTTCAGATACACCTTCACCTACAACAAAATTAATACTCTTGTCTTTCAAAGGCTCTTTAAGCTCGTCAATAAGAATATCTGAAATTTTTATAAGACTCTCTTTGTTAAGATTTTTAAAGAATATAACTTCATCGACTCTGCCTATAAACTCAGGTCTTAAGAAATCCTTCAATGCTTTCATTGATTTATCTTTTGAATATTCATTTGCATCTCTGTTAAAACCTAAAGCAGACTCTTTTTGTTCACTGCCTGCATTAGAAGTCATAACAATAACCGTATTTTCAAAGCCTACTGTTCTTCCATGAGCATCGCTTGTTTTACCTTCATCAAGAATCTGAAGAAGAATATTCAAAACGTCAGGATGAGCTTTTTCTATTTCATCAAAAAGAATAACAGAATATGGCTTTCTTCTGACTTTTTCTGTCAACTGACCAGCTTCATCATAACCAACGTATCCTGGTGGCGAGCCAATAATTCTTGAAACACTGTGTTTTTCCATAAACTCAGACATATCAAGTCTTATAAGAGTTTCAGGTGTTTCAAAAAGCTCGTTTGCGAGTTGCTTTACAAGCTCAGTTTTACCGACACCTGTAGGACCGACAAAAATAAATGATGCAGGTCTTCTTACTGCTGATATCTGAACTCTGCTTCTTCTGATTGCTGCACAAAGCGCTTCAACGGCTTCATCCTGACCAATAATTCTTGACTTCAGTTTTTCTTCAAGCGATGAAAGCTTTTTCAAGTCATTTTCAATTATTTTAGTAGTCGGAATACCTGTCCAGAGATTTATAACTTTTGCTAAATCTTGTTCCGTAACTGCATTATCTTCAGCTTTTTCTTTAAGCTCACCTTCACTTGCTTCAAGCTTCATTTTTTCTGCTTTCTTGTTAGCAAGCTTTTCGTAATCTATTTCACCTTCAGTTACATTTACAATTTCTTCGATTTCTTCATCAAGTCTTTCTAAATCATTCTGAAGCTTTTCGTAATCGCTTATAGCAGCATTACGAAGATTTGCACAAGTACAAGCTTCATCAAGTAAATCTATAGCCTTGTCGGGTAAAAATCTGTCGTTGATATATCTTTCAGAAAGTGTTACCGCTTTGTAAACCAAGCTGTCACTGATAGTAACTTTGTGATATGCTTCGTAATATTCTTTAACGCCAACAAGCATATTGTAACAATCACTTATTGAAGGCTCTTCAACTTTTACAGGTTGAAATCTTCTTTCAAGAGCAGCATCTTTTTCAATATGCTTTCTGTATTCATTAAAAGTAGTAGCACCAATAACCTGAATTTCTCCACGTGAAAGAGATGGTTTTAAAATATTTGCCGCATTCATAGAAGAGCCTTCAGTTTCACCTGCACCTACAAGACTATGAACCTCGTCTATGAAAAGGATTATATTGCCCTCTTTCTTAACCTCATCAACAAGCCCTTTAATTCTGCTTTCAAATTGGCCACGGAACTGAGTACCTGCAACAAGTGCAGTGAGGTCCAAAAGATGAATTTCTTTATCTATAAGTCTTGCCGGAACATCACCGCTTGCAATTTTTAAAGCGAGACCTTCTGCAATTGCAGTTTTACCCACACCGGGTTCACCAATTAAGCAAGGGTTGTTTTTAGTTCTTCTGCAAAGAATCTGTATTGTTCTGTAAATTTCTGTTTCTCGGCCAATAATTCTGTCGATTTTTCCATCACGTGCTTTTTGAGTTAAATCTGTACAATATTGACTTAAAAACTTACGTTTTGTCTTTTTCTTCTTTGTTTTTTTAGGTTTATCTTCATCGTCTTCTATATCCGATAAACCAAAATCGTCATCGTCAACCTCATCTTTGTCTTTTTTTGATTTAGAAGAATCTAAATTAAAAAGATTTTGAAGGAACGGCATTGTACCCGCTCCTCCCGGTTGAAAATTATCCATATCACCAAACATATCACCAAACTGTTCTGAAACAGCATCAACATCATCTTCAGTGATACCCATATTTTCCATCATTTGTTTAATCGGACCGATATTTAAATCCATTGCGCATTTAATGCAAAAGCCTTCCTGTGTAGTTTTTTCGCCCTCGATTTTAGAAACGAAAATTACGGCAGGACGTTTCTTGCACTTAGAACATAACATTTTATTATTCATCTATTTCTCCTAAGAAAATATATTCATAAAAATTATTTACTTTTATTTGCCTTTTTTTCTTTAACCTGACGAATTACATCCGGCACGTAGCTGAAGAAAGCTACCATAGTAAGTATTGCCGAAATAATAACAAGTATCATCATAAGTGTATTCGGAAGTTCAAATAAATTTTTGAAAGCACCAACCTCAGGTCCGAAAGCAATTATTAAAATCATAACAACATAGAATGCTAAAGTTGCAAGCTTACCATAAATTTCGGCAGCACCAGGACGAAGACCAAATGCAAGCATTATAAGACTACCTAACACCATAATAAACTCTTTGCCTATAAACACAAGGAATACCCAACTGAATGCTTTAAGCATTTCATTTTCTGCCTTATTAAACGTTAAAAACAGAATAACAGCGAGTGTAATCTGAGTTAATTTATCAGCTAAAGGGTCGAGTAATTTACCAAGCGCACTGATTTGGTTGAATTTTCTTGCAATTTTACCATCAACAAAATCAGAAAGCCCTGAAAGCGCAAGAATCACAACTGCTAATACATATTTTCCCTGCATAAAATAAACAGCAAAAAATGGTATAAGTATAATTCTTATAACACTAATCAAGTTCGGAATAGTTAAACAACCTTTAAATAAATCTTTCATAAATAAACCTCTTTTTCCACAAATAGAATCAATTAAATATATTTAATAATGGATTATTACTGTTAATAAATCCATATATTTTTGAAGAACTGACAACTGTTACGAATTCAGCATTTTCTGATGATGAAACAACGAAGAATAAAAGTGTGCAAACAACAAAAATAACTACAACTGCTTTAACCAAGCCTAAAACTGCACCTGAAATTTTATTTGTTTCTTTTATAACAGGAATCTTGTCAATTGAAGCGTCAAAAATACGAATAACAAAACTTAATATCAAAGAAACAATCAAAAACAAGACTATAACCATAATTGCTTCTGTAAATCTGAGAAGAACGTTATCCGCTACGTTTACCATTACCGCTTCAACAAGAGCATCTTTATCGTTAGTATTTGTTTTTATTATAGCTGTTGTTACTGCTTCAATATTAAATCCAAACTTAGAAGCAAGGTTAATTGCACCCTCGGGAATTTCACCTATTAAAGTTGTAACACGCTCACTTACAGAATCAAAATCATCATATGACCCTGATAAAACGTTTTGCATTTTTTCCTTTGTAAAGCCACGTATAAAAGAATTGTAAACAAAATCTGCTACAGGTTTTGAAAGAGCGTAAGAAAGCACACCCGAGATAATTGAAGAAAAACCATCTAAAAGTGCTCTGATAAAACCTTTTTTGGCACCTGATACAACGAAGAATACAACTAATGCAATAAAAGCGATATCAACAATAAAATCCATAGAGAAACCTCCTATAAACATTATTTAAAGCAATAAAATGTTTTTTACAAGCCAAATTTCTTTTTACTAAACAGTAAAACCTAATTCAAGCTCATTATCACCATATGAAAAACACCTTGAAATATTGCCCAACGAATGAACATAACAATACTTATCAGTAGGATAAATACCATAAAGTTTACCATTAATTTTGATACTACCTACATTTCTACCCTTAAGATTATATACCATTATGCAATTTTCCGCAAGAGCAAAAATATATTTATTGCTCAGAGCCATATTGAGAACCTTGTAGTCTAATGAAATACTATTCTTTAATTTACCACTTGCATTATAAACTGATATCTCGAACACGTTTGCACTGCCATATTTTGCAAGGCAAACTGCATAATCCCCCTTTTCACTTGAATCAAAAGCAATAAATTCACTTGAAAAATACTTTGCAACCTGACTGAATTCATCCCCGTTTTTCTTAACCTGATAAATACCCGTATCGGAAAACAACGTTAATGTATTTGAATTTGTAAATCGTAAATCAAGCACCGCAACCTCGGGGAATTTTTGTGTATTAAGTGCGGAGCTGTACTCAAAACCAAAATAATGAACAACAGAATAAAGTGCACCATTTTCTGAATTCAAAGTAGCAATCCCTGCGAATTTACCATCGTCTGAAAGCGAAATCGAGGTTATATGCTCATAGGCACAGTTCCATTGAAAGCGAACTTCGCCGTGTTTATCAAAAACCACAAGAACACTTGTAGATTTTTCTCCTCTTAGTGCAAAAGCGTAATTCCCATTTTTTCCATATTCAGCAGTAATAATAACACCTGCTGTATTACCCGAACTCACTTTAGCATCCTTTTCAATTAATATGTAGCCTGTTCCGTTTCTGTCGAAAACAACACCCTTATCGCCATTGATTGAAAAAGCCGGTCTTAAAAAAGTATGTTTTTCTGTAAAAACAACATTTCCGTCAGAATCATAGACAGTAATATTTTTATCACTTAAAACCAACAAATTGTCATCAATGATACCAATATTAATAATTGCATCACTATCTACTGCAACGGGATAATTTTTACCTCCGCCCAAAAGGCTTGTTGAAATTCGTGCCATAATCGCTTCACTCGGCAAAATTCCTACCGCAGATAAAATAAACGTAATAAAAAACGTAACAACAAGAGTTATTGAGATAATCGAAATAGCTCTTTGTTTCGGCGAAAGTTTTCTTACTTTTCGCTCAAGCATAAAGCCTGTATTCACTTCTTTAAGCCTTAACCTCATCTATTTCACTTCCATAAAAAACTTTGTTAAGATATAAGCCGTCAGGTATAACTGTAACACCTGCTTTTGTACGGTCTTTACTTTCAATAATATCAAGAATCTCTTCGCTTTTAATTTTTCCTTCAGCAACGTATAATAAAGTACCTGCCATAATACGCACCATATTATATAAAAATCCGTTTCCGCACACTTTAAAAATCACCAAATCCCCCTCGCGTCTTACAGATGCAGAATAAATAGTTCTGACTTTTGAAACAACTGTTGCACCCGAAGCACAAAAAGCAGAAAAATCAAATTCACCTACAAATTTCTGAGCAGCTTCATTAAGATATTCTGCATCGAGAGCACGATATTTATAGTGACAAACCCGTTTATACATAAACGGAGATAAATTTTTTGTATTTAAAAAATGGTATTCATACTCTTTGCATTTACAGTCGAACTGTGCATTAAAATCAAGAGCAACCTCCTGACACTCCTCTACGAGTATGTTTGGAGTAAGCTTTGTCACTAATGCACTCGGAAAGGATTCACAAGGAATTGACGACTGTAATTTAACATTAAAATAATATTCTTTAGCGTGAACGCCTGCATCCGTTCTGCTACAACCATTAATTGTAACGTTTTCGCCTGTTAACGAAAAAAACGCATTTTTCAGTTCACCTTGAATTGTTGGTAAATCGTTTTGTATCTGCCAGCCATGAAACTGAGAGCCATCAAAAGCGATTTTAAATAAAAGATTTCTCATAATTTATATTAATGCCTCGAAATGAAAATTCATAAAAATGATAAGAGCACAAGTAACAACAGTTACTAAAAATGCGGCTAAATCTTTAAAAGTAAACTGCATTTTTCTCATTCTTGTTCTTCCTTTGCCTCCGACGTAACAACGACACGACATAGCATCCGCTAACTCAAAAGCTCTTTTGAAGCAAGAAATTATAAGCGGAATAAATATAGGAAACAGTGCCTTTATTCTTTTCATAAGATTACCGCTTTCAAAATCTGCACCTCTTGCCTTTTGTGCTGACATAATTCTGTCTATTTCATCTATAAGCGTCGGTATAAATCTCAACGCAATTGTCATCATCATAGCAAATGTGTGAACGTCAATTTTAAAAACTCTTAACGGAGAAAGTAGTTTTTCAATTGCGTCAGTTAAATCTGTAGGAGACGTTGTATAGGTAAGAAGAGAGCTCAGAACCAAAAGTGTGATTATTCTTATAATTATAAAAATAGCGGTATAAACGCCACCTTCAGTCACCGAGATTTTTTTATAAGACCAAAGAACCTCTCCGTTATTGTTATAATAAAGCTGCAAAAGCGAAGTCAGAATTATTATAGGAATAAGTGGCTTCAAGCTTTTTGCCATTAATTTTGGTGAAAGCTTTGAGAATAAATAAACAACTGCAACAAACCCTAACATAACGCCAATTGAAGCAAAGTTTTTGCAAAGGAAAATAAAGATTATCATAAAAAAACAAATCAGAATTTTCGTTCTTGCATCCAACTTATGAACAAAGGAATTTTTAGGAAAAAATTGACCGATTGTAATATCTTTAACCATTAATTTTCCCCTTTCTTAAAAATTCCAGAATTTTATTTTTGCCGTCCTCTACAGTATAAACGTCTGTAGGAACGTCGTAACCGTTTTCTTTAAGTTTTAAAAATACACGTGTAATTTCGGGAACATCAAGCCCTAATTCTAAAAGCTGACTACCTTTTGAATAAACGTCTTCAACGGTTCCATTCATCACAATTTTGCCTTCGCTAAGAACTAAAACTCTATCGGCAACAAGTGCAACATCATCCATATTATGAGAAACAAAAACAACTGTGCTACCCGTTGTTTTATTATAAGATTTTATCAACTCAAGCAAGTCATTTTTACCAACAGGATCAAGACCTGCCGTTGGTTCATCCAACACAAGAACTTTTGGTTTCATAGAAATAACACCGGCAATTGCAACCCTGCGTTTTTCTCCCCCTGACAAATCAAATGGCGATTTATCCAAATAATCTTCTGTTAAACCAACAAATTTAACAGACTGTAAAACACGTTCCTTTATTTCACTTTCGGAGAGCCCCATATTCTTAGGTCCAAAAGCAACGTCTTCAAAAACTGTTGACTCGAAAAGCTGGTGCTCAGGGTATTGAAAGCAAAGCCCAACACCAAAACGACATTTTCTCACTTTTTCTTTCGAATCCCATATATTTTCGCCTTCAAAAAGAACTTCACCGCTTTCAGGCTTCAAAAGTCCGTTTAAATGTTGTAAAAGCGTACTCTTACCTGAACCCGTATGACCGATTACACCAACAATTTCACCTGCTTCAAAATCTACGGACACGCCCTTTAAGGCACCAATCTGAAACGGGGTACCCTTTGAGTATTCGTATTTTAAATTTTTCACTGAAAGTACTGACATAATCTAAAATCCTTTTATTGCTGTAATTTTTTAAATGCTTCTAAAAATTCATCATCGGTTAGGACCTTTGCACCTAAATCGAAGCCTTCTTTTTTCAGCTCCAAAGCTAACTCTAATGGTTTCGGTACAGATAGACCTATTTTTTTCAATTCAACTGTATTTTTAAAAACTTCTTGTGGAGTATCATCAAAGCAAATAACTCCGTCATTCATAACAACCACTCTGTCGGCGTTTACCGCTTCATCCATAAAATGAGTTACCAGAATTATTGTCATACCTAATTCTTCTTTAAGGCGCATTAACGCCCCAAGAACTTCTTTTCTACCTTTTGGGTCAAGCATTGCCGTAGGCTCGTCCAGAACAATACATTTAGTCTGCATCGCAATTGCACCCGCTATTGCAACTCTTTGCTTCTGACCGCCCGATAGTTTGTGTGGCTCGTGAAGTCTGTAATCATACATATCAACTATCTTCAAGGCATCGTCTACCCTTTTTCTGATTTCTTCACGCGGTACCCCTAAATTTTCAGGTCCGAAGGCAACGTCATCCTCAACAATTGTAGCTACAATCTGATTATCAGGATTCTGAAAAACCATTCCGATATTCTGTCTTATTTTAATTTCATTTTCTTCTTCAGAAGTATCAAATCCAAAGCTTATAACCTTACCTTCTGTAGGATAATTTATTGCGTTAACAAGCTTTGCTAAGGTAGATTTACCCGACCCGTTATGGCCTAAAATACAAGTAAATTCACCCGAATAAAAATCTATTGTCAGGTTATTAATAACATCTGTTTCTTCATCTGAATACTTGTATGAAACATTTTTAAACTCAATAATTTTTTCTTTATTAATCATTTTCATTTCTTCCAAACTGCAGTAGAACCGCAAGGTAATATAAGTCCGTTTTCTGAAACCTTCAAGCCAATTTCATCGGCTTCTGCTTTTCCGCCGTATTCTTTAACAACCGTTGAATTTAATATGTAGCTCATAACAGCCGGTGAAAGCCCTGCAGTGTAGGAGTTAACTATAACTGCCAGCGGGTCATCAGATAAAACCTGTTTACACATTTCAATAAATCCGTAAACCTCATTTTCTAACTTCCACACTTCACCACCGGGACCTCTGCCATATGAAGGCGGGTCCATAATAATGATGTCATATTTCTTTTCTCTACGGATTTCACGTGCTACAAATTTCATACAATCATCAACAATCCAGCGAACAGGCTTGTCAGCCACGCCTGAAGAAGCGGCATTTTCTCTTGCCCACTGAACCATTCCTTTTGATGCATCTACGTGTACTACCGAAGCACCCGCTTTAAGTGCCGAAACAGTCGCTGCACCTGTGTAGGCAAAAAGATTTAAAACCTTAACGTCTTCGCGATCGCTGTTTTTAATAATATCACGAACCAATTCCCAATTACACGCCTGTTCAGGAAATACACCTGTGTGCTTAAAGGACATCGGCTTAAGATTAAACTCCAAATCATTAAACTTAATCTGCCAAACCTCTGGGATTTTTTTATAAAACTGCCAAGAACCACCGCCTGTGTTAGAACGGTGATATCTTGCATGGGCTTCACGCCACAATTTATTTTTCTTTTCAGTTTTCCATATAACCTGAGGGTCAGGGCGAATTAATATTATATCACCCCAGCGCTCAAGTCTTTCTCCATCTGAACAATCTAAAAGCTCATAATCTTTCCAAGCGTCTGAAATACGCATTAAAGTAACCTCTCTTTTATAACCTCTGCCAATTCCTCGGCTAAAACATTAATTTTTTCTTTATCAGTACCCTCAATCATAACTCTTATGAGCGGTTCGGTACCTGAAACACGAACAAGAACTCTGCCTTCGCTACCCAATTCTTTTTCTGCTGCAGCAATTGCATTTTTAATTTCATTATCATGAGGGAAACGTGCCTTACCAAAATCAGAAACACGTACGTTTATAAGAGTCTGTGGATAAACCTTCATTTCACTTGCTAATTCAGAAAGCTTTTTCCCTGTTTCTTTCATAACTAAAAGAAGCTTTAAGGCTGATAGCTCACCATCACCTGTTGTTGAATGGTCAAGGAAGATAATATGCCCTGACTGTTCGCCACCAATATTGTAGCCGCCCTTCAACATATTTTCTAGAACGTATCTGTCACCGACTTTTGCCTTTTCGCATTTAATATCATTTTCTTCACAGAATTTAAAAAAGCCCATATTGCTCATTACTGTAACAACTGCCGTGTTATTGTTCAACTTGTTTTTCGATTTAAGATATTTTGCGAATATTGATATAAGTTTGTCACCATCAATCTCATTACCATTCTCGTCAATTGCCAAAAATCTGTCAGCATCGCCATCAAATGCTAAGCCAACGTCACAGTTATTTCGTACAACAAAATCGCTTAAAAGCTCAAGGTGAGTTGAGCCACAATTTTCATTAATATTTGTTCCGTTAGGGTGAGAGCCTATGAACAATGCATTCGGACAAAGCTTCATAAACATATCCGGAGCAGTAACCGAAGAGGCGCCATTTGCACAGTCAACTGCTATTTTTAAATCTGATAAATCAGAAATACTATATTCTTCCATATCCTTTTCAACAACGTTTAAAAGATATTCTGTGTAATCATTTACTGCTGTTTTTGATTTTGTTACTCTGCCGACTTCACCACCAACTTTAACTGGTGGAACTTGTGCCTTATCTAAAATAATTGATTCTATTTCTTCTTCTAATGCATCAGGCAATTTATAACCCGTACCCTGAAAAATCTTAATTCCGTTATATTCACAAGGGTTATGTGAAGCAGAAATCATTACAGCGGCATCGTATTCATATTTTCTGACAAGATATGCGACTGCAGGTGTTGGAATTTCTCCCAAAAGCATTACATCTGCACCGACTGAACAGAGACCTGCTGTAATTGCGGATTCTAACATCTGAGAAGATGCTCTTGTATCCATACCGATAAGAACTTTAGGCTTTTTATTTGTTTGTTTAGTAAGAACCATTGCAGCAGCTCTGCCGATTTCCATTGCAAGTTCACAAGTAAGCTCTGTATTCGCAATACCTCTTGCACCGTCCGTACCAAATAATCTACCCAAAAATAATCACTCCTGTTTAAATCAATAATTTTTAAATGTATTTTGCTCACTATCTTCTGCTGGTGGTGTAACCCCTAAATGTCTGTATGCTAAAGGTGTAACCTTTCTTCCGCGTGGTGTACGTGTCAAAAAGCCCAATTGCATAAGATATGGTTCATATACATCTTCTATTGTAACCGCTTCTTCCCCTATTAATGCAGAAATTGTCTCAAGTCCTACAGGACCACCATTATAATTTTCTATCATTGCGGTTAAAAGATTTCTGTCAACCAAATCAAGACCTAATTCATCAATTTCCATACGCGACAAAGCGTTTTGTGCATTTTCTACCGAAATAACGCCATTACCAATAACCTCTGCGTAATCTCTTGCACGTTTTAAAAGTCTGTTTGCGATTCTTGGTGTTCCGCGTGAGCGTGATGCCACTTCGAGAGCACCGTCATCATCTATTCCTACACCTAAAATATTTGCGCTTCGTTTTACAATTCTTGCAAGTTCCTCAGGAGAATAAAGTTCGAGTCTTAAAATAACACCGAATCTATCTCTCATAGGAGCAGAAAGCTGCCCTGCACGTGTTGTAGCACCAATAAGTGTGAACTTTTTCAAATCAAGTCTTATTGAACGTGCTGAAGGACCCTTGCCTATTATAATATCAAGTGCAAAATCCTCCATAGCCGGATAAAGAACCTCTTCTATGCTTCTTGAAAGACGATGTATTTCATCAATAAAAAGAACGTCACCGTCATTAAGACTTGTTAAAAGAGCTGCTAAATCACCCGGTTTTTCAATAGCAGGACCTGACGTTATTCTTATCTGAACACCCATTTCATTTGCGATAATTCCAGCCAGGGTAGTTTTACCAAGACCGGGTGGGCCATAAAGAAGAACGTGGTCTAAAGATTCTTTTCTCTTTTTTGCTGCCTCTATATAAATTTTTAAATTTTCTTTTACTTTTTCCTGACCGACGTATTCATCAAGTGCATGAGGTCTTAATGAGGTTTCAATATCAGTATCATTCCCTGTATACTCGGGCGTTATAATTCTTTCTTCGTCTGCAATAAAAAAATCGTTCATTTTTCCACCTTAATCAAAATCTTAAAGTCATATTTTTAAGAGCATTTTTAATAAGCTCCTCAACAGAAAGAGTCGGGGCTAACTTGCTTATAGCAACCGAAGCTTCTGTTTGTGTATAGCCTAATGCAGTTAAAGCGGCAATTGCTTCTTGTGCATTACTGTTTGAAGCGACTTGTGAAACCGCACCTGAAATATTACTGCTTTCTTCGCTTATAAAGCTTACGTTTGCAATTTTATCTTTAAGTTCAAGCACGATTCTCTGCGCAAGTTTAGGACCGACACCATTTGCCTGCGTTATTGCCTTTGTATCACCTGATGCAACAGCAACAGCAAAAGAATCAGGTGTAAGCTCAGAAAGAATAGCAAGAGCTGCTTTAGGACCAACACCCGAAACCCCTAAAAGAAGTTTAAAAGCATCTAATTCTTCATTAGTGCAGAAACCGAATAAATCCAAAGCATCCTCACGAACGTTAAGATGTGTAAAAAGTGTTTCTTCAGAATTTGTTGAAGCACTGATTTTTGCAAGTGTTGAGCGTGTTGTAAAGCATTTAAAGCCGACACCTCCGCACAAAACTGCAACAGAATTTTCATCCTTGTATATTATTTTACCTGTCAAGCTATAAAACATTATTTAAAACTCCCATTCATAATAAGTGAACCACTTGCATGCCCGTGACAGATTGCAAGTGCAAGTGCATCGGCAGCATCATCAGGCTTTGGAATATGGTCTAAATGTAAAAACATTTTAGTCATTTCCTGAACTTGATTTTTTTCAGCTCTGCCGTAACCTACAATACTCTGCTTTACTTGCAGAGGTGTATATTCAAAAATCGGTATTCCTTTATTCTGTACTGCTAAAACAATAACACCTCTTGCCTGAGCAACATCAATCGCCGTTTTCTGATTTGTATTAAAATAAAGTCTTTCAATACTTACGGCATCCGGTTTAAACTTTTCTAAAAGCTCGGTTAAATCATCGTAAATCTTTTTTAAACGTTCATTAAAAGGTGTATCCTTATCAGTAGTAACAGCACCGTAACCGAGTAGTTTAAAATCATTTCTTTCATAACGTACAACACCACAACCTACAATTGCATAACCCGGGTCAATACCAAAAATTACCACTGTTATCACCACCTGAACCAAAAAGACAAAATACACGATTTTATAATCGTTTAATTATACCATAAACTGTTAGTAAATATCAATATTTTCTTAGATTTTTTTACTTTTCTGAATTAAATTATTGATTTTTAATATAAGTGTTGTTATAATTACTTTAATCTTAGATTTTGAGGGGTACATTTTATGAATTACATAAACAAATTATTCCAGAATAAAAACACTTTACTTATGGTTCTTTCAGGTGTTATTCTCGTTGCAGCTTTGATTATTGCTTCCGTTGCAATTTCTAACAACAAGAAAAACAAAGAAGCAGAAATTTCCGAATCACTCAGAGAATCAAGAGTTGCTGAGCTTTCCCAGCTCGCTGAGTCTGATGGTTCAGGAAGCACTCAGACAAACACATCAATTTCTTACACCACAGGTAAATATAAAATTGCTACTCAAAATGATCCACTTGGTTTAAGACTTGAGCCGAGCACCTCATCCTCAAGAATTGTTGATATTCCTAAGGGTGAAACCGTTGAAGTAATTGCTGTTTGGAATGATTGGGGCTATGTAGTTTACGGTCAGTCAGGCGGTTGGCTTTCAATGAAATATCTTGAAAAAGCACAATAAACTATGAACAAATATATCTGTAACGATTGCCCGAGAAAATGCAATATTGACAGAACAACTGAAAAAGGCTTTTGCGGTATGAATTTAGAACCAAAAATCGCAAGAGCCTCTGTTCATTTATGGGAGGAACCACCCATAAGTGGCGGTAACGGTAGTGGTACTGTTTTTTTCAGCGGTTGCAATTTAAAATGTGATTTCTGTCAGAATAAAGAAATAAGCAAAAAACAGTTTGGTGAAAGCGTTTCTGTTGAAAGACTGAAAGAAATATATGACGAGCTTATTGAACAAGGTGTAGATAATATAAATCTTGTGACACCAACTCATTTTCTTGATGCAGTTTTAAAGTCACTTGATTCCCCTCTCTGCGTTCCCGTTATATATAATTGCAGCGGTTACGAAAACATTGAAAGTCTAAAAAAATTAGAGGGCAAAATTAATATTTATATACCCGATTTAAAATATGCAGACAACAATCTGGCGTTAAATTATTCTGCTGCAAGCAATTATTTTGAAACCGCGACAACTGCAATAAAAGAGATGTTCCGTCAAGTCGGCAGATATAGACTGAACAACAACGGAATTATGCAAAGCGGTGTTATAATTCGTCACCTTGTTCTGCCCGGACAATTAGAAAACTCAAAAAAAGTAATTGATTGGGTAAGTGAAAATTTTGATGATGGCGATATTCTTTTTAGTCTTATGAGTCAGTTCACGCCTAACGGTGAATGCAAAAAGGATGAGCTTTACAGAAGATTGATTAAAGAAGAATACGACGAAGTTTCAGAGTATTTATATAATTCAGGAATTGAAGACGGTTTTATGCAAGAACTCTCTTCAGCTAAAGAAGAATACACACCACCTTTTGATTTGACGGGTGTCAAAAGCAAATTTAATATAAGATGATCAACTTCACTCCATGATACAAAAAAGACAATTGAGTTTTATACTCAATTGTCTTTTTATTATAAAATTATAGGTACGATTTAAGCACTTCAATTGCCTCGGGTAAATCTTTTTGAAAATCACTTGTATGACCTTCGATTGAGCAGGTTTCGCAGCCCGCCTTTTTTAATGCATTAAAGAATTGTGCATAGATTTCATTGACACTTTTTTCAGCATTTTTATTAGGGTAAACACGTGTTTTAACTTCTGCGACATGTGCGTGTTTGATTTTACCTGTAAAATCACCTATTCCGTCAATATCATCATTATTATTACAAACATGGAAAAGGTCTGCAAGTCCATAAATATGGTTGAAATCTGCTTTTTCTGCAAAATCAACGCCATCTTTTACAGTGTGAATCATTGATGTTTCGTGAAAACTCAATGGTTCTATAACAACGTTTACATCATATTTTGAAGCAATCGGTGCTACTGTAACATTTAAAAACTTTTCCACATCAGCATTCGCTTTTTCTAAAGTATAATTTTCATCGAAACTTCTTGCTCTACCACTACCAAAAACTACACTTTCTATACCTAATTTACTTGCTCTTTCAAAGCCTTTTTCTAAAAATTCTGTTAAGGCTTTGTTGTCTACATCTCTACCTACAACAATTAATTCACCTGGTAAAAAATGGTTAGCCGCAAGCACAGGAAAATCAAGTTTTTTAATATTTTCACAAAACTCATTAAATTCATCTTCACTTGCAAGAGCAATATCTGTAAAATCTGTTTCACCATAATCCAAACCACATTTTTTAGCGAATTCATATTTACTGAAGTCGCCCCAACCTAAACAAGCACCTAATTTCATAACTCATCAACCTTTCAACTTTATTGCATTGTAAGCATTTCTTCTGCATTTTTCAGTTGTGTTTCTGTAATTTCACCACCGCCAGTAATACGGGCAATTTCGTACTTTCTGCCATCAAAATCAAGCGGTGTAACATTTGTGTAAGTTTTACCATCTTTTGCAGATTTCTCTATAAGATAATGGTTATCTGCCAAAACTGCAAGTTGTGCTAAGTGCGTAACACAAATAACCTGTTTGCCGTCTGAAACTTGCTTTAATTTTTGGGCAACCTTGGTTGCGGCTCTACCACTGACACCTGTGTCAACTTCATCAAAAATCATAGTACTAATTTCGTCTTTATCTGAAAGCACATTTTTGAGTGCTAACATAATTCTTGAAAGTTCACCACCACTTGCAATTTTCGCTATTGGCTTTGGTGGTTCACCAACGTTGGCACTGATTAAAAATTCTATATTATCGATACCATTTTCGCAAAGTTCAACTTCTGTAAACTGCACATTAAACTGGACACTTGGCATATCTAAAAAGCGTAATTCTTCCATAACTTCCGCTTCAAAAACTTTGGCAGTTTCTTTACGAGAACATGAAAGTTCTGTCGCTATTTTTTGCGCTTTTTCTAAAATAACTTTTCGTTCTTGTTTTAGCACATCCAATGTTTCTTCTGAAGATGTTAAAGAATTCAACTTATCTTCCGCTTTACTTAAAAACTCAAGCATTTCTTCTTCAGTTGAGCCATATTTTTTGCTTAATCTATAAAGGAAATCAAGTCTTTCTTCAATTATTTCAAGGTCGTTTCTTGAATATTCGCTTTCACCATCACTAAAACGCACAGTATCGGCAATATCATTTAAATCATAATAAATATCATTCAATTTTTCTGAAAGTTTTTCAGCATCTTTCGAAAAATTTGAAACAGACGCTAATGCTTTCTGCGCACCTAAAACAAGCTCAACTGCACCTGAAAAACCGTCTCCACCCGAAAGTGCATCACCAGCATTTCTGAAGCCTTCACTAATTTTTTCTATATTTTGTATTTCTGTGCGCTTATTTTTTAAATCTTCCCACTCACCAATTGTGATTTCCGCTTTTTTCAATTCATCAATCTGAAAAGATAAAACGTCTATCTGACGTGCCTTTTCGGCTTCATCTGACATAAGCGACTTAATTTTCCTTGTTGTTTCACAGAGTTCTGAATATGTAGCTCTGTAGTCATCTAAAAGTAAATTATTATCTGCTACCGCATCTAAATAACCGATATGCGTTTCACAATCTAAAAGCTCACGGTTATCCTGCTGACCGTGAATACTTATAAGAGTATTACCAATTTCTCTTAACGTTGAAACGGTTGCTATTGCGTTATTAACCCTACAAACATTCTTTTCGGCAGTTATTGTTCTTGTAATTAAAAGCGAAGTATCATCATTTTGAGGTAAACCTAACTCTTGCAATTTTTTAGTAGTATTTTCACCGACAAAAGAAAACAGCGCCGTAACTTCGGCTTCTGTTTCACCCGTCCTTATAAGTTCACGGGATGTACGAAAACCAAGCACAGCGTTAATTGAATCGAGTATAATTGATTTACCTGCGCCCGTTTCACCTGTAAGCACGTTAAAACCTTTTGAAAACTCGATTTCTGCATTTTCTATTATAGCAATGTTTCTGATTTTTAAAACAGAAAGCATATTAAAACCTACCTTAGTTTTTTATCATTCTTTTAAGAGCCGCTGCAACGCCTTGTGCTTCGTCTGTTGTTCTGCAAAGCATAAAAATAGTGTCATCACCCGCAATTGTACCTACAACTTCAGTAACGTTCATTGAGTCAATTGCAGCACAAGCAGCCTGTGCAAGACCAGGAATACACTTAATTACACATATGTTACCTGCATAATCTACTTTAAGCAATGAACCTGAAAAGAGTGTATTGAACATATCTGTATAATTCGTTGTGTTATTTGTTTCTACCGAATAGCGATATACACCATTAGGGCTTAAAGTTTTTAAAAGTCTTAATTCTTTTACATCTCTCGAAACCGTTGCCTGTGTTACTTTATAACCTCTCTCTAAAAGTAACTCAAGGAGCTCATCCTGAGTTGCAACATCCTGCTGTTCAATTAAATCGAGAATTAATTTGTGTCTTATTTTTTTCAAAGGTAACATCCTCTCTCAAATAATTTATATAGACATTTTTTTATTTAAAATATCAATAAAGGTTTCATTTTTCACCTTAATAAATTCTGCTTTTACTTCTGAAATTGAAATTTTTACCGTTGCACCATCCGGAATTGTAACTGCCTCTTCACCATCACAAGAAAGAACCGCTTCACCCGAATTATCGTGCAAAATTTCTAAAACTGAATCAGGCCTTAAAACAACTGAACGTGAGAAAAAACTATGACAACACACGGGTGTAATAAGAATACTGTCAATTTGTGGCTCAATAACAGGACCGCCTGCAGAAAGCGAGTAAGCAGTAGAACCCGTTGGCGTTGACACTATTACACCATCTGCCGAATAATCCATTAAAGGTGCATTATTACAACTTATTGACAAGTTCATTATACGAATATTACCGCTCCTTGAAACCACTGCATCATTAAGACAATTCGAATGATATAATATTTCACCGTTTTTGTCAATAATTGAAGCTGAAAGCATCATTCGTTTTTCTGTTTTATATTTTCCGTTTAATATATCTTTCAAATATTCGAGTTCATTGCTTTCAAGCCCTGCTAAATATGCAAGTTTACCTGCATTTATACATAAAAGAGGTTTATTTTTTTGCGCAGAAAGTTTTGCTGATTTTATAAATGTTCCGTCACCGCCAACTGTGACTACAATATCACACTCATCTAAAAATTCGGCTAAATTACAATATTTTACTTTTTCGTTTTCAGCAAAAAAGCAAGTAAACTCTTCATCTAAAAAAACTGTTACATCTAATTTTTCAATTTCTTCTAAAACTTTTTTTGTAACATCTGGTGCATTTTGTCTTGTCATATTAGGGATTAACGCAATTTTCATTATATCACTCCCCCTTTTTATCTAACGCCTCGTGTGAAAGCTTGGCAAGCTCTTTTGCATAATTAATATACTCTTCGCAAGATGTTTCACAATCAGTTTTTTTCAAATAAATTAAATACTCTATATTTCCTTCAGGGCCTTTTACCGGAGAATAAGAAAGTCCTGAAACCGAAAACTTCTGTTCTGAAGCAAACTGAACGATATTTTCAATTACTTCTGTATGCACATTTACATCACGCACAACGCCTTTTTTGCCGACTTTTTCTCTACCGGCTTCAAATTGCGGTTTGATAAGACAAACTGCTTCTCCGTCGTTTTTTAAAAGTTCATACATAACAGGTAAAATTATTTTAAGCGAAATAAAAGAAACATCAACAGAAGCAAAATCGATTTCTTCGGGTATCTGTTCATGTGTCACATAACGGAAATTTGTTCTTTCTAAATTAACAACACGCTCATCACTTCTTAATTTCCACGCTAACTGACCATATCCTACATCTATTGAATAAACTTTTTTTGCACCGTTTTGTAACATACAATCAGTAAATCCACCTGTCGAAGCACCTATATCCATACAGATACAATCATTTAAATCAATTGGGAATTCCTGCATCGCCTTTTCAAGTTTTAAACCGCCACGGCTTACATATTTTAACGTACTACCACGAACTTCTACAATATCATCACACTTAATATCTCTACCGGGTTTTAATTCTTTCTGGTCGTTTACATAAACAATTCCCGACATTATAAGTGCTTTTGCCTTTTCTCTGCTTTCGGTAAAGCCATTTTCGAACAAATATAAATCAAGTCTTACCTTTTTTTCACTCATTTTCATTGACCTTTCCGAAATCCTTTAAAATAACGTTGCACATACCATCACAATCCAACTGATAATCGTGCAAAATTTCGTTAACCTTTCCTTGCTTTACAAAGCAATCAGGAAAAGCAACTAATTTAAAACGAGGTGCCAAACCATTTTCAAGTATATAACTACCAAAGGTTTCACCAATACCTCCGTTTTTTACACCCTCTTCAAAGAAATAAACTTTTTTTACGTTTTCAAGTTCTTCATAAACCGTTGTTGAGATTGGTATGATTTCATTAAGTTTTATAATTTTAATACTTATTCCTTTTGATTTTAATTTCTTGTAAGCCTTTGCGGCTTCTCCAAAAATTCTGCCGTATGTTACAAGTGCATATTCTGCATTTTCGTCGCCGTAAATATCATATGCATTACCTGTAACTGTAAAATCTTCGGGACAATAAGGCTCACTGCCTCTCGGGTAACGAACAACAACGGGAGTTGTTGAATGATATAACGCAGATACAAAATCTTTTTTTAATTCTGCATAATAAGATGGCGAATAAACAAGAATATTGGGAACCCCGTTAAACATAGCAGCATCATAAATACCATTATGAGTTTCACCGTCATCGCCGACAATACCTGCTCTGTCAACTGCAATAATCATTTTACCCTGCTGTAAAGCAAAGTCGTGCATAATCTGATCATAGCATCTTTGTAAAAACGTAGAGTACACAACAAAAACAGGCACCATACCATTTTTAGAAAGCCCCAATGCGTAAGGTACAGCGTGTTCTTCTGCGATACCAACGTCAAAGAAGCGTTCCTTGTATTCTTCAGAAAATTTCTGAAGTCCCGTTCCTAATGACATCGCAGCAGTTATAGCACAAATACGCTTATCTTTCGCTGCCTGATTATAAAGAAAATCACCGAACTCTTCAGAGAAATTATCATCAGAGGATTTTCCTAAGCCTTTTTCAATAACAAACGGTGCAACACCATGGTAATCTGTCGGATTTTCTTCTGCTGGAGAATAACCCTTTCCCTTCACCGTGTTGATATGTAGTAACACAGGATGACCGAAATTCTTTGCACCTTCAAGAGCCTCGCAAAGGTGGTCTATATTATGACCGTCTATAGGACCCATATAACGAACACCTAAATCTTCAAAAAGATTACTGCCGTAAATCATATTTTTAATATCGGTCTTGGTTTTCAATATTTTATTTGACAACTTTGGCCCAATAAAAGGAATTTTTGAAATTATTCTTTCAGCCAAGGATTTAAACTTAAAGTATTCTTTGGTAGAACGCATTACCGCAAGTCTTTTTGCTAAGTTACCAACATTCTTTGAAATGGACATACCATTATCGTTAAGAATTATTATAAGTCGGCTGTCCTTAAGGCTCCTTGTATTATTTAGTGCTTCGTAAACAAGTCCACCTGTTAAAGCACCATCACCTAATATTGCTATTGCACAATCTTTTTTGCCACTAACCTTATTAGCTGCAGCAATACCCATGGCGGTAGAAACTGAAACACTGCTATGACCACTGAAAACAATATCATGTTCGCTTTCATTTGGTCTCGAAAAACCGGAAACACCATCTTTTTGTCTTAGTGTTTCAAAATCTTTGTATCTACCCGTTAAAAGCTTGTGTGTGTAGACCTGATGCCCTACATCCCATATAAATTTATCGCTCGGAGAATTGAATACTCGGTGAAGTGCTATTGTTAACTCTACCGCACCTAGGTTTGAAGCCAAATGGCCACCATTTTTTGAAACTGTTGAGACAATAACATCCCTTACCTCCTCAGCAAGCTGAGGAAGCTTTTCTTTGTCAAGATTTTTTACATCCTGAGGAGATTTAATTTTCTCTAACAATTCATGTTTCATAAAAATCAATACTCTCTGTCTGCGAGATAATTTGCATATAATTTGATTGTTTGATTATTCGGAAATAACTCGAGCATTTTTAATGCTTCATTTGTAAGCTCTTTAACAAGTTGTTCGCACTTTTCAACGCCAAGAAGCGTTACGTAGGTAGATTTGTTATTTTCTTTATCGCTACCTACCATCTTACCTAATTTTTCGAGCGAGCTTGTAACGTCTAAAATATCATCTTTAATCTGAAAAGCGAGACCTAATTTAGTGCCGAAAGCCTTTGCTGCTTCTATCAACTCATCAGAAGCACCCGCAGCAATGCAACCTAATGCGCAAGCTACAGAAATAAGACACCCTGTTTTCAACTCATCCATAAGCTTTAACGCATCAAAATCAGCATCTGGATTACTTTCGTTTTTTATATCGATAATTTGGCCGCCAATCATACCACGCGCACCTGCAAAAACAGATAACTCGTTTATTGCTCTGACTGCAATTTCTGCATCATATAAGCCAGCCAATGACCAGCTTGAAATTCTGTCAAATGCAGCAGTAAGAAGCCCGTCACCTGCCAAAAGTGCAACTGCTTCACCATAAACCTTATGATTTGAAGGCTTACCGCGACGAAAATCGTCATCATCCATACATGGTAAATCATCGTGAATCAAAGAATACGTGTGAATAAATTCAACTGCTTCTGCCATAGGCATTGCTTTTAAAACATCATCTTTTCCGCAAGCGTTGTAAAAAAGGAGCGTAAGAAGCGGTCTGACTCTTTTACCGCCATTTTTAACACTGTATTCCATAGAATCAAAAAGCTCTTTATATTGAGGAAGAGACGTTTGAAAAAAATTATAAAGCTTTTCTTCAATAAGTGAAGAATACCCTTGAATTTTATTATCCATAATTACTCACCTTTAATAAGACTTCAAATTTTTTGTTCTGCAGAGTCAAGATATTTAGTGCAATTACTCAAAATTTCGGTCGCCTCAGAAAAAAGCTTAAGACTCTCATCTATAGAAAGTTTACCATCTTCAAGTAACGCGGTAATTTCTTCTAATCTGATTACCGATTTCTCGTAGCTTTGTTCCATTTTAACTACCCCTCACAGTTGCAAATATTTCACCGTCAGAAACTCTGACCTTAATATTATCACCATTATTAACCTGATTTACGCTTGTAATAGGTAAATCATCCTTATAAGAAATTGAATACCCTCTTGAGAGAACATTCAAAGGACTAAGAGAATTTAATTTGCCCGACAGAAGCGAAACTTTATTTTTTTCGGTTGTCATTTTCTGCTGAACAGAATTAACTATTTTTTCATATACATTCGAAAGTTCCTGACGAGAATTCATAATTTTATTAACAGGACTTAAAACACTAAGATGTTTTTCTGTATTTTTTAAAAAATCTTTTTCTGAACTGATTCTATTTTTCATAAGAACTGCTAAATGCTGTTTTAAACCTAATAAGCCTGATTTCAATTCAAAGATATCTGGAACAGCCAATTCGGCAGCTGCAGACGGAGTTGGTGCTCTTAAATCGGCAACAAAATCAGCTATTGTAAAATCTGTTTCGTGTCCTACAGCAGAAATCACGGGAATATCTGATTCAAAAATAGCCCTTGCTACAATTTCTTCGTTAAACGCCCACAAATCCTCTAATGAACCGCCGCCTCTGCCAATAATCAGAACATCACATTCACTCTGAGCATTAAAAAGCCTGATTGCCTCAGTAATTTCAGGTGCAGCAGAAGCACCTTGCACAGCAACGGGGCAGAACACTATTTCTGCTACGGGATATCGTCTTTTTAAAACCGAAAAAACATCACGGACAGCCGCACCATCAGGTGCAGTTGCAACACCGATTTTCACAGGAAAACGAGGAATTTGTTTTTTGTTTCTTGCATCAAAAAGACCTTCATTCCCTAATTTTTCTTTTAACTGTTCAAACGCTAAATTCAAAGCGCCTATACCATCAGGCTGCATATCTGTTATATAAAATTGATAAGAGCCCTCCTTATTATAAAGAGAAACACTGCCGAAAATAATAACCTTCATTCCATTTTCAGGAACAAATTTAAGACGAGAAGCATAAGAAGAAAACATAACTGCTTTTATTGCTCCGCCCTCATCTTTTATTGTCATATACATATGACCACTATAGTGATTTTTAAAATTTGATATCTCGCCGGTAACAAAAACACTTTTTAAATTACCGTCGTTATCAAGCAGTGATTTAACGTAGTTGTTAAGTTCGGTTACACTATAAACGGTTGGTGAAACAGCTTCCACTCACTCACCCACTTCATTTTGAAAGTTAATTTTTGCAAGTATTGCAACACCCGCCGCATTGTCACAAGAAAATTCAGGTTCAGCAAAATTTGCCTCAAAGCGTGATTTAATTATGTTTTTTATAATTGAATTAGACATTACCCCACCTGCAAAAACAAGAGGCAATTCGCCATATTTTTCGAAAATATTTTCTACCATACTTGATAATGTTTCTGCAATATAACAAAATAAAAATCTTGCAACATCCTCTTTGCTTTCACTATTTTCAAGCATTTTCAAGCATTTGTTTTCGAGACCTGAAAGAGAACAATCCCCATCATAAAGCTTTATTTTAATTTTAAAATCCCTGTTACTGTTCAAAGCTATTTTTTCCAATTCTTTCCCACACGGGAAATTGAGACCTAGCTTCACACCTATTCTGTCAATAGCCTGACCGGCTTTTAAATCGTTAGAGGAACTTATTGGTGTTATTTTCAGCGAATCATCAACGTTTTCACAAAGAACCGCATCAGTTGTACCACCTGACACGTGAAACGCAATGAATTTTTCATTTAACAAACTTAATTTATCCGCTGAATAAAGAGCTGCAGCGATATGCCCCTGCTGATGAGAAAACTTAAAAACAGGTACCTTTAATATTTCTGAAAGCGCAGTCGCAAAACCTTCACCAACTAAAAAACAGGGCATGTATGAACCCTCTTCAGTTGTAGGTGAAACAGAAACACCTATTGCAGACGGACTCGTATCAACAGAAGAAAACAATTCGCTTATTAATTCCGGATACGCTTTTGTATGGTGAAAAACTGCATCGCTTTGTCTTAAGCCTCTTTCGCCCGTCTTTACAGGCAAAAGCCTCTTTTTCTGAATAACATTCCTATCACTATCAACCAGAGCAACTGACGTTGTATAATTGCTTGTATCTATTCCGAGAAATGTTTTCATTTTAAATTTTCTTTACTATTGATGACAAAACACCATTTACGTAAGAAGCATCTTCAGGAGTTGCAAAGGTTTTCGCAATTTCTACCGCTTCATTAACACTTACGTTAACAGGAACATCCTCTAAAAACAAAATTTCAGCAACAGCAAGACGTAAAATCGCAAGAGTTACCTTTGGAAGTCTTTGCAAAGTCCATCCAACTAAATTTTCAGTAATAACATTATCAACCTTTTCATAGTTTTCTTCAACCGCCTTCAAAATTGAAGATGCAAATCCATTAACTTTAACTAAACCACTCTCTTCAGCATTTTCAATAATTTCCTGAAAACTTATATTTTCATTAAAGTTTTTTTCAAAAATCACGGCAAATGCTTGTTCTCTTGCTTCGTGTCTTGTCATAACTACACCTCTTTTAGTTTTCTAATGTTACAGTATAGCATAAAAAATAACATTTAGCAACAATTTAACTGTATTTTCAAATAAAAAAAGAGTGGGAAAACCCACTCTTTTCTTTTACTTAATAAACGAAATCTGAGTAAACAGTTGTTTCTGTTACATTACCTACAGCAGATTGTCCTGAAATCAACCACAATGCTGTAAAATTAACTGTACAATCATATTTAACGGTCTGTGTAAGTGAAACGATTCTACCTGTTTTTGGCATATAAACAAGTTCAATTGTGCAATCGTGATATTTAAGATTAACATCCTCAACGCTCACCAAAGCGTTCTGACGAGCAACAAGCTTTTGTTTTACAACTTCTTTGTCAAGAACCGGGAACATAGCACTTGTGTAGCTGTTTGGTGTGTTATCATCTGCAGGAGTTACAGCCGGGTTCTCTTCATCACGAAGTACAATAGTAATTTTTGTTGAACCATCACTCTGTGCAGTTTGTTCAACTTTTTTAATTGCTTCTGATGCATATTTATCTGAAAGTAAACAAGCATAAGCAGGATTATTTATACAGAAAAGTGACATATCCGAGAATTTTGCTGCAACATAAGGTGCTGCTTCAGCTGCTTCCTGAGTCACAAAGTAACCGGGGTAATTTTTCTCAACATCTGCAAAAGCAAGTTTACCGATACTGTCTTTTTCAACACCTCTGTATTGAACCATAGTAAAGCCGGGCTTTATTGTGTTTGCGGCATTAACAACCTTCTTGTAATTGTTTAAAACAGCTTTCTTTTCTTTTAAAGTGGCTGCAGAATCAGTTGCAGATTCGGTTGTAGTCGGTTTGGTAGTTGTTGTAGTTGTAGTAGAATCACCTTGTTGCGAACCAGAAGAACCATTGGTAGGAGTAGTATTATTTCCGCTATTGTTATTAGTGTTGTTGTTAACACTACTGTTGCCGTTGTTACTGTTATCATTTTGGTTGCTACCAGTGTTATTATCACCTGTATTCTGAGTCTGAGTTGTTGGTGCTGGTGTAGTACCCTGGACATCAATGCTAACTGAGGTTGTATCTTCAGGTAAAATAACATCTAAAATATTATTATTCTGGTTGTTATTGTTCTGTGAACTGTTCTGATTATTATTATTGCTCTGTGTGTTAAAACTCGCAGAAAAAGCTGCTGCTCTGTTCTTTAACGCACCCGGAATTGCAGTAATTCTTAAAATACTTGACGAAAACATTGTAAAAACAAGACTGCAAACAAATAAAGCAACAAGTGCTTTAAAGAATCCCGATGAAGCAAAATTCTGTAAAGAAAGTTGAAATTCAGCTTTTTCTTCAGGTGACTGAACAACCTTCTCTTTTGCAACCTTTTGCTTTTTTACTTTTTTAGGCGCTTTTTCTTTTTTCTCTTTATTCTTCTTCATTTAAAGATAACCCCTTTCAAATCAGAATAACACATATTAATTCAATTAATTGTACACAATTTTCAACGAAATGTCAACATAATAATTGTAATAATATTAACATTATTATTTTTGTTAAAAATAACGAAAGAATCGCCTATATTTTAGCAAAATTCAACATTGAAAGAAAGTGTAAAAATTTGTATAATACATTAGTAAGATTGTGTATATAAGCAATCACACTCAAAGACAAAGGAGATATTTTTTTATGAAAGCACGTAAATTTCAAAAATTACTTGCTGTGATTCTGTCTGTTACCCTTTTGTTTTCAAGCATTGGTGTAACTTCAGTAAGTGCAGCTTCGCTTACAACTCAGCAGACTACTCTTGCTGCTGATGGAGCAGGTGGAATTTTAACAAGTTTTCTTGACACACTTTTAAGAATTGTGTTCGACTGGTTCGCAAAGCTTTTCCCTAATGGTCCCGGCTTTGTCGGAAAGGATGACACAACTACTGCTGCAGAAGATTTTTATGCAGGTACTACAGGTAAATTTAACACCAGCCCTGACGCAGGTGCAGAGTGGTACTTAGGTTATGCAAACGCAAGTCTTATTCCAAATGACGTTACAAACGGAGAATATTTCATTGGTGGTTATATAGCTCCCGAAAACGCATTCACAAATGTTGTTGAAGGCGTTATTGATGATATGATGGTAAGATGCATTGCAATCAAAGATGGTGCAAATGGTGAAACTGTTCTCTTTGCTACAATCGACTGTATCGGTATTACAAACGGCGATATCCGCGATATCCGTGCATTACTTGCAGATTTTGCTGCTGCTAACAACATTGTTTCAATCAACGTTGCTTCAACTCACTGTCACAGTTGTATTGATACTGAAGGTCTCTGGACTAACAACCTTGTTAAGCTTCTTCAGAATGGTATCAACAGCGGTACACAAAACGGAAACGACTTACAACAAGGTACTAACCCTGAGTATATGACTTTCCTCAAAGATAAGGTTGCAACTGCTTTAAAAGAAGCGTTCTTTGATATGAAGGCAGGTACTCTTACCTTTGCTCAGAAAGATATTGGCGAAGAATACTTCAACAATAAAAACAGACCTACTTCTGACACTATCATGTCTCAGCTCAACAGATTTGTTTTCACACCAAATGATTCAGCTTATCGTCCTACAATGATGATTAATATTGCTGCTCACCCTGACGTTGCAGGTCTTCCAACAGAATCTAACTCAGGTAGAGAAATTTCAGGTGACTATGTTTATTACTGCGGCGAATTACTTGACAAAGCAGGTTACAACTTCATGTTCTTTAACGGTGCTATTGCAGGTATTTATATGAGCCGTGGAATTACAGGTGACGGTGTTGATACTCCTAAGAGATATCACGAGTCTATGAGATATGGTTATGAAATTGCAAGAATGGCAATTGCCTTAACAATGACAGAAGAGCAAATTGAAGCAGACCCACTTCTCAACTGTGCTGAAGAAGTAAAGTTGTATGATATAGGTGCTGTTGGTGAAAAAGCAACTCCTTACACACTCTGGTATAAAACTTACACTTATCAGACAAAAACAGATATTGATGGTAACGAATATCAGGAAATTACCGCAATTAATCCTTGGGAACCTGTTACAGAAACAGTTGTTGAACCTTATCTTAACATAGCTCTCAAGAGAGTTGAAGTTCCTGTTTCAAACGACCTTATTCAGGCTATTGGTAAACTCAATATGGCTAACTACGATGTTCTTGTCAGCACAGATGAACACGGCAAAACAGTTTACTCAACCTTCACTGAAATCGGTTACATTGAATTTGGTAGCCAATTCAAAGCAGTTATGCTTCCTGGTGAAATTTGCCAAGACCTTATAGTTGGTGGTTCATCAGTTGATATGGGTGTTACAGGCGAACCTTTCACACACAGTTTGGTTTGTGATATTTTCGGTAATGGCACAATGTGCTTCGGTATCATGAACGATGCTATCGGTTACGTTGTTCCTGATAACGACTACACAATGGGCGACCCTGCTAACCACTATCACGAGCTCATTTCTCTTGGTCAGTACGTTGCATCTTCACTTATGGATGGACTTGAAGACCTTAAAGAAGAAATTGATGCAAGATAATTTTAATTAAACAGTTGGCACAACCGTTGTTATGATGGTTGTGCCAATTTTTAGGAGATGAAATTTTATGTTAAAAGTCGGTGTTGTTGGTGTTGGTGGTATAAGTGGTGCGCATATACCTGCGTGGAATGATTTAAGCGAAGTTGAATTAGTTGCGCTTTGCGATATAAGACAAGAGCGTTTAGATCAATACCCTGACAAACGTCACTACAATGATTTTAAAGAAATGCTTGAAAAAGAAGAACTCGACATACTTGATATCTGTCTCCCAACATATCTTCACGCAGATTATGCAATTATGGCGATGGAAAAAGGCATAGATGTAATTTGTGAAAAGCCTATTTCTTTAAAAGAAGAAGATATTGAAAGAGTTTACTCAACTGCTAAGAAGAACAATGTTAAATTTATGATAGCACAAGTGTTAAGATTCTGGCCTGAATATGAATTACTTAAAGAAATTTTTGACACTCAGAGATACGGCAAGCTTCTTTCAGGTACAATGACTCGTTTAGGCTGCTACCCTAAATGGAGCTGGGACGGCTGGATGATGGATGAAAAAAGGAGCGGTCTTACCCCATTTGATTTACATATTCACGACCTTGATTTTATGGTTTATGCTTTTGGTGCACCAAAAAAAGTTGCACACCAATTCCGTTCAAAGAGACTTGACCAGGATTTTATAAGTGTTACTTACGATTTCGGCGATTTCTCAATCAATTCAGAAGCATCATGGTATGCAACAAGCTACCCGTTTACTGCAGAATTTCGCTTTCAGTTTGAAGATGCACTTGTTTCAAATGAAAACGGAAAAATGATGATTTATTTAAGAGATGGTAAAATTGACCTTTCAGAAAATGCCGAAGGCGATACCGGTGATATCAATTTACCAAAAAGTGATGCTTATGCAAATGAAATAAAATATTTCCTTGATTGTGTTATAAACAATAAAGAAGTTGAAAAAGTACAAGACCACGAACTTCTTACTGTTCTTAAAATACTTAACAGTCTTTAATTCACCAATACAACAATAAAGCATCCTGTCATTATTAATGACAGGATGCTTTTTGATATTATTTCTTTTGACCATAATAGGCATTAGCGCCGTGCTTTCTCAAGTAATGCTTATCTAATAAATTCCGATTAATTCTTGTAACCTCAGGATTAATAAGAAGCGTGTTGAAATTCATATTTGCAACCTCTTCTAAAACAACCGCATTATGCACTGCATTGAAAGCATCCGTCCCCCAGGAAAATGGCCCATGATTTTTAACGAGTACACCGGGAATATCGCCTGGGCTTATCGTTAAGTTTTTAAATGTTTCAACTATAACGTTACCCGTTTCGGCTTCATACTCACCTTTTATTTCTGCACCCGTCATTTCTCTTGTGCAAGGAATTTCACCATAAAAATAATCAGAGTGAGTTGTTCCCAATGGCATTATACCTTTACCAGCCTGTGCAAACGAGGTTGCCATTCTTGAATGTGTGTGTACAATACCACCAATATTTTCAAATTCTCTGTAGAGCACCAAATGAGTCGGAGTATCGCTCGAAGGATTTTTATCCCCTTCTACTACCTTACCCGTCTCTAAATCTACAACAACCATATCTTCAGGCTTCATAGCGTCATATTCAACCCCTGAGGGTTTAATAACTACAAGATTCATTTCTCTGTCTATAGCAGAAACATTTCCCCAAGTAAAAGTCACAAGATTATACTTCGGTAGAAGCATATTTGCTTCATAGACGTCTTTTTTTAAATTCTCAAGCATTTATTTCACCCTATTCTGCTAACAAATCAAGCAATTTCAAATTCTGTTCAAACGTTATTAAATCAGTTTTTTCATCAATTACAACGAGTTCTGTATCAGTAAATTTTGCAAAAAGTCTTATATCATCTACTGTGAGGCAAGTTGAAACAACAGCATGGTGAGCACCGCCTGCATAAATCCAAGCCGCAGCACCTGTTTTGAAATCAGGCTTTAATTTCCACATAAGCCTTGCAACAGGTAATTGTGGCATCGGTTTGGGTTGCTTAATAAGCTCAATTTCAGCACAAATAAGTCTGAAACGATTTCCCATATCAACCAAGGAAACTGCTATACCCTCGCCCTCTATGCCATCAAAAACGAGTCTTGCCGGTGCTTCTTTACCACCAATTGAAAGCGGGTGAACCTGTATTTCGGGTTTATTTGAAGCAAATACAGGAGAAACCTCTAACATATGCGAAGCAAGTTCTAATTCTTCGCCATCTGTTAAATCATAAGTGTAATCTTCTGTAAAACCTGTAGCACCATATCTACCTTCCGCCATTTTAGAGAGAACTGCGCCTAACGCAGAAGTTTTATAGTCACCCTCAGGACCAAAACCAACACCATTTTTCATAATATTCTGTACTGCAAGTCCGGGTAATTGCTTTAAGCCGTGTAAATCTTCAAACGTATCAGTAAAAGCACTTATATTGTTAGTTTCAAGGAATTTTTCAAGTGCAACTTCATATTTTGCCTGTTCTTTTACAGATTCAAGTTTTTCTGTATTCATCACATATAATGAATTATACTCATTAAGCTTAGAAGCGATTTCAGATTCGGTTACATCATTGATAATATCAACCAAATCGCCTATGCCGTAATAGTTAACGTTCCAACCAAATTTAATTTCTGCTTCTACCCTATCACCATCGGTAACTGCAACGTCGCGCATATTGTTACCAAACATAGCAACACGCATACCTTTTGAAAAATCAATTGTTTTAGCAACCTGTGCAAAGCTTTTAATTTTTTCAATTACGGTGTTATTTTTATAAAATCCAACAACAACCTCACGATTAATTTTAAGTCGAGTGCATATAAACCCAAACTCTCTGTCGCCATGAGCAGATTGATTAAGATTCATAAAATCCATATCAATACTGTCATAAGGTAATTTTTCGTTATATTGTGTATGTAAATGTAACATCGGTTTTTGAAGACTTTGTAAAGCCCTAATCCACATTTTTGCAGGAGAAAATGTGTGCATCCACATAATTACACCAACGCATTCATTATCACTGTTCACAGTGGCACAAGCACTCACCGCTTCATTTGCATTTCTTATAATCGGAAGTGGTTCTATCAGAACAACATCTTTCAATTTCTCATTAAGAAAACCAGCCATTTCAAAACCATCATTTTGGGCTTGTTTTAAGGTTTCTTCACCATATAAATCCTGACTACCAATTAAAAAATAAAGTTTCTTCATTTTTATGCTCCTTCCACATTATAAATAAATTGTAGCACAACTTTATAAAAAAGTCTATAAATAATTGTATTGGCAACTGTTTTATGGTATAATTGTTTACATTAATCAATCAAGGAGTTTTCTTTAATCATGCAAAAAATTGAAGTTCTGATTTCTACAATGCATCAAAATGATTCATCGTTAATCAATAAAATGAATCTTAAAACTGATGCAATTATCATTAATCAAACAGATAATACAAATTATGAAGAAATAGAGTTAAACCAAAACAACTTCAAAATCTTTTCTTTTAATGAGCGAGGTGTAGGTCTCAGCAGAAACTCTGCATTAATGCGTTCTGATGCTGATATTTGTATTTTAGCTGATGATGATATGATTTTTTGCGATAACTATGAAGAAACTGTAAAAAAAGCTTTTGCTGAAAATCCTGATGCTGACTTAGTTATTTTTAATCTTATTGAAGAAAATGCTTCCCTGAATAGACAAAATAGTTCTATAAAAAAAATCGGTATTCTTAATTATATGAATTATGGTGCTGCAAGAATCGCTTTCAGACGCAAATCTGTAAGTTACAACGGTATTTCATTTAATTTGAATTTCGGTGGTGGCACAACACATTTAAGCGGTGAAGATACACTCTTTTTAAGAGAATGTTTAAAAAAAGGGTTAAACGTCATCGCCGTTCCTTATTCATTGGCAAAATTAAACGATGAACGTGACTCGACCTGGTTTAAAGGCTATACCGAAAAATATTTTTTTGATAAAGGGGTTTTGCTTAAATTTGCACATCCTGTTCTGGCACTACCCTTCGCCTATTATCTTGCATATAGACACAAGGACTTTGATAACAACCCATTGAGTCTTAATGATTCTTTGAAAGAAATTATAAAGGGAATTAAATTCGTAAAAAACAAGGAGTATATAAAATAAGTTATGAAAAACAATATTTCTAAGCGCTGGTTTTACTTGGTTGTTGGCGTTTTTACAATGCTTTTTTCGGGTGTGCTTTACGCCTGGTCGATTTTAAAAATCCCTTTTAAAACAATTTTTAATTGGGAAGATTCGACTCTTGCATTCAACTTCACATTAACAATGTGTTTCTTTTGTTTAGGTGCATTTTTTGGAAGCTTAATCTGTAAAAAGGCAGGTCCCAAGCTCACGCTCATTATTTCCGGAATTCTTGTAGGAATAGGTTTTGTTTCTACCGGTTTTTTAACCAAAGACGTACCCAATCTATTATATATTACATATGCTGTTTTAACGGGTTCAGGAATTGGTATTGCTTATAACGTTGTAGTTTCAACTGTTTGTTCGTGGTTTCCTGATAAAAAAGGTCTTTGTTCAGGTTCTCTTATGATGGGTTTTGGTGTAAGCACCCTTCTTTTAGGAAACATTATAAATATTTTATTTGAGAACAAAAGCTTCGGGTTCAGTAAAACCTATATTTTGCTCGGTATTGTTATTGGTATTGTTATTATTTTTGCAGGATTACTTTTAAAGAGGCCTGACAGTAATACTGTTTTACCTATAGCAAAAGCGAAAAAAGCCGTCTCAAAAGAAAATTTTGAGACGAGAGACTTTACAACAAAAGAGATGCTTAAAAGTTTTACTTTCTGGCGTGCGTTTGTTTGTATGGCTTTTATAACCGCGGTTGGCAACACTGTTATAAGCTTTGCAAGAGATTTAATGCTTTCGGTGGATGCGGTTCCAACACTTGCCACGACTCTTGTTGGTGTTCTTTCTGTTTTCAATGGCATTGGCAGAATTATTACCGGTGCTTTTTATGATTCGTTAGGTAGAAGAATCACTATGGTTACTGCAAACATTTTAACTATTGTTGCAGCCGGTGTTACTCTTCTTGCTGTATTTATTCACTCATTACCATTGTGTATTATAGGTCTTTGTCTCACAGGTGTTTCTTATGGTTCCTGCCCTACTGTTACCTCTGCATTTTCAGCATCATTTTATGGGCAGAAGCATTTTTCAACCAACTACAGCATTACAAACTTCAACTTAATTGTCGCTTCTTTTATTGCAACGTTCAGCAACTCTTTACTTATTTCAACAGGGAGCTACACAACACCGTTTGTTTTGTTGCTCGTTTTATCCGTTTCTGCTATGGGACTTAACCTCAGCATAAAGAAGCCTTAACAAAAATTAACAAAACAAAAACTACATTCTATTTGTGAATAGAATGTAGTTTTTTCTTTAACTGTATCTCAAAAAATCAATCAGAAAAGTCCGACAATTTTGCCGTCTTCACTTACATCAATTTTTTCTGCCGACGGAACCTTCGGAAGACCCGGCATTGTCATAATTTCACCTGTGAGAACTACTATAAATCCTGCACCTGCTGAAACCTTGACGTTTTTAACTGTTACTCTAAAGTTTTCAGGAGCACCTAACTTTGTTGCGTCATCAGAGAAGCTATATTGTGTTTTAGCAACACAAACAGGAAGCTTGTCAAATCCGTTTTTATAAAGAGCCACAAGTTGTTTTTGTGCATTTGGTGCAAAATCAACACCAACGCCACCATAAACTTTTTTAACAATTGCTTCAATTTTATCTTCAATTTTAGCATCAAGCTCATAAGAATAAGTAAAGTTGGAGTTAT
This sequence comes from Acutalibacteraceae bacterium, assembly GCA_045646485.1. Lineage (GTDB taxonomy): Bacteria > Bacillota > Clostridia > Oscillospirales > Acutalibacteraceae > DTU089. The sequence goes on from JAZRKU010000060.1 coordinate 57,428, forward strand.
CTTCTTCATTGCAAAGTCTGACAACCTCTTTTGCCATTTCTTCTCCACCTTTGCCACCATCTGCCCAAACCGTAGAAAGAACGGTATTAACACCTAATTCCTTACACTTTTTAATTATGAAGTCAATTTCATTATCAGTATCTGTCGGGAAACGGTTAACAGCTACAACACAAGGAAGCTTATAAACATTTTTAATATTTGAAACGTGACGAAGAAGGTTTGGAATACCTTTTTCAAGTGCAGTTAAATCCTCGTTACCTAACTCATCCTTCTTAAGTCCACCGTGCATTTTGAGTGCGCGAACAGTTGCAACCACTACAACTGCCGAAGGTTTAAGGTTAGCAGCTCTGCACTTTATATCGAGGAATTTTTCTGCACCTAAGTCTGCACCAAAGCCAGCTTCTGTAATAGCATAATCTGCAGCACCCATAGCGAGTTTTGTTGCAAGAACTGTATTACAGCCGTGAGCGATATTTGCAAAAGGACCGCCATGAACAAATGCAGGAGTTCCTTCAAGAGTCTGTACAAGATTTGGTTTTAAAGCATCTAAGAGTAATGCAGTCATAGCACCTTGTGCATTCAAATCACCACAAGTAACAGGCTCGTCATTATAGTTATAAGCTACAACAATTCTTGAAAGACGCTCTTTAAGGTCAGTAATAGAAGTAGAAAGACAGAAAATTGCCATAATTTCACTTGCAACAGTAATATCAAAACCATCTTCTCTCGGAACACCATTCATTCTGCCACCGAGACCATTAACAATATTACGGAGCTGTCTGTCGTTCATATCAACGCAACGTTTCCATGTAATTTTCTTAACGTCAATATTAAGAGCGTTACCTTGCTGAATGTGATTATCAAGCATTGCAGCCAAAAGATTGTTTGCCGCACCAATTGCGTGAAAGTCGCCTGTAAAGTGAAGATTGATATCTTCCATTGGTACAACCTGAGCATAACCGCCACCTGCTGCACCGCCCTTTATTCCAAAAACAGGCCCTAAAGACGGCTCTCTTAAAGCAACACAAGTTCTGTAGCCTAATCTGTTCATACCATCAGCAAGACCAATTGTAGTAGTAGTCTTACCTTCACCTGCAGGTGTTGGTGTAATAGCTGTAACAAGAATGAGTTTACCTTCTTTTTTGTTGTTTTTTAAATATGAAAGGTCAATTTTTGCTTTATATTTGCCATAAGGCTCTAAATATTCATCTGTTATACCGATTTTATCTGCAATTTCACCGATTGGCCTCATTTTACAGCTTTGTGCAATTTCAATATCTGAAAGATATGCCATTTAAACTCTCACCTTTCTTAATTCAGTAATCCGTATTTATACAATACGGATTACCAAAGTAATAAATCTTATTTAAAATATTTAACTGCTGATTCAAACATTCTGATGTTGTATTCACCATCAACATTCTTATAAAGGCCTGCACCAATTCTCTCTGAGTGACCCATTTTACCGAATACTCTACCGTCTGGTGAAGTAATACCTTCAATAGCAAATGCAGAGTCATTTGGATTGAACTGAACATCAGTTGTAGCGTTACCGCTTAAATCAACATACTGAGTTGCGATTTGTCCGTTTTCTGCGAGTTGTTTAATTAAATCTTCACTTGCATAGAAACGACCTTCACCATGTGAAATCGGAACATTCACAATATCGCCAACATTCATAAGAGAAAGCCATGGAGATTTGTTA
>JAZRKU010000061.1:0-41261 GCA_045646485.1 Acutalibacteraceae bacterium
TTTTAAAATAACTGAAAAACGTTATGAAAAATTAAATGAAATTTACGAAAAACTTTCTTCCGTTTTTAAAACAGGACTTTCACAATTAATTACAATTCGTTCTTTAGGAATAGAAAAAATAGAAATTAAAAAATCAGAAAATCTTTCAAACGAAAATAAAAAAGAAGAGCGTTTTGTTTTACGAGCAGTTTTTATTGCTTTAAGCTTAATTAATTTAGTAACAAATATTATTGTTGCATTAATGGTGGTTTCTGTTGGTAGCAGTCTGCTTGAATCATCTTTAACTATAAGTAATATAGTAACTGTGTTGCAGTATGCTCTTATAACAATTTCAGCTTTTATGATTTCGGGTGCTGCTTTTTTGTTTGCTCCGAGGGCTATAATTTCTTTTAAAAATATAATAGAATTGTTGAATGTAGAAGTAGCAGATGAAATCGGCAAAAAAGATAGTACTGATAATTGGAATATAAAAATAGAAGACTTAAAAACAGATTATTTAAATAATCCTATTTCATTTACAATTAATGAAGGCGAAGTGTTAGGCGTTACAGGTTGTTCGGGTTCAGGTAAAACAACGCTTGCAGACGTTTTAATGTGCTACGAAAAATCTTATTCGGGTTCGGTTTATTTAGGGGCGAATAATTTAAAAGAGTTCAGTACAACGTTTGTAAGAGAAAATATTTCTTATATTCATAGTGTTCCTGCTTTATATTCAAAAAGCGTAAAAGAAAATCTTTTGCTTAGTGGTGCAGAAGAGGATGATAATATTTTATTAAATTCTTTAAAATATGCAGATTGTTCTTTTTTGCCTGAAAATCCATTAAATTATATTATTAATAACGAGGGTGCAAATTTTAGTGGTGGGCAAAAAAATCGTCTTGCAATTGCCGGTGGTATTGCAAAAAAAGCAAAGATTTATATTTTAGATGACTGCTTCACTTCGTTAGATAAAGAGACAAAAGAAGAAATATTAAATAATATTTTGAAAATAAAAAAAGGTTCAACAATTATTTTGATTTCTCAGAATACAGAGGATTTAAAAAAATGTGAAAGAGTTGTTGTTTTATCAGAAAATGGTGTTGAAGCAACAGGCAGTCATAATGAATTAGAAAAAACTTCTGATTATTATAAACAACTTATTTTTAAGCAGAAGGAGGCTAGGAATTATGGCAGCTAAAAGCGGTGTTTTTAAGTTTCGTTTTGATTCTTCTGCTTCTTTACAGGTAAACAACAAGAATGCAAAGCCTTTAAAATTCTTATTTGCTTCATTTAAGCCTTTTATTTTTTCTGCAATTATTTCGATTCTTATTGCAGTGGCTTATGCTGTGAGCTTTGTGGTGATGACCAGAACCATAGGCGAATTAATAGATTTATTTATTTCGTCTCTTATTTCATCGGTGTTAAAAGGCTCAAGCTCTTTAGAATTGAGTGCTTTTTCGCCATTGCTTATAAAGGTGCTTGTTGCTATTGTATTTAATACATTATTTTCTGTTTTGCACGGTCTGATAGTTTCAGGATTTTCAACCGAATATTCACACCGAATGCGAATGAAGCTCTTTGAAAACTTTAATAATAAGTCGATGAGTAGTATTGATTCAATATCGTATGAATACATATATAATTTATTAACTGAAACTGTCGATGCTCTTAATCAGAGTGTGAATTTAATTTTCAGTAAAATGTTTACTTCTTTTTTTATTGTTGTAGGTATTTTAGGCGAGGTTTTAAGAATTGATTTAGTTTCCGGAATATCTTTGAGTATTATTGTAATTCTGGCTTTTATTTTAATAGGTGTCTTAACGGCAAATCAGACTTATTTTTCGGTTGTTTACCAAAATAAAAATATATCTCTCAATAAAAATATTGAAGAATGCTTTAATAATGCGAAAAAAATGCAGTGCTCAGGAAGAAGTGAAGTTATTTTAAAAAATCTTCTTAACGAGAGCAATGATTTAAAGCAGGCAGCCAAAAAATCAAAAGTGCAGTCTGATATTTCTTCTGTGGTAGTAGAAGCAATAACGGTTGTTTCTGTTATTACAATGCTTGTGCTTGGTGCGTTCAGATTAAGGTATGATTTTGTGACATTGGGTAATTTGGTTACAATTATTATTTATATAAGGAAATTAAACCAACCATTATCGCAGACAACAACCTTTATTGGTGTTGTAAAAACCTTGTGGTATTCTGCAGTCGAAATAATCGGATTTTTAAAATTCGGAGAAAAAAAGAAATTAAATATATTAAATAACAGTGTGAAATGTGAGCCTGGAGATATCGTTTTAGAAAACGTAAATTTCTCATATGATGGTAAAGCTACCGTGCTTAAGAATGTTAATGTTACAATTAATAAAAGAGGGGTTACGTTAATTAAGGGTCCGACAGGTGCAGGTAAAACTACGCTCATAAAACTACTTCTGAGGTTTTACGCACCTACACACGGAACAATTAAAATGAATGGTGTTAATATTGAAGCTTTTTCACAGGACTCATATTTAAAATTGTTTTCGGTTATTTCTCAAAATGCTACACTTTTTGACGGAACAATAAAAGAGAATATTTGTTATGGCTCTGAAAATGTTGATAGTGAATCGTTTGAGCAAGTTGCAAAGAAAACAGGGGTGGATAATTTGGTGAAAAAACTACCGGAAGGATACGACACCATGTTTTCAAACAGTAACCCGAGTTTATCTTCAGGTGAAATTCAGATGATTCTTATCGCAAGGGCATTACTTAATAAAAATGAGTTTATAATTTTTGATGAAGCAACCTCTTTTGCGGACGCTGGATTCAAAAAGGTGTTAACAAGAATTATAAAAGAACTTTCAGAGGAATGTGCTTTTGTGATTATTTCGCACAATGAAGATTTTTATGGTGATATTATAGATTTGCCATTGTTTTAAAAGGATGAAGATGAATTATGCCATACTTGTTTGTACATTTTAAAGAAAAGCTTACACCCGATGGTGAACAGGTCTATTTTGCTAAAAGTAAAGATGGTTATTGTTGGGAGCAGACTAATGACGGAAACCCTGTGTTATCAGCGCATTTGGGTGAGTGTGGATGTCGCGACGTCGAGATTGTTCGACTGAAAAATAATAGCTTTGTAATACTCACAACCGACCTTTCAATAGCAAACAGATACGACGAAAACTATAACATAGATTGGAAAAAGGTTAATAGCTCGGGCAGTAAGCGTTTAAGAATGTGGAAGACTGATGATTTAATAAATTTCAGTGAAGAAAAATTAATTTATTTTGGCCGTGATGATTTCGGTTGTCTTTGGGCACCTGAAATTTTCTATGATGAGTTAAATGATGAATATTTAATTCATTGGGGTTCAACAGTAGAAGATGATAATTTTTCACATATGTCAATTTATTGCACTACTACAAAAGATTTTGAGAATTTTACTGAACCAAAACTGTTTTTTACTAAAAACAACGAGATTTTAGATAGCCATATAGTAAAAATACGAGATTTATATCATTTATTCTATAAAAATGCACATAATCCGGGTGTTAATATGCATAGCACTTCAAAGAAACTTTATGGTCCTTATATACATGACGAAGAGTTTTTAGAATTTATGCTGAGCGAAGAGGCAACCTTCAATAAACCCGGTTCTTATGAAGGTCCCACTACTTTTGTTTTGCCGGATGGTAAGTGGTGTTTATTGCTTGATTTCTTTGGTTGTGAAAAAGAAAAAATGGGTTATGTACCATTCATTTCAGATGAAGCGGGTAACTGTTGCTTCAGACGTGCAGATGAATTATTCACTTTCCCATATGGCTTTAAACACGGTAAGGTAATTGAAATAACCGATGAAGAATATAAAAGATTATAAGAAGATAAATTAAAAGGATATGTGAGACTATGAATTTTGAAGTAACAAAAAAAGATTTTTTAAAGGATGGTAAACCAATAAAAATTATTTCGGGTGCCGTGCACTATTTCAGAAATATGCCTGACACATGGGAAGATATATTTTTGAAATTAAAAGCGCTTGGTTGCAACTGCGTTGAAACTTACTGTGCTTGGAATATGCACGAAAAAGTGCAGGGAGAGTATGATTTTACGGGGATATTAAATATAGCAAAATTCATAGAGCTTGCAGGCGATTTAGGATTAATGGTAATTGTAAGACCTGGTCCTTACATCTGTTCAGAATGGGAATTTGGCGGGTTGCCGTGGTGGATTCAGGCGGATGAAAATATTGAAATCCGTTGTATGAACAAAGAGTATATTAAGCACTTTGATAATTATTTGGATCGTATTTGCGAAGAAATAAAACCATATCTTTCAACAAACGGTGGACCTGTTATAATGGTGCAGTGTGAAAATGAATATGGTTATTATGGTGATGATAAAGAATATCTTACATATTTAAAAGACGGATTTATAAGACGCGGAATAAATGTGCCACTTTTTACATCGGACGGCACTTCAAAAGAAGATTTATTGGATGGTGCAATTGAAGGTTGCCTTTCAACTGTGAATTTTGGCAGCAGGGTAGAAGAAAATTTCAAAGCACACGACGAGCTTTTTCCGGATTCAATAAAAATGTGTATGGAAATGTGGAATGGCTGGTTTGACAGTTGGGGCGAAAAAGAACATCACACAACCTCTGCCGAGGATTATGCAAAAGTAGTTGATGATATGCTTTCACGTGGCAGTCTTAATATGTATATGTTTATAGGTGGCACTAACTTTGGCTTTACTTCAGGTGCTAACCATTACGAAACCTTTACTCCTGACGTGACAAGCTATGATTACGATGCCCTTCTTTCTGAAAATGGTGATATTACGCCTAAATATTTGGCGGTGAGAGATGTAATAAAAAAATATGTTGATTATGAGTTGCCTGAAATTCCCGCAAATCGTGAAAGACGTGCATTTGGAAAATGTACACTTACTGAGAGTGTTGGATTTTTTGAGAGTTTAAAAAATCTTTCAACACCAATTTTCTCCAATGTACCAAAATGTATGGAAAAATACGGAACAGGCTACGGTTATATTGCATACGAAACTACACTTAACCGCGACTATAGTAACGTAGAGTTGCTGATAGAGAGTCTTGGAGACAGAGCTCAGATTTATATTAACGATTCTCTTGTTGATATTCTTTATATAAATGATAAATTAAAAACAACAATTTCTGCTAAAAAAGGCGATAAACTTACAATTCTTTGTGAGAATATGGGCAGAGCAAATTTTGGTGCAAAAATGATGCGTAAAAAAGGTATCGCTGGTAGATGTCTTATTGATGATAGAATCCACTTTAATTGGAATGTGTATCCGTTACCAATGAATAATCTCGAAAATTTAGAGTTTACAAATAATAAATTCAATGAAAGTTCAGCGTTTTACAAAGGGATGTTTGTCGTAGATGAAAAATGTGATACATTCTTAAAACTTGACAACTTCAAAAAAGGATTTGTATTAATCAACGGATTCAATATAGGTCGTTTCTGGGAGATAGGTCCGCAAAGAACACTTTATGTTCCTGCCTCTCTTTTAATTGAGGGTAATAATGAAATTATTGTTTTCGAAAGCGATGGCTTGAAGGGCGAGCCTGTGGTTGAATTCGGTACAGAGCATATTCTCGGATAATACACAAAATTGCAAACTTTAATTTGTTGGTTTTGTTAATTTAAAGTAGTCTTTTTGTATGGTAAAATTGTATTCAGGAGGTAATAGTATGAAAAGAATTTTAAGTTTGTTATTAACTTTGTTTATTGTAATAGGTGTAGTAACATCTGCTCCTATTGCAGTGGCTGCAACAGGAGCAGATACCGATTCCCGTTTTTCAGAACTTTCATTTAGTGAAAAACAGTTGAGTAATACTATAAAGCTTACTGAAAATGCAACTGAGTATTACGCCGTAGATAAATCTAATGCCAAAGCAATATTGAGTAAATATATTGATGTGGAGGCATTTAAGAAATTTTTAATTAATGAACGAAGCAAGGCATGGAAATCAGGTTACACTGTAACCGCCGTGGATGTTTCATCGTGGAACATACCTTTTACTAACGACGTCTGGAACGCTTTGGGAATATATATTGCAAACGAACCGGATTTATTGGGTGTTGATTTAAGTAGTTGTTGGTATAGTACGTATATCGCAAGTATTACGTTGTCTTTTTTGACAAAGGAAGAGTATGAAGAAGAAAAAGAATATCTGAGATTGTTAACGAATGAAACTGAAAAACTTTTAGCAGGTGTAAAAGGAAATACAACTCTTTCAGATTTAGAAAAAGCATTGATTATTCACGATAGATTAGCTATTACTTGTTCTTATGGTTATCCTGCAGAAAATAGAAATTATGCATACTCAAGCTATGGTGCAATAGTTTTGAAAAAAGCTGTTTGCTCTGGGTACGCTTTTGCATACCAATATCTTTTAAATGAAGTCGGAATAAAATCTGAATATTGTTCCTCTGATGCACTTGACCACGCATGGAATATTGTTTACATAAACAACGTTCCATATCACGTTGACGTAACGTGGGATGACAGAAGTGAGTTCGGTGGTGTACAACACGACAATTTTATGAGGTCGTCAAAAGGCTTTAAAGAGACAGGGCATGTTGCAGCGGGTGGTGTAATAGATTATAATACCACGCCTGTCGCAACGACTTATGATAATTATTTCTGGCAGGCTTCAACAACGGGATTTCAGTTGTTAAATAATGAAATTTATTATATTGACAACAGTGCAAAGAAGCTTATGAAGTTAAACAAAACCGACGGCTCAGATGCAACTGTTTTGAAATCGTTACCTGATGATTGGGGCTGGCGAGATGAATTTGATTATTCATCATTTGCGTGTCTTGCGACGGATGGTAAATATCTTTATTATTCTACAATGCATAATATTTATAAGTATGACCCGAAGACAGGAGCTACAGAAGTTAAATATACTTTGGATTTATCTCCTCAATATAAGCCGAATGAATATGCAATATGGGGATTTGATTATCAGGATTGCACGTTCAGATATGAATATTACAATTATGCACAGGGTGATGGTTGGGGAATTGGCGAAAACTACATTTTTACTGATTCATCACATACACAGTCTCAATGGATTACTGATTCGGCACCTAACTGTGGCAATGCAGGAAAAAGACATATTGAGTGTACTGTTTGTAAAACCACAATAAAGACTGAAATTTTGCCTGCTAACGGCAAACACAATCCGGGTAGCTGGAGGATTACCAAAAAAGCAACAACAACCTCTGAGGGTGAAAAAGTAAGAGAGTGTACTGTTTGTGGTGTGGTAGTAGAAACTGCAAAAGTTGCAAGGCTACTTAATCTTGCAACGCCACAAGTTAAGGTTGCAAATGGTGCTAAGGGTGTAAAACTTACCTGGTCGGCAATTCCGAATGCGAAAACTTATATGGTTTACAGAAGAAATTATAATGCTTCTACTAAAAAATATACAAGTTGGAAGGTTGTTAAAAGCAATATTACCGACTTAACATTTGTGGATGAAAGCGTTAAGTTAGGCGAATATTACAGTTATGCAGTAAGAGCGGTAAGCGGTGATGAAAAGAGCAGTTATAAAGCAACATCTGCAAAAGCTTACAACGTAACTCCTGTTGTGAAAAGCGCCAACGCTTCGGCGGGTGTTAACGTAACGTGGACTACTGCAGCTAATGCCACTGGTTATACCGTATACAGAAGTGAATATAACACTAAAACAAAAAAATGGACTTCATGGAAGAATATGGGGACTGCCAAAAGTGACAAGAGGTCGTGGGTAGATAGAAGGGCAGTGAGCGGTGTTAAATATCGCTACACAGTAAGAGCGGTCTACGGTAAATACAGAAGTAGTTATAAAGCTTCAGCTACATTGTTGTATTTAGCACAGCCTAAAGTGACGGTTGCAAATAGTACTAATGGTATTAACGTTATGTGGACTCAATGCAATGGTGCTACAGGTTACACAGTTTATCGTTCTGAATTAGTAGATGGTAAATGGACTTCCTGGAAAAATATGGGAACTGCTAAGAGTAACAAATCAAGCTGGACTGACAGACGTGCTGAAGTTGGCAAGACGTATCGTTATACCGTAAGAGCGGTTAATTCAAGCACAAGGAGTGCATATAAAGCAAGTTCATCTGTAGTAAGATAAAAGTAAAAAATGGCTGTAAAAAACGTTCGTTTTTTACAGCCATTCGATTTTATTTAATTGTTATTTCTGCAATAACAGCGTAGTGGTCCGAAATGTATCTTGATTTATATTTCTTTTTTATAACGTTATAAGTAGTAGCAGAGAATTTATCGTTTATTAAAATATAGTCAAGAACATATTCTTCAAAGTCCTTTGGTGTACCACCGTGATAGGTCTGACAATCAATTGTTTTTGCTGCTGAGGTTTTTGTATCCTTCAGAACATCAGCCGTAATATCTTTATAACCGAGACTTTGTTCAACAAAATTTAAATCACCGGTAAAAACAACAGGTAAATTGCCAAGCTCTTTAGCTTTGTCAAGAATCATTTTAATACTGTTTTTTCTTGCTTCACTGCTTTCGTTATCGAAATGTGCGTTGATGTGAACGTAGCGATTTTTAGTTTGTTTGTTTTCTAAAATTACCCAGGTGCATATTCTTCTGTAGGCAGAGCCCCAGCCGTAAGAAGGTGTGTCGGGCGTTTCTGAAAGCCAGAACCAACCACTTTCAATTACGTTGAATTTGTTTTTTAAGTAAAATATCGCAGTGAATTCATCTTCGTTATCTTCACTTTTTGTGTAATCGGTTGCAGTGTTTGAACCAACACCAACACAACCATATTTATCACTTAATTCTGCGTTAAGCATATTCATCCAATATGGTGTAGCTTCCTGCAATCCTATAGAATCAATGCTATTGTCAACAATCGTTTTGGCAATTCCTTTGGCACGTGTTTCTAAATCTTTTCCGTCAAAGCTCCAGGAGCATATATTAAAGCTCATAATTTTCAAAGCTTCTTCAGGCTTTGTGTAATCAGCAGAAGTCGCTTTTGTGTTCTGGTAAAGACCTATAGAATAGCCAACGATATATGAAAGCGGTGCTATTAATATCAATGCAGAAATCAAAGCAGTGGTTTTTAAAATTTTTTTACCTTTTTTCTTCATATTTGTTACTCGCTCAGATGTTATTTTTATTGTGTTATGTAATAATAACACATTCGCCTTTTGCGGTCAATAAAAGGGATGGTAAAAAATACAGATAATATAAAATAATAGGCTGTAAAAACTTAGTTTTTACAGCCTATTTAAGATTAATTTGTTTTAGATGTTTTACGTTGTATAAATTTAACTGTTTCAACAATCGGAATAACAAGGAATGCAAGGCCGAGTGAAATGAGATATGCTTTTAAATCAAGGTGAGCAAAACCAAAGAGATTTGAAAGGAACGGAACTTCAACAACTGCAGTAGTAAGAAGGAATGAAGCGAACATTGCAATATAAAGAACGTTGTTGTGGTGACCCTTGAATACCATTCCAAGAGATGAAGCTCTTTGTGAACGCATATTGAATGAATGGAAAATTTCACACATTGCCATTGTGAAGAATGCCATTGTCATACCCTCAGCACTATCGCTTATGTGGTGGAATTGAAGATGACCTGTTTCGAGGAATTCACCAATATAAAAAGCAATAACAGTGAGAACGCTTACTAAAATACCCTGGTAAGCACAGTCAAAGCCTAAACCGCCTGAGAAAATACCATCGTTTTTGCTTCTTGGTTTTCTCTTCATAATGTTAGCCTCAGGCTTCTCAAGACCTAAAGCCAATGCAGGAATACTGTCAGTAACAAGGTTTATAAAAAGAAGGTGAGGGGCTTTGAGAATTGTGAAGCTCATTATAGTTGCAAAGAAAATAGAAATAACCTCAGAAAGGTTTGAACCTAAAAGGAATTGTATTGCTTTACGAATGTTGTCGTAAATTCTTCTGCCTTCACCAACTGCAGAAACAATTGTTGCAAAGTTGTCGTCTGTAAGAACCATATCTGCAACGTTCTTTGTAACGTCTGTACCTGTAATACCCATACCAACACCGATATCAGCACTTTTTATAGATGGTGCATCGTTAACACCGTCACCTGTCATAGCAGTAACGTAACCTTTTTTTCTCCACGCGTTAACAATTCTTGTTTTGTGTTCAGGCTGAACACGTGCGTAAACAAAAATGTTCTCAACAAGCTTTTCAAATTCTTCGTCAGAATACTTATCGATATCGCTACCCATCATCGCCTGAGAGTCATCGTTTAAAATACCTAATTCTCTTGCAATCGCTTTTGCGGTGTTGATGTGGTCACCTGTAATCATAATAGGTGTAATACCGGCACTTCTGCATTCTACTATAGCATCCTTTACTTCAGGACGAACAGGGTCTATCATACCTGTGAGACCTATGAAAATCATTTCGTTTTCAAGTGCTTCAGAGGTGTATTCGGCAGGCTCGCTTGTATATTCTTTAAAGGCAACAGCAAATACACGAAGTGCTTTGTTACCCATTCGGGTGTTTTCTGCTGCGATTTTTTCAGTTATTTCATCTGTTATAGCAACAATCTGACCGCCGATATAAGCTTTTGTGCATTTTTTGAGAATTTCATCAGGTGCACCTTTTGTGTATTGAATGAACTTTCCGTTGTAACTGTGAACGGTTGACATCATTTTTCTGCCTGAATCAAACGGGATTTCACCGATACGTGGTTTTTCTTCTGATAAAACAGATTTCTCAAGCTCCAATGTAGCGGCATAGTTTATAAGAGCAACCTCGTCAGGCTCACCTGTACCTTTGCCGTTTTCATCAACCTCAGCGTTTGTACAAAGAGCCATTGCAGTAGCAAGAAGCTTTTCATCTTCTGCGTAATGGTCTACAACAGTCATAACGTTTTGTGTTAAGGTACCTGTTTTGTCAGAGCAGATAATCTGAGTACAACCCAGAGTTTCAACGGCGTTCATTTTTCTGATAATTGCATTTTTCTTAGACATATTAGTAACGCCTATAGAAAGAACGATAGTCATAACAGCAACAAGACCTTCAGGTATTGCCGCAACCGCTAATGCAATAGCAGTAATAAATGAGTCAAGTGCAACGTTGTAGAATGGTGCATCGCTGCCTGAAATGAAATGCATTGCTATGTTATAACCAAAAATAACAAAGCAAACACCAATAACGAGCTTTGTAAGGATTTTTGAAAGCTGCTCAAGTTTTATTTCGAGAGGTGTTTTACCATCTTCTGCAAGGGTAATAGCGTTAGCGATTTTACCCATTTCGGTATCCATACCTGTAGAAACAACAACAGCTTTACCACGACCATAAACGAGAGTTGAGCCCATATATGCCATATTTTTACGGTCACCCAACGGTACTTCGCTATCATCTTTACCCATTAATGCTTTTATGATTTTATTAACGGGAACAGATTCACCTGTGAGTGCGGCTTCTTCTATTTTCATACTTGCACATTCGAAAATACGGCAGTCTGCAGGAATTGCATCACCTGCATCAAGCAATATAACGTCACCTACAACGAGGTCTTCGCTTTTTATTGTTTCAACTTTTCCGTCACGAAGAGTTTTTGTTGTGGCTGCTGACATTTTCTGAAGTGCTTCAACTGCTTTTTCAGCCTTGTTTTCCTGAATTACACCTAAAACTGCGTTAATAAGAACAACGGCAAGAATAATAAGTGTGTCTGTAGGAAAGAATGATTCTCCGGCAGATGAAGCCTCAAGATATTCGGTAACGGCAGAAATAGCCGCAGCGATAATGAGGATGATAATCATCGGGTCTTTCATCTGGTCAAAGAATTTTTTGAGTGAAGAATCTTTTTTTGCTTCTGCAAGTTTGTTTTTGCCGTTCAATTCAAGGCGTTTTGCAGCTTCTTCACTTGTAAGACCTTGTTCTGAAGATTTTACTTCTTCAAAAACTGCTTCGGCAGTTTCGAGATAATACTTCATTTAAAATCCCTCTTTTTCTGAATTTTTTAAACATTAAGAAATAACTAAAAAAAGACTTTTACCCGCTTGGGTAAAAGTCTCACTCTTTAAGATAGCAGCGGGTTGTTTAACCGTAATGACGCTGGTATCATGCAATTTAAAATTACACGAGTTACTCCCTTTTGTTACAACTATTATACAGTAAATACCAAAATTTGTAAATAGGAACTTTTAAAATTTACTATATAACTTAAAATACCCTGGCGGATTTTATAAATAATTCTATAATAATATTAGCATAAAGAATTTATTTTATTCTATCGGGGTATCTAAAATAGGCTGAAGCTGAACGTTGTTAAGAGCATTTTCTATTGTTTTAGGTAAAAGCGTAAAATCAGCAACAGTCGAATAAGGCTTGTTAGAAAAGCTGTCTTGCCTGAATGGCACGAAAAACATATTTTTATAATTGAAAAGCTTACCAATATTCTTACCTGCACCCGACAAGGCATCATTTGTAGAAACTGCTATTACAACAGGTCTCATATTTCTGAGGTGCGCCTTTGTGGCAAGTGTTACAGAGGTGTCGGTAATACCATTTGCAAGCTTTGCTAATGTGTTACCTGTGCAAGGTGCAATAACTAAAATATCCAGAAGCTTTTTTGGACCTATAGGCTCAGCATCTTTTATTGTGTGAATAATTTCATTTTTTGTAATCCGTCTGAATTCATTCCTCCAGAATTCTGCATCACCGAATCTTGTGTCAGTTGAAAAAGCATTTTCAGACATAATCGGAATTACGTTATACCCAAGGGAAACAAGGTTTTCTATTTCTTTAAAAACGCTTTTGAAAGTACAGAATGAACCGCAGACGGCGAAACCGATTGTTGTCATAAAATCAACCCTTTCTGTATTATCGGCAATATTGAACGACCTATAATTTCACCGGCAGTCTGAGGTGCAACCTTTCCAGGTAAAGAATTTGCTTTAATAACGTCAAAGGCGAATTCCTTTGCAGCCTGAAAATCAATACCAAAGGGGGCAGAAGCAATTTCTATAAAAAGACAACCGGAAGATATGTTTATCATTTCTTCTTTTCCTAAAACTTTTTGTGGAACTGTATTAATAAGTGCATCAAATTTGTATTCCTTTTCTTTTAAGTCAGAGAAACTTGCAGTTTTGTAAAACTTTGTGTAGGCGTCGGCGAAATCGCGTTCTTTTCTTGCAAATACGGTTACTTCTGCACCTAATGCTTTTAACGTGGAGGCAAGAACCTTTCCGACTCTTCCGTAACCCAAGATTGCACATTTCATTGAATGGATTGTTATTGGCAAATTCTTTATTAATATTTCTACAACACCTTCGGCGGTAGGGATTGCGTTATAAATTGCGAGTTCATCCAATAAAAAATAGTCATAAAATTCAATTTCCTTTTCAGTCAGCTCTTCTTTTAAGCTTTGCGGAATCTGACCACCAAAAACAATATGTTCTTTTTGCAAAAGAGTAAGAATATCTTTTAATTCTGTTTTCTCTTCACATAAAGGGGTGTTAAGAGTAAGTCTGTCTTTTGTAACAGGTAATGGTAGAATTATATATTGAGCTTCGTTTATAGCGTTATTGAGTGTGTTAAAGCAGTTAGTTTCTGAAAAAGCATAATAGCAAACCTGCATTTTTTCTTTTTCAAGATATTCACCTAAATAAAGTGAACGTTCATCGCCACCTAAGATTAAAAAAATATTCTTTTTCATAAATTTCATTCCTCTCGTTATATATTATTCAAAATATCTGTGGTTGTTACAAAACAGAAACGAGGTACCCGAATGGGTACCTCGTTTCCGTTAAAGGAGATTAAATATATAAAAAGGGGGGAGAGAATATTCTTAAATATTATTCAACGTCAAGAAGCCAACTAACGTTAGTGTTGAGAACTTCTGCCAAAGCAACAATTTCAAAATCTGAAACTGAGCGGAGCTGACCTTCTAATTTTGAAAGACCTGAAGCGTTAAGGTCAACGCCTCTTATTTGCAACTGTGTAAGTAAATCCTTTTGCTTCATACCAATTTCTTTACGTCTTGCTTCTACTTTTTTACCGCAGATATTACGATCGCCGAGGGGTTGTTTTCTGATTCTCATTGGGTTTGCCTCACTTTCACTTTTTTATTTTTTATAATTAATAGTGCGTGGGAAAAACGTGAGTGAGTAATCACTCATAACTTCGCAAAAAATATATTGCTGACTTTGCGAAGTAGCAATTTCTAATCAATTCAACATCTTGTGGTCATAATATCACACATTTTTAATTCTGTAAAGATATTTTAATAAGAAAAAATATATTTATGAATATTGTGAAAATAAAACAAAAAAAAGTGCATATTTTGTACTGTAATGGCACTTAAAATGTTTGATAAGAGCGTAATTCTATGATAAAATATCTATAATGAAAAAGTAATTATACTAAAAGTTGGTGCTAAAAATGAAAACAAAATTCGGATTATTTTCAGATTGCAGCTGTCTTACAATGGCAGAAAGTCTTCTTTCGGCAGGCGTAGAGAATACTCACGTAGTCTATGATATGTTTTTCAGAGAGATTCCTGATAACGGCGGTTTTGCAATTATGGCGGGACTTTCACAGTTGATTGAGGAACTCAGGAATCTGAAATTTGAAAATGATACCTTAGAAGAGTTATCTGCTGACGGTTTTTCTGAAAGCTTAATCGACTATTTCAGAAATTTCAGGTTTTCTTGTGACGTTTATGCCGTTCCCGAGGGGACTCCTGTTTTTCCGAATGAACCAATTATTAAAATATGCGGTCCTGTTATTCAGGTTCAGCTTATAGAAACTTTAATACTTAATATAATAAACCACCAGACCCTTGTTGCAACTAAAGCAAACAGAGTTACAAGAGCGGCACAGGGTAAACGTGTAATCGAAATGGGTGCAAGACGTGCTCACGGTTTTGATTCAGCGGTTCTTGGCGCAAGAGCTGCATATATAGGTGGTGTTACTGCAACAACGCTTTACAACGCTTCTAAAAAATTTGATATTCCTACTGCTTCGCCGATGAGCCACAGTTGGATTCAGCTTTTTGATGATGAGCTGGATGCATTTAAGGTTTATCTCAACGAACATGGCGAGAAAGGTATGCTTTTAGTAGATACTTATGATACGTTGGAAAGCGGTATAAAAAATGCAATAGAAGCATTCAACACGGTTCTGGTTCCGAAAGGGTTACGGCCGGCAGGTGTTATAATTGATAGCGGAGATATGACTTATCTTTCTAAAAGAGCGCGCAGAATGTTAGATGAAGCAGGTTTTCCTGATTGCGATATTTATGCTTCAAATTCACTTGATGAGGTTCTTATAAAGGATATGCTGAATCAGGGCGCAAAAATTGATGGCTTTATTGTAGGTGAAAAGCTTATAACCTCTGCTTCTTCTCCGGTTCTTGATGGTGTTTACAAGCTTTGTGAAACCGAGAAGAACGGAGTGAGAATTCCTGCGATTATGGTAAGTAATAATGTGAATAAAATTACAACACCTTGCTCAAAGCGCGTGTGGCGTCTTTTTGATATGGAGTCGGGTAAGGCTATTGCAGACGTTCTTACAGTTGCTGACGAAAATATAGATAACGAAAAAAGTTATTCTCTTTTCGACCCTGATTTTACGTGGAAAAGAAAGAACGTTGATAATTTTGTTGCGAGAGAACTACTTGTTTCAATTTTCAAGGATGGTGAATGTGTTTATAATTCGCCTTCGCTTGAAGAAATAAGATTATATTGTAATGAGCAGGTTTCAACTCTTTGGGATGAAGTTACGAGATTTGAAAACCCTCATAAATATTACGTTGATTTTTCGGGTAAGCTTTGGGGTATAAAACAAAGTCTTATTGAAAAGAACTCTAAGTTTTAATGGTGAAAGTAATGAACGATAATATAAAACTCGGCATTTCAAGGTGCAGACTTTTTGATTTTCAGAATGTTGTAGCTTTTGTAGGGGAATATCCTGAAAGCTTTGATGAGAAAGAAATATCAAAGGCGATAAAAATGCTGTCTGTGAGACAACCATTGATTGCATCATCAATAACACTCAACGAGAATTCAGAGGCTTTTATTAATTTTGAGAGTGTTACACCTGTAGTGAAATTTATTACGGGTGACGTTGGTGAGTTTGTAAAAAAACACAAGCAAAACGGAATAAATTTCACAAAGCAGCTTTTTGAATTCTTTATTATTAATAGTAATACACTTGTTATGTTTTCGCACACAGCAGTTTCAGATGCAAAATCACTTTTGGTGCTGGTACTTGAATTACTGCAATACTATAATAAAGAAAGTGTATCTGTAGAACCTTCTGAAATAAAACTTTTTTCTTCTGATGATGAATTGCCGCAAGAGGTTCAGTCATTTGTTGCAGACAGAGTAACCGAGGTTTTAGAAAACGAGTGGCTTGCGAAAAAGCGTAGTTTCACTTATGATGATTATCTGAATGCGAAACAGAAATTTGATGGATTTACAGGGGAGACAAGTAGTACAGATTACTGCTTTGATGATGAATTAACCGAACGACTTTTTAAAAGAAGTGAAGAACTTAAAACAGATGTTTCTTCCTTGGTTTTATTCAGTCTGCAAAAAGCTTTTCTTGCAAAAACCAAACTTCCTAAAAAAAATCAGAAAATAAACGCCAAGATAGACAGACGACCTTTTTTCGTTGACGGCGATTTCTATTCTGTCGGACCGTTTAACGGAAGTGTTGTTATAGATACACTAAATACTACAGGGGTTTTGTCTGATAAAGCGAAAGATTTTCATAAGAGTTATTATAAAAAGATGACACTTTGCTTCAATTCATTTTATAATGAAGTTTTTCTGAGCAGACTTTCACCGGAGTTTCTCGATTCTGCATTTTTTTATAAATCAAAAACCTACAAAGGTAAACCAACAAAAAAACTTGCAACTCTTTACGGCTGTGAAAGAAAATTTCTGTTGGGGTTTGAGTCATATAACCTGAATCAGAAATCGTGGGAAAAGCTCTCCACTTTCCACCACATTTTTGTAAATGAACCCCACAAATCAAATGAAAATGTTTCTGTGACACTTGTTTTGGGTAAAAAAAATCTGTTGCATTTAGAGTTTAATAACAAAATTTTCAATGAAACCGAAATTGAAGAGTTGCTAAAAAAATCAATCGAAAATCTTAAACAGATTTAAATCTGAAAACTTAATAAAATCAACGTTTTTACGTAATTAAACCGAATTTGAATTTTAAAATTCAGATTCGGTATTTTTTTTGCAGAAAACTTTAAAATTCTATTGACAAATGGGGTGTTGTGGGTATATAATGGGAGCACGGTGGAGCGAATTCCCATAAAGTGACACAAAAAACCCACAAAGTGGGAAATTTTAAGGTTTAGAAAGGCAGGTGTCGGTGATGAGCTTCGGTATGTACAATCACAGTATTGAT
This sequence comes from Acutalibacteraceae bacterium, assembly GCA_045646485.1. Taxonomy (GTDB): domain Bacteria; phylum Bacillota; class Clostridia; order Oscillospirales; family Acutalibacteraceae; genus DTU089. The sequence goes on from JAZRKU010000061.1 coordinate 17,394, forward strand.
TCCAAAAACCGTTTCATAATTCCGGCACAGCTTCGTTCTGAACTCGGCGACAGAATTATTCTTTTTCGTTCACCTGATGAATCTAAGTGTATTTATGTTTACACAGAAGAACGTTGGGAAGAAATTTGCAGAGAGATAGATAATCTCCCTCCATCAGCAAATTCAAGACATTTACAAAGAGCACTTCTTCATGCTGCTATTCCTGTTGAACTTGATAAAACAGGCAGAGTTACTCTCAATCAATCTTTCAAGGAATATGCCAACATTACAAAAGATATTGTTATTGTTGGTGTTTCAAGCAGGATTGAAGTTTGGTCACAAGAAGAGTGGGATAAAGAAGCTGAAAACTTCAATGAGTGTCTTGCAAATGAAATTGAAATCAGATTTTAAGAAAGGGAATTGATATGGAGTTTAATCACATTTCGGTTCTTCTTGAGGAATCTGTTGAGGCACTTAATATAAAAGCAGATGGTGTTTATGTTGATTGTACTGCAGGTGGTGGTGGCCATTCTGCTGAAATCCTTTCAAGGTTAAATGAAAACGGAAGAATGTATTTGTTTGACCGTGACCCTGATGCAATAAAGGTTTTAAGCGAACGCTTTAAGGGCGATAAAAGAGTTACAATAATACACAGTAATTATTGCAATATAAAAGCTGAATTAAATTCTTTGGACGTTTCTGCGGTAGATGGAATTGTTGCAGACCTTGGTGTCAGTAGTTTTCAGTTGGATACTGCGGAACGTGGTTTTTCGTTTCATAATGATGCCGAGCTTGATATGAGAATGAGTAAATCCGGCAAAAGTGCAAAGGATGTTGTTAATACTTATTCTGAAAACGAACTTTGTCGTGTTATTACAGAATATGGCGAGGAAAAGTTTGCAAGAAAAATTGCTTCAAACATTGTTAAAGCGAGAGAAGAAAAAGAGATAGAAACAACCTTTGAGCTGAGCGATATTATTTCGGCTTCAATACCTGCAAAATTTAAACGTGACGGGCACCCCGCAAGAAAGACTTTTCAGGCAATAAGAATAGAAGTCAACAATGAACTTGGCGGGTTAAAAGATGTTTTACCTGATATGTTCTCTCTTCTGAATAAGGGTGGCGTTTTAGCAATAATAACGTTCCATTCGTTAGAAGATAAAATAGTAAAAGATTATTTTGCTGTTTTAAAGCAAGGCTGTACTTGCCCTAAGGATTTTCCTGTTTGTGTATGTGGAAAAACACCTGAAGCAATTGTCAAAAGCGGAGGGGTAAAGGCAGGGCAAAAGGAATTGGATAAAAATAAAAGAAGTCGCAGTGCAAAGCTTCGCACCGCGGTTAAGATAAGGGGATAAAAAATGACAAATTACCGTGAATCTTCGGCATATGATTTATCGCTGTTTGAGCCACAAGTTGTAGAGCCGAGAAGGGTAAGAGAGGTTGAACCTGCAAGAAGACAACCTGCAAGAAAGCAACCTGTCAAGAAAACTGCTCACAAGAAAACAACGAAAAAAGCAGTTAAAAAACAGAATATTAACTATACAAGCAAAGGCAATAGTACTGTAAAAAGAGCAGCACAAACTGTTGATTCATATCAACATACAGTTACAAGAAAAAGCCAGAGCACTGCTGTTTCTCTTGGCATTAAAAAAGCAATTGTTTGCGTTACAATTCTTTTTGCACTTACTGTTGCAAATCTTTTTATGATTGCTGAGTGTGATAGGTTGGATTCTCAGATTGCTAACCTTCAGAACGAGGTTTCAATTGCAGAGGGTGAAACAGTAAGACTCAATGCGGAATTGAATAGTATGATAGATACTCAGAAGGTAATAGAGTACGCAGAAAATGAATTAGGTATGGTAAAAGCCGAAAGCTACCAGATAACCTACATAGATTTGTCAGAAGGCGATGAATTTGTTGTTGCAGGTGACAAAGAAGTTGATGGTAAAGGTGAGTTCGGTTCAGAAATTAAAGAGTTGTTTGCATATATCTTTTGAATTTAAAATACATTATATAGGGAGTTGAGAGAACCTCGACTCCTTTTTTGTTGAAAAAGTAGTGCAGATAATTGAAAAAGTGTTATGTATTTTCTTTACATATGAACATAAATGTGGTAAAATAGATGTAATTATGCAATGAAGTGTTTATGGTGAAAAAATTAAGTTATCGGGAGGCTTATTAAATTGTCTAAAAGTACAAGAAAACTTAAGCAACGAGGTTTAATTGCTGCCGCTATACTCCTATTGTTAGGATTCGGTACAGATATTTTCAGACTTTTTTATATACAGGTTGTAAAAGGCGATGAATACAAGACGAAAGCAGAAGCGCAACAGCTCAGTGATACAGAAATTTCTGCTGACCGCGGAATTATTTATGACTGTAATTATAACGTGTTGGCAGAGAGTGCATCTGCCTGGCTTGTTTACGTTAATCCGTCAAAGATTAAAGATGATGCACAGAGAAAGCTTATTTCAACAACGCTTTCAACTATATTAGAAATACCCGAGGAACAGATTTACGAAAAAATTTCTAATTCTGAATACAGCTATGTGAAAATAAAGGGTAAGGTTGAATATACCGAGAAAACCCTGGTTGTAGATTTTATTGATGATAATGATTTGGGTGAAGTAGTTAATATCGACCCGGATACAAAAAGATATTATCCATATTCAAATTTTGCATCTACAATTCTCGGCTTTACAGGTGCTGAAGATTCGGGTAGAGCAGGCTTAGAGCTTGAGTATAACGATGTGCTCACAGGCGTAGCAGGTAGAGTGATTACCGCGAAAAATGCAAGAAACGGTGCTATGTCAAGTAATTTTGAAACCACCTATGATGCGAAGCAGGGCACAAGTCTCGTTCTCACACTTGATAAAACTATTCAGTATTACTTAGAAAAAGGTCTGACTCAGGCGGTGATTGATAATCAGGCGACTTCTGCTTACGGAATTGTTATGGAAGTCGAAACAGGTGCAATTCTTGCAATGGCAACTATGCCTGATTACGATTTGAATACTCCTACAGTGATTACAGACGAAGAGATTTTAAAAGAACTCGATGAAATAAAAAATGAAAAAGAATATGATTTGGCATATAACAATAAAATCTATTCAATGTGGAGAAATAAAGCGGTAAGTGATACTTACGAGCCAGGTTCGGTTTTCAAGGTGTTTGTTGCAGCGGGAGCTCTTGAAGAGGGTGTTGTAACACCAGATTATTGCTTTAACTGTTCAGGTTCAATCAAGGTTGCAGATAACATTCTTCATTGTCACAAGGATGGCGGTCACGGAAATCAGACGCTTTCAGAAGGCTTAATGAACTCGTGTAACCCGTTTTTTGTTACAATAGGTCAGAATCTCGGTACAAAAAACTTTTATAAATATTTTGAAGCATTCGGTTTTACAGAAGAGACAAATATAGATTTACCGGGTGAAGCAACACCTGTAAAGGATGTTACTTACCACTCGCTCGAGAATATGGGTATTTCTCAGCTTTCATCTTCATCATTCGGTCAGACCTTCCAGGTTAGTCCGATTCAGATGATAACAGCAGTTTCCGCAATAGCAAACGGCGGAAATCTTATGCAGCCTTATATTGTAGGTGCAATGCTCGATGAAGATGGTAATACGGTTTACGAAGCAGAACCAACCGTCAAAAGAAGTGTTATTTCTAAAACTACAAGCGAATCTGTTTTAAAAATGATGGAAAAGGTTGTTTCTGAAGGTACAGGTAAAAATGCATACGTTCCTGGTTATCACGTTGCAGGTAAAACAGGTACTTCTGAAAAATTGACAGTTGATGGCGAATATATCGCCTCGTTTGTGGGATGTGCTCCTGCAGATGACCCTAAAATAGCAGTTCTTATAGTTATAGACGAACCTCAGGGTGACGTTCATGGTGGTGGTGCAATAGCAGCGCCGGTTGCAGGTTCTGTAATTGAGCAGACTCTTAAATATATGAATATAGACCCTGTGTATTCAAACGAAGAACTTTCACAGCTTAATGGTGTAACTCCTGATATAAACTCTATGTCAGTAGAAAAGGCAAAAGCCACACTTGAAAATAAAGGCTTTACAGCACGTGTTGTAGGCGATGGTAATACGGTAATTTCACAATATCCGTTAAAGGGGCAGAATATCCCTCTCGATGGCGTTGTTATTATATATACCGAAAAAGAAGAGTCGAGTATGACGGCAACTGTTCCTGACCTTACAGGACTAAGTATAAGCGAGGCAAATCAAAAAGCTGTTAATGCAGGCTTCAATATTAAGATTTCGGGTGCTTCTTTTGATAGTGAAGTTGTTTCGTATCGACAGAGTATTGATTCAGGAACGCAAGCAGAGCTTGGTGCTACCATAACGGTGTATTTCAAAACAAATAAAGGTGTTGAAGATTAGTGCTTTTATCAGAATTGTTAAAAGGAATAAATGTTAAATCAGAATATGCTGACAGAGAAATAACGGACGTTACCGATAACACAAAAAAGGTGTCGGGAAAATGTGCTTTTGTATGTGTCGAAGGTGCTCATTTCGACGGTCACAATTTTGCGGGGGACGTTATAAAAAATGGTGCTGCGGCGGTAATTGTTTCAAAAGATTTAGGTCTTGAAGAGCAGATTATAGTTAATAACACACGTGAAGCTTATGCATTAATGTGTAAAAATCTTTTTGGCGCTGAGTGCGATAAGCTTAATATAGTGGGTATTACAGGTACAAACGGTAAAACTACTACGGCGTTCATAATAAAAGATATTTTAGAGGAATTTAATATAAAGTCGGGTCTTATAGGCACCGTGAAAAATATGGTGGGCGACAAAGAGTTTGCTACAGAACTGACTACTCCTGACCCCTATGATATGCATAAGCTTTTTAAGATGATGGCAGATGACGGAATAAAATATTGTATAATGGAAACGTCGTCACAGGCGTTTCATCAGATGCGACTTGCAGGTATAAGCTTTAAAGTTGGTGTGTTTACAAACCTTACACAAGACCACCTTGATTACCACGGCACTATAGAGGAATATAAAAAGTGCAAAAAACAACTCTTCAGAAGCTGTGAAACAGCGGTTGTTAATGCAGATGATGAATCAACTGCTTTTATGCTCAGTGACATTTCTTGCGGTGTAATCAGTTACGGTATAAATGAAAAATCTGATTTAAAAGCAGACGAAACAGAGCTCTTTGAAAATAAAGTAGTTTATAAAATAAATAATGAATTTACAGTTGGTTTTCATATCCCGGGCGATTTTTCTGTATATAATTCATTGGCGGCTATTGGTGCGGTAAATGCATTAGGCTTTTCGTTAGAAGAGACTGTTGAAGCAATAAGTGCGGCAAAGTCTGTAAAAGGGCGATTAGAGCTTGTAGAAACTAATACTCCTTTCGGTGTAATTATAGATTATGCTCATACTCCTGACGGACTTGAAAAAGCTATAAATGCAGTAAGAAGCTTTACAAAAGGTAGAGTTATTACGCTTTTCGGTTGCGGTGGCGACCGAGATAAAACCAAACGTCCGAAAATGGGCAGAATGGCTACAGAGCTTTCAGACGTAGTAGTTGTTACAACTGATAATCCACGAACAGAGGACCCCGAAGAAATAATAAAAGAAATTTTAATCGGAACAGTCGGTTCAAAGGCTGAGGTAATAACAATTACAGACAGAAGTGAAGCTATCGCTCACGCATTAAAAATTGCAAAAAACGGCGATACAGTTCTTTTAGCGGGTAAGGGGCACGAGCTTTATCAGGTTATAGGCAAAGAGCGTGTTTATTACGACGAAAGAGAAGTAATTAAATCAGCGTTGAAAAGGTGATTATTTGGAAGAGATATTGATAAGTGAAATTGCCGCTTGGTGCAATAAAGAAACGTCATTATCAGGAACAGTTAAAACAATTTCTACAGACAGTAGGGTAATTGATAATGAAACGCTTTTTGTTGCATTAAAGGGTGAACGCTTCGATGCGAATGATTTTGTTGAAGAAGTGCTTTCAAAAGGTGCTAAAGCGGTAGTTTGCAACAGATTTGACGGCGAAGACGAAAGAGTCCTGCTTGTAGAGGATACGGGGAAAGCACTTTTAGATATAGCAAAAGGATACCGAAGCAAATTTGAAATACCATTTGTAGCACTTACCGGAAGCGTTGGTAAAACTACTACAAAAGGTATGGTTTATGCGGTTCTTTCTGAAAAATTCAATACATTAAAAACTCAGGGTAACTTAAATAATGAAATTGGTGTTCCAAAAACATTGTTCTGTCTCGAGAATTGTCACGAGGCGGCAGTTATTGAAATGGGAATGAACCATTTTGGCGAAATCTCAAGGTTAACCGATGCGGTAAGGCCTGATATTGGAATAATAACTAATGTAGGCACCGCACATATAGAAAATTTAGGTTCAAGAGAAGGTATATTGAAAGCAAAATGTGAAATTACCGAGGGTATGAAAAAAGGTGCACCTTTAATCATAAATGGTGATAACGATATGCTTGCTGGCATAAAAAACGATGATTTTGAAATTATCAGATTCGGTATAGAATCAGAAGACCTTTATATGAAAGCGGCAGATATTGAGTTTCTTGCGGATGGCAGTGAGTTTACTGCTTTTTGTGAGGGTGAAAGTGTCAAAGCGTTTGTACCTGCGGTTGGTGTTCATAATGTTTATAATGCGTTATGTGCTATGTGTGTCGGTAAAAAACTCGGCTTTACTTTGAAGGAGGCCGCAGAAGCACTAAAGAATTTCGAAACCGAGGGAATGCGACAAAATGTGCGTGAGGTAAAAGGCTATACTTTTATTGAGGATTGTTACAACGCTAACCCTGATAGTATGAAGGCGTCACTCGTAACGCTTAACACAATAAAAAAATCACGAAGCATTGCGGTGCTGGGTGATATGCTCGAGCTTGGCAGCTACAGTGAAAAGGCACACTATGAAGTCGGTGAGTTTGCGGCAAAGCAAAAAACTGACGTTGTTCTTACGTTTGGTGAGTTATCGGAGTTTATAAAAAAAGGTGCCGAAGAAAACGGTGCTGCTGTAATATCATTTGAGGATAAAGTTCAATTGACAAATTATCTCAAATGTAATCTTAAAGAAAATGACACAGTCCTTTTTAAAGGCAGTCGTTCAATGAAAATGGAAGAAATTTTTCATAAGTTATATAAGGAGTGGGAAGTATGAATTTAGCATTGGCTTTAGGCTTAGCTGCTGTGCTTAGCTTCGGAATTGCTTTCGGGTTGGGTTACGTGGTTATTCCGTTTTTACATAAACTCAGTTTCGGGCAGACAATTCTTGATATAGGTCCGAAATGGCACAAGGATAAGCAGGGTACACCAATTATGGGTGGTACTATGTTTATAATTTCAACACTTATATCATTTGCAATAGTTGCTTTAATTGACCACCTTTGCGGCGGCAAAATTATCGTTATGGATGAAGTTGTGTCAACGTCAATGAAAATTAAAATTTTCAGCGGTATTTTAATGGCTGTCGGTTTTGCTTTTATCGGTTTCCTTGACGACTACATAAAAGCGGTAAAAAAACGTAATATGGGTCTTTCAATAAAGCAAAAATCTGTTCTTCAGATAATTGTTATGCTTGGTTACTTATTAACACTTTATTTAGATAATCCGACAGGTGCTACGTTTATTCCGTTTGTAGGAATGGTTGAAACAAAAATATTCTTCTGGGTTATCGGTATTGCGGTTATTTACTGCACAACAAATGCTGTTAACTTTACTGATGGTGTTGACGGTCTTTGTGCATCTGTTACTGCGGCGGCAGCGGCTTGCTTTATTGTTATTGCCTGGCTTCGTAATTGCTATGGTGCAAGTTTACTCTCTGCTGCATTAATGGGCGGACTTATCGGTTACGTTATCTGGAATTGGCATCCGGCTAAAGTAATGATGGGCGATTTGGGCTCAATGTTTTTAGGTGGAATGATTGTTGCACTTGCATACGCAGTAGATTGTCCGTTCATAATACTTTTAGTAGGTATAATTTACGTTGCAGAATTCGGCTCAGATATTATTCAGATTGGTTATTTCAAAATGACACACGGCAAAAGATTTTTCAAAATGGCACCAATTCATCACCATTTTGAGCTTTGTGGATGGAAAGAAACCAAAATTGTAAAGATTTTTACACTCGTTACTTTCATAGGCGGAGCAATTGCAATTGCGTTGTTCTATTTTGGCAGATTAAAATAATTTGATTAAAACAATAAAAACAAGGAGGAAAGTGAATGGAAAATAAAAAGAAAAAAGCTCTTGTCAGCGATTTCTGGGTGAAAAACAGTATGGATTTACCATTCTTTTTAATTCTGTTGCTCATTCTTTCAATAGGACTTGTTATGTTGCTTTCGTCAAGTTATTTTTACGCTTTTTATAATACCGAGAACAATGACAGTCTTCATTATTTTAAACGACAGTTAATTTTTGCAGTTAGCGGTATTTTTATAATGTACGTTGTCTCAAAGCTTGATTATAAATACCTGAAGGTATTTGGCGTATTAGGAATGGGCGTCTCACTTCTGCTTCTTGTTGTAGTGTTACTTATGCCTTCAGATGATGGCATCAAAAGATGGATTGATTTAGGCTTTTTTCAGTTCCAACCATCAGAGGTTGCCAAATTTATGCTAATTTTATATTGTGCACGAGGGCTTGATAACGATTATAAGAAAATAACAAGCAACAAGCTTTCTAAAGAGAGTTTTGCACAAAAAATTTATGAAATGTCAGGTAAGCGTATTTTAATAACCCAAGGTACAACTACCTTGTTTTATTATCTTTTTGTAATTCTTGTTATTGCAATGCTTGTTGCACTTGAAAGCCACCTGTCAGGTACAATACTTATATTAGGTATAGGTGTTATAATGCTCTGGTTGGGCGAAGGCAGGGCAAGATGGTTTGTAATAGGCTCAATTATTGCAGTTGTTGCAGTAATAATTGTTGTTAATGAATATGAAAATATCCCGCTTTTAAGGGACTATATGGCAGAAAGAATTAAAGCTTGGTTAGATAAGGATTTTGAGCCTACGGGTGCACGCTGGCAGACTAACCAATCACTTTATGCAATCGGTTCGGGTGGATTGTTTGGCTCGGGACTTGGTAATTCAAAAGAAAAATATCTTTATGTATCAGAACCGCAAAACGACTTTATTTTTGCTATTGTATGCGAAGAATTAGGTTTTTTCGGAGCTACAGCAATTCTTCTTTTATACGCTTTGTTAATCTGGCGCGGTATTAAAATAGGAATGCACGCAAAGGACCGTTTTGGTACTCTCGTTGCATTTGGTATGGTGTTCCAATTAGGGCTTCAGGTTGCTCTTAATGTGGCTGTTGTTACAGATACGGTTCCTAACACAGGTATCGGGTTGCCGTTCTTTAGTTACGGTGGTTCGTCAATGTGGCTTTGTCTTGCTGAAATGGGTGCGGTTTTATCTGTTTCACGTCAGGCAAATATGCCAAAGGTTTATACATTTAAGAAACACAGAGGTAAAATGATATGAAGGTTATGATAGCGGCAGGCGGGACAGGTGGACACGTCAATCCCGCTTTGGCAGTAGCAGGTGAAATAAGAAAAAGACATCCCGAGGCAGAAATCTGCTTTGTAGGTACTGCTGACAGAATTGAATCAAAAATTGTTCCTGAGGCAGGTTTTCCTCTTAAAACTATTGAAATAAGCGGTTTCAAGAGAAGCTTTTCTCCTGATGCAATAAAAGCGAACATAAAAACTGTTACAAGACTTTTAAAAAGCTCTAGCGCAGTAAAGAAAATTATTAATGAGTTTTCTCCTGATGTTGTTGTCGGCTTTGGCGGTTATGTAAGCGGACCTGTAGTGAGAATGGCTGCAAAAATGGGGATTCCTACAGCAATTCACGAGCAGAATGCTTACCCGGGAATAACAAATAAGGCTTTGGCAGAAAAAGTTGATGTTGTTATGCTCACTGCAGAAGAAGCAAAACAACATATGAATATAAAAAACAAGATGGTTGTTACAGGGCTTCCTGTAAGAGGTGAGTTGTTAGAAGCAGATTCAGTAACCTCAAGAAAAGAATTGGGCTTCGATGAAAAACCGCTTATTCTTTCTATGGGTGGTTCTCTGGGTGCTCGTGCAATTAACGAAGCGGTAACAGATGTTGTTTCAAAAATCTGGAAGGATAACACCTGTAATTTTCTTATTGCTACAGGTCAATATGGCTTATGGGTGCCCGATTTAATGAAAGAAAAGGGCGTTGACTTAGAGAATGCGAAAAACGTTGAAATAAGAGAATATATAAATGATATGGCACGTTGCCTTTCGGCCTGCGACCTTGTAATCTGTCGTGCAGGTGCTTCGTCACTTTCTGAATTTCAGGCACTTGGTAAGGCATCAATTTTAATTCCATCTCCCAACGTTACTGAAAATCATCAGTTTCATAATGCGATGGCACTTGTTAATAATAACGCGGCAGTTATTATTGAAGAAAAAGATTTAACAGGCGAAAAGCTTTTAGAAGAAATTAACAAGCTTATCGGCGACAGAGAAAAATTGAACGAAATAGGTAGTAACGCAAAGAAAATGGCAACTCTCAATGCAAAAGAAACTATTTCAGATATAGTGTTAGGCTTGGTGAAATAATAAATTCCGATTTAAATTGTAACCAAATTATCGTAATTAACATAATATGAAGCGTAACGGCACTTTTGAAAGGGGCGGCTGTATGGCTTCATTATTAATAAACGGTGGCAGAAGGTTAAGTGGTAGTGTTGTTGCTCAGGGTTCAAAAAACAGTGCTTTACCGATTCTTGCGGCAACATATTTGGTTAACGGAAAATCAGTAATACATAATTGCCCTCGTCTTTCAGACGTTGAAAGTACAATTAAAATATTGAAGAATTTAGGTTGTAAGGCTGAGCGACAGGGTAATGATCTGGTGATTGACAGCACGTCTGCCTACGGGTGTGAAATCCCCGAGGATTTAATGAGAGAAATGCGTTCTTCTGTTATATTCTTAGGTGCTATTATAGGTAAAACGGGGAAAGCTGTTATTTCTGCACCAGGTGGTTGTGAAATAGGCCTAAGACCTATAGATTTACACCTTTTTGCAATGCGTAAATTGGGTGTTGAAATATCTGAAGAACACGGAAAGCTTGAGTGTTCAATACCAAAAAAATTGAAGGGTACGAAAATAACCCTTACCTTTCCAAGTGTCGGTGCTACCGAAAACGCAATACTTGCAGCAAGTGTTTCTGAAGGTGTAACGACAATAATCAATGCCGCAAGAGAACCCGAAATTATAGATTTATGTGATTTTTTAAATAAATGTGGTGCTAAAATCCAGGGTGGCGGGGAAAGTATAATAGTAATAGAAGGAACAAAGAAGCTTCACGGTTCAGAGCATTCTGTTATCTGTGACAGAATTGTTGCCGCAACCTATCTTTTTGCGGGAGCTGTAACACACGGCGATATAGCGGTTAAAAATACAGTGCCTTCTCACCTTGGGGCAGTTTTACCTGTCTTGGAGGAAGCCGGGTGTGTTGTGTCTGTAAGGTGTAACGAAATACGTCTTAAGGCTCCGTTGAAGCTTAAACGTATAGATAAGCTCATAACTCAACCTTACCCGGGTTTTCCTACTGATGCGCAGGCGCCTGTTATGACTCTTGCAACAATTGCAGATGGAACAAGTGTTATAGTTGAAAACATTTTTGAAAGTCGTTTCAAGCACGTGCCTGAACTTGTCAGAATGGGTGCGAGAATCCGCACAGAGGGCAGAGTTGCAGTCATAGACGGTGTAGATAGATTATATGGTGCAAGTGTTGTTTCTCCTGATTTAAGAGGTGGTTCTGCTCTTGTGTTAGCAGGTCTTTCAGCAACAGGTATTACTGAAGTAAGTGAAATTAGACATATCGACAGAGGATACGAGAATTTTGAAACTAATCTTTGTATGATTAATGCAGATATAGTTAGGACGGAAAAGTAATATGGTAGACAAAAGGAAAACTAATTCATCAAAAATAATTAATTTGCCTATTGACTTTACAGGAGTCAATGGGCAACAACTGTCTAAAGATGAAATACGCTCAAGAAAAAAGAAAAGACTGAGAAGACGCAGAGCAATTAAAAGAGCGTTGCTTTCTTCAGGCTTGCTTTTAATTATTGCTATAATAGGTTTTGTTCTTGCTTTTACAGTTTTCTTTAAAGTAAACACAATTACCGTAAAAGGTTCTAAGGTTTATTCTCCTAAAATTATTTTACAAAACTGCGGCGTGGTAGAGGGTGACAGTCTTTTGCTTGTTAATGCAAACCAGATTGCAGAAAACCTTATGTCAACGTTGCCATATATCGGTTCTGTTTCTATAACAAGAGATTTACCGTCTACGCTTACGATTAATGTAACTGATACTTATACGGCAGCCGCAATAATGAATAACGGCACCTATATTTTAATTAACGAAAAAGGCAAGGTGCTTGATGACAGTGCAGATATAATTAACGACGGAATTCCCGTAGTGACAGGTGTAGAGGTTGTAAATTTCAAAAAAGGTGAAATAATAACTTTTAAAAACAAAGAAAATGGGGATATTTTAATTGAATTGTTAAAGGCTGTAACGAAAGCAGGGGTAGACCGTCTTACTGAAATAGACGTAACGGATACATCAGAAATCTTTATGAAGTATGATAATCGTATTAAAATACTTGTAGGCTCATCTGTGAATCTTGAAACAAAAATTTTGAGGGCGGCTTCTGCAATTGAGCGTGAAAATGAAATTAACCAGTATGAAATAGGCGTTCTCGACTTAAGAACAGAGCCGAGAGTATATTTCAAAGCGGGTTCTGATGAAACCACTACTCAGGCGGCGACAGACGTTACAGAAACAGGGGAGAATAATGACTCTTCAGATGAAACTACAGATTTGAACAAAACGAGCGAAAATTCAACCGAAGAATAGTTATTTTTTGGTAAAATTTCAATAAATTTGAAAAAAAGGTAATAAAAAACAAAAAATATCTTGCTATTATCAGATTTGTGTGGTAACATTATATGGATAGTTTGGCATTTTTTGTGCAAGTGTTTTAACATACACGGGCAAATTTGCCCTTATTACTTGATATTATATGCATAGATATATGATTGGAGGAAGTTCAAATGGCATTTGAGAATGTTACAACTGAATTCGAAGAATCAACGCAAATTAAAGTTATAGGTGTTGGCGGCGGTGGCGGTAACGCAATCAACCGCATGGTGTCATCAGGCATTCAAGGCGTTGAATTTGTTGCTATTAATACAGACAGACAAGCACTCGAATTATCAAAAGCAACACATAAAATTGCTATTGGTGACAAGGTAACAGGTGGCCGCGGTGCAGGTGCTCGTCCTGAAATGGGTCTTAAAGCTGCTGAAGAAAGCAGAGATATTATTATTGATACATTAAACGGTTCTAATATGGTGTTTATTACTGCCGGTATGGGCGGTGGTACAGGTACAGGTGCTGCTCCTGCTATTGCTCAGATAGCAAAAGAACGCGGTATTCTTACTGTTGGTATCGTAACTAAGCCTTTCGCATTTGAAGGCAGAAGAAGAATGCAACAAGCAGAAGCAGGTATTGCAGAGCTTGCACAGCACGTTGACAGCCTTATTGTAATTCCTAACGAAAGACTTAAGCTTGTTACAGATCAGAAAATTACATTTGTAAACGCTTTCGAATTTGCAGATGATGTTCTTCGTCAAGGTGTTAAGAGTATTTCAGACCTTATCAAGGTTCCAGGTCTTATCAACCTCGACTTTGCTGATATCAGCGCAGTAATGAAGGATGCAGGTCATGCTCATATGGGTGTTGGTCGTGCTACAGGTAAAGAAAAGGCTTCAGCTGCAGCTAATATGGCTATTTCAAGTCCGCTTCTTGAAACAACAATTCAGGGTGCAAAAGGTCTTATTATAAGCATTACTGCTTCACCGGATATTTCACTTGAAGAGGTTGAAGATGCTTCAACAATAGTTTCAAGTGCAGCAGATGCAGATGCAAATATCATCTTCGGTGTTACATTCGACGAAACACTTGATGATGAATTAGTAGTAACAGTTATCGCAACAGGTTTCGGTACTGATATTAACGGTTTCCCGAACAAAGCAGGTGCTGTAGGTACGGGTGTTAGTTCAGTTTCAAGCGTAGAACCTGAAATAATTTCTTCTTCATCAACAGATGATGACGATATTGTAGATATTCTCGACCTTTTCAAAAACAGATAAATAAATGAAAGATATTGATGCCGGTTGAGTTTTCAATCGGCATTTTATTGTTTAATATTATGAAGCTAAATAAATATGAAAAACAAACATTCAGAGACTTACTTGTCTTAATACCTCTTATAATGGTTATAGTAATTCTTTCAAGGTGTATTCCCGACGGCACTTACAGACTTGTTATGCCTGAAACAACAGTTGGTGAAAAAGCAATAGCTCTCACTTTTGATGATGGCCCGAGTGGTTATACTGAAGAATTACTTGATGGTTTAAAGCAATATAATGCAAAGGCAACTTTTTTTGTAATAGGTAGTAAGGCTGAAAAAAGCCCTGAAATTGTTGCACGTGCTTATGAAGAAGGTCATTTAATAGGTAATCATACCTACGACCATATCCGCTTACCGTTACATACTACTGAAGCTTGTGAAGAAAGCATTGGCAGAACCTTTAATATTATAGAAAACATTACGGGTGAACGTAATTTCTTTGTACGTGCTCCATATGGTGATGTGTCTGCTTATCAATTAAAACAGCTTGATGTAATTTTTGTGAGCTGGAGCTTTTCCACATATGATTGGCAAGATAAGGATGCAGACTATATTTATGAAAGAATTATGGAAAAAGCAAGTGATGGCGATATAATTCTTTTGCACGACACTAAAAAAGCAACAGTCGAAGCCGTTTTAAGAGCGATTCCTGAATTACAGGCGCAAGGCTACGAATTTGTAAGAGTAGATGAATTACTTTCACGAAATGGCGAAAAAATCAAAATGGGTACACCATATAGATGGTGTAAATATGAAAGTAGTGCGTTTTCATTTTAGTTGTGCTAAAACGAATGCAAAATGTAAAATGCAGAATGCAGAATTTTGGGACCTGCGGTCGACATTATAATTCTGAGGTAGATTTTAATGAAATTACATTATATGGGAAAATATAATGGTGATGCTGATACATTACCTAATAAGGAGTATAGGGAAGACTCTGTAAAATTCAAGGAATTCAAATCATCAAAAGTTCAGGGGGTTATTGTAAACGCTCTTGGTTTTATACTTATAATACCATTGTTTATTTTTATGTGGTTTTATAGTAATCTTACATTAGAAAATCTTGCCCCTATTTTGTTTATAAGTAGTGTTGTATCATTTGTGCTTTTGTTTCCGCACGAAATTTTACACGCGATTTGTTTTAAAAAAGATGTTTATTTGTACATATATCCACAGGCTGGTACACTTTTTGTTACAGGTCCTGAAGATATGAGTAAATTTAGATTTATTTTCTTGTCGTTATTACCTAACTTAGTTTTTGGATTTATACCTTTTATAATTTATTTATTTTTCCCGAATTTATATATTTTAGGTGGGATTGGTGTTGGTTGTATAATTCAGGGTGTTGGTGATTATTTTAATGCGTTTAATGCATTAATTCAGATGCCAAAAGGTTCACGCACTTACTTATACGGGGAAAATTCTTACTGGTACAAATCAGAATAATTTAAAATAAAAAGTTCTATCATTTCAGTTACTGTAAACTCAAATGATAGAACTTATTTATTTTTATTGTTCTTTAATTACAATCAAACGCGTAGCGTTTCCTTCAATTCCGAACTACGCATTACGCATTACGCATTCTGAATTATAATTTCTCTACAATCTCTTTAGTATCTCTTGCAATAGCAAGCTCTTCGTTTGTCGGAACAACAAATGCTCTTACAGGGCAACCGGGGAGAGTGAGCTCAACTTCGTCGCCGTGAGTTGCATCGTTAAGTGCCTTGTCAAGCTTAATGCCAAGATATGAAAGATTAGATAAAACATCTTCTCTTAAATCTGTGCAGTTTTCACCGATACCACCTGTGAAAGCAATAACATCAACACCATTCATAGCAGCGATGTATGAACCAATAACCTTTCTGATTTGGTACCATTGCATATCTCTTGCAAGCTTTGCTCTTTTATTGCCTTCAGTTGCAGCCTTCTTAACTTCACGGTCGTCAGAGTGAACGCCTGAAATACCGAGAACACCACTTTTCTTATTCATTATTGTGTCCATATCTTTTGGTGAAATGCCCTCTTTATCCATAATGTATGTAATAGCAGATGGGTCAACTGCACCGCAACGTGTACCCATTACGAAGCCATCAAGTGGAGTAAGACCCATACTTGTGTCAAGTACCTTACCATCTTTAATAGCAGTAATTGAGCAACCATTGCCGAGGTGGCAAGTAATAAGCTTAAAGTCTTTTAAATCTTTACCAACGATTTCAGCAGTTCTGTATGCAACAAAACGATGAGATGTACCGTGAGCGCCGTAACGACGAACGTGGTATTTTTCATAATATTCGTAAGGAAGTCCGAACATATAAGATGTTTCAGGCATTGTGCTGTGGAATGCGTTATCAAATACAGCAACCTGTGGAAGCTTTTCGCCGAAAACCTCTGTACAAGCATTGATACCGATAACGTGAGCAGGGTTGTGGAGCGGAGCGAGCGTACCAAGGTCTGCAATACCTTTAACAACAGAGTCATCAATAAGAATGCTTTCTGTGTAACGGTCACCACCCTGAACAACTCTGTGACCTACAGCATCAATTTCTTTAAGGTCATCAATAACTTTACATTCGCCACTTGTGAGAGCGTCTTTAACAATGTTAAATGCAACCTTGTGGTCCGGAATATCAACAGTCATTTTGAATTCTTTGCCATCCGGTGTTGAGCCTTTAGCAGCACTTGTGCTTGTGCCGATTGCTTCACAAATACCTTTCGCGAGCCATTTTTCACTTTCCATATCAAAAAGCTGATATTTAAGTGAAGAACTACCGCAGTTAATTACGAGAATTTTCATTTTTGAACCTCCAAAATACTTTTAATTCCTTAAAAGAATTTTAATTGAATAAATATTGTGTAAAATACTTACAATAGAATATTATATCACTTTTTAAAGTTTTTTCAAGTGCAGATTACATATTTTAGCAGAAAGGTGGGCGAAAAATGAATTATGGAATTGTAGCAGAATTCAATCCTTTTCACAATGGTCATAAGCATATTGTTGATTCGTTGAAAAAAGACGGTAATTCTACGGTTACTGCAGTAATGTCAGGTAATTTTGTCCAACGTGGTGAACCTGCGTTGCTTGATATTAATTTACGTACAAAGGCAGCCGTCAATTGTGGTGTGGATTTGGTTTTGTCTTTGCCGTTGCCTTATTGCATTGCTACTGCTGAGAAATTTGCCCTTGCAGGTGTAACCGTTCTCGATTCTTTGAAATGCCTTGATTCAATTGCTTTTGGCTCAGAGTGCGATTCGCCCGAGCTTCTGAAAGAATGTGCCCGGGATTTAAAAATGCCTGGTTTCGATGCCCTTGTTTCAAAATTGATTGAAAACGGAGTTTCTTATCCCGTTGCAAGAGAGCAGGCTGTTTGTGAGCTTTACGGCAAAGAAATGGCAGGGATTCTGAAGAATTCAAATGATATTTTAGGTGTTGAATATATCAAAGGATTATACGAAATAAACTCGGGTTTAACTGTAAGAACAATCAGAAGAACAGGTGCACAACACGACTCGGACTGTGGAACTGAAAATATACGTTCTGCTTCGCATATACGTGCGTTTATAGATGATTTGGAAAGTGTCGGCAGCTTTGTTCCGAAAGAAACTTTGGAAATTCTTGAAGAAGCAAAAAATAATAAAAAGTTAATAGAGTATAAAAAATACGAAACGTCTCTTATGTTTAAGCTGAGAACAATGAGCGTTGAAGATTTCAGAAATCTACCAGACGTTAGCGAAGGTCTTGAATACAGAATCTATGAAGCAGTAAGAAATTCAATTAGTTACGATGAACTACTTGAAAAAATCAAAACAAAAAGATATACTTTATCAAGGATAAGAAGAGTTCTTCTTTTTGCATATCTTGACGTAACAAAGGAGCTTCTTGAAATACCCGTGCCTTATATAAGAGTTTTGGGATTTAACGAAAAAGGTGCTTCAATTCTCAGAGAATGTAAAGAAAAGTGTGCGTTGCCGATTATAACACGTGCTGCAGACTTGAAAACTCTTTCTTCAGAGGGCAAAAGAATTTTTGACTCAGAGTGTAAAGCAAGGGATTTATATTCTTTGTGTTTGCAAAACCCGGATGTGTGTGGCAAAGAAATGACAGAAAAAATAACTATAGTAAAATGAGGTTTTAAATATAATGGATGTAATTGTAATAGGTGGTGGAGCCGCAGGGCTAATGGCGGCAGGTACTGCGGCTAAAAAAGGGCTAAAGGTAACGTTGCTCGAAAGAAATGATAAGCTTGCACGAAAGGTTGCAATAACAGGCAAGGGCAGATGTAACGTAACTAACGACTGTCCTTTAATAAACGATTTAATAGCAAACATACCTGTTAACGGACGTTTTTTGTTTGGTGCTTTTTCACGTTTTGATACAGCGGATACAATGGATTTTTTTGAAGAACTTGGTGTTCCGCTTAAAATTGAGCGAGGAAACAGAGTTTTTCCTGTTTCAGATAAAGCGTTAGATATAGTTGATGCTTTAAATAAATACATAACAATAAACGGCGTTACAAGAAAACAGGGCAGAGCGGTGGAGCTTATAATTGAAGATGGCAAGGTGTGCGGTTGTATTACAGAGGACGGCAAAAAATATTTTGCAGATAACGTAATAGTTGCAACAGGCGGACTTTCTTATCCGAAAACAGGTTCTACAGGTGACGGTTACGAATTAGCAAAACAAGCAGGTCATAAAATTACAGCTTTAAAACCGTCTTTAGTGCCATTGGAGTGTCACGAGGGCTGGTGTACCGAAGCCCAGGGGCTTTCTTTAAGAAACGTTAAAATAACAGTTGAAGATACAGTAAAGCATCGTGATATATATGAAGAAACAGGCGAAATGATTTTTACTCATTACGGCGTTTCAGGGCCTATGGTGCTTTCAGCTTCATCACATATGAGAAGTATGGAAAAGGGCAGATATAAAATCCACATAGATTTTAAACCTGCATTAAGCTATGAACAGTTAGATAAACGAATTCAGAGAGATTTACTTGAGTGTTCAAATAAAAATCTTTACAATACGTTGTCGCTTTTGTTACCGCGAAAGATGATACCGATTACCGTAAAGCTTACTAAGCTGAATGGTAATTTAAAATCAAATCAGGTAACGAAAGAAATGCGTGGTGAGTTAGTTGACTTCCTGAAGGATATTACTCTTACAGTAACAGATTTCAGACCGATTGATGAAGCGGTAATAACGTCTGGTGGTGTGGAAATTTCAGAAATCAACCCCAAAACAATGGAAAGTAAATTAATAAAAGGTCTTTACTTTGCAGGTGAAATTCTGGATGTTGATGCCTATACAGGTGGCTTCAATTTGCAAATTGCGTTTTCAACAGGTCACCTTGCAGGTGATTCAATAGAAATATAAAGATGTGTAAAACAGAGGTGTAAGATATGATTAATGTAGCAATCGACGGACCTGCAGGTGCAGGTAAGAGTACAATAGCAAGAAAGGCGGCTGAAGAACTCGGATTTATTTACGTTGATACAGGGGCTTTATACAGAACAGTTGCTCTGAATGCCTTGAGAAGTGGCGTTAAAGATACTAAAAGCAGCGACGAAGTTGTTCCTACACTCGCTTCTGCAGAAGTTTCACTTAAGTTTATTGATGGTGAACAGCACGTGTTTTTAAGAGATGAAGACGTTTCTTCTGATATCCGACAAAACGAAGTTTCAATGGCGGCATCAAACGTTTCTTCTATTCCTGAGGTAAGAAGTTTCCTTTTTGATTTACAAAGAAACATAGCTAAAAATAACGATTGCATTATGGATGGCAGAGACATAGGTACAGTTGTTTTACCTGATGCAAAAATTAAAATATTTTTAACTGCATCTGCAGAAGCACGTGCAGACAGAAGATATAAAGAGCTTAAAGAAAAGGGTCAGGACGTAGCCTACGAGGTGATTTTAAAGGAAATCAAAGAAAGAGATTACCAGGATATGAACCGTGCAACAGCACCTTTAAAACAAGCTGAAGATGCAGTTCTTGTAGATACAACAGAAATTGGTTTAGAAGAGTCTATTGCTCTTATGCTTAAAACAATAAAGGAGCGTCTTTAATGGTTAATATAACTCTTGCAAAAACGGCAGGGTTTTGTTTTGGCGTTGACAGAGCAATAAATCTTATTGAAAAGCTTTTAGGTGAAGGCAAACGTGTTGCGACACTCGGACCCATAATTCATAATCCTCAGGTTATCGAAGATTTTAAAAAACGCGGAGTTTATATTGTAGAGCATCCGGGTGAAGTTGAAAAAGGAACTGTTCTTGTTTTAAGAACACACGGTGTAACAGAAGATGTTCTTGAAGAAGTAAAAAACAGCGGTGTTGAATTTATAGATGCGGCATGTCCGTTTGTAAATAAAATTCATAAAATTGTCAGAGATAATTCAGGTGAAAATACGGTAACGTTAATTGTAGGGGACCCGTCACATCCTGAAGTACACGGCATAAAAAGCTGTGCAAAGGGCGAGGCATACGTCCTGAGGAATTCTGAAGAATTAGAAGATTTATTGCAAAAAAACGATTTATTTTCTAAAAAAGAATTAATTTTGGTCGCTCAGACGACATTTAGTGTCAAAGAATGGGAAAAAAGTATAAAAAAAGTGAATTTCCTATGTACAAATGCAAAAATTTTTGATACAATATGCAGTGCGACCGAAGAAAGACAAAAAGAGGCAACGTCACTTTCACTTAAAAATGACGCTATGGTAATTGTCGGTGGCAAGCATAGTTCTAACACTCAGAAGTTAAAAAGCGTCTGTGAAAAAAATTGTCCGTCATTTCTTGTTGAAACCAAAGATGAGCTTTATGGTATCTCATTTTCAGGTTTTAACTCAATTGGTCTTACTGCGGGTGCATCCACTCCCGCCGGTATTATAAAGGAGGTACTTCAAACCATGTCCGAAATTGTAAACGAAAACAAAATGATTGAGGAGGAAAAAGTGCTGGACTCTGTCTCAGCAGATGATTTTGATTTTGCTCAAGCATTAGAAGAATCACTTAGCGGTCTTAACAGTAACCAGAAAGTAACAGGTACTGTAATCAGCGTTAAGCCTACTGAGATACAAGTTGATATCGGCAGGAAAGAAACCGGCTATATTCCATACAGTGAATACAGCAATGACCCGAACGCTAATCCGCAGACAGAGCTTAAACCTGGCGACGAATTAAAACTCATCATCATGAAAACCAACAATCAAGAAGGCGTAATTATGCTCTCTAAAAAGCGTTACGACGCT
The DNA here is from genome assembly GCA_045646485.1 of Acutalibacteraceae bacterium. Classification (GTDB taxonomy): domain Bacteria; phylum Bacillota; class Clostridia; order Oscillospirales; family Acutalibacteraceae; genus DTU089. The sequence goes on from JAZRKU010000061.1 coordinate 38,884, forward strand.
ATTAAAGCATGGGACGACATTCTTGAATCAGAAGGCACAGACAAAGTATTCACAGGCGTAGTAACAGACGTTATCCGCGGTGGTGTACTTGTTCTTGCAAACAACGTTAAGGTATTCATTCCTGCTTCACTTGCAACAATGAACCGTAACGACAAATTAGAAGATCTTTTAAAGACAACAGTTGATTTTAAAATTATTGAAATCAACAAACAGAGAAAACGTGCAGTAGGTTCAATCAAAGCAGTTCTTAAAGGTGCTAAGAAAGAAGCTGAAGACAAATTCTGGGCTGAGGTTCAGGAAGGCGAAACACGTACAGGTACTGTTAAATCTCTTACAAATTACGGTGCATTTGTTGACATCGGCGGTGTTGACGGTATGATTCACATCTCTGAGCTTTCATGGAGCAGAATTAAGCATCCTTCAGAGGTTGTAAACGTAGGCGACAGCGTTGAGGTTACAATTAAAGCACTCGATCAGGAAAAGAGAAAAATCTCATTAGGCTTCAAAAAAGTTGAAGATAATCCATGGGAAATTCTCAAGAGAGATTATCCTGTTGATACAATTGCTGACGTTAAAATTGTAAGTTTCACATCATTCGGTGCATTCGCTCAGATTATTCCGGGTGTAGATGGTCTTATTCACATTTCTCAGATTGCAAATAAACATATTGCAAACCCTGCAGAAGTACTTAAGGTTGGCGAAGTAGTAAAAGCAAAAATTACTGAAATCGACTTTGACCTCAAGAGAGTAGGTCTTTCAATCCGTGCACTTCTTCCTGAAGAACCAAAAGAAGAGGTTCAAGAAGAAGTAGCAGAAGAAAAGGCAGAAGCAGTTGAGGAAACAACTGAAGAATAATTTTAATAACCGCCCACAAAACTCGTGGGCGGTTGTGTTTTAAGGAGTGAAACTATGTACTGCGAAAAGTGTAACAAACAAAGTCCCGATAATTTTAAGCACTGCGCTTATTGCGGTGCATCGTTCAGCAAAAAGAAAAAAATCGTCAGAAAAAAAGAAAATCCCATTTTAGCTAACGTGAAGAAATATCGTATTCACACAATGAAAAGCAGGGTTCTGAGTCTCATAATAATAGCTGTTATTCTGGCAATAGCATCTATAATAACGGGTGTGCTCACAGGTGGTAAGCCCGACAGTCTTATAAAAACGTTTACAAATGCTATTGAGACTAACGATGAAGAATTGTTCTTCACTCTTTATGATGATTATATAAAACTATATAATAAAGAGTATTTGTACTTCGACGATGAGGTTGTTCTCACAGAGATGACCTATCAGATGCGTCGTAGCAACGAATTTTACCGTCTTCGTTGTGGCGAGGAGTTCAAGCTTACCTATGAAATAAATTCAGTTGTTTACATTGATGACTTGGAACTTGAAGAAATCAATGATTACTTAGCTGAAAAATACAGTTATGAAAAAACTGCGAATAAAGGAGCAAAACTTTCATTTACAATAACCGCTAAAGGGGAACAGGGAACTTACACGAGTGTTTACAATGATGTTTATGCTATTCGTATAGGTGGAAAGTGGTATCTGACAAGTGTTCCTAAGAATTGAATTTTTTGTCGAATTTTGTGTTTTGCACAAAAATAAGTGACATTGAAAAAAATATTTGACAAATTGTTATAAATGTAGTATTATGAGTACAAGAATACGTCTTTTTATGTGATTGGAGTGGTATTTTGAGCGGGAATGAGACATCTTGCTACGATAATTTTACTGATGAAGAGTTAGTAAAACTTTCGCAGGACGGCGACAATCTTGCTTTAGATATCTTAGCACGTAGGTTTTTGTCACACAGACCAAAGATTTATTCTGCAGGTTATTTAGATGTAGATGATTTGCTTCAGGAAGGTATGATTAGTTTTCTTTCCGCTGTAAGAACTTACAAAAGCGACAAAGGTGTACCTTTTTCAGCTTATGCTACTGTTTGCATAAACAACGGAATTGTTTCTGCCGCAAGAAAAACTAAGGGTGATTTCCAGATTGACAGAGATGTTGACCCGGTAACCGTAAACGTTGAAGCAAAAAATCCGCTTGATACTATTGTAGATAGCGAAAACCTTTCATCTGTACTTAAGTTGTGCGAAAATGTTCTTTCAGATGTTGAAAAGTCAGTAGTTTACAGTCAGATGAGTGGATTATCTTACACTGAAACAGCAGAAAAATTAGGGCTTTCACCTAAAGCGGTAGATAATGCCTTGCAACGTGCGAGAAAAAAATTAAAAAGCGTATTTGCCTAATATGTCCTCTTAGCTTAAAAAGGAGAGCGTTAATTTAAAGGTGACGGTGCAATTCCGTTGGAGGACACATCATAAAAAAAGCGAGGAAGCAAAAAATGTACGAAGACAAAACTCTCA
>JAZRKU010000062.1:0-2775 GCA_045646485.1 Acutalibacteraceae bacterium
TGATATGCACCCCAAAAGTTAGACACTTTTGGAGGTGCATATTTTTTATGGGTAAAACAGGACGAAAAAACAAAGTTTATAGTGCAGAATTTAAAATAAGTGTTATAATGGATATGCGAGAACACCATTTGAGTTACAGTGAGACGGTTCGTAAGTACGACCTTGGAAAGCAGGAAAGCGGTGGACCACGATTAATGCTACAACGGTGGGAACGCATATACCTAGAAGAAGGAGCCGAAGGTCTAATGAAAGAAAGACGAGGCAGAGCTTGTTCCGCTAGCGGAACAAGAAAAGGTAGACCACACAAACTCGACAAAAAGGTTGAAGAAGATTTAATTGCCGAAAACCAACGTTTGCGAATGGAGATAGAATACTTAAAAAAACTCGATGCCTTAGTTCAGAAAAGGTTGCAAGAGGAAAGGAAAAAGCAGCAATAGTCAATGAATTAAGGCAGAGTTATTCATTAAATGACTTGCTGCAACTGTCAGGCTTGGCTCGTAGCACATTCTATTATTATTTAAAACATTTAGATAAGGATAAGTATGAATGTGAAAAGCAAGAAATACAGGAAATCTACAATGCTAATAAAGGCAGATACGGATACCGTAGAATTACAATAGCTATGCGTAACAAAGGCTATGTTATTAACCATAAAACCATACAAAAACTGATGAAACAACTTAGTTTGAAAGGTAAACAACGTAAAAACGATAAATACCATTCATACAAAGGAACTGTTGGTAAGGTTGCGGATAATCTACTTAATAGAGATTTTTCTGCAAACAAACCCTTTGAAAAGATAACAACAGATGTTACACAGTTTAATGTTTGTGATGAAAAGGTATATCTTTCACCTGTTTTAGATTTATACAATAATGAAATTTTATCTTATTCCATTTCAACAAGTCCTAACTTGTGGCAAATACGAGAAATGTTGGATGGTTTATTTGAGAAACTTCCTGCTGATGCGACACCGATATTCCATTCTGACCAAGGATGGCAGTACCAACATGCCGAATACCAACGATTATTGGCAGAACATAACATTACTCAAAGTATGTCCCGTAAGGGTAATTGTATGGATAATGGTGCTATGGAAAACTTCTTTGGTAGGCTTAAAGTTGAATTGTTCTATGGTGAAAAATTCGAAAGTGTTAACGCTTTCATTGATGAATTAAAGAAATAGATTCATTACTACAACAAGGAAAGAATTTCCTTAAAACTAAAAGGAATGAGTCCAGTACAATACCGAACTCATTCGCTAACAATTTAATATTTAATTTTGTCTAAACTTTGGGGTTCACTTCAAAATTGCGACTGCTTTTTTTTAGGCTCCTGTAGATAAGTTTTTTCAGGCTGGTGTGATTAAATAAAATAAGAAAAGTTGTTTCTTGCGATTTTGAAAATTAAAAATCGCGGAGGAATAAAAAATGAATGATTCTTTTTTTATCTTTGTGAATTATTGAGTGATTTTGTATTTTATGCGGACTCCGTATTTAACCGAGGAGAGCAAGTCTAACTCCTCGAATTTAAGAACAAAACTTCTGATAGTAGCATAAGCGGCGTTACCGAAATCTTTTTCAAGTTGTTTGGTTGAAAACTCCGATGTCCCGTAGAAAGACAAAACAAACTGCCAGAGTTCTTTTTCTTTTTCGGTTATCTTTCCTGATTTTAAAGTTTCTTCATATAATGCCAATGTATCAACCGTTGTTTGATTTTCACACATTTTATTATAGACATTTTTTATAAAGTAAATAATGAACGGTGTGATGTCAATTTTACCGCTGAATTTTTTATTTTCTTCGATAGTCGTAAATGCATCATAGTATGCTTTGCGGCTTTTTTCAATATTACTCGAAAAGGGGATAAATAGTGCAGACTGATAGCCTTTTTGAATTAAAAACCATAAATGGAGCAGTCTTGCAATTCTACCGTTACCATCAAAATAGGGATGTATATAGGCAATATAAAAATGAATAATAGCAGCTTTTATCAAATCATTTATACCATCATCTGCACCTATAAAATCAATTAGTGATTCCATATATTCGGGTACTTTTTTGTGATTTAGACCTGAATGTTCGAGATGGTCACTCACAACATAAACGGTATCGTGCCTATAAAAATTTCCATCAAGTAATTTCTCTTCGTCTAAAAGGAAATCTCCGATTGTCATCATATATAGTTTATAAAGGTTTTCTTCGGTTATTTTATTTGAAGTATCTGCGATAAATTCCAAACCTTTTTTAATACCTAAAATCCGGTTTTCCTGTTCGTCATTAGGCGCCATACCCTTTAGGATTTTTCTTACACTGTCACGGCTGAAATCTATGCTTTCAATAGCAGATGTGGCAATTATTTCGTCTTCTGCGGCTTTTATACCATAGAAATTTTCTTGGGATTTTAGTAATAATTTAAGTGCATTTTGTGTAATTTCAGCATGATTATTTATAAATACTAAATTATTTTTGTTAAAATCCAAAAGAGGTAATTCTTTATAATAAATGTCTGCTAAAACATTCAAAAATTCCTTAAAATCTGTGCCGTATTTATAGTTCATTTGTTTGTAATCGGTAAAATGTTTATCACCGATTATTTTTGTAAAAAGTTTAATATCCATACAAAACTCCGATAATATTTAGTATCAATTTGTATCAGTATAACACACTTTTTTAACTTTGTCAAATTAAATGTTGAAAAAGACAAAAAACGCCACAAACCGCAAAAAATAGCGGTTTTTGGCGGGTTGGTATTTTGTCGGAGTTTTTTAAATTT
>JAZRKU010000063.1:0-25358 GCA_045646485.1 Acutalibacteraceae bacterium
CATACTTTTCAAATAACGATATATATGCAACCTTCGTTTCTACTCCGAAAATCAACTCTGCTGTAGCAAACGAGAATTCAATAACACTTAAATGGAATGAAGTTTCTTCTGCAGACGGTTACAGACTTTACCGTAAAACAGGTAGTGGCTCATGGAAATTAATCGAAATAGTAAATGGTGCGAACATTACACAATTTACCGATACTACCGCTAAACCAAACGTAGACTACAAATACACAATAAAAGCGTTTAAGGGCGACAGCAAAAGCTCTTATTACGGCAACGGAATTGCGTGTAAAATAACTGAATAATTTCGTGACTTGAAAAGTTATAACAAAACGGATAATCGAGTGTTAATACTCAATTATCCGTTTTTCTTAGTAATGCAACATTTTATAAAAATAAGGGTAAGAAGCAAAAAATTGATTTAACGTTGTTCTTGTTGAAGAACCCGGGTCGTATATATAAAAGGCACTTGTTGTTAAAGAATCGGTGGCTTTTACACCTGTTACAACAACGTAGTGCTGACCTCCATTTGCTTTTTTGGCACCTACTATTACGGGTTTGCCGTCTTTTAAAAGATTATAAATTTTTGTGAGGTATCCTGCAGATGACGTTATTTGTGTGTAATAACTTGGCCAATATACCGCACCGCCTGAGGTATAAGAAAGCTTTTTCATCATATTATGCGGATAAATTGTTGTGGCGGTTCTTTTGCTTTCGAGCATTGCAATGGCAGTTGTAGCACAGCCGATTTTTGAGATTGTCTGACCTGAGGAGCCGATAATTACGTTTCCCCAGCGTGAGTCAGTTTGTTTAAAATTTGGCACACCTGAAAGTGTAATTGCTTTGTAGGTTGTGCTGTTGTTATTTGTAGCAACACTTGTTAAATAAGCACTGCTTACGTAACCTGTCCTGTTGCCGTTATAAAGAATTTTCGCCCAACCGTTTGAAGTGGATAATACCGGAACTTTTGTGCCACTTTTCAGCGTTGTCAGAATGGTCGAGCTTGTTGAAGCACTGCTTCTGACGTTAAGATTTCCGGAAGTTGTTTTTACCGCTTTTACGTTTGTTGAAGAAACAGTAATATAATCTGCACTGCAATATCCGTAACCTGAAGTACTATATTTTACATACCAGAAATTTCCGCTTTTATTTATAAGTGTAACCTGAGAATTTCTTTTTAAGGTAGTAACAACAGCCGAAGAGGTTGAAGCACTTTTTCTTACGTTAAGCGAAGTTGAAGCGGTAGAAACCTTACCAGCACCATAAATAACGCTACTTGCTTCTGCGGTTAAATTGAAGTATGAAAATAAAGAAATTGTTAAAACTAAAGTTAAAACTAAACTGCACGTTCGTTTCATAAAAAACACCTCGTATTCACTATTTTGTCACTTGCGTTTTGCAAATGTACTTCTAATAGTAGCATACGGGGTGTTTAATTTCATTACACAAATAATGGTAACTTTTAAGGTTGGGCTTTCTGACTCAGCTCTATAAATTCGCCTGCTATATATTTCAAGTCATCCATTGATTCAATAGAACTCATTTTTGCTCGGTATTCTGCGGCACCACGAAGCCCCTTTGTGTACCATGCGGCGTGTTTTCGTGCTTCTCTTATGCCGATTCTTTCACCTTTGTATTCACAAAGTTTTTCAATGTGTTTTAACATAATCAGCATTCTCTCTATAACGGGCGGTTCAGGCAGAATTCTTTCGTGGTTGAGCCAGGCGTTGATTTGTTGGAATACCCAGGGTCTGCCTAAAGCACCACGACCGACCATTATCATATCACAACCAGTTTCTTCAAGCATTTTTGCGGCACTTTTGCCGTCTATGATATCGCCATTACCTATAACAGGTACAGAAACAGCTTTTTTCACTTCTTTTATAATATTAATGTTCACGGGTGGTGAATACATCTGCACCTTTGTTCTGCCGTGTACGGTTATTGCTTTTGCACCTGCTTGTTCGCAACGCTTTGCAAGTTCGACTGCGTTAATAGAATCGTCATCCCATCCGGAACGCATTTTTACAGTAACAGGAACTGAAACGGCTTTTGCGACTTCTTTCACAATTTGTTCTGCTAACTCAGGCTTTTTCATAAGTAATGCGCCACCGCCTGAGGCGGCAACCTTAGGGGCAGGGCACCCCATATTAATATCAATAAATTGCGGATTAAATTCTAATGCCTTTTCGGCGGCAATCGCCATCGTGTAAGGGTCGTTACCGAAAATCTGAGCACCTGCAGGACGCTCGGGTTCAGTAATGGTTAAAAGCTCTTTGCTTTTTTTATCGCCTAAGCTAATACCTTTAGCACTTGCCATTTCTAACACAGTGTAAGCTGCACCATAGCCTCTGCAAAGCTCTCTGAATGCTCTGTCTGCAACACCTGCCATTGGTGCAAGTGCAACCTTTCCGTCAAAATTCAAAAAATCAGCGCTCAAAATTTCACCACCCTTAGTTTTTGTGACTTGGGTAGTATAACATATTTAAAACACTTCTTCAAGTAGAATAATTGAGAGCAAAAAAAAAATAAAAATCTTGAAAGAATTGAAAATATCAGTAGTAAATTTCTTGATGTTATGGTACAATAAAAGTGTATTGCGAATATTTTGGAGGTGAAATTATTTTGAATTTTTCTTTTAAATCTTTTGCTGATGGCAGTTTTGATTACGACAAGAAAACGGAATCACATACGGGTTTGTATCTTCGTGAAGAAAAAGCCGACATTAGTGGCGGAAAAATCAAGTTTTCAGATATAGACGTACTTAAAAATTATCCAGGTATTGACACCGTTACTATTTCGGGGCTTAATCAAGAAACCTTTGAATACTTTATACTTAACTATGGTAAACAATTAAAGGCAATTCGATTTTTTAAGAATAAGCAAATTGAGGACATATCTCTTTTAGGCACACTTCCACAATTAGAATATCTTTACTTTTTCGCAAACCAAAAGGTGACAAAGCTTTGGGATATGTCGAATAATGCTTCATTAACAGGACTTGGCATAGAAGATTTTTCAAAGCTCAATTCCATAGTCGGCATTGAAACTGCACCGAACTTAAAGCATTTTGTAATAGGAAATGCAATTTGGGATACTGCTGAAATTGAAAGCTTTATGCCTCTTGCGAACACTAAAATTGAACATTTGTCTTTTACAGGCAAAAAGATTACAGATAATGATTTTTCATTTTTGTCTGATATGTCGGAATTGAAAGAGTTTGATTTTGCATTAAATCTTTTGACAACTGAACAGGTAGCTTGGATTGTTGCTAATTTTCCACACTTGACAGGTTTTGCTTTAAAAGCAAGACACGATTGTGAACTTTATAAAAGTAATGAAGATTTGAGATTGGTTCCTGCAACGATTATCGTCGGTAAAAGAAAACCGTCACTCAAAATTGAGGGGAACGAACAACGAATTAAAAATTACGAGTTAAAATTTGAGTCATTGGTAGAGAAATATAAAGGTAAAAAATATTCAGAGACTTTTTAATACTGAATCCTTGGCTGAATATTTTGCAATGATTATGAACACAAATTTGTGACCTGGATTCGTGTGATTTACTATTCGCCAATTTTTGAAGGGAATTTAAGTGAATTTATAGAGAGAAAATTACAGAAAATAATTAAAATGAGAGGAGTGAGAACATGCCGGATAAGTTTATTTTACATTCAAATTACAAGCCAACAGGTGACCAACCTGAAGCAATAAAAGAATTGACTGACGGTGTAAACGCAGGACTTAAAGAACAGACTCTTTTAGGTGTTACAGGTAGTGGTAAGACCTTTACAATGGCAAATATTATAGCTAACGTAAATAAACCAACACTTGTTCTCGCTCATAACAAAACTCTCGCTGCTCAACTTTGTTCGGAATTCAAAGAATTTTTTCCGGAAAATGCAGTTGAATATTTTGTGTCCTATTACGATTATTATCAACCTGAAGCATATATCCCGACAACTGATACTTACATTGAAAAAGACAGTGCTGTTAATGATGAAATAGATAAATTGCGTCACTCTGCTACGTCGGCACTTTCTGAAAGACGCGATGTTATAATCGTTGCTTCAGTTTCGTGTATATATACGTTGGGCGACCCTATTGATTACAGAAGTATGGTTATCTCTTTAAGAACAGGTATGCAAAAAGAAAGAGATGCACTCCTTAATAAATTGGTTGCAATTCAATATGAAAGAAACGATGTGGCGTTCGGAAGAAATAAATTCAGAGTCAAAGGTGATACAGTAGAAATTTTCCCTGTATACTCTTCAGAGAATGCTATAAGAGTCGAATTCTTTGGCGACGAAATTGACAGAATTTCAGAGTTTAATCCGCTTACAGGTGAAATAAAATGTAATCTTTCTCACGTTGCGATTTATCCTGCTTCGCACTATGTTGTTGAGTACGAAAAAATGGAAAAAGCGTTAGAAGAGATTTATAACGAAATGACTGAAACTGCTGAGAATTTCAAAAAAGAAGGCAAGTTGCTTGAGGCACAGCGAATTATGCAACGTACTCAATATGATATTGAAATGCTCAGAGAAACAGGTTTTTGTAAAGGTATTGAGAACTATTCACGAGTTATGTCAGGCAGAAAACCCGGCTCTGCACCTTTTACATTACTTGATTATTTTCCTGATGATTATTTATTATTTGTCGATGAATCTCACGTTACCTTACCGCAGGTAAGAGGAATGTTCGGCGGAGATTTTTCAAGAAAAGAAAGTCTTGTGAATTTTGGTTTCAGACTTCCTTCTGCTTTTGATAACAGACCACTTAAATTCGATGAGTTTTATGAAAAAACTAATCAGAGAATTTTTGTAAGTGCTACACCAGGTGAGTTTGAAAAATCAAAGAGTGCAAAAATTGCAGAACAGGTAATAAGACCTACAGGGCTTTTAGACCCCGAAATTTTTGTGAGAAGCACCGATGGTCAGATTGATGATTTGATTTCGGAAATAAACTTAAGAGTAGATAAAAAAGAGCGTGTTTTAGTTACAACTCTCACTCGTAAAATGGCAGAGGATTTAACTGAATATCTTGAGGGCTGTAAAATTAAAGTCCGTTATATGCACTACGATATAGACACAATAGAAAGAATGGAGATTATAAGAGATTTAAGACTTGGTGAATTTGATGTTTTAGTTGGAATCAACTTGCTTCGTGAGGGTCTCGATATTCCCGAGGTTTCTTTAGTTGCGATTCTTGATGCTGATAAAGAGGGCTTTTTAAGAAGTGAAACATCGCTTATTCAGACTATAGGCAGAGCGGCACGTAATGCTAACGGTCAGGTAATAATGTATGCCGATGAGGTTACGCGTTCAATGGAGAATGCTATAACCGAGACTTACAGACGCCGTGAAAAGCAGATGAAATACAATGAAGAAAATGGTATCGTTCCACAGACAATTAAAAAGGATGTCCGTGAAATTCTTGAAATATCTTCAAAAGATAATGTTCAGGAAAAAATTGCTAAGAAACGACTTTCAGCTAATGAAAAGAGTCAGTTAATAGACAGACTCACAAAAGAAATGAGAGCTGCCGCAAAGCTTCTTGAATTTGAACACGCGGGATATTTAAGAGACCAGATAGAGAAAATTAAAAATAGTTAGGTAGTAAAAATGGAAAAAAATTTAAAAGTAAAAGGTGCAAAAGTGCACAATTTAAAAAATGTAAATGTAGAAATACCAAGAGATAAACTTGTTGTTTTTACAGGTCTTTCAGGTTCAGGCAAATCCTCACTTGCTTTTGACACAATATATGCAGAAGGTCAAAGACGTTATATGGAAAGCCTTTCGTCATATGCCCGTCAGTTCTTGGGACAGATGGATAAGCCGGATGTTGAGAGTATCGAAGGTCTTTCACCTGCAATATCAATCGACCAGAAAACAACATCGAAAAATCCGCGTTCAACAGTCGGAACCGTAACAGAAATTTATGACTATCTTCGTCTTTTATATGCAAGGGTAGGTGTGCCTCATTGTCCCGTTTGCGGAAAAGAAATTAAAACTCAGACTGTCGACCAGATTGTAGATAAGGTTATGGAATTACAGGATGGCACAAAATTTCAGGTATTGGCACCTATAGCAAAAGGAAAAAAGGGCGAATTTAAAAAAGAACTTGAACAAGCATCTAAATCAGGTTATGTAAGAGCACGTATAGATGGAATTATTTACGATTTATCAGAAGATATAAAATTAGAGAAAAATATAAAGCATAATATTGAGATTGTTGTAGACAGACTTGTTATGAAGAGTGATATTGCTTCTCGTCTTGCGGATTCATTAGAAACGGCATTTTCGCTTACCGAAGGTACCGTTCTTATTGCTGTGGTTGATGGTGAAGAATTTTTATATTCACAAAATTTTGCGTGTCCTGAACACGGTTCGTTTATGGATGAATTAGAGCCGAGAATGTTCTCTTTTAATAACCCGTTTGGTGCGTGTCCTACTTGTTCGGGACTTAGTATGTTTTTGAGTGTATCAGAGGATTTATTGGTTCCGAACAGAAATCTTTCTATAAATGAAGGTGCAATAAAAGGTTGTGGTTGGGGACAGAGCGACAAAAGTACTATTGCGGGAATGTATTATTCTGCATTGGCAGAAAAATATAATTTTACGTTTGATACTCCGTTTAAAGATATTTCGAAAGCGGGGCAGGATGCTATTTTTTACGGAACAAAGGGCGAAAGAATACCTGTTACACGAGTTAATGAGTATGGTAGCGGTACTTATATGACAGATTTTGAAGGTATAATAAACAACCTTGAACGCCGTCACAAAGAAACAACAAGTGATTGGTCAAGAAATGAAATCGAGCAATATATGACTGAGTCACCTTGTCCGTCTTGTAAGGGTAAAAGACTAAAACCCGCTTCTTTAGCAGTTACTGTCGGCGGTAAAAATATTATGGAATTTACCGATATGTCTGTAAGAGATGAGCTTGAATTTATAGACAGTATTCAGGAGACGCTTTCAGAAAAAGATAAAAAAATCGGTAAACAGATTTTTAAAGAAATACGCTCAAGACTCTCATTCCTTTGTGATGTAGGGCTCGATTATTTAACGCTTTCACGTTCCGCGGGTACTTTGTCGGGTGGTGAAAGTCAGAGAATTCGTCTTGCAACCCAAATAGGCTCTTCTTTAATGGGCGTTTTATATATTTTAGACGAACCGAGTATAGGTTTGCACCAGAGAGATAATGACAAACTTCTGCAATCTCTTAAAAATCTCAGGGATTTAGGTAACACCTTAATTGTAGTTGAGCACGATGAAGATACAATGAACTCGGCAGATTACATTGTCGACGTAGGTCCCGGTGCAGGTGTACACGGCGGAGAAATAGTTTTTCAGGGTACTGTAAAGGATATAAAAAAATGTAAGGAGTCAATCACAGGGCAATACCTTTCAGGAAAAAGAAAAATAGAAGTTCCTGAAAAAAGACGTAACGGCAACGGAAAATCATTGGTTATAAAAGGAGCAAAAGAAAATAATCTTAAAAATATAGATGTTACTATACCGCTTGGAAAATTTGTAGCAATAACAGGTGTTTCAGGTTCAGGAAAGTCTTCGTTGGTTAACGAAATTTTATTTAAAAAATTGGCTGCTGAACTTAACGGTGCAAGAAAATTCCCTGGCAAGCACGACGAAATTTCCGGTATAGAACATCTTGATAAAGTTATTGATATTGACCAGTCGCCGATAGGCAGAACTCCGCGTTCAAACCCTGCAACATATACAGGTGTGTTTACAGATATACGTGAACTTTTCAGTCAGACTCAAGATGCTAAAATGAAAGGTTACTCTGCCGGGAGATTTTCATTTAACGTTAAAGGTGGGCGGTGTGAAGCCTGTGAGGGTGACGGCATAATTAAAATTGAAATGAACTTCCTTTCAGACGTCTATGTTCCGTGTGAGGTTTGTCACGGTGCGAGATATAACCGTGAAACCTTAGAGGTTCTTTATAAGGGTAAGAGTATTTCAGATGTTCTTAATATGACAGTTGAAGAAGCAACAGCGTTTTTCAAAAACCATCCGAAAATTCATCGCAAATTAGAAACTCTTAACGACGTTGGTCTTGGTTACATTACCTTAGGGCAACCGGCAACAACGCTTTCAGGCGGTGAAGCTCAGAGAGTAAAACTCGCAACAGAGCTTTCTAAGCGTTCCACAGGCAGAACAATTTATATTTTAGACGAACCTACAACAGGTCTGCACTCTGCTGACGTGAGTAAGCTTTTAGAGGTTCTGAACCGCCTTGTGGATGCTGAAAACAGCATTGTTGTAATTGAGCATAACCTTGACGTTATAAAAACGGCTGATTATATTATAGATTTGGGTCCCGAAGGCGGTAACGGCGGCGGAACGGTGGTTGCTACGGGAACACCCGAAGAGGTGGCAAAAAATAAAAAATCTTATACGGGTCAATATTTAAAAAGAATTTTATCTGAATAAATATTGATATTTCATTGAGTTATATGTATAATAGACAGGATATTTTTAAAAGGAGTAAATTGTTTTATGAAAGCAAACGAAAGTATTGCAAATTATGATATTAAAGTAAGAGAGTACACCAATTATGCAATAAAAAGCATTAAAAATTGTTGTAAAAACTTCGGTCCGAGACCAACGGGCAGTGAAGCAGAGAAAAATGCTCAGGAATATATGATGAACGACCTTAATAATTTTTGCGACGAGGTAACACGTGAAGAATTTAAGGTGAGCGATAAAGCATTTATGTCGTGGATAAGAATCGGTGTTATAATGGCAATTTTAGGAATTGTTATGTTTACATTAGGATTCTTTGTTGTTTCTGCAGTAGTTTTCTTTGCAATTATACTTATGATTGCTCTTGAATTTGGTTTTTATAAACCTGTTTTAGATGGATTTTTCAAAAAGAAAACCGCGGGTAATGTGTATGGTGTGAGAAAAGCGAAAAATGAAACAAAAAAAAGAATTATTCTTTGTGCTCATACAGATTCTGCTTTCGAATGGAAGTATACATACAAAACAGGCAGAAAAGGTGTTGCGTTTAATATTTATGGTGCGGCAATTTGCCTTTTGCTCAGTTTAGGTGTTTCAATTTATGCAGTTGTACAAAATGGTGCTTTTTCTGATATTGTGTGGATTTCTGAAGGTGCGGTTTTAAAAATTCTTGCAGTAGTTCTTTATCTTACACTTATTGTTTATTTCTTTAATTTCAGTTTTATCAACTATAAATTACCTGTAACAGGTGCTATTGATAATCTCAGTGGAGTGTTCATTTCAAATGCGGTTGCAAAATATCTTAATGATAATGATATCCGTTTTGATGACACAGAGGTGTGTGTGCTTTTAACAGGTGCAGAAGAAGCAGGGCTTCGCGGTTCAAAATCTTTTGTTAAAAATCACACCGAGTTAAAAGACGGCGACGTAGAGACAGTTGTAGTTGGTATTGATACAATCTGCGAAATGGATTTTATGAAGATTTATAATAAAGATATGAACGGCTTGACTAAAAATGATGACCGTGTTGCAAAGCTTATTCAGGAGGGTGCAAAAAATGCAGGATTTGATGTGCCTACGGGGACTATTGAATTAGGTGCTACAGACTCTGCTGCGTTTTCTCAGAAGGGTATTCCTGCCGCAACGTTTGTTGCAATGAATCCTGAACCGTCAAGATATTATCACACAAGACTCGATAACGTAGATATGATAAAGCCACAGGCAATTGACGCAGGTGTAAAAATTGCACTTGAAACAGTATTTTTATATGATGAAAAAGGTATTTGAAAATGAATTCAAAAAATCTTAATCATAAGCTTACGGGGAGCGGTAATCTGCTCAATGAAAAAGGCTTTCTTCGTGAAGCAGGTTGGGCAAACAGCCTTGTTTACGATTATTCGCGTTCAATGGTAAAAGCAAATAAATCGAGACTCAAGGAGTGGGATTATTATCACGTAATTGACAACGAGGGTAAATATGCCGTTTCTTTTACTTTTGCCGACAATGGCTATATGGGGCTTGTTGACTGCTCAGTTTTTGATTTTATAACTAAAGAAAAATTTTCGGCAACAGAAACTCCTCTTATGCCAATGGGTAAATTGAATCTGCCGACTACAAGCGAAAAAGGCGATATTTCTTTCAGTAACAAGGGTTGCGAGTTTTATATAAAAAGAACTGAAAACGGCAGACATTTTTCTTGCAAATTCAAGAGAACCTTTAACCACACAGAAATAGTTGCTGATATCTATCTTGAGCAACCGCCGATGGATACAATGGTTATAGCAACACCGTGGAAGGAAAACAAAAAAGCGTTTTATTATAACCAAAAAATCACTTGTATGAAAGCAAGAGGTTCAGTAACAGTTAAAGGCAGAACATATACCTTCGATGAGAACAAGGATTACGGAATTCTTGATTGGGGCAGAGGTGTGTGGGCTTATGATAACACCTGGTTCTGGGGTGTTGGCAGTGGAACCATAGACGGAAAGCCTTTCGGTTATAACGTCGGATACGGTTTCGGCGATACGACTGCTGCAAGTGAAAATATGCTGTTTTATGATGGTAAATGCCATAAATTGGATTTAGTAGATTTTGGTATTCCGACAGGCAACGTTATGGCTCCCTGGCATATGACGTCAAGTGATGACCGTTTCAGAATGACCTTTACACCATTTTTCAATGACAGAACCGATATTTCTGTTGGTGTTATGTCACAACACGCCGATAAATTATTCGGTATGTTAAACGGAGTTGCGGTATTAGATGACGGAACAGAATTGAAAATAGAAAATATGCCCGTTTTCCACGAAAAAGTTCATAATAAATGGTAAAAAGAACCTGACTCATTGAGTCAGGTTCTTTTTTATCTCTTACTGTTGAGGAGCAGTTGTCGTTGCTAACAGGTAGCTTTCACCTGTTTTGTAATTGATTTTTATTGAGGGTTGAGCGTTGTAGCAAAAAACGTTAAAGCAAATTCCTTCACCGTTATCTTCTACTGAAAACGCTTCTATCTGAACACCCTTGCAAAGAAGGTTTTCACCTTCAAAAACAGGTGTGACTCTGTACATAACATGGTTTCTTGTTTCTTTTATATAATCTGCAACAAGGTTTTCAAATGGCAACATTCCCATAACGTTCATTGCTCTTGTGCCTGTAATAAGATTTTTCTCGTTGGCGTTTTCACCTGAAAGCTGAAAGCCTATGAGGTGACAGCGGTTATATAAATACTTTCCGTCTACACAGTCATATTTTACAGTGTGCCAACCGCTGGGCTTTATCATTCCTATTTCTCCGCGTTCTTCTGTAGGCATAGTCTCCGTGCCTAAACAAGCGAGCACCACGGTGCATCTGCCGAGTGAATCTAATTCGCCGTATTCTTCAAAGGCTTCAGTCGTCAGCTCGTCTTTTGAAAAGTTGGGCTCGTTAGAATCCAATACAACGTAAGGAACTTCTGAATATTCAGGTATATCATCTCGCAGAATAACTACAGAACCGGGGTTTTCAAACGTGGGGAGCGTGTTGTATGAGGATGTTGAAGCAGTCTGAGTTACAGCTTCTGTATTTGTAATTTGCTCTGCGTTAAAGTCAAGGTCCTTAACCTGAGAAAGTAAAATGATACACAAAAGAGAAATTATTGCACTAAAAAAACTTAACTCCTTTTTTCTGAGCTTTTTCCTTTTTTTACTCATTTTTTCCTCCGTATTATAAAAGGTTATCTGGTGGGTTTAAAATCTGTTTTGTAAAGCGTGTAATTAAGCGACTTTAATTCTCTTAAAAGGTCTTCGTTTGTTGTTATTTCGTTATTGAAAATAACACCACCGTGAGCCAAATCTTCAATTTCGTGAAAATCTGAACCTGCCACGACAATATCCTTGTTATGATATTTTGCCCAGGCTTCTGCAATAGGGTTTGATGAGTTGTGACGAGGGTTTCCGTTAAATACCTCGTAGCCGTCAAGAATTTCCCAATCTTCAATCATAAGCCAACGTCTGAACGGATGCGCCTGTAAAAATAAGAGTCCGTTTTTCTTGCAAAGCTCAGAAAAATCTTCGGGCGAATAATCCATTAAATCGCCATTGCTTCTTAAAAATTCTTCAGTTACACCATAAACGAGGTAGTCGTTATCGCTTTCATAAAAGTTGATTTCCATACCAAGCAAAACGACCATTTTATTTTCTAATTCGTTTTTTAAAATGTTGTAACCTTCAAGATAATGGGTGACTTTTTCGTCCCAAGTAGCATTTTTATATTTTTTGTTATTGAATGCAGAAGCGTTCATATGGTCTGTAACAACAATTCCGCTATAGTCGGTTGTAAGATATAATTCTGCAATCTGCTTAGCGGGAATAGAGGCACATCTGCTTACTTCATCTGTATGCAGGTGCATTTCAAATAAATAACTCATAGCTTTAGACTCCAAATCAAATTTTATGTAATAATTATATTACTTTTTGCGTTTTATGTCTATATAGCTATTGAAAAAAGTTGTGAGAAATGTTACTATAATTGTGTATTAATTCTTTTCGGGAGGAACAATTTATGTCAAAATTGAAAGCAGCAGTTATTGGTACAGGTGGTATAAGTAATGAGCATATTCAGGCTTATTTAAAAAATGAAAATGTTGAGCTTTATGCTTTTTGTGATATTAATGAAAAACAACTTAATTTAATGGCAGAAAAATATGGTGTTCCAAAAGAAAGATGCTTTTCAGATAAGGATGAAATGTTAAAGGCACTTCCTGAAATTGACATTGTAAGTGTCTGCACGTGGAACAGTGCTCATGCAGAGTGCACCATTGCCGCACTTAATGCAGGTAAAAACGTTCTTTGTGAAAAGCCTATGGCTATGAATACAAAGCAAGCGGAAGAAATGCTTGAAGCCGCAAAGAAAAATAATAAGCTTCTTCAGATTGGTTTTGTAAGAAGATATGGTAACGATGCCGACGTAATGAAGGATTTTATTGATGCCGATTACTTTGGTGACATTTATTATGCCAAAGCTACATATTTAAGAAGAAACGGTAACCCCGGCGGTTGGTTTGGTGACAAATCACGCTCAGGTGGTGGTCCGCTTATAGATTTAGGTGTTCATGTTATAGATTTGGTTCGTTACCTTTGCGGTAATCCAAAGCCTGTTTCGGTTTACGGTGCTACTTTTCAGAAACTTTTTAACCGTCCTGACATTAAAGGTGGCAAGGGCTACACTTCAGTTTCTGCAGGTAATAAAGATATTTGTGACGTTGAAGATTTAGCAAGTGCTATGATTCGTTTTGATAACGGTCTTGTTCTCTCAGTAGAGGCTTCATTTTCACTCAATATCAAAGAGCCTAAAGGTGATATTGAACTGTTTGGTACAAAGGCTGGTGCAAAGCTTGACCCTCAGGTTCAGATATTTACAGATGAACAAGGTTATTTGGTAAACGTTTCATTTGACAAAGACACATCATTGAGCTTTGATGGTCTTTTTGCAGGTGAGATTAACCACTTCGTAGATTGTTCAATGAATAACGTTCCTTGCAGAGCACCTGCCGAAGATGGTGTGTGGCTTATGAGAATTTTAGATGCTATTTATGAATCTGCTTCTACAGGTCACGAAGTTGTTATAAAATAATCTGTAGAGTGGTATTTTACCCGCTCTATTCAGATGACAAAAGGGTGAGAGATATGCATAAATGTGATAGTTGCGGAAAAGTTGTTGTAAATGAAAAGGAATATTTGTGTCCGCATTGTGGTGCGGTAGCTAGAAAAAAGTGCGACCA
This sequence comes from Acutalibacteraceae bacterium, assembly GCA_045646485.1. Lineage (GTDB taxonomy): Bacteria > Bacillota > Clostridia > Oscillospirales > Acutalibacteraceae > DTU089. The sequence continues at coordinate 13,750 of JAZRKU010000063.1, forward strand.
CAGCACACACTTGCCTGATGATAAATATAACAGGGCTAATGATTACAGAACTTCTGCCACAGAGCACAAAAGCAAGACGTACGACTATCAGAAAGCACCTAAGACAGATATAAGTCAGAAGTTTGATATAAATGATTTAGCAAACATAAAAAATGCTGAAGATGTAAAGAAAATTGCCAAAAAAGCATTTATAGAGCAAGAGGCGAGCGGCAGAAAAAAATTCAAACCCGCGGCAATTGTGTTCATAATAATATTTGCTGTAAACATTTTTGCAAACGTTGCTGATGTTGCATTTGAGGCGGTTGATGACGCAATTGATGGTTTTGAAGAGGTTGTTTCTGTAGAGTTTGATGATGAAGAATATATCGAGGATTTATATGGTGTCAGTGAAATAGAAGAAGATTTGTACAATAAATATGACACTATTTATGATTATTTGGGCTCAGCGAGTGTTGAGTCGGCTTATCTTGGTGGCGAAACAGGTACTCTTCAAATTCAGTTGTCAGAAATAGGCTTTGAAGAGTTAAGCGACAATATGGTAGATGAAACAGGTACATCTTTAGGTGAGATGTATAATACGTCTTACGTAGCGCTTTACAAAATACGTTTTCTGCCTGAAGACGTTGAAGATGCGATTACCGATGAAAATGAATCTGTCAGAGATTACGCTGAAACAGTTTTGTTAAAGGGTTCTTTAACAACAGATGGTGTATTGATAATTGAAAATGTTGGCTTAAAGCTTGATGAATATATAGACGAATGTCCGTATATGTATATTTCAGAAATAACGGTTCTTTCTGAAAATGAATCGGGCGAAATATGTTATTGTGGTCAGATTTCTCTCTCAGTTGATGTAATAAGAATAAACAGTAAAGGCGTATATGAATTTTATGAGATAACACGAGATTCAGATGGTTGTGAATGCCTTGAAGAAATTTCTTCAGATGAAACAGGGTTTGATTTCAGCGACGATATGTTTGTAACTGAGGTTATCGAGTTCTGATATGAAAAAGACAAGGTGTACAACTATTTCGGGTATGATTTCTGCATTATCTGTGGTTATTATGCTTATTACTAACATAATGCCATCTATGATGTATGTAATTCCGATTATAACAGGTGCAATAGTTTTTGCAGTAAACGAAATAATAGGTAAAAAATGGGCGTTAGGCGTGTTTTTTACTACGGGTATTATTTCACTCATTGTTCTTGCGGATAAAGAAACAGCATTGAATTATATATTCTGTTTTGGTTACTATCCGCTTTTAAAGCCCGTTTACGAAAAACTTCCTAAGGTGATTTCGTGGGTTGTAAAGGTTTTAACCTTTAATGTTGCTTTTGCAATAATTGCAGTAATCGTTACGTTTGTTTTTAATCTTCCGTTTTTAGACGAGGATTTTGGTAAATTTACCGTTCCCGTATTCGCTGTTCTTTTTAACTTGGTGTTTGTTATGTACGATTTTATGTTCAGTGTATTCAGACAAAGACTCTCACCTTTATTTAAAAAGCTAAAAAAGAAACTCTCTTGACATTTTCTGTAGTTGAGTGTAATATTAATTTATTATTTTATATGGAGGAAATTTTATGGATATTTTTTCAGCTTTTACCAATTTCGATTGTGCTGTTTTCCAATTGGTTGAAAAGCTCTGGAATCCTGTTCTTGATGCTATTATGATATTTATAACCCATTTGGGTGATGATGGTATTTTCTGGATTTTCTTAGCTTTGATTCTTCTTGTATTTAAGAAAACAAGAAAATTGGGTGTTCTTCTTATTCTTGGTCTCGGTTTTGCAAGTCTTATTAACAACGTTGTTCTTAAGAATATTTTCGAAAGACCAAGACCATTCAATTTTGATGGTTGGCCTGCTGGCTTCGATTTCCCGAATCCGCTTATTGAAAAGCCACACAGCTTTTCATTCCCGTCAGGTCATACGTCTTCTTCATTAGGTGCGGCAACACCGCTCCTCATTAAAGCAAAGAAAAAATTCGGTATTCCGATTTTCGTGTTAGCTTTACTTGTAGGTTTCTCAAGAGTTTATGTTCATGTTCATTATCCAACAGACGTTATCGTTGGTACAATTGTTGGTATTGTGGGCGGTATTCTTGCTGTAGTTGCATTTAAGTATGGTATGCCACTCGCAAAGAAAATTCTCGGTGAAAAAATAATTACAAAGATTTTCGGCGAAATATAATTGAGTTAAAATGGCACTCGCAAAGCGGGTGCCATTTTATATTTTAACATTTCTTTAAAAGAAATTTTTAAATCTTTATTGACTAAAAAAAAATGTTGTGATATATTCTTTTTTGCAAAAATTAAGAATTATTAAGAAGGTGCCTTTTATGTGGTTTTGGTTTTCAGTTATTGCGCTGATTTGTTGGAGTGGTTCAGATTTATTTTCTAAAATAGGGTGTGCTGATGCTAAAGATAAGTACAGTCATTTTAAAATGGTTACTGCAGTCGGTATCGTAATGGGTATACACGCGTTTTATGAGATATTTGTTTCAGGCGTTCAGTTTAATATGGAAGCAATGCTTCGTTATTTGCCTGTTTCTGCCCTTTATATTGGTTCAATGACATTAGGGTATGTAGGCTTAAGATATATTGAACTTTCGATTTCTTCTCCTATTTGTAACTCATCAGGTGCATTGGTAGCGCTTCTTTGTATCGTCACAGGTACAGCTTTAGCAGTACCGCAATATTTTGCAATAGCTTTGGTTTGTGCAGGTGTTGTAGGTCTTGGCTTTGTTGAAATGAACGAAGATGATGATTTACGAAAGAAAAGACAAGACAAAGCCAATTACAAATATTCAAAAAGTGCTCTTGCCATAGTATTACCACTTCTTTACTGCCTTTTAGATGCTTTGGGAACTTTTGCGGACAGTATTGTTTTAGAATCTCTCGACGAAGATGTTGCAAATGTTGCTTATGAGTTAACGTTTTTAGTTTGCGGTATTTTCTCATTTATTTATGTTAAGTTTATTAAAAAACAAAAGTATCTCCCTAAAAAAGAAGGACCAAAATACATTGGTGCTATATTTGAAACAGCAGGTCAATTTGCTTACATATATGCAATTGGCGATGAAGAACACGTTGCAATGGCAGCACCAATAATTTCAGCTTATTGTGCGGCATCCGTTCTTTGGGGAAGACTTTTCTTGAAAGAAAAACTTTCATGGAAGCATTACGCAATGATTTTACTTGCACTTGTAGGTATAGTTATTTTGGGTATTTATGATGCTTAAAAATTAGTAGATGTAAAAAAAGTCTGCGGAAAAACTTTTGTTTTTTCGCAGACTCTTTTGTTTTTTTAGTGCTTATGTCTCTGTGGTGTTACTCTCTTGCATAATTGCTTTTCTTAAAATTATTCTCGCATCCTTTGCATCATAAATGCCATCTAAATTTACGTCGATGTAAAACATTCTGGAGTCGTCCAACGGTTCATCTAAATTTGCAAAAGCTCTTAAAACAAGTCGTGCATCGTCGGTTGTTACTTTGTTATCGCCGTTTACGTCACCAAATTTTACATATTGGTTTAAGTCAACAAGGTAGGGGTCAACACCTGCTTCTGAAGCGTAAACAATTGCAGAAGAACAGGTTGAGTAGCAAGAAAATTTAAAATCCTTTGCGTGTGTGAAAACGTTGTCATCTCTTAAGGCAAATGCATATCTGCCCACAGAAGTAACGTTTTCGGGTATTGTTACGTTAAGCAGTAGCGGACAGTTTTCAAAAGCGTAATTTGAAATTACTAAGCTACCTTTTGGGAAAGAAACACTTTCTAAAAGCTCGTTGTGTGAAAAAGCACTGTTTCCTATATGATTTAATGAATTCGGGAATGTAAGCTTCGTTATACTTATGCAATTAGCAAAAGCGTAATCCTCAATTGATTTGAGGCTCAATTTCGGAAATGTGATATTTGCAAGAAGTTCACAGTCAGAAAATGCTCTTTTCGGAATTGCAGTAAGAGCAGAACCGCAGTTTAAGGAGGTTAGTTTTTTGCAACCGTAAAACGCAAACTCGCCGATAGTTTCAACGCTATTTAAGTGAATGCTTGTCAGAGACTCACAGAGGTTAAAGCAATTGTTACCCAAGGATTTAACTCCTGCTCCAAGTGTAACAGAGGTAATGTTTTTGCAACTGTAAAAAGCGTAATTGCCGATTGTAACAACCGAGTCGGGAATTTTTACAGTTTTAAGCGACGCTTTACCTTTAAAAACATTATCGCCAATAGCTGTAACCGTTTTACCGTCAATAGTTTGCGGAATAGTCAAATCAGAAAGATGTAAATTTGAATACCCTGTAATAGTGATAGTATTGTCACTGTTTACTTCGTAAGTAAAGTTTTCATATACAGCGGCAAAGCACAGTGGTGCAGATATTACAATTATAGCAACTGCAAGAAAAACTGATAGAAATTTTTTCATAATGAACTCCTGATTGTGAATTTACAAAATCATTATACTACATTTTTTGTGTTTTGTATATCGGTTTTAAGAAAATAAAAGATAAAAAGGTTTTTGTAAAAAAATACAAAAAAAATACATAATTCTAAAAAGGTGTTGCAATTCTAATGAATATAGTGTATAATTTTTCCACAAATTAAAAATAATAGTGAGGTTTTAAAAATGAAAAAGTTTTTAAAAGTAGTTTCAATTGTGCTCGTTTTTGCATTAGTTGGCGTTTTCGCTGCTTGTGGCGGTGAAAAAACAGAAACACCAAAAGACGAAAAAGAAGTACTCATAATGGCAACAAATGCAGCATTCCCTCCATATGAATACAAAGAGGGTGATGAATTTGTTGGTATTGATATCGAAATTGCTCAGGCTATTGCTGATAAACTCGGTATGACACTTGAAATTAAAGATGTTGAATTCGGTACAATTATCGGCGGTGTACAGACAGGTAAATATGATATGGGTATTGCTGGTTTAACAGTTACACCTGACAGAGAAAAAAGTGTTAATTTCACAACTTCATATGCAACAGGTATTCAGGTTGTTATCGTTACAGAGGATTCTGACATCAAATCTATTGACGACCTTAAGGGTGATGGTTCAATGAAGTTTGGTGTTCAGCAAGATACAACAGGTGATATTTATGCATCACTTCCGTTAGATGAAGATGGTTACGGGGAAGAAAATGTTATCCGTTACAAAACAGGTGCAGATGCTGTTCAAGCTCTTAAAACAGGTAAAGTTCAAGCTGTTATTATCGATAATGAACCTGCAAAATCATTTGTAAATGCAAACGAAGGTCTTAAGATTCTTGATGGTGCTTGGGTAGAAGAACATTATGCTATTGCTATTGCAAAAGATAACGCAGAGCTTCTTGAAAAAGTAAACAATGCTCTTGCAGAGTTGAAAGAAGAAGGCAAACTTGATGAAATTATTTCTAAGTATATCCCTGCAGAATAATTTTTTTGGATAACTTGGTACGAGGACGTTAACCCGTCCTCGTATTTTGTGGTATTAAGGAGTGAAGTTGTTGGAACAGTTGGAGTTATGGTTTCTTGATTTTAAAGAGACTTTTATTAATTGTTTCGTGAATGATGACCGTTGGGGATGGCTTTTAGAAGGTTTCGGTAATTCTATAATTATTACCGTGCTTGCCATTTTTATAGGTTTGTTTTTCGGTGTTGTCTTGGCGGCAATACGTTCTTCATACGATAAAAATGAAGAGTCACTTAAAATCAGAGGTGGCGCAGGGTATGTGCTTCTCAAGATTATAAATACAATAGCAAAAGTTTATATTACAGTTGTACGTGGTATTCCTGTAGTAGTTCAACTTATGATTTGGTATTTTGTTATTCTTGTTTCTCAAGATAATGATATTGTTATTGCGGTTGTTGCTTTCGGATTTAACTCTGCAGCTTATGTGGCAGAAATTTTCCGTGGTGGCATTATGTCCATTGATAACGGTCAGTTTGAGGCAGGTAGAAGTTTAGGCTTTAACTATGTGCAGACTATGATTTATATAGTTATTCCGCAGACTATAAAGGCTACATTGCCAACACTCCTTAACGAGGTTATTGCTTTGCTTAAAGAAACATCAGTTGCGGGTTATGTTGGTGTTATGGACCTTACAAAAGCAGGTGACCTTATAAGAGGTCGTACCTTTGAAGCGTTTATGCCTCTTATAGCAGTGGCTATTATTTATCTTGCAACGGTTGTTGTTCTCACAAAGATATTCAGTATCATTGAAAGGAGGCTTCGTAAGAGTGAGCGATAATGCGTTAATTAAAGTTACAGACCTCAAAAAGCATTATAACGGCGGTGAGGTTAAGGCTCTTGACGGAGTCAACTGTGAAATACAAAAAGGCGAGGTAGTAGTTGTTATAGGTCCATCAGGTAGTGGTAAATCAACATTTCTTCGTTCTTTAAATCTTTTAGAATTTCCGACAGGCGGTCAGATTATATTTAACGGTGCAGATATAACAGCACCAAAAACAAATATAAACAAACATCGTCAAAGAATGGGAATGGTGTTTCAGCACTTCAATCTTTTTCCTAATATGACAATCTTGGGTAATATGACAAGTGCGCCCATAAAAATTCTTAAAAAGTCAAAAAAAGAAGCAGAAGAAAAAGCACTTGAACTTCTTGACAGAGTTGGCTTGAAGGATAGAGCAAACGCTTACCCGAGTCAGCTTTCAGGTGGTCAGAAGCAGAGAGTTGCAATTGTCAGAGCTCTTTGTATGGAGCCTGAGGTTATGCTCTTTGACGAGCCTACTTCTGCTCTTGACCCTGAAATGGTTGGTGAAGTTCTTGACGTTATGAAAAACCTTGCATCTCAAGGTATGACAATGGTTGTTGTAACTCACGAAATGGGCTTTGCTAAAGAAGTTGGTACACGAGTTATTTTCTTTGACGAAGGAATTATTCAAGAAGAGGGTACTCCCGAAGAAATATTCCAGAATCCGAAAACAGAAAGACTCAAAAGTTTCCTCAGTAAAGTTCTTATATAAAATATATGTCGCTGTCGCTTCGCTCGTTATTTGAGTGAAGCGACTTTTTCTGTTTCGCTTGCAATATTCGGTAACAAATGATATTATTAAAGGAGTAAAAAAGAACTCGAAGGGAGTTTTAATATGAAGAGAAATTTAAGAGTAGTTTCACTTTTATTATCAGTTGTTCTTGTTACATCTGCGTTTGCTTCTTGCAAACAGGAGGAGAGCGAAGAAACGACAACTGTAGCTACAACACAGGGTGAAGTCGTTTCAACTACAGGTGTAACAGACGAGGCAGAAAAGGATACACTTTTAGTGAATGTTTACGACTTGTCATCAGATTATTTTCCTTTTGAATATAAAGACGGCGAAAATTTAACAGGCATAAACATTGATTTGATGAATGCAGTTGCAAATAAATTGAATATGAACGTTGAATTTGTTGAATTGGATTTGTCGAGCAGTTCGCAGGAAAATAAAAAAGTTGATGTTCATATGTGTATCTCTGATAGCGACACTTCAATGTTTGATGTAAGCAAGGTTTCATTTTCTAATGTTTACGTTACAGATACACAATCTGTTCTTGTAAAGGCTTCGGCAGATTATGCAATTTATGACGATTTTTATTCAGGGTTTGATGCTGATGGCTACCCCGTAGGTGTAAAGGATGGAATTAAAATTGGCGTAAAAACAGGCACAACAGGCGATATTTTTGCTTCTGCAGGTCTTAAGGAGTGGGGCTTCGGTGCGGCTAACGTCAAAAAGTTTGCAACAGTTAGTGAAATGGTAACCGCACTTAAAAACGATGAGGTTACAGCAATTATTATTGATGACGCAATTGCAAGAAAAATCATTGATACTACGGGTGGTTACAAAATTTTAGAGTCATCATTTTATAGTGAAGATTACAAGGTTGTAGCCGTAAGTGAAGATAGCGAAAAACAAACAAAAATTATCAATGCAGTTAATGAGTTGATAAATGATGGTACTGTAAAAAGTATTGTTGAAAAATATATGACATATTAAAAGGGTAGGTTGTTTATGAATTTAGAAAAAGCGAAACAAAAAGCAAAAGAATTAGTTTCTCAGATGACGGCAGAAGAAAAAATGAGTCAGCTTCTCTATACATCGCCTGCAATCGAGAGACTTGGCATAAACGAATATAACTGGTGGAATGAGGCTTCTCACGGTATTGCTCGTGCAGGTGTTGCCACTGTTTTTCCACACGCTATAGGCATGGCGGCTACATTTGATAAAAAACTCGTGAATACTGTTGCTGATGCAATTTCAACCGAAGCAAGAGCAAAGTATAATAAAAGTATTGAATTTGGTGACAGAGATATTTATAAAGGTCTCACTTATTGGGCACCTAATATAAATATTTTCAGAGACCCACGTTGGGGCAGAGGTCAGGAAACTTTCGGTGAAGACCCTTATCTTACATCGCAATTAGCAGTTTCATTTATTGAGGGTATTCAGGGTGACGGTGAATTTTATAAAGCAACCGCTTGTGCAAAACACTTTGCGGTTCACTCAGGACCAGAAAAAACACGTCACGGTTTTGATGCTATCGCAAATAAAAAAGATATGTATGAAACATATCTTCCTGCTTTTGAATATGCCGTAAAAAAAGCTGGTGTGGCAGGTGTTATGGGTGCTTATAACCGCACAAATGGCGAACCTTGCTGTGCAAGTAAAACTCTCATGCAGGATATTTTAAGAAAAGATTGGCAGTTTAAGGGTTATTACGTTTCTGATTGCGGTGCTATTCGTGATATATGGGAATTCCATAAGTTTGCGGACAGTATGAAAACAGCTGCGGCAGTTTCACTTAAAACAGGTTGTAATTTGAACTGTGGTGAGTCTTACAAGTATTTAATAGATGCATATGAAGAAGATTTAATTTCTGATGAAGATATTACCGAGGCTGCAGAATACCTCTACACAATTCGTGCCGCTTTAGGTGAATTTGAAGAAAATGGACCATATTCAGATATTGGTTATGAAAAGTTGGATTCAGACGAGAATAAAGCACTCAATTTAAAAGCTTCAGAGGAAACAATGGTGCTTCTCAAAAACGAAAATAATTTCTTGCCACTTAATAAAGATGAATTTAAGAAGGTTGCGGTTGTAGGTCCTAACTCAATGTCTCATCTGGCACTCGAAGGCAACTACTTTGGTCACGCATCTGAATATGTAACTTTGGCAGACGGAATCCGTCGTGAATTTTCTGATTCTAAAATTTTCGTTGCAGACGGTTCGCATCTTTGTAGTGAGGTTAAAAGCTCCTGGGATGGTTTCGAATATCTTTACAGTGAAGGTATGGCGGCTGCATCTGAATCAGACCTTACAGTTTTGTGCGTGGGTCTTGACAGAACTATTGAGGGTGAAGACACAAATCACTCAAACGAGTTTTCAAGCTGTGGTGATAAAAATACACTTTATTTACCTGCAACTCAGATGAAGCTTGCAGAGTCAATCTGTGACGTTGCAGAAAACTTAATAGTTGTTATTACCTGCGGTAGTGCTATTGATTTAGGCGAAAAGGTAAGAAAACACGCAAAAGCAATCATTCACGCCTGGTACCCGGGTGCATTAGGCGGTAAAGCCGTTGCAAATCTTATTACAGGTAAAGCAGTGCCTTGTGGTAAGACACCACTCACTTTCTATTATGAAGACAAAGAAATTCCATCTATGGAAGATTATAGCATGGAAAACAGAACATATCGTTATTATAAAGACGAACCTTTATATCCGTTTGGTTTCGGTCTTTCGTACACAAGTTTCGGTTATAGCAATTTTAAAATCGTTTCAGAAGATGATGATTTTATAAAGGTTTCTGTTGATGTTAAAAATAAAGGTAGTTTTGACGCTAAAGAAAAAGTTCTTAGCTTTGCACAATTCACAGATTCAAGAACATCAACACCTCTTTATCAGCTTTGTGGTATAGAAGCGGTTGAACTTAAAAAAGGTGAAACTAAAACTGTCGAAGTTGAACTTGATAAATACTTTATTAAGGCTGTTTTAATGGACGGAACAAGAGTTGAGCCTGATGGTGGAATTACCCTTTATATCGGCGGTCATCAGCCTGACGAACTCAGTAATAAGCTTTGCCAATATGAATGTGAAGCTATTAAGCTCAAGTAATTAACTAATAAAAAACATCCTATCACTGATAGGATGTTTTTTGTTTATAGCCTTGTTGCTTTTAAAGCTTAAGTAATATTCTGAAAGCATCAACGTATTCTCTTGCGGTGTCTTCGTTATTGCTCTCAGCAAAAATTCTGAGAAGTGGTTCAGTGCCTGAAAAACGGCAGATTACGAAATCACCGTTTTCAAAATACACCTTGCAACCGTCCTCGTAATTTACACGGGTAATTTTGTTTTTAAATTCAGGTAATATTTTGTCAATCATAATAGTTTTATTGACTGTTTCTTTATATTCGGGTTGGAATACGAGGTTGTCCTCAACCATTTTGAAAACACCGAATTGTGCTTCTAATTCCTTCATAATTTCAACAGGGGATTTGCCTGTGACACTAATCATTTCAGCAAAGAGTGAAGCAGCATAAACAGAATCCTTGCCGTGAATGTGTCCACGAACTGTAAGACCACCTGAAGATTCGCCGCCTAAAACAGCATCTACCTCATCAATCTTTGAAGAAATATATTTAAATCCAACAGGTACCTCGTAACATATCTCACCAAAATGCTCAGCGATTTTGTCAAGCATATGTGTTGTTGCAAGGTTTCTTACAACCGCACCTTTCCAGCCCTTGTATTTTACAAGGTAGTAATAGAGCATGCAAAGAATCTGATTTGCATTGATATATGTACCATCTTTATCAATAATTCCGAGGCGGTCGCCGTCGCCATCCATAGCAATGCCCAAATCATAGTCACCCTTAACAACTAAGTTGCTCAGATGAAGAAGTGTTTTTTCTGTAGGAGCAGGCATAACACCACCGAAATAAGCGTCTTTGTTAACGTTCATTGTGTCAATGGTGCATCTTGCAGTGTAGAAAATAACGAGAAGTGGATATGTGCCAGAACCGTGCATAGAGTCGAAAAGAACGCGAAGACCTCTTTCACGAAGAGCTTTCATATCTATCAAATCAATAATGTCGTCAAGGAACTTGTTGAAAGGATTGTTGATGTATGTAACAAGACCTTTGTTTACCGCATCGGAAAACTCTGTGTATTCAACATCCTCAACTTCTGAAATAAGCTCTTCAAGACGACCTGTTATTTCAAGGGGAGCATCTCTGCCTTCTTCAACGATAAGCTTAATACCGTTGTAGTTTGAGGGATTGTGGCTTGCTGTGATTTCAATACCAAAATCAAGATTTCTGTCTTTAACAGTGTGCATAACAAGGGGAGTAGGAGCAGAACGATCCATAAACAAAACATTTATACCGTCATTTGTTAATACTTCAGCAACCCATTTAGCAGCATTTTCAGAAAGGAAGCGTCTGTCAAAGCCAATGATAACAGGCTTGTCCGTTTTATTATCTTCTTTCATAAGAAGGCTGATGCCTTTTGCAACTCGACGAATATTTTCGCAAATGAAATCTTCACCGATTATTGCACGCCAACCGCCTGTACCAAATAAAATTTTGTCCAAGTCGGATCGTAGCCATGTCGTTCTGTGAGCCAAGGAGTTG
>JAZRKU010000064.1:0-78404 GCA_045646485.1 Acutalibacteraceae bacterium
CTTAGAAATTATTTTAATCTTAATTGTAGCTTTGTTGTGCCTTTTGATTTTTACATTCATTATAAAATCAATAAAAACAAAAAAGAAAATAAGTAAATTAACAAATAGCATTGAGAAGTATTTAGAAAATGGTGATTTAACAAAATTCAGCACCGCAGATAATAATTTTTCTACTTTGCAAAATGCAGTTTGCGATTTAGAGAATGCTTTAGAATTACAAAAGCATAATACTAAAGTGGAAACACAGAGAAATTCAGATTTTATTGCAGATATTTCACATCAGTTCAAAACCCCTATTGCCGGCTTGAAATTATATATTGAAATGGATAATGAATTGAATCCTACTGACCACACAGAAAAAGAACTTCAGCTGATTGAGAAAATGGAAGAGCTGATACAAAAGCTCTTGCACCTTGAAAAGATTAAAACCGATGCCTACACAATGGATTTTAAAATGTGTGATGTAAGTGAAATTGTGAGTAGCATTGTAACCGACTTCAAACCAATTTTTAAAGAAAAGGAATTCACTATTACAGGTAGCAGTAAAATGCGTTGCGATAAATCGTGGCTTTTTGAAGCGATTGGTAACGTAATTAAAAATGCGTGCGAGCACACCGCCAATAATGGAAAGATTGACGTAATAATTGAAGACAGTGAGCAGTCAACTATTGTAACTGTTTCTGACAATGGCGGTGGAGTTGACAAGGAAGAAATATCTAAAATATTTAACCGATTTCACAGAACTAAAAATGCAAAACCACAAAGTGCAGGTATTGGTCTTGCAATAACAAAAGCAATAGTTGAAAAGCATCACGGAACTATAAGTGCCGAGAACACAGAAAAAGGCTTAAATATTATAATGTGCTTTCCGCATTTAGACGGATATGTTACATACTGAGTAAAAATAATAAGTGACTTTTATCTTACGATTTCTTAAGATAAAAGTCACTTAAATTTAATGTTGCTGTTTTATAATGAATACACAACTTGAAAAAGGAGAATTTTTATGAGTATTATTGAATGCAAAAATTTAACAAAAGAATATTTAAGCGGTGAAAATGTAGTAGTCGCTTTAAATGATGTTACAGTAAGTTTTGAAAAAGGCGAATTTGTGGCAATTACCGGCCCTTCCGGTTCCGGTAAATCTACATTTTTACATTGCCTTAGTAGCCTTGAAAACGCTACAAGTGGCGAAGTTATTTATAATAACGAATCTTTAAAAAGCTATAACGATAATCAACTTTCTATTTTAAGAAGAAGACGCTTCGGCTTTGTGTTCCAGGCTTATAATTTGGTTGAAGAATTGACAGGTTATGAAAATATTCTTTTACCGATTATGCTCGATAAGAAAAAGCCAGATGAAGAATACCTTAAAAAGATTATAGATATTTTAGGCATTGAAGATAGATTAAGTCACTTACCATCTGCCCTTTCAGGTGGTCAGCAACAAAGAATTGCTATTGCACGTGCTTTAGCTAACAAACCAACAATTCTTTTTGCCGATGAGCCAACTGGTAACCTTGATGGTAAAAGTGGTAGAGAAGTACTTTCACTTTTAAAATATGTAAGTAAGGAGTTAGGTGTAACACTCATTCTTGTAACTCACGATTTGAACGTTGCAGAGCAAGCCGACAGAGTTATTACAATTGAAGACGGTGCAGTAATTAAAGATAGCAAAAATACTGCTAAATAAGTGGGTGGAAATAATGAAAAAGAAAAAACTTACTTATAACTCCCTTGCGTTAGGTAACCTCAAAAACCGTAAGAAGCAATACACGCTTCTTATTATCGGAATAATTCTTTCAATGACATTTTCAGCGTGTATTCCTTTTCTTGTTTCAAGTACAATTTCTTCTACAGAAGCTACTAAAAACGCTCTTTATGGTTCAGAAGATTTAATATTTAATAATGTCACTCCTGAAATAAAAGAACACTTAGAAAACTCCTTCTCAACTGTTGGTTATGCTGAAACATTTGGTTTTCTTTCAAACCCTGAAGGTGAAAAAGAGTCAGGTTTTTGCTTTGCTGATTTTGACAGCACTTCTTCAGAAATGTACATAGAATTAAAAGAAGGTAGACTTCCGACTAACAAAAATGAAATTGCGGTTGAAGAGAACGCTCTTTTAAGTATGGGTATGAATGCTTCTGTTGGTGACAAATTAACATTTGATTTATATCCACAAAAGCAAAATGAATTGTCTGAAAAATCACAAAAAGCTGAATTTATACTTACAGGTATATTAAAAAACAAACGCCAGAACGTAATGGGCGTAACTCAAATTGAATTCACTGAAATTCCTGCAGCAGTAGTTTCTGATGATTATTTAATTACACCCGGTGGCAAAAGTATGATTTCTGCTTTCGCTTCTACAGAATGTGCATTTACTAATGAAAAAGAATATTATGCACAATTTGATAATTATTACAGTCAATTACCTGAAACACCCGAAGTGCGGATTAACTCCTTTGAAATTTCGGGCTATATAAAATATGATTTTTTATACAATGCTATGGGAATCTCTTCCCCTACGACACTTCTTTCAATTTTAGCTTTTGTGTTTGCACTTATTTCTGATATTGGTGTAATAAATGCATTCAACTCAAATCTGAAGGAACGAAAAAAGCAAATAGGTCTTTTAAGAAGTGTTGGTGCTACAAAAAGACAAATCATAAACGCTTATGGCAGAGAAACCTTTATTTTATCGTTGATTGCAGTACCTATAAGCACAATTCTATCTGCCGCTTCTGTTGGGTTAATAATGCCACTTTTGGGTGAAAACTATGTGTTTAAGCCTGATTTCTGGGTGATACCATTAGCCATTTTAATAAGTCTTATATTTGTTGTTATTGCTTCATTTATACCACTTATTTCAGCTTCAAGAGTTTCACCTATGCAGGCTATAAGAAATACTGAACTTGGCAGAAAATTTAAAAACAAGAAAATTAAAACTCAAAAGAATTTTGACACGTCAAAGCTTTTGGCTTCAAGACACATAACACTCTTTAAGCACAAGGGTGTCATAACAAGTGTATTACTTTCATTATCTATTTTAATTTCTTGTTTTGGTTTTTCTTTTGTTTCTGCTTATATTGATAAATTTGAAGCTTACGAGCACGACTATCTTTTAAATGCTTCTAATTATTACGCTTCAAATATTTACTTGTCCAACTACGGCAGTACTTACAAAGGGTTTAACGAAAATGCTGTTTACGATATTCTTTCTGATGAAAATGTCGAAAGTGTAAACCTTACAAAATCTACAAATGCATATATTTCAAAAGGTGAGTTTACTGAATATATGCACTTACTTTGTTATTCAAATCTTCACTACCTGAACTCCCCGCCTCTTTGGGTCACAAAGGAAAACTATAAAGAACATTCTATGTTTTTTGGTGCTGAATATTATTTTGCCAAAGATTGTGCAGAAATCAAAAATGATATTTTGCCAACTTCACTAATCGGCTTCGATGAAGCAAGCATAAATAGTTTAGAAGAGTACATCGTAGCAGGTGATATCGACATAGAAAAGCTTAATTCGGGCGAAGAAGTAATTCTTTTTTTGCCTGAACACATCTACCTCACCGCATCTCATTGGGAAGAGGATTTTAAATATTCAAATATTACAGCCTACGGTACTGACGAAATTTATTTAGACGAAAATGAAATTCTTCTTACTGAGGCAAGCTGCGACTTTGAAGTTAATGATGAGTTGAATGTAGGTTGGTTATTTGCCGATAAAAAACCTGAAACAGAACACGACATTTACACGTTAAAAGAAAATCAACCGGATATTTCTTACACTAAAAACGAAACAAAAACAAAAATAGGTGCAATTATACGCCATGTTCCATTAGAGCAAAACTATTCAATAACACACGAAAATCTTTCATTTCACAATGGTTCAGAAATAATTACAACAATAGACGGTTTTGATAAATTCACAAAAAATTCTGTCGATTATAAAAACATCGCAGTAAACCTTAGCACTGAATGCACCGACGAAATTGATTCTGACCTTTTGGGTCTTTTCACTCAATTATCAGGTGGCGTTGACTACTCTGTAATTTCTGCTTATGAATACAAGCAAAGTGAAGAAAAGCTTGTAAAAGCACAAATTACAATTATTATAGCTGTCGTTGCTTTATTGTTTACTGCTTGTGGAAGTATGATTAATAACTCTATTACTGCACGAATAAGAGAAAACAAAAAAGAAATAGGTACTCTTCGTGCCGTAGGTGCTACCTTAAAGGATATAAACCGTTCATACATAAGACAGCTTACTTCTGTTTTAGGTTGGGGTACTATAGGAGGATTTTTAGCATACTTCGTTTCGTTTGGGTTGTACTGCCTGATTTTTATTTCTATGGGCGATACAGCAGACGATTTTGATTTCAGAATTATTGAAACACTTATTGGTGTTATGCTTTTATTTATTTCCTGTGTTATAAATGCAGTTTTAAAAATCAAAAAAGAAATGAAGAACAGCATAGTAGAAAATATCAGGGAGTTGTAAAAATGAAAAAGAAAAAGCTTACTTATAATTCCCTTGCGTTAGGGAATCTAAAAAATCGTAAAAAGAGTTACACTCTTATGATTATTGGCATCGTATTAGCAATGATATTTTCTTCGGGTGTTCCGTTTTTTGCTTCTTGCTTACAATCTTCACAAAAAGAGATGCAATACAGAAAACAAGGTAAACAAGATACTATTGTTACCAATGCACAAAACTATGAATTAAACAAAGCAATAGAAGATGGTTCTATTGTTGGTGAAATTGGTTACGCTCATATTCTTTCTTATGTTTGGAATGAAAAAGAAGAATTTTCTGATGGCACAATGATTGGCTGGCTTGACGAGAGAGCAACAGAGCTTTATTACCCGGTTGTTTTAGATGGCAGAATGCCGGAGAAAGAAAACGAAATTGCTATAGAAAAAAGTGCTCTTCAAAGAATGAGACTTAATACAGAAATCGGTGAAGAAATCACTTTAAAAGCCTTAGTTTGTAATAGTGATGAGTTTTTAAAAGAAGAAAGTGAAGTTACCTATAAACTTGTTGGTATTCTTCACGATAAAAAATCAAATTTCGAACTTTTAAATAGTGGTTCTGTAGAACAGGCAGGGAAGCTTCCTGCTGCATTAGTTGTAAAAAATTCACAGGTAGCAATTGGAGGTAAAGAAGCGTTAGTTGCTTTTTTCAATGAATCGTGGATTGATGAAAGTTATATTATGTCAAATGTTTCTAATGATGACCAATTAAATAACTATATTTATGCAAACGATATGACGAGTAGCTACACAAAGCTTACATATAACCTTGCTACAGTAATTTTCCTTTCAGCTTTACTTGCATTTATGTCTTGCTTTGGTATAGTTAATGCATTTAACTCAAATTTAAAGGAACGAAAAAAGCAGATTGGTATGCTAAAGGCTGTTGGTGCTACAAGAAGACAGTTAATTCTGATTTTCGGTCGTGAAGCATTTTTAATCTGCCTTTTCACCACACCTTTAAGTGTAGGTATCTCTTTTGGTGCAGTTAAACTTTTTGCAAAAATTATGGGTGAGAATTTTATATTCAAGCCAAATTTTACAGTTCTTATATTGGGTGCATTGTTAGGTGTTGCTTGTGTTATGCTTTCAGCAATTATTCCGCTTTTCAGCGTTTCAAGACTTTCACCGATGCAGGCTATAAGAAATATTGAAATGATGCGAAAGATGAAAAACAAGAAAGTAAAATCACAAGAATCTTTCATTGTTTCAAAGCACCTTGCTAAAAGAAAATTGATTTTTTCTCAAGGTAAAAGTGGTGCAATAGCTTCAGTAATTGCTTGTTCTGTTGTAATTTCAAGCTGGGCTCTCGCTTACCTTAATATTATGATTGACAATTCATACGAATATTACGATGTTGATTACAAAATACATTACTTTGGTGGTTTTGGGTCAAGTAATGGTTTTATAAATGATTTGACTGCCCAAAGCGAAGAATCTCCATTAAACGAAAATAGAAAATACGAGGTTCTTGAAATACCACAGGTATCAGATGTCTGGGGCAGAAAAGAGGCTAATTTAAACATCGTGTTCGAAGATGAAGTTCCTGAATATTTACAGGTAAATGAATACACAAATCATGCATTACTAAACTCACGCTATATAGATTCAGCTGATGTTTACTACGAGAATTTAGTAGTAACAAGTGGTGACATTCCATATTATGAATATCCTGAATTAACAGAAGAAACTGTTAAAGATTTTTTCCAAGCTGGACCGAGCCCTGACTACACCTATACTAAGGAAATTGCAAAATTCAAAGAAAATGAAGAACTTTTTAACACCCAAATTATAGGTCAGAGTCCTGAACTTTTTGTTATTGATGAAATAACAGAAGATAATTTAATTGATGGTGAAATAAATATTGATAAATTAAATTCAGGTGAAGAAGTTATTATTTATGCACCTGAAAAAATAGGATTTATCTACTCACCATATTCAGATGGCGCTTACTCAAGTGGACTTAGCAATTTATCTGATGAAGTTGAAAAAGATGCCAATAGAGAAAAAGATATAAAAGATAATTTAAAGGCTACGGCTGAAAATCCATTTAAGGTTGGCGATACATTAAAACTTTCACTTCTTTGTGATGATGGCAAGGGGAATATAACAAGAGAAGATAAAGAAGTAAAAATCGGTGCTATTGTCGGTAAAAAAAGCTCTCACGGTTATTTTGGAATATATACAACACTTGAAGGCTTTGACACATTCAATACAAAATTCAATTATGAAGATTTCAGTATTGTATTAGAAGATGAATGCACACTGGAAATTGACGAAATTATGCAAACAGAGCTTTCGAGTATATTCCCTGGTAAAGATATAACTTCTGTTTTTGCTGTTCACGAAGCTGCAAAACAAGAAAAAGTAAACTGGATTTCTTCTATTGCTTCATTTGTTCTTGTTTTTCTTTGTGTTTCAATTTCGCTTATAAATAACTCTATAAGTGCGCAAATCCGTGATGGCAAAAAAGCTTTAGGCACACTTCGTGCTGTTGGTGCTTCTGAAAAAGAGCTTGTTTTTTCTTTCGTTATCCAGATACTTTATATTTTACTTTTAGGTTTTGGAGTGGGTAGTGTAATTTATTTATCTACAAGCTCTGTTATGGGTAATCTTCTTGGGGGTGAACCATTCAAAATTAATATATTGCCTATAATAATTATGTTTGTTATTTTGGCAATAACTTCATATATAAATCTGAAAGCCAAAATCAAATCAATTACAAAAAGCAGTATTGTAGAAAACATAAGGGAGTTGTAAAAATGAAAAAGAAAAAGCTTACTTATAATTCCCTTGCGTTAGGGAATCTAAAAAATCGTAAAAAGCACTATATTTTATTGATAGTTGCAATTATTCTTTCAACAATTTTTTCTTCAAGTATAATCTATTTTGCTTTCAGTGCTTATTCTTCTATTGTTGACAAAGCACATAGCAATTTAGGTTATCAGGATTGCATTATGACTAATGCTGACGAAGAAATATTGTCAGAAGCAATTGAAAAAGATTACATAAAAGAAATAGGTTATGCTCACATTCTTGGTTTTGCTTACACAGATGATGAAAACAAAATCGACGGAACGTCTGTTGCCTGGCTTGACAACGAAGCTAAAGCACTTGCAAACCCTATTATTTTAAAGGGCAGTTATCCGCAGAAGAATGGCGAAATTGCAATTGAACAATCTGCACTTATGCGACTTGGCTTAAATGCAGAAATCGGTGACACAATAACCTTAAAATTCTCACCTCAAAGCGGAGCTGACACACTCGATACAGTTAAAGAAAAAGAATATGTTTTATGCGGAATTTTAAAAAACAAACGCGACCATCTTATTAATGAGCTTGTGGGTGGTGCCCCCAACACTCTTTTACCTGCAGCCTTTGTTTATGAAAATGAAGAACTTGACCCCGGTGGAAAAGAGGCTCTCGTAAGCTATTACACCTTTAATCCCAAAATTGAAAGTGATATTATTTTTAGATTCTTTTCAACAGAAAATGATGTTTATGAAAAAAATATAGACCTTGCTTACACCTACGCAAGTAAAACATTCTACCCTATCGGTGTATACACAAACGCATATTCTGCACTTCCCGAGACACAATCGCTTGTTGAAAAGCTTGTTTACATTTTAATAGTTGTTGTAATTCTTTTGTCTGCATCTGCTGTGGGCATTATAAACGCTTTCACTTCTGATTTAAAAGAACGAAAAAAACAAATAGGAATGTACCGTGCAGTTGGTGCTACAAAAAATCAGATTATTAAGCTTTTTGGCAGAGAAGCGTTAATTTTAAGCTTGATATGCACCCCTCTCAGTCTTACAATATCTTTTTTCTTGGTAAAATTCATTCTTACCTTTGTAGATAAAGATGCTATTTTCAAACCTAACCTCTGGGTACTTTTATCCTGCGGTGTATTCAGCACGATATGCATTATGGTGGCTTCACTTATTCCGCTTATTGGGGCAAGCAGAATCGCACCAATGCAAGCCATAAGAAAAATTGACACAGCAAGAAAGTTAAAAAACGCTAAAATTAAAAGCAAAGAAAATTTCACTGTAGCAAAACTCATTTCAAAAAGGAACATAACTGTTTCTAAGGGTAAATTGATAACTGTGAGCATTTTTCTGGTAATCAGTATTATTTTTTCAAGCTACCTTTTTTCATTTTTGGAGTATGCAAAGAATGATATCTATGGGTATGGATATGATTATAATCTTGAGATTACACAATCAACAATTTACGAAGGTATAAACTTCGCTGATACAAACAACGGATTTTCTGAAAACCACAAAAATGAAGTACTTAACTGCGAATATGTTGATTCAGCATATGGAGTTAAAATCATCAACGCCAATATTCTTGTTGATGAAATGACCAATTATTTAAAAATTTATAATCACAGTATGTATCAACACAATGCCAATAGTGCTGAAGATGCAATCCAGAAGCTTGAAAACCAAAATTTATTTAACGAGTTAAACGATTACTCCTCTAAGCTAAAAGAAGGTGCAGGTTACGATGAATTCTTCTCAACCAACATACTCGCTTTTGATGAAGAGACTTTAAAAACCTTCGAAAAATCTGTAACCGACGGAAAAATTGATATTGAAAAGCTTAATAGCGGTGAAGAAATAATTTTATGTGCTCCACAAAAAGCATATTTACAAATTGAAGAGTATTATGATAATGATATCACCTTTTGGACATCTGACTCTTTCACAGAGCAGTACGACAATTATTCGTTTGTAGAAGACAGAACACTTAAAGCGGGAGATATTGTTGACATAAGTGTTTTAACTTCTTCTGAAGAAGGTTACGTTTTTGATTTTTCTTACAACGCAAAAATCAAAGAAACAAGAAAAACCGTAACAATAGGTGCAATTGTTGAAGTTGCAAATACTCCATTCTTAACAATTCCTGACCAGACTGTTTACGCTATTACAACCATCGACGGTTTAAATCATTTTGCTAAAAATGTACGCTACGGTAGTCTTGCGTTTAACCTTAGCAAACCCTGCACAGAAGAAATTGACAAAGAAATCTCTGAAATTCTCAAAACAATAGAATTAACAGTTCTTGACTCACGATATGTTTCTGATTATGAATATAAACAAAAGCAAAAAGAATCATACCAGAGCATAACCTTAGTTGTTTTGGCAATAGTAATTCTCTTCTTTACAATTTGTGCAAGTATAATTAACAACACTATAACCACAAATATACGAAACGATAAAAAGAAAATAGGTACTTTGCGTGCTGTTGGTGCCGATAACAACGTAATTTTCTCTTGCTATATCAAGCAATTACTTTCTATGTTTAAATGGGGCTACCTTTTAGGTTTCGGCGGATTTTTAATTTCTTATATCGCTTATTATTTATTTGTTAAATTCAATGACAACGACCTTTATATGGTATTCAGTCCTTGGTTTACACTAATAATTGGTTTTGTCGTTTTTGTTTTCTGTTCATTAAAGCTTTGGTTAAAAGTGAAAAAAGAAACTAAAAACAGCATAGTAGAAAACATCAGGGAGTTGTAAAATATGAAACGAATTTTAATATTTTTAACGTGCCTTTCACTTCTCGTGCTTCCCTGTTTTGCCGGAAATGATACATTCGAAATAACCGAAGCGGTAACAGAAACTTTTGCCACTCCTGTTGTTGAAAATTCAACCGAAGAAGTTACAGAAAATGAAACTGAAGCAACAACAAATACAGACGCACCAACAAAAAACAATACGCCCATCGTTTCAGAAAAAGCAGACTATGAGGCAGAAGAAGTCACAGAAGATAATTCTCAACCCCGTCTTATGGTAGTAAGCTATGAAATTGAGGATGGCTTTATAAGCCCTGAAGAAACAAAAACACTTACTGTAACCTTAAAGAATATGCATTCTAAAAAGCAAGTAAGTAACATTAAGCTTTCTGTTTCAGAAGATTCTGACGAAATAAGGCCAACAGGAATGGGCACAAAGTATGTTGACTCAATTGGTGCAAACAAATATTACACCTGGTCGGTTGAATTAAAAGCAGTGCACACTGCTACTATTGGTGAGCATAAATTGAGCTTTAGTTGTGAGTACGAAGACCAGAATGGTTCAGGCTATAATGCAGATGATACTTTAAGAATTGAAGTCAGGCAACCCGCACTTTTAGATTTTGATGGTGCAAAATTACCTGTAAAGGTTGTTCAGGAAGATACTGTTACAGTAAACATAAATCTTATGAATACCGGTAAAGCAGCACTTTACAACTGCAAGGTTGATTTTAACATTAAAGGTCTTGACGCAGGTGGCAGTAGCTTTATAGGAGAAATTGCTCCACAGGAAAGTGCAACCGCAAGTGCCAATTTAAGAGTTGATTCTGAACTGACAGGCAAGGTAACAGGCATAATAGTTATTACTTACGAAGATTCTTTCGGTGAAAAGTTTGAATTAACAAAAGAAGTAGAAACAAAAATTGAAAAGAAAGTCATCAAGGCTGAAAAACAAGAAGAAAAAGAAAAGAAAAACCCGTTGTGGTGGTTATTTCTTTTAGGTGGTCTTTTAGTCGGTGGCTCTCTCGGTTTTGGTATTCCATTCTTTATAAATTCAAACAAACAACGTAAGAAAGATGAAGAAAGACTCTGATATATTTTCATTGACATATTTCGACATTTTTCATATAATAAACTTATTGGGAGAAAACAGTTTATTATTTTGAGAACGTCAGAACACGTTCTTGATTTGATAATATATTTTTTATTTTGGGGTGTATGAAAATGTACAGAATTAACAATTTCACAAACAATGATGATGTATCAATCATCGCAGAAAAAGGCCCTTTCCAGGTTATTCAATACAAAAGGGATTTAAGTGTTTCTCCTGCAACTGCAATGAACGCTTATTTCTGTGACGAAATGAACATAAGAAAAAGACAAGTTATTTGCCACCTTGCACAATCTAACGGCATCACCTGTCAGGCTGGTGCAATGCAATGGACTGTAGGTAACGTTAACGCAACAACAGGCGTTAAGGGTGCCGGTGATTTTTTAGGCAAGCTTGTTAAAGGCAAGGTTACAGGCGAAAGTGCTATTAAGCCTGAATACGTTGGTGACGGTATTTTAGTTTTAGAGCCTACATACAGACACATTGTTTTACTTGACACTGCTGAATGGAATGGCAGAGTTGTTCTTGATGACGGTTTATTTTTAGCTTGTGACTCAGCTATCAGACAAAAGTTAGTTGCACGTTCTAATATTTCTTCAGCTGTTCTCGGTGGCGAAGGCTTATTTAACTTAGCACTTGAGGGTATTGGTGTTGCAGTTCTTGAGTGCCGTTGCCCACAAGAAGAACTTATTGAAGTAACTCTTGAAAACGACGTTCTTAAAGTTGACGGAAACTTTGCAATTGCGTGGAGTGATTCTTTAAGCTTTACAGTTGAACGCTCAGGTAAAACTCTTATCGGTTCAGCCGCTTCAGGCGAAGGTCTTGTTAACGTTTACCGTGGTACAGGTAAAGTGCTTCTCGCACCTGTTGACAGCACAATAGGCGGATTACCTGTTCCTACAACAACACACTCTGCTCCGCCTTCTGCAGGCTCAAAAACTGCCGGTGCATTAGGCTCACTTATTGGTGGCATTGCAGATGCACTTGATTAATTAATAAACAGATATTAAGAAAAAACAGTTATTGCACCAAAAATGCAATAACTGTTTTCTGTTTATTTTAATTCGGCTATTGTTACACCATTCTCACCCTCGCCAAACGTTCCGAGGCGTGAAAATCTTATTCTCGGGTCTTCCTTCAAGAATTTCGTAACCGCACTTCTTAAAGCACCCGTACCCTTACCGTGGATGATTGTACATTCATTAAGCCCCGACATAACAAGGTCATCAATAAAACGGTCAAGCACTAAAAGTGCTTCATCCACCATAAGACCGCGTAAATCACATCGGTTGTTAATATCCTTACTTGCTCTGCTTTCAATCGAGTTGCGACGAGTTGTGCTCTTAGGCTTTTCTTTTTTCTTCTCTAAAAGCTTTAACGAGTCCTCTTTAACTCTCATTTTAAGCATACCTGCTGCAATTTCTACATTACCTTTTTTATCTTTGAGTGCAGTAACAACGGCATTTTTGCCTATTGTCTTACAATAAACATCGTCACCAATCTGCAACTCTCTCGGCAAAATATAATTTTCGTCATCATCAATATTTGCAAGCACCGGATTCACAGCATCATCAATAGCATTAAGATGCGCGTTTACCGACGAACGTGCTTTTCTTAAAAGCTCCGCGGCATCTTTTGTAGATTTTGTTTCTTTTTTCAGCTTTTCTATTTCTGCTAAAAGTGAGTTAGCTTCTCGCCTTGCCTGTTCAACAATTCTTAACGATTCGCCCTTTGCATTTTCAATTTCTTTGTCTCTTCTTTGCTGTGCTTCGTTTAAAATCGCTCTTGCTTTTTCTCTTTCGGCATTTGCCTCTTGCTTTACTCTTTCGGCTTCTTTCTTCTCGCTTTCCATTTCGAGTCTGCTTTGCTCTAACTTATCTACAACATTCTCAAAACGAACACTTTCAGAAGATACCAATTCCTTTGCACGGTCAATAATATTTGTTGCAATGCCCAACCTCTCAGAAATTGCAAAAGCATTTGAACGTCCCGGAATACCAATTAAAAGACGATAGGTAGGTCTTAATGAATTAACGTCAAATTCACACGAACCGTTTTCAACTCTTTCGGTTTCGAGAGCGTATGCTTTTAATTCCGCATAGTGAGTTGTTGGGGCAATTTTTGCACCCTGTAAATGTAATTGCTCTAATATCGCCATAGCAAGTGCCGCACCTTCTACAGGGTCGGTACCTGCTCCTAATTCATCAATCAGAACAAGTGAATTTTCATTTGCAGTTTTTAAGATATTCACAATATTCACCATATGTGATG
The DNA here is from genome assembly GCA_045646485.1 of Acutalibacteraceae bacterium. Lineage (GTDB taxonomy): Bacteria > Bacillota > Clostridia > Oscillospirales > Acutalibacteraceae > DTU089. Next base: position 13,459 of record JAZRKU010000064.1, read on the forward strand.
AAAATGTCGAAAGTGATTGCTCTATGCTTTGCTCATCACCTATATCTGCCAGAACCTCATTAAAAACTGAAATTTCACTTTCATCGCCACAAGGCAGCATAAGTCCGCACATTGCCATAGCAGAAAGCAGTCCTAACGTCTTTATTGCTACAGTTTTACCGCCCGTGTTAGGACCTGTAATAACAAGCGTGTCAAACTCTTTGCCCAGACGGATATCCGTAGCAACTACTTTTTTGGGGTAAATCAACGGGTGCCTTGCCTTTTTCAAATCTATATTACCTTTTGCGTTAAGCTTAGGCATTGTTGCATTCATTTTATATGCAAGCTGTGCCTTGCTGAAAATAATATTTATTTCTATTGCACACTCGTAGCTTCCCTTGATTTCATCGAAAAAACTCCCCGCAAGAGATGAAAGCTCATAAAGAATTCTTTCTATTTCCTGTGACTCTTTTCCCTTTAAAACGCGTATTTCGTTATTTGCTTCAACTACACCTGCTGGTTCAACGAAAACCGTTGCACCCGTTGAAGATGTATCGTGCACAAGACCAGAAACCGCCATTCTGTGCTCACTTTTAACGGGCACCACGTAACGCCCGTTTCTCTGAGTAATAATTGCATCCTGCAAAACGTTTTTTAAATTCTGTGAACGAATTATTTTTTCTAACTTTTCTCTTACAGAGTTTTCTTGATTTTTTATCTTTCTTCTTATATTACTGAGCTCGGGGGAAGCGTTATCACTCATCTCATCCTCGCTCAGAATTGCAGAAAATATTTTTTCTTCTAAAAACTTGTTTGGCATAAGTGAAGAAAAATAAATATCAATACTTAACGGGTCTTGTCCGCTGCCGTCACGCCAATCACGGAGATTTCTGACAGCTCTTACAGTACTGCCTATATCAAGCAGTTCTTTCATTGTAAGCATTGCCCCCGCCTTTGCTCTGGCTAATGCATTACTGACGTTTTTGAGTCCACCAAAAGACGGACCGCCGAATTTTGCTAAAAGTATGTAAGCATCTTCGGTCTTTTGTAACAAATCGGCAACTAACTGCAAATTAGATTCAGGTCTTAAATTTAGAATTGCTTCCTTCGCATCATCATTACAAGCCCTTTCGGCTACCATTGAAAGAACCTTATCTAATTCAACCGCCTTTAAATGTCTGTTCATTTCTTCCATTACATTTTTATTCCTTTATAACATTGTAAAAATCTAAGGTTTTAAATTTTCTCTCGGTTTTATTAAGAAGATAATCTTCTGTGAGCTGCTCAAAAACTTTTATGTTATCTTCAGAAACTGAAAACGAAAAAATCTTTTCAAAATCTGAAAGTGCAACGTATCTCATCGCTTTTATTACAGAGGATGATACTCTGAGAGCCGATGCAGGAATACAGGCTTCACAATAGATTTTACCGCTTTCCTTGTCGAATCCCATTATTGCAGTTTCATATTCACCACAATTATCACAGCCTATAAGCTGTGGCATATATCCTGCAAGTGACATAAGCCTGAATTCTGTTACCGCTTTTATAAAAGACGGAGTTTTTTTATCACTTTTAAGCAAATAAAGCGAATTGAGAAAAAGTCGGAGAATTTCCTCCGACTCATAATCTTCTTCGCAAAATTCATAAGCTAACTCACACAAATATTGTGCTAATGCCATTTTGACTACATCGTTGCGAAGCTCAAAGAAAACCTCTTTTACTTCTGCTTCATCAACAGTAAAAGCCTCTTTAGTTTTGTTGAAGGTAAATTCGGAATATGTAAGAAGTGCAGTAGCAGAAAGTTTTTTACTTTTTGCTTTTTTTGCACCTCTGCAAAACGCTTTAACCAAGCCGTATTGCGCTGTGAGAACAGTTATAAGCCTGTCATATTCACCTACGCTCTGTTCTCTTATTACTAACCCCGAAGCATTGATTTTGGTCAACTTTTTCCAACTCCATTTTCACTTCTGCTTCCGCACCGTTAATGTGTTTACGGTACTCTAAATAATCTGACACTTTGCCCTCTTTAGTAAATTTATCCCAAAGCATTTTGCCTTCCATAAAAACATATCCCTTCAAAACTATAATTTCTATTCGTTGTGATAATAGTTTATTCATTTACTATGTTTTTATGTGCATATTTCTACTTTAAAAATTGTTAAATTTTATGAATCGAGACCGAAATTATGAATCAAGCCCTCACGATTACGCCAACCTTCTTTTACTTTTACCCAACATTGAAGATTAACCTTGCAATCAAAAAATTCTTCTAAATCTTTTCTCGCACTTGTAGAAACGGCTTTAAGCATCGAACCGCCTTTACCAATGATTATACCTTTGTGACTATCTCTTTCACAATAAATAATTGCATCTATATCGAGAATTTCGCTATCTTCACGCTCTTTCATTTTCTCTATAGAAACTGCGATTCCGTGAGGAATTTCTTCATTTAATCTGTAAAGCAATTTTTCTCTTATCATTTCTGCCGCAAGAACACGCTCAGGCTGGTCAGTCAACGTATCTTCAGGGAAGAAAAATTCTGACTCTACTGCCAACTTATTGAGTTCTTCTTTGAGCTCATTCATTCCGTCACCGTTCTGTGCAGAAACAGGAACTACCGCTGTAAAATCACAGAGCTTTGAAAGCTCTAATATTCGCTCCATAAGCTCTTCTTTTTTTGAAAGTATATCTATTTTATTTATTGCAAGAACTACAGGAATTTTTTCTTTTTTGAGTCTTTCTAAAAGTTCTATTTCTGTAGGTCTTATTTCGCCTTTACTCTCAGTAACAAAGAGACACGAGTCAACACCTGAAATCGCTTCATCGACTGATTTAATCATTTTTTCGCCAAGCTTTGTTTTTGGCTTGTGAAAACCAGGTGTATCAGTAAAAACCAACTGAATATCATTCTCAGTGAGAACACCCATAATTTTAGTTCTTGTTGTTTGCGGTCTTGATGAAACTATTGCAATTTTCTGACCTAAAAGTCTGTTTAAAATTGAAGATTTACCTACGTTAGGTCTGCCGACAATTGCAATAAATGCAGTTTTTCTGTTTCCCATTATTTTTTCTTACCTCTGACAAATTTTAATAAGCTTTCAAATTTAAAAATGAACAGTAACGACACTATAAGACTGAGCACCAGCAACAAAATATACAAGGGTGACTCCATATAGTGATTGAACAACGCTTCAAATGCTGTTGGCTGAAACATTATAACAACACCTATAACAACTGAAAACGCAGCAAAAACCAAAACTGCACCTGCCGCCGCATCCTTTGAAATAGCAATTGTTTTCTTACGTTCCTTTGAAACTGTATCATCTGCTTTTTCAATACCCGTGTTTATAAGCTCACCGCCCAAAACAAGAGCACACGACAAAATCAAAACACATATTTCTGTTTTTGATATCACGAAAAAATCATATCGCAACAAATAATAAAACATATAGCACATACAGATGATATGAATTCTGAAATTACGTTCATGGCAAAGAGCCCATTTTATGCCGTGTAAAGCATACGCGAAGCTTCTTGCAAGACTTTTTATATCATTCATAAAAATTATTCCTCATTCTCATCCATATAATAAGAATTGTTTCGCTTTAATCCTAATTCTGTTAAAACACGTTCCTCTTTTTCACGCATACGGACTTCTTCCATACCACCGTTTACGTGGTCGTAGCCAAGCAAGTGAAGCATAGAGTGAACCGTTAAAAATCCGATTTCTCTCTGAAGTGTATGCCCATATGTTTCTGCCTGACGTACTGCTGTAGGAACAGAAATTACTATATCCCCTAAAAGACTTGCACCTGTATCTATATTTTTATCGTAAACACCATTCTCTCCGAGAGGGAACGATAAAACGTCTGTACTTGAGTCAACATCACGATATTCTTTATTAAGGCTATGTATTCTTTCGTCATCTACAAAAGTAACACTTACTTCTGCAGATTCTTTAAAGCCCTCGTAAAGAAGAACTGCATTGCAACATCTTCTTATGAGAAGTCTTACACCTGTCGGTATTTTAACTTCTTTTTGTTCATTTGTGATGATTACTTTTGTCATTTCGTTTCTTTGCCTCCTCATATTTTTCATACGCTTTTATAATATCCTGAACAAGCTTGTGACGCACAACATCCTTTTCAGAAAAGCGCACTATATCAATCTGCTCAATATTTTTTAAAACCTTTATAACCTCTACAAGACCTGAACGTTTTCCGTCAGGCAAATCTATTTGTGTAATGTCGCCTGTTACAACGACTTTAGAATTAAAGCCCATTCGGGTTAAAAACATTTTCATCTGCTCAGGTGTTGTGTTCTGGGCTTCATCAAGAATAATAAAGCTGTCATCAAGAGTTCTGCCGCGCATATACGCAAGCGGTGCAACCTCAATATTACCACGTTCCTGATACTTCTGAAAATTTTCTGCACCAAGCATATCAAAAAGGGCATCGTAAAGCGGTCTTAAATAAGGGTCCACCTTGCTTTGTAAATCGCCCGGCAAAAAGCCCAATTTTTCACCCGCCTCAACGGCAGGTCTTGTGAGAATTATTCTGTTTATTTCTTTCGCTCTGAATGCGTTAACCGCCATTGCTACTGCCAGATAAGTCTTACCCGTACCTGCCGGGCCAACACCAAGAACAATGGTATTTTCTTTTATTGCTTCAACGTATTTTTTCTGACCCAATGTTTTTGGTTTTATCGGTTTACCCTTACTTGTGATGCAGATGCAATCATTTGACATTGTCGAGAGCTTGTCCTCATCGCCGTCGCCCACAAGTGAAATTACATAGCGGACATTCTGTTCGTTTAAAACCTCGCCACGGTTTATAAGCATTAACAACCCGTTAATTGCTTTTACACCTTTTGCAACGTCCTCCGCTTCGCCCGTAACTTTAATATCTGAGCCTCTGCTGACAATTTTAACATTGAAGGTTTTCTCTATGAGAACAATATTTTCATCAAAACTACCGAAAAGACTTACCGCCTGTTCCATTCTGTCTACGTTTATAATTTGTTCGAACATTTAAAAACTCCAATTTTTCCTTTTAGTATATTATAATACAAGTATACCATATTTTTTGTAAATGTCTACTAAAATTTTCAAAAATTTTTGTATAAAGTGGAAAATCATTCCACAAGCAGTTCTTTTTCTGTTGCTATGTTTTCTTTCGCCTTTACATGGCAGTTTACAACACTTTCTCCTTTGCCACTGTCAAGAGTGTAAATAATTTCTGTGATTTCATAGTCTTCAGAAAAGCTCTGCCGTTTATTTTCAACACATCTGAGTAACGCAATAAGCTTTGTCTGATTTTCTGTAAGCGTTATTTCATTTTCTCTAAGCTCACCAAAAACACTCCAGGAAATACCAAATGGTAAAGCAGTATCGTTGCTTTTCAAGCAAATTGCATCGCTGTAAAGTCTTTCGCCTTTACTCTTGAAAAACACAGGAATATCAACACCTAAGAAGAACATGTAATACTTAATATCGACGTTTTCGAGCATTTTGAAACTTCCCTTTTCAGACACGCCCGAAGATAAATTTGTTACTGTAGAAGCGTAAACCTTACCTGAAGCGTGTACCATTTTTTCGCTTCCGTCTACATTGATATTGACGCCTGAAATCAGTAAATCGCCTTTTCTGACAACGTCACCTTCTTTTACAACGTTAGTGCCGTTATGACCCTCTACTAGCAAAATCTGACCATCTTTTTCTGCTATTATGTTTGCAGGTGTTTTAATATCTAAAATATCAGGCTTAGTCACGTTCTCCTTAACCTCAAGAACTGCCTTTGTACCGAAAATATTTATAGACGCCCACGAAAGTTCGGGATATTCCTTTAAAAGCTCTTTTTCAATAACCGTAGTATCAATTTTTGATTTTATTGCACCTATCTTTACCCCGTATTTTTCAAGACTTTCAGTCAACACCTCGCCTGAAAGCTCAGAATTTCCGCTGACTTCAATATTCCATAGCATACACGAGGATAAAGCAAGAAAGAGTACCATTATAAAAAGACCTATTAAAAAACCTGCTCTCGCCTTGTTTTTTCTTATAAAAAACGGAAGACCCCTTTTTCTCAAAATTTTAACCTTCATTCCCGAATTTCTTGCTGATTTTCTTATATTTTTATAGCCTCCCAGAGTTGTACAGGCTTTAACCTTTACACCATCATTGTGAACGTTCCACAACGTCACTCCGTTCATTGTACACAAATTCACAAAGCGCTCAAAAAAACCGCCACGAGCCTCAAATTCAACAAAGCCAAGAAGAAGCCGTAATAAATTTATTACCATATAATACCTCACCGACAATTCAATTCATAAATTCTACCGAAACAATTTCGCCCTTCAGTTCAATCTGTTCATATATATATGATTCTATCATCAAATCACGACCCGTTACCTTTAAAATGATATTGCCCAAATCAATTTTCAGAAATTCTTCAGAATAATCGACTACACATTTACACCCTTCTGCTATCAGCTTCTTGTTTCCGTAAAGTTCTATATTTCCACTTACACTTTCTGTATTTAAAGACTTCAGCTTCATAGTCACACCCTCAAAGATATTTTTGTTATATTTCTATGCTCTTTTTTCATAAAATATATTCAGAATACATAGCGAAGGTGACACTTATGAAAAAATATATTGAGCCACTGCTTATTCATTTTCCAAAAATAATGTGCGTAGCTTTTTTAATAACCGCAATACTGATTAACCCCGAGGTTTCTGTTGAGGGAATCAAATCGGGTATATCGTTACTACTCAACACTATAATACCTTCACTCTTTCCGTTTTTGGTAATTTCTTCATATATTGCAAGCAGTAATTCTTTTGCCCTTCTTGCAAGACTTTTCAGTAAAATTACAACTTTTGTATTCCGTGTTAATCCCGATGGATTTATCCCCTTTTTGCTCGGCTTGCTTGGTGGTTACCCTATAGGTGCAAAAACTACTGCAGATTTATACAAAGCAAACAGGCTTACACAAAACGAAGCAGAAAGACTTATGTATTTCACAGTGAATTCAGGTCCTGCCTTCACCGTTACTGCTGTAGGAATAGGTATGTTAAACAATTACCGCGCAGGCTTGATTTTATATACTTCAAACATTTTAACCTCACTTTCAATTGGTTTCTTATGCAGATTTTTAAGCAATAAAGAGACTCTGCAAAAAAGAAGTATTGCACTGACCACCAAAGAAAACGCTTTTATAAAATCAGTCTCATCAGGAGCAGATGCAATAATCAATATTTCTGCATGGGTGCTTATGTTTTCCTGTATATCTTCTATTGTAAGTAATATCGGAATCAATGAAAACTTCAGTCTCTTCTTCAACTGTATCACAGAAGTCACCAACGGATGTAAAATAATCAGTAAAACGCAAAGTCTGCCCGTAATTTCAGCAATACTCGGGTTTGGCGGTTTTTCGGTAATTTGCCAGATTGCCCCCTATTTAAAAGAATGCAACGTCAAAATGAAAAACTTTGTAGTCTCAAGGATTCTGAACTCTGCACTTTCTGCTTTTTTTACAGCGAAGCTCAGCAGTTTTTTTCCATTTGCAGAAGTAGCCTCTGTCATATATGTTTCCGAAAGCAAAATTGTGTCTGTATCATACACGATTCCTGCAACCGTCATACTCATTATTATGTGTCTGTTTTTCGTTTTACAGGTTGATAACAGTAAGAAAGTATGTTAGAATACACTCATTGAGTATGAAAAGAGTGTATTTATATGAAGAACATCTTTAAAAAGAATATTGATCCACAATGTGCATATTGCGAACACGGTACTTCCACTGCAGATAAAAACACTGTTATCTGCAAAAAACAGAACGCCATAATGCAATCATATTCCAAGTGCAAAAAATTCAGATACGACCCGTTAAAAAGAGAACCTAAAGTCATTTCGCTCGTTTCTGATTTTTCAAAAGAAGACTTTTCTTTATAATTCATATTTAACATATTTTTTCCTTTTTTTGTATTTTTGTCACTTCTCACAAAATATGTCAAATATTGTTGCATAAATTCTAATCAAGAAATTTTGAAAACACACTTGAAAAGATTTGCATTTATAGGTAGAATATTAAAGTAAGGTGATTAAACACTCACCTGAGAAAGTTTTTCGTAAACTTAGCCTTTTACGAATAAAATTTTGGAGGTTTTTTATCGTGTCAGAAGCATTTGGTGTACTTAATACAATCCCTGTTGGTCCTTTAGGAATTATTGCTCTCCCCGGTTGTGAAGAGCTTGCAAAAAAAATTGATGGATACATTTCAACCTGGCGTGAAGAACGCGACAGCGAACACAAAAGCACAATCGCTTTCTATGGCTACCAAAGAGAAAGCTATATTATTAAAACTGCTTTTAACCGTTTCGGCTCAGGTGAAGGCAAATGTGTTATTCAGGAAACTGTAAGAGGTTATGACATTTATGTAATTTGTGACTGCTTCAATCACGGTGTTACTTATAAAATGTACGGTAAAGAAGTACCGTATTCACCAGACGACCATTTTGCAAACCTTAAAAGAGCTATTGCTGCTGTTGAAGGTAAAGCAAGAAGAATAAACGTTATTATGCCTATGCTCTATGAAGGCAGACAACACAAACGTTCAAGCCGTGAGTCTCTCGACTGTGCACTCGCTCTTCAGGAGCTTTGCCTGAGCATGAACGTTGAAAACATCATTACTTTTGATGCTCACGACCCAAGAGTGCAGAACGCTATTCCGCTTAAAGGTTTTGAAGATGTTGCTCCTACATATCAGATGATTAAAGCGTTAACAAAGAATTTTAAAGATATAAAAATCGACACAGATAATCTTATGGTTATTTCACCTGACGAGGGTGGTATGGGTCGTTGCATCTATTACTCAACAGTTTTAGGCGTTGACCTCGGTATGTTCTACAAGCGTCGTGACTACTCAAGAATTGTTGACGGCAGAAACCCGATTTTAGCACACGAATTCCTCGGTGATAACGTTGAAGGTAAGGATTGTCTTATCATTGACGATATGATTTCTTCAGGTGACTCAATGATTGAGGTTGCCACAAAATTAAAGGAATTAAAAGCAAACAGAATTTTCGTTTCAACCTGCTTCGGTCTTTTCTGCAATGGTCTTGACGCATTTGATGATGCTTACAGCAAGGGCTTGATTGACGGTGTATTCACAACAAACCTGGTTTACAGAACACCTGAATTATTAGAACGCAAATGGTATTTTGAGGTTGATATGAGTAAATATTGCTCACTTATTATTGACACATTGAACCACGACCGTTCAGTAAGCGTTCTTCTTAACCCTGTAGACAAAATCAAAAAGCGCCTTGCAGATTACAAAGCAATGCAAGAAAAAGAAGAACTTTCACTTTTCTCTAAATAATTCACTCAAAACAGAAAAAAGCACCCAACTGATGGGTGCTTTTTTCTTGTTCGTATTGACTTTTCTCCTTTATTATAGTATTATTTTATTTGGTATCAAATATCCAATTTTAACTTATGGGGGTCTTAACCAATGGTTCAACAAAGAAAAATTGCAAAATATGTGCTTTTACAAATCGTAACACTCGGCATTTACGGTCTTTTCTTCTGGTCTGACTGGACTGAAGACGTAAACAAAATGTGTGAGGACGACAATAAAGAAAGTGCAAATTACATATTCGTTTTTATTCTCGACATTTTCACATTTGGTGTTTTCTCTCTTATCTGGAACTACTCAATGTCAGAAAGAATGTACAGAATCGCACCAAAATACGGCATTGAACTCAAATACGGTGGTTCACGTGTTCTCCTTCTCAGAACAATTCTTTTCTTCTTACCTGTTTTCGGTTCAGTTGCAAAACTTAAAATGTTCAACACTCTTGCAGTTGCTTACAACGCAACTCTTGATGAAGAAGAGATTGTTTTATCAACAATGAAAGAAAAGAAGCCTAAAAAAGAAACCAAGGCTGAAAAGAAGGCTTCGAAAAAAGCAGCTAAAAAAGGTGCTATTGCTGAAGTTGCTGCACCCGTTGTTGAAGCAGTTGCTCCTGTTGCAGAAGAAGTTGCTCCTGTTGCAGAAACAGTTGAACCTGTTGCAGAAACAGTTCAATTTAACGAAATCGCAGTTGAAACAATCGATGTTCCTGCAGCTGAAGAAGTTGAATTTTCAGAACCTGTTTATGAGATTGCAGATATAGATATTCCTGATATTGAATTCGCAGAAGCCCCTGTTGAAATTGAAACTGTTGATGAGATTGAATTCACTGAACCTGCAGCTTATGAAATTTCTACAGATATCGCAGACGTTGCATTTATAGATGACGAACCATTAGCACCTGCTTCTAAAGAGGATGTATTGAAGCAAGCTACAAAAACAGTTGGTAACAAAAGAACTGTAAAAGAAAAAGTTGCAAAAGAACCTGCAGCAAAAAAATCAACTAAAGCTGCCGAAGAAAAGGCTGTTAAATCAACAAAAACTGCTGGAGAAAAAGCAACTAAATCTACAAAAACAAAAAAAGAAACTGCTACTAAATCTACTGCAAAAAAAGAAACTGCAAAGAAAGAAACCACTAAAAAAGAAACTACTAAAAAAGAAACTGCTAAGAAAGAGACCGTAAAGAAAGAAACAAAGCCAAAGACAACAAAGGCTGCTAAAGAAAAAGCAAAAAAAGAAGTAGAAAAAATCGTTGACGAAGTTAAAATTGATGATTTAACCTTCGGCGAAATCACTTTTGAAGAGGTTAACCTTGAAGCAGATATTCTTAACGAAATCGCAGAAATAAGTAAAGCAAAAAAATAAGCAAATCATAAGCCTTCCCACTTAATTTCTGGGGAGGCTTATATACAAAGAAGGTATTTTCTATGCAAAAACAACTCAAATTCAATAATGGAAAATTCAAAATAATGGTCCTTGGCGATATCCACGAAAGACTTATAATTGAAAGCAGAGAAGACAAATTAAAGCAAAGAGACGCTCACAAGCTTTTTGAAATAGGTATGAAAGCTTTTCAGCCTGATTTAGTTGTTCTTTTGGGTGACACCTGCAGTGAATATATAGAATGCGAGGATTACGCCACTCTTCATAAAGAAGCTCTAGAAAGAATTTTAGAGCCGATTATCAAAACGGGTGTCCCTATGTGTTATTGCTTCGGCAATCACGAGCACGATGCAGGGCACGAAAAAGAAATCGTTGAAGCCTACAGTATGATAGAAAACTTTATAGGTGTTAATGATGAAAGTGCTCCTGGCGACTTCAACTGCAATCTTTTAGTAAAAGATTCTGAGGGTAAAGAGGATATTTTAAACCTCTGGTTTATAGATTCAAACAATTTAGCAGAAGACCAAAGTATTTCTAAATACGATTGGGTTCACGAAGACCAAATTGAATGGTACGAAAAGAAAGCTCAGGAAATAAAAGACAACCATAACGGAAGAACAATTCCTGCAATTCTTTTTCAGCATATGCCTGTTATTCAGGAATATGACCTTATGAGAGAAGCGAAGCCTTATGAATATTTATGGTCTGTACCGGGATTTATAGGTCCTTTAGAGAAAAAGAGATTTGTAAAAAAAGACGGTGTAGAGGGTTATTTAGGCGAAGGTCCCTGCTCACCTGCTATTGACAAAGGACAATTTGCAAGCTGGAAAAAGGTCGGAGACGTAAAAGCCGCTTTCTTCGGGCACGACCATCTCAACGACTTTACAGGTGTAGTTGATGATATTATTCTCGGTCAGAACAAAACGTCAGGCTTCCACGCATATACAGATGGCTGTAAAGCAACAATAAGAATGGTTACAATTGATGAAGCAGAGCCCGATAAAATAAACACAAAAATCTATCACTTTAAAGATTTAGGTCTGACAAGTGAAAGCTTAAACTTTATAGAAAGACATTTCAGCGACAGAACCCTTATAAATACAAATAAAATAATTGGTGCAGGACTTGTTGTTGCAGGTGCTGTAGGGTTAGGTGCCGTTATAAAACATTTTATGAGGTGAATTCTTGATGAATATTAAAAAAACTGTTGTTCTGGCAGGTAGTGCCGCATTAGGTTATATAGTGAGCAAAAAATTCTTAAAGCAGGATTTTTGCCCAAAATGTGCAGTAAACAAAGTTATTTCTGCAACAAAGGTACAGCCTCTTGAAAAAGAGCTTTATAACAATGGTGTTGCTCTCACTCCACCTATGGGCTGGAGCAGTTGGAACACCTTCCGTCACACTATTGATGAAAATTTAATTAAAGAAATTGCAAACGCAATGAAAAAGACGGGGCTTCTTGATGCAGGCTACCAATACATCAATTTAGATGACTGCTGGCAAAGCTCAATGCGTACACCCGAAGGTAAATTGCAGGGTGATTTAACACGCTTTCCCAAAGGCATAAAACCGCTCGTTGAGGATTTAAATAAAGAAGGCTTTAAGGTAGGACTTTACACTTCAAACGGTACTCTTACCTGCGAAGATTTACCTGCAAGTCTTTATCACGAAAAAGAAGATGCTGACACACTTGCTGAATGGGGTGTCGAATATTTTAAATATGACTTCTGCCACAACGAAGTTATTCCCTCAGTTGCTCCAAGCGTTTCTAAAATTTACGTCGGCACAAAAGAAGGCAGAGATTTCATAGAAATTGAGGCTGAGCACGGCACACTTTTGGGCGGCGCTAAAGTATTTAAGGACGAGAAATTTGAAAGTGGCTTTGTTGTTGGTGCTCTTTGTGCTAATAACGGTGCTTTGCTCTTTGACACTATTGACGTTCCCGAGGATGACGAATACATTCTTACAATCGTTTTCAAAAAGGGCGGTTTACAGAAAAAATTCCTTGTTTGCACGGTTAATAATACTGACGAATATGACTGCTACTTCCCTTCTTCAAAAGGCTTTACACCTGACGGTCGTCTTCAGGTAAAAATAAAGTTAAATAAAGGTCTTAACACTATTAAGCTTTCTAACCCTGTCGGCTCTCGTATGGACTCTGCCGCAAGACAATACACTAATATGGGCCAGGAGTTAAAAAGGGCAACTAAAGAATATGCTGAGAAAAACGGTGTAGAAGAAAAACCAATTTGCTATTCTATCTGTGAATGGGGTCTTAATATGCCGTGGAAGTGGGGCGCAAAGGCAGGTAACTTATGGCGTACCACAATGGATATAAAACCGAACTACCCTTCTCTTTTATATTGCTATGAATCAAACGTAAGACTTTATAAAAACGCAGTTATAGGCGGTTGGAACGACCCTGATATGCTTGAGGTTGGTGTTGGTTCACTCACGATGGAAGAAAACAAATCGCACTTCACCTTATGGTGTATGATGGCAGCGCCACTCATTTTAGGTAACGACGTCAGAAAATTCTTAAAAGAAGATGGCTCTGTTGACACCGACAACAAGGTTTTAGAAATTCTCACAAACAAAAATCTTATTGCTATCGACCAGGACAAGTTAGGCAAGCAAGCAAAAAGAATTTTCACAGATGGTGTTTCAGATATACTTGTAAAGCCTCTTGAAAACGGAGAAATAGCTCTTTGTTTCTTCAATAAGGGTAACACTCAAAGGGATATGAGTATCACTCTCAATAAACTTCATAATGATATTTACGTAAACTTACCTATAGTTGATGAATATGAAGCTGTCGACCTTTGGACAGATGAAACTATTTCAATTAAAAATTCTGTTTCAGCAAGTGTTGCTCCACACGGGATAATGGTTTACAGAATTAAGGCAAGTACGAAATAACACATTTCAAATCAAATAAATAAATGCACCCACCATTTTTAATGGTAGGTGCATTTTTATGTTTGTTTATTATAATTTAACTTTGTAACATTTAATCTCGAATGGATTAATTGTGAATGAAAGTGTGTTACCGTCTGCTATAGAAACGGCTACGTCATTTCTTTCAAGCAAGTCACACTCTGTAACAGATTTAACTTCTGAGAAGAGTTCTGCTTTTACCTCAGTTCTTGCACCTGCTTTTTCAACAAAGCGGATGATGTAAGCATCTTCATCTTCACATTTTTTAACTGCTTCAAGAGTAACGTTCTTGCCTTCCACGTTAATAAATGAACCTGCAACAGAGCCTTTTGCATCTGACTTAACGTCAACTGCAACTGCAGGGTTGTTCATTTCGAGACCACGTACTAATGTTTCAGCATTTTTCCAATTACCATTATGAGGATAAATTGAATATGTGAAGTAGTGGTCACCACGGTCAGACATCGGGTCAGGATTCATAGGTGCTTTAAGGAGTGTGATAATCATTCTTTGCTTATCTACTTCGTAACCATATTTACAATCGTTAAGAATTGTAACACCATATGTTTCTTCTGACATATCAATAAAGTTATGGGCAGAAACCTCAAACTTAGCTTTATCATATGGATTATGACGATAATTTGAGCTTTCAATTGTTGCGTAAGCGATATCTCTTGTGAACTTCTGTGCTTTAATATCAACATCAAAGCCAACCTTAAGAAGTTTTTCTTGCTCATGCCAGCTGATGAATGTATCAAAGTCGATTTTGTCAAGCTCATTGTAAAGAATAATATTTTGTTTGAGAAGTGATTTGTTAATATTCTTCTCTATAGAAACTACTGTGAATACATCACCTGTTGTGATACCTGTAACCTTACCAGCTTCTGTATCAAATTCTCTGTCAACGTAAGAAGCAACAATATCCCAAGCGTCATATTTACCCGGAAGGTCTTCATAAAGACGGAATACGTTACCCTTGCCTTCAAGAACCTCACGGTTATTTTTCTTGTCAAAGATAGAAACAAGTTCTGCACTTTCATCAAGTGTAAGACTGAAGTTATCATTTTCAACTGTGTTGCCAACAAGTGCAACTGCTGTTGCTTCACCTACTGTAGCATCTTTAGTATAGAACACTTTGTAGCCTACTGCAGGAATATCCTTTGCAATAAATACAAGTACCTTTGTGCCGTCAAGCTTTGTGTAGCTCTGAGTCGGAACCTTGTTGCCGTCAGCATCATAAATTTCAACATCTTTATACGGAAGTTCAATCTTGCTTGTAGCAACTGTGCCGAGTGAATTGAAGAGTGCAAAAGGTTTGCCGTATTTTTCGCTACCGTCAACATTACCTGCGAGTACGTCTAACGCTTCGCTTCTTACGCTTTCACCGATTTTAATAATATCTTCATAAATAGCGCAGAGGTCACCGAACACTTCTGTAATATGTGAACCAGGAAGTGAATCGTGGAACTGATTTGTCAAAATCATCTGCCAACCTTCATTGAGCTTTTCAAGAGGATATTTATAACCGTATTTCATAGCGATACTTGCAAACATCTCTGCCTGTCTGTAAAGATTTTCACAATATCTGTTATATTTTTTAAGAAGTGCTTTAGTTGTATGAACACGACGGTGCTCTTCAAGATAAAGCTCATCTTTCCACGTAGGAATATTTGTCTCTGTAGCATTCGCTTTCATACGAGCCAAAGAATCTTCAATTTTACTTGTTTGTGTCTTTGGAAGACCAGGGAAGTTCTTGTAACGTTTTACATATTCGAGCATTTCGGTGTCAACACCGCCACCGCCGTCACCCCAGCCGTAGCAATACATTGATTCACCAATGGTTTCTTTATCTGTATATTTTTTCCAGTTAACTTTAAGTGAATCTGCTTCAACAGTACCGATAAAGTGAGTTGGCGGAACAATTGAGAACACTTTTGAACCGTCAGGACCTTCCCACCAGAATGTGTTATATTGCCATGGGTTTGTGTCATTCCAGATACCCATTTTATGAGTAACGAAATATTCGATTCCTGCTTTTTTGAGAATCTGTGGCATAGCGTAACCGTTACCAAATACGTCAGGCACCCAGCAAGTTTTTGGTGTAATACCGAATTCTTTTTCTGCAAAGCGAACACCGTGAAGAAGTTGACGAACAAAAGATTCACCAGAAACTAAGTTACAGTCAGGTTCTACCCACATAGCACCGATGTATTCCCATCTACCTTCTTTAATTCTGTCTTGAACTTGTCTGTAAAGTGATGGATATCTCTTTGCCATTTCAATATATGTAGGTGCAGTACTTTGTGAGAAAATAAAGTCAGGATATTGCTCCATAAGACGAAGCATTGTAGCGTGAGTTCTGCCTAACTTTCTTACATACTCTTTATAAGCCCACATAAATACAATATCAAGGTGAGAGTTACCAACAAGTGCTATGTTACCCTCTGATTTGTAGTTAGGGTTATTATAAACTTTTTCTTTAAGAACTTTCTGAGCCTCTAAAAGACCTGCTTTAAATTCTTCGCCCTGGAGGTCGAAGTTTACAAAAGTAAACGCTTCTTTTAATGCTGCTCTTATAACTTCTTGTAAACCTGTATCGTGAACAGGCATAAAGAGTGCATTGAACACTGCTTTGAAATCCCAGTAAACTTCTTCAATAACAGGGTCAACAACACCAACAAAAGAGCATGAAAGTGTTTTTACTGTTGATTCATTTGAGTGCCACACATAGTAAGACTCAATATCAACATCATAATGCTCATCACCTTTTGCACAATCTGTAAGTAAAACAGAGTTTCTGAACGGGTCAAGACCCTGGTATGGCTCACCATTAAGTGTTAAAAGTGAGTCACCGCCAAAATAAACATTAAGAGTAACTTTTTTACCCTTGAAACGTGCAGGCATATCAAATGAATTTTTAAAGAAAGCACTCCAACCATTGTTACCCCAACGGTCACCTACATTGATTTCTTTCCATTCATCATAAAGATATTCGTAATCATCAACGCCTTTATAGATACATTCTTTCATCTTCCATGCAGGAATTGACTCGATATCTGTATAAATTCTCTTTTTAAGATTTTTAATTTTGAGTGCCGCAACATCATCAAATGAGAAAATACCTCTTTGCTTGCCTTTAACCGCATCACGCCAGTCATCAACGTGAGCATCCATAGCATCAAGTGCTGCAACAGCATCCATATTTTTGATTTCTGCCAAAAAAATCTTCCTTCCTTAAACTGTAAAACAGTTTTATTTCGTACATAAATAAGTATAGCATTATTGGTAATTATTTTCAATAAGTAAATGGGTTATTTTAGAAATATTTTATAGTTGATTAACACACTTTTATATTGTATAATTTAAATATAATAAAAAGGTGGTGTTATTATGAAATATGTTTCTAAAAAAGAGCAAGTAAACTACTTGGCAGGTCTTTCGGGTCAGAATTTAGTTTATTCGCTTATAGGTGGTTCTTTCTTTACATATTTTATGACAGATATTGCTATGTTCCCCGCATCTGTTGTTACCGTAATTCTTATAGTGATGAAAGTCTGGGACGGCATAAACGACCCCATTGTTGGCTCTTACGTCGACAAGCATCGCTTTAAAAACGGAGAAAAATTAAGACCTTTTTTAAGATACACACCTCTTCCTGTAGGCGTGTTTACAGTTTTGATATTCCTCGTATTCTCCACAAAAGAAAGTCTTCTGTGGCTTCGTGTTTCTTACTTTGTTATTATGTATATAGCCTGGGATATAGCGTACACTCTTCAGGATGTTGCTATATGGGGTATTACATCCTCTGTTTCACCCGATGCTGACGAAAGAGATAATTTTATAAAATGGGCAAGAACTGTCGGTTCTTTGGTTTACGGCGTTTTTAATATGCTTATTCCGATGTTCATTGAAATGATTGCTTTAAAAACACAAAACAAAATGGCTCTTGTAACACTCGTTTTCGCAGTTATATTCGGTCTTGGTGGAGGTATGATAAGCTACCGTTCTTACAAAGCACAAGAAAGAATCAAAATAAATCCACAAGAACAACAAAGTTCATTAAAAGAGAGTTTCTCACTCCTCTTTAAAAACAAAATGATGCTTCTTGTGACACTTGCAAATCTTTTTGGTGCATTTGGTTTCGGCACACAGTTAGTTACTTATTTCTTCAAATATAAGCTTCCTATAGACTTCCCCGGTGCTAATGGTATTATAGGTGCTTTAGGACTTACTACAATTTATTTTGCTCTTACCAACGTTCCGCAATTTATAGGTATGATATTTGCCGATAAATTCAAAAAGTTCTTCAAGGGCTACGTTAACGTGCTTATATTTATTCAGCTTACAAACGCTGTAACACGTGCAATTGCCTTCTTCATAGGCTTTGAAGGTATGAATTTCTGGATTGGAATGGGGCTTTTAGCATTAGGCTCAATTCCAATGGGTGCTTTAAGTATTGCTCAAACCTCTGTTTTCTGTGACAGTGTTGATTATATGGAATGGAAAACAGGCAAAAGAACTGAAGGTGTCACATTCTCAATGCAGACATTCTTCACAAAGGTTTCAAGCGGTTTAACAGGCGGTCTTGCAACGCTCTCGTTATCACTTTTAGGCTACAAGGCTATTGATGATACCGCAACCTCTTTTGTGGGCACTCAGACCGCAGCATTTGACACGTGGATTTGGCCACTTGTTATGCTGACCCCTGTAATAGCAAGTCTTCTTTACATTGTGCCTCTCCTCTTTATAAGGTATTCTCCTGAAAAAAGAGCACAAGTTGAAAAGGAACTCGCTGAAAGAAGAAAAATTGCAGAATAAAAATTTAACGAGGATGAAAAACCTTTTGTTTTTCATCCTCGCTTTTTCAACTTGTTCTTGTAATACCTTCCGTCGGTGCATATGTGCTTCTTGAGTTACCGTAAACTGCTCGAACTGTGTAGCGATACTGAACGCCCTTTACAGAACGTCTGTCAACCCACGAAAGCTTAGTGGCAGGGGCTGTTCCCATATTTTTCCACGAACTCCATTTTCCGTTAACAAATTCAGAACGATATACCGTATACCCTGAGGAGCCCGAAGCTTCACTCCACGAAACCTTTATTCCGTTTGATGAATTTTCTGCCTTAACCACAGGCTGTGCTAAATAGAAAACTGAATTTGACGTTTTGTATGAACTTCTTGAATTATCACTAACTGCTCTTACCGCATAGCGATAATACTTACCCGATTGTACTGTAGTGTCTGTTAAACCTGTTCTGGCACTTACCGTACCTAAATTCTTCCAAGTCTCCCACTTTTTCGTAGTCTGATTATATTCAGAACGATAAATCGTGTACTGTTTTGCACCCGGAATATTGCTCCAAACCATTCTCACACCTGTTGACGCATTCGATATTTTCACGTTAGGTGTTATGAGATAAACCAGACCCGAGGTTGCTCTGTAACCGCTTCTTACACCGCTTGATAAAGCACGGACTGTATAACGATATTTACAGCCTAAGCCTGCACGTTTGTCAATCCATGATGATTTCGTCGCTTTAGCAGTACCCATATTCTGCCATGTAGACCACTTGCCGTTTATATATTGCGAACGATAAACAGTGTAGCCTGTTGCACCCGAGACTGTTGTCCACGAAACCTGTATACCGCTTGATGTGTTGGCATTTTTCACAGTAGGTGCGGCTATATATTTTGTACTAACACCATTTTTATCAAACGCACCAAGACCCAACGCATTTCTTGCACGTACGGTATATGTATATTTCACCTGATTCTGAGCGGTTTTATCGAGATAAGTGGTTTCTGCAGTGGTTCCAACCAAGCTCCAGCTTTTTGCACCCTCTGCTTTTCTGAAAACAACGTAATCTGTTGTATTTTCGACAGGCTTCCATGTTATTTTCACACCGCCATAAGCATTCTCTGCTTTTATTAAATCCACTTTCTGAGGAACAGTTGAAACTACGTTATTAACCAAAATCATCTCACTATAGTTAATGTGGTCATAAATTGTTCTTGTCCCTGTAATTTTCAGCTCCTTATACGTTGTTTTATAACTGTAAAAAATTGCCAAATTTCCATATTTAGGGTGATTAAGAACATCATAAACCCTCACGTTTTTACCCGGTGTCATTTTATCTGAATAATCAACAAAAACACATTTTTTGTCACGCTCGTCAATGCAGACGTTCATATTCACGTATTGACTACGTTCTAACACCGCCGCCGTAAACTCAGCAGGATTTTTCCATGTATAGCCATAAAACGTTACACCTTTATTTGCTTGTTCAACCGGCAGAATAATATAACTCTTCAAGGTATCATCATAAACAATTTCTGCAATATCATACAAACCTTCTCCGGTTGTTTTTTCTGCAATATAATATTTTCCGCCTCTTTGAAGAAAAGTGCCGTCTCCATCATAAATTGTAACCTTCTGAACCTTTTCTTGTTCATACGTATTTACAACGTATTGCTCTGTTTTTGACGCCTCTCCTTTTACTACTTTACCTGCAAACATAACAACTCTGTCTTTATTCGGCTCTGTTACACCATAAACCGAAATAGCAGGGTATTTCTCGCCATTTTCAGAGTGTCCGTTTATCTGAATACCGACATCCTTTTCAACTCTAAAAAATGCTTTTCCTGTTCCTGCCGCATCTATTGAAACTGCTTCAGAAAAATTAGAATTTTTGTTTATAACAAGCACACCGCTACCTGTAATAGTTATTGAACCGCCCCATGTCATAGCGGTAGAAATAATGCACCCGATTTCATTGTAGCCTGTAACATTAATTTTAAAATCATCACCCATTGCTGTAAGAACCATTATTTCTTCGGTCTTGAAGTTATTGAGTGTAAGTGTGTTTGTTTTTTCGTCATATTTTATATTTTTTGAATTAACAAAGTTTTGCTCCTCATCTAACCTCTGCGGATATAAAAAACGTATCTCGCCTGTTTTATGGTCGGCAAAGGATATAAGCGCCATAACCGAATCTTCAGTTGCATTTTCCCAATCCGTCTGAAAAGGCCCGTTTGCCGCAACAACAGTTAAAGGCATAAGGATTGACATAAAAATGAGCGTTGCAAGAATAATTGATAAGATTTTTTTCATTTAATGCACCTCCTTGAAAAATTAAGCCGATATATTATTATGATACACTATTCGGGTATTTCTTGTCAAATTATAGTATTATTTATAAAATAGCCCAATTTTTTTACTAAATAAAGTTTACATATTTAAAGTCTTGTGATAAAATAAATTTATCTATGTTGAAAGGAATTTTATTTTATGTTACTCGACAAAAAACTTTATATCCCCGACCTTGGCGAAGTAGATGCAACAAGCGGTTTTCATCTTCTTCCCGCTACTGAAGACGGCAAATTTGTCGCAGGTAAAAACGGTGTAGAATTCGTTGTGGCAACAGGCGACCAAAAGGTAGAATTTGTGTCCTTCGGCACACATTCACTTGCTTGTGTAAAATCTGCCATAGCTTACCCTGTTTATTACCCTGTTTACCCTGTAAAAACTGAATACCCGTTAAACGCTGTTTTAATGGATTTAGACGGCACAACCGTAAGAAGTGAAGAATTCTGGATTTGGATTATTGAAATGACAACTGCGAGTATGTTAGGCAATCCGAAATTCCAGCTTGAAGAAAGTGATATTCCATTTGTTTCAGGTCATAGTGTATCTGAGCATTTACAATATTGTATTGATAAATATTGCCCGGGTGAATCACTCGAAAAAGCAAGAAACTTCTATTTTGAACACACTCACAGAGAAATGGAAGAAATTATGCAGGGCAGAGGTAAAGACGGTGCTTTCACACCAACTGAAGGCGTTAAAGATTTCTTACTCGAATTAAAAGATATGGGTATTAAAATCGGTCTTGTAACGTCCGGTCTTTACGAAAAAGCCTGGCCTGAAATTCTTTCTGCATTTAAAACTCTTGGTATGGGCGACCCTAAAGATTTTTATGATGCAATAATTTCTGCAGGTTTCCCTCTCAGAAAAGGTTCAGTTGGTACATTAGGCGAACTCTCTCCTAAACCACATCCTTGGCTTTATTCTGAAACCTCTATTGTAGGTTTAGGCGAAGCATTCGCAGACAGAAGTAAAGTTATAGGTATTGAAGACAGCGGTGCAGGTGCTTGCTCTGTAAGACTTGCAGGCTACACCACAATCGGTATTGCCGGTGGCAACATTGAATCAAGCGGTACTAAAGCAGTTTGTACACACTACTGTGATACATTCGCTGATATTATGAAAATAATAAAAGGATAAAAGCGAGGTATAAATTTATGGATAACAAGAAAAATGAACAAGTACAATGCCATTTTATATCTAACACCCACTGGGACAGAGAATGGCGTTTTTCTGCAAGAAGAACGCAGTATATGCTCGGTTATATGCTCGATATGCTTCTTGACATTTTAGATAAAAACCCTGACTATAAGCATTTCCATTTAGACTCACAGACAATGCCTGTTCAGGATTATCTTGAAGTTTACCCTGAGAAAAAAGAAAAACTTCAGAAATACATAAAAGAAGGCAGAATCGCAGTAGGTCCATGGTTCTGTCTCCCCGATGAATTCACAGTAGGTAGTGAAGCACTTATCAGAAACCTTCTTTTAGGTCACAGAATCGGTAAAGAAATGGGCGGTATCAGCAAAACAGGCTACTCACCATTCGGTTGGGGTCAGATTTCTCAACTTCCTCAGATTTATTCAGGCTTCGGCATTAACTTTGCATCATTCTACCGTGGTATAAATGAATATAAAGCACCAAAATCAGAATTTTTCTGGGAAAGTCCTGACGGAACCCGTATTTACGCTTCACGTCTTGCAAAAAGACCAAGATATAACATCTGGTACGTTGTTCAGAGACCTGTTTATTTCAATCAGTCAGACGAAAACAACAGAGATATGGTTTGGAATGACAACAACGGTGTTTTCAAATTCATTGACGGTGACTGGAAGTTAGACTATCAATACACTCATCCATTCTATGAATATCATAAAGAAAACGTTAAAGCACGTGCAGAACAGGCTATGAAAGAGCAGGATAACGACTGGACAACAAATCACCGTTTCTGGTCCATAGGCCACGACTCTTCTTGCCCTGACGAAAGAGAAGTTCAGCTTGTTAAAGACTTAAACGATGCACTTCCTGATGCAAACGTATTCCACAGCACGTTAAAAGAAATGGAGCAAGGCATTATTGATAACTTCAAAGAAGACTCGCCTGTATTAAAAGGTGAAATGCGCGACCCTTACACAAAGGGTAGTGTCAGCGAGCTTTGCGGTTGGATTCTTTCTGCAAGAACTTATATTAAACAAGAAAACTTTGACACAGAAAGAAGACTTATAAACTACGCTGAGCCGTTAGCAGTATTCTCTGCTCTTTGCGGTGCTCCTTACCAACAAAACTTTATCGACCTTTCATACAACTATCTTCTTCAGAACCACGGTCACGACAGTATCGGTGCTTGTGGACGTGATGTTGTTTATGAAGATGTTATGTCACGTTACAGACAATCACGTGAGCTTTCAATGTGCGTTTACGAAAGAGCATTTATGGATGTTGCAGGTGACATCAATCTCTCAAATTGGGATAGAAACGACGTTGCAGTTGTTCTCTTTAACCCTGCACCATTCAAGCGTAATGAAACTGTTAACTTAAGAGTCGAAATCCCTGCTGAATGGAAAGCAGACAGCTTTGAAATTACTGATGACAAAAACAACGTTCTCAAATACCAGGTTATTTCTACAAACAAAGCAAATGCACAAATCATTCAGAATCCTAACGATACTGCAAACGTTCTTCACACAGAGCAATATTA
The DNA here is from genome assembly GCA_045646485.1 of Acutalibacteraceae bacterium. GTDB lineage: Bacteria > Bacillota > Clostridia > Oscillospirales > Acutalibacteraceae > DTU089. Next base: position 37,017 of record JAZRKU010000064.1, read on the forward strand.
TATTGCAGTTGAGGTTAAAAACGTTCCTCAGATGGGTTACACAACTCTTAAAATCCGCCCACTTTACAACGTTCGTGCTACAACTCCTGTAACACTTGTTAAAACAACAAACGTTATGGAAAATGAATTCTTAAAGGTTTCATTTAACCACAACGGTACTTACAACGTAATTGATAAAGAAACAGGTAAAGAATATAAAAATTTAGGCTACTTCAAAGATAGTGGTGAAATCGGCAACCCATGGCAACACATTGCACCAGAAATTGACGAAGTTTACACTACTCTCGGTGAACAGGCAACTGTTTCTCGTATTTACGAAGGCGAATTTGAAACAAGCTACAGAATTAAAATGCGTTGGCTTTTACCTGAAAAGAAAGCAGACGATGAAAAAACAAGAAGCGAACACAAGCTTCCTGTTGATATTGAATCTGTTGTTACGTTAAGAAAAGGTTCAAGATATTTAGAAATTGAAACAACAATTAACAACCGTTGCGAAGACCACTACTTACAGGTTGGTTTCCCAACAGGTATTAAAGCGACTCACGCTGATTCACAAGGTCAGTTTGACGTAGTTTCAAGACCAATTGCTGCTCCTGACTACTCACTTTATGACGAGCCGCCAATGACAGAGCATCCGATGAACTCATTTGTAAGCATTACAGACGGCAAAAACGGTGTTGCACTTCTTAACACAGGTCTTAAGGCTTATGAAGCAGCAGATGATGAAGAAAACACCGTATTCCTTTCACTTCTTCGTGCTTACCCACTCAGAATCTGCGTTACTAAAGATATGCAGAATTACAACGATTGGGATAAGGGTTCACAATGCATCGGTAAAAACACATTCCGTTACGCATTTATGCCACACAAAGGCAATTGGGAAGAAGGCAACGTATGGCAAGAAAGCGAACGCTTCAACCTCTACCTTGCAGCAGGTCAGATTGCTCCTACTGCTCACGGTAAAAATGCTACAACTCACTCATTCATTGAACTCAAAGATGAAAACCTTAACATTTCTGCAGTTAAGAAGAGTGAAGACGGCGAGGGTTACATTGTTCGTCTCTTCAACCCATCTGACAAAGCTATTAAAAACTCAATTCGTCTTAACGGTGGTATTGCACCGATTACAGAGGTTCAATCACCTGTTGAAAGACAAAAGGCAGAGTTCGAGTTACCACAATATTCAGGCAAAAAATGGTCACAAGTTAAACTTGTTACACTTGAAGAGCTTGACGAGAAAGAACTCACAATGTCAGCTGACGGCTTTGTTGATTTCGAAATCACAGGCAAGAAAATTCTTACACTTAAATTTATCGGCTAAAAATTATCACCCAAGGAATTCACTTCCTTGGGTGATTTTTTATTTTACAACTGCATATTTTAAAATTTCTTGTGCTTCTTCTTTTGTGAACCCTATAACCTGGATAGTGCAAGTGTTGTTTAAATCCTTTTTAGACTGGTAATGCATAGCGTACGCGGAATGGTTTTCTGCAAACGTTGTCCAGCCCCACGCTGTGAAATCCTTACTTTCACCTATGAGGTAATATTCCTGCTCTATAACCACCGGCATCATTATTTCAAAGCATCCGTAATAAGCGCAAGCTGTTGCATAATCGTCATATGAAGAAAACAACTTAACGGTCGGAGGTTCATTTGTTATTAAAGCCGTATACACATCCTGCCTATACCCCAAAGCCACATCTGTTTTCACACCAAGATTTTCCAAACCACGCTTTATAACAAAAGGTAAAAATGGATATCGTGCTTCTCTGTCGGGGAAAAACGTCTCTTTATCATCAAAGGTTGGAACCTCTTCTAAATCCCTGTCTATATTTATAACGAAGATTTCTTTTCCATCTTCAAACTTAAGATCCAGAGACTCGTCGTTTTCAACAATTTCATATTCACCATATTTTTTGTCGATATAAAGGTCAACGTGCTTACTATTGAAATTATTTTTTTTGTTATCACAAATTTCCCATTCCTCGTAGTTGTTAGGATAACACACCCCCGAAGTCAGAAAATCATTTTGTGCCATATATAAAGGCAGTTTTAAAAACGCAAAAACACCTATTAAAATAAACACTACAAGTATTATTGAAAGCATTTTTATAACAGCTTTCTTTTTTTCTTTTCCGAATCTTTTATTAACTTTTTTTATCAGTTCCTGTGAATTATCCTGCTGAGGTTTTATTTTGGGTTCGCTTTTTAGTGTTTCGTGTTCTTTATTACACTCTTCACAAACTTCAAGGTGATTTTTAATTACTTCAGTTGACTCTTTACTACAAAGGTCATCAATATAAAGCGGTAATAAATCTTTTATTAAAGAACAATTAATTTTACTCATCTGCATTCATCCTTTCTTCTATTTGTTTTTTAGCTCTATAATATGTAACTCTCGCCCAGTTTTCTGTTTTACCAAAAACGTCTGCAATAGTGCTGTATGGCATATCTCCCAAAGACTTCATATAAAAAACTTCTTTGTACGGCGTTTCCAAATTAACGGCTTCAGATAAAATTCTTTTTACGCTTTCGTCTTTAATAACATTTTCTTCTATGTTACTGTCTGCTACTAAATTGGGGTAATCTAAAATATTTTCTGTCTGTCTTTTGCGTTTTAAATTCAAAAAAATATTTTTAGCAATACTGCAAAGCCAGGTTTCAATTTTGCAGTCATTTTTAAACGTGTCTATCTTTTTTATGGCATTATAAAATGTTTCTTGTGTTATATCTTCTGCTAATGTTTCATTTAAACATAGCGACAATGCGTAGCTCTTTACATATTTATAATGCAGATTACACATCTTTTCCAAATCATCCAAAGCCGTCACCCCTTTCTTTTTTTATTATATATTTCACATTCTCCCGCCCCCTTTTTGTGCTTTCAACTATTAGACACACAAAAATGGGATTTGTTACAAAATTTATTATAACATATTTTCTTAAATAATATTGTATTTTTATAAAAAAAAGAGTATATTTATAAGGTATATGAAAAAATCTTGTAAATTGGTGGTGGCAGAATGACTAAAAAGCAAAAGGCTGTTGAAATCTGTAAGCTTTTAAAAACAGATTACCCTGACGCTATTTGTCAGTTAAATGCCGAAACGCCTTTTCAGTTACTCGTTGCAACAAGACTTTCTGCACAGTGTACTGATGCAAGAGTTAATTTAGTAACACCCACTCTTTTCAAAAAATATCCGACAGAAAACGAACTGTCTGAAGCAGATGTGAGCGATGTAGAAAAATTAATTCACTCCTGTGGATTTTACAGGGCAAAAGCAAAAGATTTAGTCGGTATGGCAGAAATAGTGAAGACCAAATACAACGGGGTTCTGCCTGATACAATAGAAGAATTAACTACACTACCGGGTGTAGGCAGAAAAACAGCAAACTTAATTGTGGGTGACGTTTACAAAAAACCTGCTGTAGTAGCAGACACCCACGTTATAAGAATTACAAATCTTTTAGGGTTAGTTAACAGCAAAGACCCCAAAACAGTTGAATTAGAACTAAAAAAAATTCTTCCACCTGAAGAAAGCAATGATTTCTGTCACAGAATTGTCTTGCACGGAAGAAAAATCTGTATAGCACGAAGACCCAAATGCGACGAATGCATTTTAAACAATATTTGTAAGTATAAACTTGAAAATAAGAAGGATAAAAAATGATTAAAAAAACAATTGCACTTTCTCTTGTTTTAATAATGATGACATCACTTTTCAGTGGTTGCTCACTTTTTAAAAACGCAGAGTTCAATATAGGCTTCATTAATGAAATAGAGTCTTTAGACCCTTTAAAAGCAAAGGGTGATGCAGAAACAATTGCCGCCGTAAACTGCTTTGAAGGACTTTTAAAGTTCAACAGTAACGGCGAAATTCAACTTGCAGGTGCAACAAAATACTCAATAAGCGGTGACGGACTCACTTATACATTTTCGTTAAATCCGAAAGCGGTATGGTATATAAGCGACTTAAACGAAGGGATTATAGGCGAAACCGACTTTGACTCAAGAGTTACTGCAGGTGACTACGTTTACACAATAAAAAAGGTTATAGCCGAAAAATTAAAGGGTTATGAAAACTACTCATATATAAGAGGTGTAAAGGAGTATTACGAAGGTGCAGGTGACCTTGATTCAATTCTTGTTACTGCTAAAGATGATTTAACCTTAGAAATAATTTTAGCAGAGCCTCACTCAGAAATTCTCAGTACATTAGCCGAGAGCTCAGGTGTTCCTTCAAGTGAAAGATTTGCAACTCTTGCAGAGGGCTATTACGGAACAACCGCTTCTTCTATAATCTGTAACGGTCCTTACTACGTTGCAGAATGCACTAAGGACAAATCTCTTGTATTAAAACGAAACCCCAAATATAAGGGCAGAACAAAGGCAGAAAACGCTCAGATAAACTTATCGTTAGAAAAAAAGCAAAAGAATATCGTTGCAAAATATGCAAGCAACTCTTACGACATACTTTTAACCGACAGTGCTAACAGAATTGAAAATCCTAACGGTAAAATTTCACCTGTAACCAACATTGTGTGGGGAATTGTTGCAAACTGTTCCAAGGATGTAATGAAAAACGATAATCTCCGTAAAGCGTTGCTTTCATCGATTGATTACTCTGTTATATCCACACCAAAATTCGCAACGGGTATGGCTACAAGCGTTGTAGCACCCGATTACATAGTAACCGAACGTCATTACAACAAATTCGCCGTTGACTCTGTGGGCTTTGATTCTGATGTTGACAAAGCAGAGGAATATATGGTTTTAGCTTCAACCCAGATGAAGGAAGCAATTAACCTTAACATATATGTTCCGACAGGCTTAGAGAATTCAATGAAAATTATATGTAACGGTTGGACAGATTTATTTGGTTCAAACGTAAAGACAACCATCATCACGTTTGACATTGACGAATACGAAACAGTTATAGAAGAAAACAATTATCATCTTGCGATTCTTCCTGTTTATTCAAATTCTTCAACCGCAGTTTCTGTTTTAAGAGGCATTTCTTCTGCACCATGCAATTTCACTGACAATTCTTATGAATCTCTTTTAAGAGCTGCAGAAACCTCTTTAAAAGAACAGCAAAAGGCAACAGCAATTAATGAATGTGAAAAATATCTTGTTTCAAGCGGTGTTGTTGTTCCGTTGTATTTAGCTTCTACCGACATTTATTTAAACGACGGTGTAAGCGGAATTTACAACACGACAACAAAAAATGCTATTTACTTCTGTTTCGGAGATAAGAAAGATAGTGAATAAATCATTAATTAAAAAAATTTATTTTTCGCTTTCACTTATAATCGTTATTGCTCTTTTAGTTTTAATTTTTTGTCTTTCACACCAGAATGGAAGTGACTCGGGTGACACAAGCGGTTGGTTCACCGCACTCATTAATTTATTACTGCCATTCTCTGTTTCTGAAAGCACAATAAGAACTCTTGCACATTTTTCGGAATTCGCCTGTCTTTCATTCTTTGTAAACAACCTCTTTGTTGCTTACAAAGAAAAACTCTCACCCGTTATTTCGGTTTCATTCTCCTTCTTATATGCAATAACCGATGAAATTCATCAGATTTTCATTCCCGGCAGAGCCTGTCAGTTCTCAGATATGATGGTCGATTTGGGCGGAATAATATCTGGTATGGCGGTATATGCTGTTGTGTATTTATTAGTGAAAAAAGTGATACACAACACTGTAATTCGGAATGCATAATTCGGAATTGCGTTAGCATTATAATTTCATAATAAAAACTACATTCTATCATTTTAGATTTATCTATAATCTTAAAATGAGAGAATGTAGTTTTTTTATTCATATTAAATTATAATCAAACGCGAAGCGTTTCCTTAAATTCCGAATTCCGAATTACGCATTCCGAATTATATTTATCTTCCAAGCGAAGTGTTAATCTCAGCTTCGGTGCTTTTCGCCCAATCATACTGCTCCATATATTTACCAAAGTACTTACTGCTGTCTTTAGTATTTAAGAAGTCGTAGTAATCGCAAGAAAAGGTTGTTTTATCTATGCTTCTCTGATTTCTGCTATCAATAAGAATTTCTGCGATTCCCGCTTCTTCAAGTGTTACTCTTAACGATTTCAACACTTTTCTGAAAAGAGACTGAACCGTTTCGTTATATTCTCTGCCCTCCCACAAAATCTGAACGGCTTGTTCTGTGCTTACCGTGCCACCATTTCTGTCAACAAGAAGTGCAAGTAATTCTTTTGATTTTGCACTCGAAAAAGAAACAGATTTACCATCAACAAACACATCAAAATAACCGAAGGTCTTAACAAAGATATGACTTGTAACCTCCACGTCTTTAACAAGCAATGCTTTGTCATATGCCTGACGGATTCTTTCAGGCTCATATGGCTTCAACACGTAGTCTACCGCATCCGCTTTAAATGCTTCGAGAGCATATTCTGAATAACCTGTTGCAAAAATAATTCTTGTGTTTTTAGAAGTTTCTTTAATTCTTCTTGCGAGTTCAATTCCTTTGATAACCGGCATTTCAATATCTAAAAATGCAATATCCACTTTATTACACGCCACAAAGCCCAAAGCTTCAATAGGATTATTAAACTTTACAATTTCATCTGTAATTCCTACTTCTCGGCAAGTATCCTCAAAATCTTCAAGAGCAAGAACTTCATCATCAACTGCCATAATCAACATATTTACAACCTCGTTTCATCATTTTTAGGAATCTTTATTAAAACGCTTGTGCCAACGCCTACCTCGCTTTTAACGTCAACGGTAGCCTTCAGCATTTCTTTTAATCTTATTTTTATATTATTGATACCAACGTGTGAACGTTCATCGTTTTCATCGGGTTTCTGATTAACGTCGTAACCTACGCCGTCATCACTTATATCAACAAAAAATGATTTTTCATCCTCGTAGGTTTTAATTGTTACCGTTCCGCCCTCAGGTTTCTGGTTTATACCATGCTTAATTGCATTTTCTACAATTGGTTGAATTGTGAGCGGTAAGATAAGAAAATCCTTGCATTCAATATCATAAACAACGTTCAGTCTGTCTCCGAATCGATGCTTTTCAATATCTGTATAGTTCGAAACATGGTCTAACTCTTTTTCTACGGGAAGCGGAGTCTTTTGTGTCAAAGAATCCATATTCGCTCTTAAATACTTTGAAAATTTTACAACTACCTGTTCTGCCGTTTTCGGGTCTTTTTTTATCAGGTACTTAATGGTATTAAGTGCGTTATATAAAAAGTGCGGTTTAATCTGACTCAACATAAGTCGCATATTAACGTCTGCCAATTCTTCTGTCAGAGCCGCCGTTTTCATTTCTGCAACATACGCTTCACCTATTCTTATAATCTGAATTATAAGAAGCATAAGTATAAATATCGTTCCTGCTACGGGGAAAACAAATGAAGCATTTTTAGAAATATATCCGTTAATGAAGTAATTATCAATAACAAGACTTGCTATAAGAATACACGAGGCAATTAAAAACGGTATTGAGAAACGTTTTTTGTTTACAACCTCATTTGAAATTTTATAAATAAGATAAATATCTAGAATATAAGACACCGACTGCAAAAACATATAATTTGCACCATCATAAATAATCTCTTGCACAAATTGCGGAACAAATACGCAAATCAAAAACGCACCTGAAATCAAAACCATAAAATTATCCGAAACGTCAAATTTTAACGACCTTGCCGTGTGCATAAACAGTGCAAGTTTTATTATGTAAGTCGTTGCATAAATCAATAAGAATACAACCTCATAATTCATTCCGAAAAACATTGTGCTTGAAATTTCGTAGCCGTTACCACTTATGAGTATTCTGAACAGGAATGTCACACAAAGAACTATAAGCCAGAAAAATCTGTTATCTTTAAATGCCACAGCACTTATTGATATAATTGAAACAATGAACATAACAACTACGCCGACAATAAAGAACCTGAACACTAAAAGAAACATCATATAAGATTCAAATTCATTATATTCAACAAACACCGGTAAAACAGTAATACCACTCGAATATTCACAATGAACTTCTATTATAATTTCATAAGTACCGTCTTCAGAATAATCAAGTGTCACGGGAAAGTTTTCGGCTCTGCTGTTCGAAAGACTTGCATCTCTGATGCTACCCGTTGTATGACAATTTGAAGATACTAATACACCATCAATATAAACTCTGTATGCACCGGGTAAGTTCGGGAGTGTAATCACCACCGGCTCCGTGTAATAAAAATCTGTTAAAACTTTTCTGTATGTAGCAACACCACCATTACTAAGACGTTCGTCGTTTATCTGATAGGTTGTCCACGGAGAAGGCAAATCTACAAGTATATCAGGCTTTGACGTGCTGTCGTTATCGGTTATTAAAAGTTTATCCCAATAAAACTCCCACTCATCTGTAATATAAATAGCATCGTCAGAGAACATACTATAATTTTGCTTTTCACTTTTTAATTCTATACCCACATAGTCAGCTAACTCCGGCAAAAAATAAGATGAAACCGGAAGCCAGAAAGCAAGAATTACCGTAATAATAAAACTGAAAGAAAAAACGATTGCTTTCTGAATACGTTTACTCTCAGGCTTTGCAATTTTCATAATTTCTCGCCACCATTCATAGCTCTTTAGTCCACTATATAATCAATTATATAACAATCTTCCCGTAAAATCAACAAAAAATTCACGAATTGTTTTCGTTTTATTCCCAATGAACTAAATATTTTAATACAAAAACAAAAATGCAGCGTTCCCTATGTTTTGAGACAAATATTATTGAAAAAAACTCAGAAATATGTTATATTTAAAGGTAGTTTTGTAATAATAAGTATCATAAAATTCTTATTAAAAGGTGGTTTTACTATGCTCACCAACAACGAAAGACAGCGTTTAATTGCAACCTTTATTGAAGATGGTGTAATCATCCCTTGCCCAGACGGTGTTATAATCGAAGAAACCGTAAAAATAGAAGCAGACGTAACAATTCTGCCTAACACTATGATTCTTGGTAATTCAGAAATAAAATCAGGTAGTGTTATAGGCCCTAACTCTTATATAAAAGACAGCGTTATAGGCAGTAACACAACTCTTAACAACACACAGTGCTTCAGCTCTGTCGTAGGCTCAAATGTAAGCGCAGGTCCTTTTGTTCACATAAGACCTGACTGCAAAATAAACGATAACGTTCATATAGGAAACTTTGTTGAAGTAAAAAATTCGACAGTTGATGAAGGCAGTAAATTGCCTCATCTTTTATACGTAGGCGACAGCGACGTTGGTAAAAACGTAAACTTCGGATGTGGCTGTGTAACTGTAAACTACGACGGCAGAAACAAGTCAAGAACAGTTGTAAAGGATGGTGCTTTTATAGGCTGTAACACCAACCTTGTAGCACCCGTTACTATTGGCGAAAATGCATTTACTGCAGCAGGTAGCACAATTACAGAAAACGTTCCCGATAACGCCCTCAGCGTTGCACGTTCAAAGCAAGTGAACAAGGATAATTGGGTTAACATTAAAAAGCCTTATAAACGACAACATCAGGAGATAAAATAAATGTTCAGTTTTAGAAAAGAAAAAGCAACAGGTAACGTCGAGTTTTTAATTGTCGGTCTCGGAAATCCGGGTAAAAAATATGAAACTACCCGTCACAACGCAGGTTTTATGAGCATCGACAAGCTCGCAAAAGAAGAAAACATTGAAGTAAAAAAGGTTAAATTTCACGCACTTGTTACAGAGTGCTACATAGATTCTCACAAGGTAATTGTTATGAAGCCACAGACAATGATGAACAACAGTGGCCAGGCAATTAAAGAGTGTGCTCAGTTTTATAAAATAGCACCCGAAAATATTATTGTAATTTACGATGATATTTCATTGGAACCCGGGAAATTACGAATCAGAAGAAAAGGCTCTGCAGGTGGGCACAACGGAATAAAGAGCATTATTTCTCATTTAGGTAGCGAAAACTTTCCGAGAGTAAAAATAGGTGTAGGTGCAAAACCACATCCCGAATATGATTTAGTTGACTGGGTTTTAGGTTCGTTTCCGAAGGACCAGCTCAGACTTATTGATGATGCGTGTGAAAACGCTTACAACGCAATAAAAATTATTATGACAGGCGACATTGATGCCGCTATGTCAAAGTATAACAGCTGAGGTTATTATGTCCTGTTATTCAAAGCTATTGAAAAACTCAACTGAATACAATGAGCTTTTAAAGGCAATAAACGCCGATTTGTTGCCCTCCGGTGTGACAGGGTTACCCCCGTCACCGAAAGCACATTTAATACATTCGCTTTGCGAGGATACTTCTCGCAGAGCCCTTGTTGTTTTGCCAAATGAAGCAATGGCTTCAAGACTCGTGTGCGACATAAACGAATTTTCCTCTACGGGTAAAAAGGCATTTTTATACCCTGCAAGAGATTATTCCTTCAACTCTTCTGAAGGTCAGTCACGCGAATTCGAACAATCAAGAATTAAAACGCTTTGCAAAATTATAAACGAGGATTATTCTGTAATTGCCTGTTCTGCAGAAGCAGCGTTACAGCTTACCATTCCACCCGAAGAATTAAAAAACAAAACGAAGAAAATTACTGATGATACAACTATCTCTCCAGAAAATTTGGTTTCCCTTCTTTCTGCTGCAGGCTTCAGACGTGCCGATACAGTTGAAGGTCCCGGTCAGTTTGCACATCGTGGCGGAATCGTAGACTTTTTCCCGGTTAACTCAGAAAAGCCCGTAAGAATCGAACTTTGGGGTGATTCAATAGATGCAATATCAGAATTCGACCCTTCAACACAAAGACGAACAGATATTTTAAAAGAAACAGAAATCACACCTTCAACTGAAATTCTGTTTGAAAGTGATTCTGAATTAAAGGAAAAATTAGAGACATTTTACAATTCCGTTTCTGGTAAGGGTTCACAAAAGGTAAAACAAAATCTTTTAAAAGATATTGACGCATTAAGTAGTGGTGTAAGAATCGCTTCTTTAGATAAATATCTTGATTTAGCATACGAAAAACCTGCTTCTATATTCGATTTTTGTAAAGGCGATTTACTTTACATCTGTGAAACATCAGGTGTAAAAGAGAGTGCAACAAATTCACACAAATTGATGCTTGAGGAGATAAAAGCGCAGTTCGAAAACGGTATTTTAACCAAGGGGTTAGACCGCATAACCCTCAGTAATACTGAACTTTTCGGCATTTACGAGAGTTGTAAAGCTATTTACCTTGACAGTCTTCCTAGAGGTAGCTTTGACACACCAATAAAGACACTCACTACCTTTAACACACAGCAGTTACCTATTTGGAATGGAACGCTCTCCGTTTTGCTTGACGATATACGCCCCGCTCTTAAGAAAAACATCACTTGCATAGTAAATGCAGGTACAGAAAAAGCGGCAAAGGGGCTTGTTGAAGCACTTGAAGCTGAAGATATAAAAGCCATTTATTTAGGTGCTCTGCCTTCTGAGTTCCCTAAAAAAACCGTAAGCGTTACTACTGGCGGTATATCAAGTGGCTTCACTTATCCTAATGAAAAATTTATGATTTTCACTTACGGCAGAGTGACTAACACCACTAATATGAAGCGAAGAAAATCTTTTAAAGCCGCCGACGTTATTCAGAGTCTTGAAGAGCTTACCCGCGGTGACTATGTTGTTCACTCTGTACACGGAATTGGTATTTTCGAAGGCATTCAGAAAATGGAAGTCAGCGGACTTATAAAAGATTATATCAAAGTTAAATATGCAAAAGGCGACACGCTTTACGTTCCCGTAACACAGCTTGATTTAATATCAAAATATATCGGCCCCAGGGATGAACAAAAAACTTTAAAGCTTTCTCGCCTTGGCGGTACTGATTGGGAAAAAGCAAAAGCAAGAGTAAAGGCTTCAGCTAAAAGTATGGCAAAAGAATTAATTGCACTTTACTCAAAACGTTTAAAAACCCCTGGCTACAGCTTTTCAGAAGATATTGATATGCAAAACGATTTTGAACGTCGGTTTGAATTTGAAGAAACAGAAGACCAATTGCGTACCATAAAAGAAATTAAAAATGATATGCAAAAGCCTCATCCTATGGACAGACTCCTTTGTGGTGACGTTGGCTTCGGTAAAACAGAGGTTGCCTTGAGAGCGGCTTTTAAATGCATTGCAGATGGCAAACAATGTGCTCTTTTAGTACCTACAACAATTCTCGCCTTACAACACTACAACACAATTATGAAGCGATTTGAAGGCTTCCCTATAAATATAGATATGCTTTCACGCTTCAGAACTCCGAAACAACAAACTGAAATCATTAAAAAGCTCAAAAGAGGTTCTCTTGATATTATTGTCGGCACACACCGACTCATTTCAAAGGATATACAGTTCCGTGATTTAGGACTTATTATAATTGATGAAGAACAGCGCTTCGGTGTAGGTCAGAAAGAAAAATTAAAGGAGCTTTACCCGCAGGTCGACTGTCTTACACTTTCAGCAACACCTATTCCGAGAACTATGAATATGGCAATGTCAGGAATACGTGATATGTCTGTTATAGAAGAGGCTCCGCAAGACCGCTTTCCCGTTCAGACTTACGTTCTTGAGCATGATTGGGGTATTCTGGCAGAGGCAATGAAAAAAGAACTTCGCCGTGGCGGTCAGGTTTATTATCTTCACAACAAAGTCGAAGATATTGAACGCACTGCGATAATGATAAAAGATTTAATTCCCGAAGCAAATATCGGCGTCGCACACGGTAAAATGAATGAAGACACTCTTTCTGACGTCTGGCGTTCTTTATTGGAGGGCGAAATTGATATTTTAGTTTGCACCACAATAATAGAAACCGGTGTTGATGTTCCGAATGCCAACACACTTATAATTGAAAGTGCTGAGAATATGGGACTCAGCCAACTTCACCAGATTCGCGGACGAGTTGGACGCTCTTCAAGACGTGGCTTTGCATTTCTCACCTTCAGAAAAGACAAAAATCTTTCAGAAGTTGCAACCCGCCGACTTGAAGCAATAAAAGAATACACTGAATTTGGCTCAGGCTTTAAAATTGCCATGCGTGATTTAGAAATAAGAGGTGCAGGTAACCTTTTAGGCGCAGAGCAACACGGTCATATGGAAACTGTCGGTTATGATATGTATATGAAAATACTTTCAGAAGCCGTCAGCGAGGAAAAGGGCGAAGCACCGAAAACACTTTCTAAAGAATGTCTTATAGATATAAGAATCGATGCACATATCCCAGAAAAATATATAGAAAGTCTTCCGCAAAGACTTGCAATTTACAAACGAATTGCCGACATCAGAAATGATGAAGATGCATCTGACGTTTTAGATGAGCTTATCGACCGTTTCGGCGACCCTCCAAAAAGTGTTGAAGGGCTTATAAAAATATCGCTTTTAAGAAATACTGCTGCAGAATTAGGTATTTATGAAATCAGTCAGAAGACAGACAACGTTCTTTTGTATTCACAGTCTATCGATATGAAAAAGGTTGCTGTTTTAGGCAAATATATGCGTAGCCGAATTATGGTTTCTGCAGGTGTAAAGCCTTATATTTCAGTAAAGGTTCTACCTAAGCAATCACCGGTTGATGCAATAAACGAAGCATTGACTGTTATGAAAAAAGATTCAGATGAAAACAAAGGAGAATAAAAATGACACACACTTTTAAAACACACGGCACTTGTTCAAGAAAAATAACGTTTGATTTAGAAGACGGCGTTGTAAAAAATGTCAGCTTTGACGGTGGCTGTAACGGCAATTTAAAAGGCATTGCTGCTCTTGTAGAGGGCAAAAATGCAGAAGATGTAATACCTGTACTTTCAGGCATTACCTGTGGCTTCAAATCCACTTCTTGTCCTGACCAGTTAGCACGTGCCTTACACGAAGCTTTAAACCAATAAAATATTGAAAGGAATATAAAAATGAAATATCTTGTTTTAATCGCAGACATCGACGAATTTAATCCTTGCAAAAATTCTTTGGGTGAATTGGTAAAAAAAGAATACAAAATCAAGCATATGCCCGCTTTTGATTTCAGTTACAATAACCACGAGATCACTGCAGTCTGCTTTGGTATAGGTAAAGTAAATGCAGCTATGGGTGCCGCACTCGCACTTTCACTCGGCGAATATGACGGCGTAATAAATACAGGCTGGAGCGGTGCCGTTTCAGGCGTAAAAAAAGGTGAAATTATTGTTTCTGACTCTTGTGTTGAGTGTGATTTCGACTTAACACCTATAGGCAGACTCCCCGGTCAGAAACCAGGCCAGGATGAATACATATATATATGCGACTCAGAATTAGCAAATAAGGTAAAATCAATTGAAGGCTTCACTCACGGCAATCTCGGCACAGGCGACTTCTTCTTGACAGATAAAGAAAGACGCGACAACTATAAAGAGATTTTTAATATTAAATCTTTTGATATGGAAAGTGGTGCTTTAGCTGCTGTTTGCTACCTTTCAGGTAAAATTCCATTTGTAAGTATAAGAAAAATTTCTGACAGTGCTGACGACGTTGCGACTGATGAATACACTAATTCATTAAACAGCGATTTAACCGCTTTCTCAGACATAATATTAAAAGTGCTTATGCACATATAATTCATAATTAAACTGTCTTTAATTCAAGACCTGATAAACAAAAAATCTGTGAGAATTTCTCACAGATTTTTATTTTTTTCATAATATACATTAGGTGAAATCCGCAATAATCAGGGGCGGTGGTAAATTTAAGAATTTACCCACAGAATAGCCACCTCAGGCGATTTTGCTTAATATAAAAACCCTGTCGGTAAAAATCGGCAGGGTTTGTTTATATAGTTTTAATCATCAAATTTTGAAATAAACTCTTTTGTCCTGTGTGATTTAGGATTATCAAACACCTCTTCAGGAGTGCCTTCCTCTTCAATAACACCATTATCCATAAAAATAACCTTTGATGAAACTGCTTTTGCAAAGGACATTTCGTGAGTAACAATAACCATTGTTACTTTTTCTTCTGCAAGACTTTTTATAACCTTTAAAATCTCACCCGTAAGCTCAGGGTCAAGTGCAGATGTAGGCTCATCAAAGAAAAGAATTTTTGGTTCAAGGATTAAAGCGCGTGCAATAGAAACTCTTTGTTGCTGTCCGCCAGATAATTCACACGGATAGTTTTTAAGTTTATCTAAAAGACCAACTTTGCCTAAAATATCTTTCGCCTTTTCGTCAATTTCTTCATTGATTTTTATTTTATTTTCTTTATAACCAGGCAATTCTTTTGCTTGAAGTTTTGCAGCAAGTGTTACATTTTCTAAAACATTATATTGTGGAAAAAGATTAAAATTCTGAAAAACAAGACCAACTAAAAGTTGTTTTCTTCTTTTTTCTTGAGGGTCCTCTTTTTTATCTTTGTTTTCACCATCAAAAAAGATTTCCTCATTAACCTTGATAAAACCACTATCGGCAGTTTCAAGTTGATTTATACAACGCAGAATTGTAGTTTTACCACTACCTGAAGAACCAATAATACTTAAAACTTCTCCTTCTTCAAGTGTAAAACTGACATCTTTTAAAACTTCAGTCTTGCCAAAAGATTTTTTTAAATTTTTAACCTCTAAAATTGACATAACTTAACTCCTGAAATAACTCAGTTTCTTTTCTAATTTACCTAAGACTATTGTAAGTAAACCGACAAATAATAAGTAGAACACTCCCGTGTAGAACAATGGCCAAATCATAGCCTTTGTTGCAGCAAGTTCTTTAGCCTGTTTTATAATTTCACAAACCATAATACAGTTAGCAAGAGCTGTATCTTTAATGAGAGTAATAATTTCATTACTCATTGGCGGAACAATTCGCTGGATAACTTGTTTTAAAATAATTTTTCTGAAAATCTGCGATTTTGTCATACCTAAAACATAACCCGCTTCATATTGACCTTTTGAAATGCTTTCAATGCCACCTCTGTAAATTTCAGAAAAATAACAAGCATAGTTAATAGTGAATGCAATTAACACTGCAGTAATTCTACCTGCATCCATTATTCCGTATTCTAATAAAAAATATCTGTCTACTTGCCCGAACAGTTGAAAATTAAATAAAAGCCCAGGAACATAATAGATAATAAAAATCTGAAGCATCAAAGGAATACCTCTGACAATCCAAACTATTACTTTAGAAAGATATTTTAAAGGTTTGAAACGGCTCATAGAACAGAACGCTATAGGCAATCCGAGGGGTGCACCTAAAAGCAAGGTCACCCCAAAGATTAACAACGATATTATGAAGCCATCAAACAAGAACGATGTAACTTCTAAAAAAGACATATAATAAACTCCAAATTTTAATTATGCTTATTTCTTCTGGTCAGAGAAATCTGTGATTGCAGTAGTTGAAACGCCATATTTTTCTGCGAGTTCTGCAATTGTGCCATCTGCTGCTAATGCTTCAAGTTCAGCATTTACTTTTGCTGTAAGGTCACTGCCTTTTTTGAAACCGATTGCATAATATTCAACATCACTTGAAAGTGCATCTATAATTTCAAGGTCTGCGTAGTCACCTTTGCCAACATAACTTTTTGCAAGTTGTGCGTCAACTACTGCGAAATCTGCAGTACCTGCTTTAATATCTACCAAGCAATCTGTTTGTTTTGTGAAGCCTTTGAACTGTGTACCTTCAAAAGCTTTTGCATAAGCTTCACCTGCTGAACCACTTTCTGCGATACCGATTTTACCTTTAAGGTCAGCTTCTTTTGCTATTCCTGAACCTTTTTTAACAACAACTACCTGACGGTTTTCCATATAGTTATATGAGAAATCAACTTTTTCTGAACGTTGTACACCGTCATCATCTGCAGTGTTAGCTGTAAAACCATTCCATACACAATCAATTGTATTTGAGTTAAGGTCAACATATTTGTTATCCCATTGAATCTCTGTGAATACAACTTCATAACCAAGGTTACCGAAAACTTCTTTTGCAAGTTCTGTGTCAAAACCAACAAGTTCACCGTTTTCATCTTTGTAGTTCATTGGTTCGTAAATTGTGTAACCAACAACAATTGTATCTTTTTTTGTGTCTTGATTTTCATCATTGTTTACTTGTTCAGAAGGTGTGTTTGTATCTTCTTTACCACCACAAGCAGCAAGTGCAGTAACTACGCCTGCAACAAGAACAAGGCTCAAAATTAATGCTAATACTTTTTTCATTTTGTTTACCTCCAAATATAAATGCATCGCATTTCTGTTTTGTGTCATCATATTATCACATTAGCACGCTAAAGTAAAGAGTTTTTGAGCAAATAAAAATTCTTTGTAAATTATGACAACTTATTTATATTTTAAACACCGCAATTATACAACTTCACTACAGTATTGCTTTAGAGCGATAAAGTAAAGGCGGTTTATGTCTCACTCCTGCCACCTTTGCCCACCGCACACTTGTTATTTTAAATAAAAATACCTTATCAATAATACTAACTTTATACAATTATCATCTTGTAAAAAATTATATGTGGTGATAAAATTTATTAAAAATAATGATGTAACGAAAGGAATTTTTCTATGAAGCTTTTAGTTATTATCTTAAATAAAATCGAATGTCTTGAAGAGCTTTTGGAAGCATTTACCCAGAACAATATCTCGGGTGCTACCATTATTGACAGTAAGGGTATGCTTCAGGAATTAAGTGAGCACGACGATTTCAGATTTATTGGCTCTCTCAGAAGTCTTTTCAACCCCGACCACACAGAAAACAAAACTATTCTTATGGTAACTAAAGAAGAGAGAGTAAAAGAGATTTCAAAAATTACAAATGACGTAACCGGTGGACTTGACAAGCCTGACACGGGTATTCTCTTCACCTTGCCTATTGATTATCTGGAGGGACTATCACACTGATGTTATCTTCAATTTCACTAAATACATTTTTATATCTCGGAATTATGATTTTTGTCGGTATGTCAGTAGGCAGACTGATGAAGCTCATCAAGCTTCCGAACGTTACAGGTTATCTCCTTGCAGGTCTTTTAATAGGTCCCGGCGTTCTTGGGCTTTTGTCTGAAGAATTTGTTTCGGGTATTTCAATTATTTCAGACTGTGCCTTAGGCTTTATCGCCTTTTCAATAGGTAATGAATTTAAAATAAGCTACTTTAAACGAGTTGGGTCAACTCCTATTGTTATTGCTTGTTTAGAATCTTTCTTTGCCGTTGTTGTCGTAGTTATAGCATTAATAGCAACCGGCCACACGACTACGTTCTCGCTCGTTTTAGGCTCAATTGCGGCGGCTACCGCTCCTGCAGCAACAATAATGGTTATAAAACAATATAAAGCAAAGGGTCCCGTAAGCGAAACTTTACTTTCAGTTGTTGCTATTGATGATGCTACTGCGCTTATAATGTATTCGCTCTCAATCGCTCTTGCTACAGCTCTTGCCGGAACAGGAGCACCTATGAAAGATTTAATCTTAGCGCCTGTTATTGAAATTGGCGGTGCTTTGGTTGTTGGTGCAATTTTAGGCTTTATATTCCTCATACCATTAAAATATTTCAAAAAAGATGGAAACCGAATGGCACTTATAGTTGGCTTTATATTTGCGGGTTTGGGTATTTCTGAGCTT
This sequence comes from Acutalibacteraceae bacterium, assembly GCA_045646485.1. Lineage (GTDB taxonomy): Bacteria > Bacillota > Clostridia > Oscillospirales > Acutalibacteraceae > DTU089. The sequence goes on from JAZRKU010000064.1 coordinate 55,645, forward strand.
TGCGGATTTTCTTCTTTACTTTTCTGTATGGCAATGGGTGCTGTAATTGCAAATATGTCAAACGACGTAGTTCATATAATGAAGCTGTGCGACAAAATAACTCCGCCTATTTTCATGCTTTTCTTTGTCGCAAGTGGTGCAGATTTAAAGCTTTCTGTTCTTCCTTCTGTAGGCATCGCAGGAATAATCTACATAGTATTCAGAGTTTTCGGAAAAATGCTTGGTGCAACACTCGGTGCAGTTATTTCTAAGGCTGATAAAAACATAAAGAAATATTTAGGTCCTGCACTTATTCCTCAGGCAGGTGTTGCAATCGGTCTTTCGCTTGCGGCGGCAAACGTTTTACCTGAATATGCAAAAGAAATAAGAACTATAATTCTTTGTGGTACTTTGGTTTATGAATTAATAGGCCCCGCAATTTCTAAAATCTGTCTTAAAAAAGCAGGCGAAATTAAAGAATCATAAATAAAAACATTCTATCCACTATGGATAGAATGTTTTTTTCTTAGGATTTTCCGTTTTCTTCTTCGTCTTTTTTCTCGGATTCATTATCGCTATCTATTTTTTTAACCAATTTATCATCCTTAGCTCTTTTTAAAGTAACAATCAATATTATAATTGAAACAACAAGAAGTACTGATAAAACAATGATGTAAACAGTTTTTTTACTTTCCAATTCTTTTTGTTCTTCATCTGAAACGACTTCACCAAAAACGTTAGTTTCATCAACGTAGCTTATATCAGTATATCTTTCATTAACATCTATAGGAAACTCGAAACCTGAACCGCTTGCGCTAACAGGCACAATAAAAAGCGAGATTAAAGCTGTTAATGCTAAAATCAAAGAAGATATTTTAATTTTCATTATTAATCCACCTTAAATTCAGTAAAATTATGTTACTATAATAACACATATACTTAAAAAATAAAAGTGTTTTTAAAATAAAAAAACAGATATAAAAAAGGCTGTAAAAACGTATGTTTTACAGCCTTTGATTTTATTAATATTTGAAATCTGAATACTTACAGGTATTAAGAAGCTTACCTGAAAGAGCAATGTCACCAACAAGAGTAATTTTTGCATTTGCATTAATATCAACTGTTGCAAAGTGACCAAGAGAAACGAATTGTCCGTTTGGTTTCATTTCAGCAACAATTTTATAGTCATTATATAAAACTGATTTGCTGTTAACTGCCTTAATAACTGAAATACCGTCAATTGTTTCCTGAATACCTTCCCAGAAAAGAATTGAACTTGTAACCTTTGCTAAGAAGCTTGATTCCTCGTTCATAGGTGTATCTTCGTCAGCCATAATAATTGTAATCTGATAGTTACCATTAGGAAGAACCTTCATTGTTGCACTTGCAACCTTTGACAAATCTGTAAGAGTACAGTCAGGGAAACGATTTTTTGCATCATCTGAACCTTTTGCCTGAACCTGAACCTCTGCGTCAGCTTCTTTAGTCATAAAACCGTCAATGATTGGCTTGAGAACTGTACCTGCAGCACCCATATTAAGTTCAGGAAGCTCCTGGAACTCAATTTTGTTATAGCCCGCAGAGCCATTCATTGCCATATCGTGTGCATATTTTTTATAGAAATTGAATGTTGTAGCTTTATCCCATTGTGTACCGTTTGCATTACCGCCTGCGTTGCCACCTGCATTACCGCCTGCGTTACCACCTGCATTACCGCCGTTGCCGCCTGCGTTACCACCTGCATTACCTGTACCTGCATCACCTGTACCTGTGCCTGCATCTCCTGTGCCTGTACCCGCGTCACCTGTACCTGTACCTGCATCACCTGTGCCTGTACCTGCGTCGCCTGTGCCTGTACCTGTGCCATTATCAACGTAACCGCCTTGACCGTTATCTGTGTAACTACCCTGGCTGCCGTCGCCACTGCTTTGTTGCTGTTGTGCAGGCGCACTTGTGCCACCTTTTGCAAGAATTACAACTGAAGCTATTGAAACAGCATTACTTGTGATAATTGTGAAAAATAAAGCAATACTGAGAATAATAGCAACAACTTTCAAATCTGAACTTTTCATTGGTATTATACCCCTTTCAATTTCTACCCTCTCTTACAGAAGGCATATTTCTCAATAGTAATAGATTACCTCAAAATACAAAAAAAGTCAATACCATATTTATTATATTATTAAACAACACAAAAAAGACCGATTCGAAAAAACGAATCGGTCTTATGTAACTAAAAACTATTAATATTTGAAATTCCAATATTTAACGTTAAACTGAAGAACACCATCGCCCTTAAGTGCAATGTTAAATGCAAGTGTAGCATCAGCAACGAGTGCTGCTGAACACTTATGAGTGATACTTACGAATTTACCGTCTTTTGTCATTTCAGCAGTAATTGTGTAAGCCTTGAAGTTGATTTCACCTTTGTTAAGACTCTTAACAAGTTTACTAACTGTACCATCATTCTTAACTGTATCGTGAACGTCTTCCATATAGAGAATATCTCTTGACATTACGTTAAGACCATCTGTATCTGCTTTAGCAGGGTTAACCTGATCTTTCATAACGATTGTAATAACGTAGTTGTTACCTTTTGTTGTCTTAGTAACGCTTTCGATTGTCTTCTCTGTGCAGTTACTTGCAGGCATACAATTTTTTGCATCATCTGAACCTTTAGTAGAAACTTTTTCTTCAGCATCTTCTTCTTTTGTAAGGAAACCTTCAATAAGACCTTTAATAGCATCGTTACCGCCAACATTCATTGACTCAATTGCTTGCCATGATTTTTTTGTGTAACCTGCAATACCCTTTGAGTTGATGTCACCAGCAGCTTTTTGGAACATTGCAAGTGCTTCTTTGTCAATTTTGCTTGAAGAAGTGTTGCCACCCGCATTACCTGTATTACCTGTGTTGCCTGTATTACCTGTGTTGCCTGTGTTACCTGTGTTGCCTGTATTACCTGTGTTGCCGCCTGCATTGCCTGCATCGCCTGTGCCTGCGTTGCCTGCATCACCTGTACCTGCATTACCTGCATCACCTGTACCTGCGTTACCTGCATCACCTGTGCCTGCGTTACCTGCGTCGCCTGTGCCTGTGCCATTATCAACGTAGCCGCCCTGACCGTTATCTGTATAACCGCCCTGACTATTACCACCGTTGCTCTGTTGCTGTTGTACCGGTGCACTTGTGCCACCTTTTGCAAGAATTACAACTGAAGCTATTGAAACAGCATTACTTGTGATGATTGTAAAGAATAAAGCAATACTGAGAATAATAGCAACAACTTTCAAATCTGAACTTTTCATTGGTATTATACCCCTTTCAAAATCTTGGAAAAACATCCATTTGTTAGCGTTTAAACGCATTCACATAATAAAGATACATTAAAAACCCAAAAAAGTCAATATTTTTTCAAGTAATTAATTAATCTTTTGTAAATATTTTTTCAAATTCGTCAAAAAGCCTAATAAAGATTATAATTTTTGTGCATTCCATATATCTTTTGCGTATTCATTTATAGCTCTGTCTGCGGCAAATCTACCTGAATTTGCGATATTCATAAGCATCATACGGTTCCATTTTTTCTTATCTTTAAACGTTTCAACCATTTTCTGCTGAGCTCGTCTGTAATCAGCAAAATCTGCAAGAACCATAAATGGGTCGTGGTGCATAATAGTACCGCTGATATCTGTGAAATTCTGACCGTTAATTCCGTGAGAAATAAAGTCAAGAACCTTTCTTATATCCTCATTATTGTTATAAAAACTCATAGGGTCATAGCCACGACTTCTCAAAGAATTCACTTCTTCAGTTTTCATACCGAAGAGGAACATATTATCATCGCCGACTGCCTCGTGAATTTCAACGTTTGCACCATCAAGTGTACCGATTGTAATAGCACCATTCATCATAAGTTTCATATTACCCGTACCACTTGCTTCTTTACCTGCTAATGAAATCTGCTCTGAAACGTCTGCTGCCGGCATAAGCTTTTCGGCATTGCTTACGTTGTAATCTTCAACGTAAAGAATTTTGAGCCTACCCTTTACATCAGGATCATTGTTAACTAAATCTGCAAGTGCAAGAATAAATGATATAATTCTTTGTGCTACGTGATAACCCGGAGCCGCCTTCGCACCAAAAATATAAGTGTGAGGTGTAAATTCTGCATCGGGATTTTCTTTGATTGTGAGGTAATCGAGAACTATATTGAAGGCATTGAGGTGTTGACGCTTGTATTCATGAAGACGTTTAACCTGAACGTCAAAAATAGAATTAACGTCTAATTTCTGTCCTGTTGTCTTGAAAATAAAGTCTGCAAAATCTTTTTTGTTTTCCATTTTGATTTCTGCTAATTTATCAAGAACTGCCTTATCATCTTTAAAATCGTTAAGTTTAGAAAGGTTGTCAGCATCATAAACAAATTTATTGTTGCCGAGAAGCTCTGTAAGATATGAAGTAAGTCTCGGGTTAGCCTGACAAAGCCAACGTCTGTGTGCAATACCGTTGGTAACATTTGTAAACTTCTCAGGCATTAAGCGATAATAATCATTAAAGAGTGTATCCTTAAGAATCTGACTATGAAGTGCTGAAACACCGTTAACGTTGTGACAAGCCGCAACACAAAGATTCGCCATACGGATTACGCCACCTGAAATAATTGCTGTTCTTTCAACGTAATCAGCATCGTGTGTTGTTTCCCAAATATAGCTTCTGAAACGATTATCGATCTCTTTAATAATTTCATAAACACGTGGAATAAGTCTTTTAACAAGCTCTTCACTCCAGCACTCAAGTGCTTCACTCATAACTGTGTGGTTAGTGTAAGCCATTGATTTTGTAACCATATTCCATGCAGCATCCCAGCCATAGCCGCACTCGTCAAGAAGAATTCTCATAAGCTCAGGGATTGCCATTGTAGGATGTGTGTCGTTAATATGAATAGCTACTCTGTCTGAGAAATTGTCAAGCGTACCATTAACTCTCAAATGATGACGAACAATATCCTGAACAGAAGCAGAAACAAGGAAATATTGTTGACGGAGTCTTAAAGCCTTGCCCTCAGGGTGATTATCTGACGGATAAAGCACCTTGCTGATAACCTCTGCCATAGCCTGACGCTCCATAGAACGGATATAGTCACCCTGGTTAAAGAGCTTCATATCAAATTCAGGTGCTCTTGCAGTCCAGAGACGGAGAATGCTCACGCATTTACCATCTTTACCCGGAACAAACATATCATAAGGAATAGCCTTTATTACTGTACCATTTTCAATTTCAACATGGTGATATTGAGCATCCCATGTATCTTTAACTGTACCTTCAAAAGTAATGTCTACAGAACTGCTTTCTCTGGGCACAAGCCACACATCGCCGCCAGGAAGCCAATTGTCAGGAAGCTCGGTTTGTTTACCATCAATAAGTTTCTGTCGGAAAATACCATATTCATAAAGAATTGAGTATCCGCGTGCTGAATAGCCCTGTGTTGCAAGACCATCCAAATAACAAGCAGCAAGTCTGCCGAGGCCACCGTTACCGAGACCTGCATCCGGCTCACACTCATAAAGATCATCTAACTTAACGCCCAAATCCTTGAGAACGCTTTTAAAAGTATCTGTAAGATTGAGGTTATAAAGATTATTTTTAAGAGAACGACCCATAAGGAATTCCATTGAAAGATAGTAAACGTTCTTTTTACCACTCTCGTCAGATTTCTTAACAGTTTCGCCTCTGCCTTGTGTCATCATATCTCTGAGAATCATTGCGATTGCTCTGTAATATTGCTCGTTTGTAGCATTATGAGTTGAAACGCCGAAAAAGTGAAGAAGTCTGCTTTCAAGCATCTCTTTCGCTTGCTTCTTTGTAAGTTTATAATTCATAGTATCACTCCAAATAATAGATAGTTTAATTTTACACTATTTTATGCTAAATTGCAATAATTAATTTCAGGAAACAACCAATATAAATCTCTGTTTTTCTCAATTGCTATGTATCAAAAATTTGTATTTATAACAGCATAGGATTCTGAACCCAATCATATAAAGTCATATAAAGCACCAGATTTTTAATTTACCAAAGGCAAGAAATAATTAAACAAAAATATTTTAAAAAAAGCATTGACATTTAATTGCCGATGTGATATTATATCACCCGTAATAATTGCAGAGGTACCGAAGTGGTTATAACGGAACGGTCTTGAAAACCGTCGTACGGCAACGTACCGTGGGTTCGAATCCCACCCTCTGCGCCACAGCCTTTCTTTAAGAAAGGCTAATTTAATAATAACCAATATGGTTACCAATGGAGAAGTACTCAAGTTGGTGACGAGGCGCCCCTGCTAAGGGCGTAGGTCGGGAAACCGGCGCGAGAGTTCGAGTCTCTCCTTCTCCGCCAAATAAATCCTATACAACTGCAATGTTGTGTAGGGTTTATTTTTTTGTTGAATGGGAGAGAGACTCGAACTCCTCTCGGCGAAGCCGAACACAATCAGTTTTCGCGTAGCGAATGAAAGGCGTAGCCTTTCGAGTCTCTCCTTCTCCGCCAAAACGAAAATCCGTTCACGATAGTGGACGGATTTTCAATGAATAATGAATGATGAAGTCGCTACGCTAATGAATAATTGATTTTCATTCATTTCACTGCTATAATAAACAGTAAGGTGGCAATTGTATGAAAGAAAATTTATTGATTGACAAATCCATCATCTTTGCATCAAGAATTGTAATTCATATTGCTGTATGATATAATTCACCCGATAAAAAGTATTCTTATAAAACAATCTTAAAAAAGGAATATAAAAATGAAAAAGATATTAATAGTTGTTATCGGAAATACAGGAAATGAGCCCGAAGCCCTGCGACAGTCTCTTGAGTATTTCGGTTATTTTGTAGTTGTAAAATACATCGGCAGACCAAACGATTTTATTTCCACTTTAAATGGCGATTTATTTTTCGACCCAGATTGCGTTATTATTTCTTGTCACGGAGAAGACGGAGAAATTATTATGCCTGTTCTCGGTGATGATATATATGAACCAGATGAACCAAAAGGAAACTTTACTGCTACAGATATTTCTAAATACCTTGAATTAAAAAACAAATTAATTTTAAACATGGGTTGCACAACCGGTAAAAAGAATTTAGCCAAAGTCTTTTCAAAACAAAACACATATATCGCATCTGACGACTACACCGATGGAAATGCAGCATTATATTTTGCTATATCATTATTCTATGAAATTTCAAAAGAAGGTACACAGTTAAAGGATGCATACAAAACCGCGAAATCTACTGACAACGAAACGGGCTTTTTCAAGTTTTTCAATGAAGGATAATAATTTATATCCTAATATAATGATTACAAATAACAAAGGGCTGTAAAAAACTGATTGTTTTTTACAGCTCTTTGTTTATTCTATTTCTTCAATATCGTAAGGTGTTGTCTGGTAAACGAAATAATTGAGCCAATTAGCATAAAGAAGTGTAGCGTGAGAACGCCATTTTGCCTGAGGCTCTTTTTCGGGGTCATCACAAGGGAAATAATTTTCAGGAATATTCGGATTAATTCCTGCAGCTAAATCTCTGAGATATTCATTTTTCAACGTATCTGCATCGTACTCGGAATGCCCTGTAACAAAAATCTGTTTACCGTTATCTGTTGTTACTATATATACACCTGCTTCTTCAGAAGAAGCAATAATTTTGAGTTCGGGAACCTTTTCAATATCTTCTCTCTTAATGGTAGTATTTCTTGAGTGTGGCACCCAGAACTCATCGTCAAAGCCTCTTAAAAGAATAGACTTTTTGTAATCTGCAATATGCTTATAAACACCCGAAAGCTTCTTTTCTAACGGATATTTATTTATGCCGTAGTGGTAGTAAAGACCCGCCTGAGCACCCCAGCATATATGAAAGGTGCTTGTAACGTGTTTTTTACTCCACTCCATTATTTCACAAAGCTCTTCCCAATATTCAACTTCTTCAAATGCCATTTTCTCAACGGGAGCACCTGTTATTATAAGACCATCAAATTTCTGATGTTTAACATCATCAAACGTTTTATAAAAAGCAAGTAAATGCTCTTGCGAGGTGTTTTTTGAAATATGAGACTTTGTGTGAATCAGTTCAAACTCAACCTGCAAAGGCGAATTACCTAAAAGCCTCGAAAGCTGAGTTTCGGTTTCTACCTTTTTAGGCATAAGATTAAGAAGCAGAATTTTAAGCGGACGGATATCCTGAGTAATCGCTCTCGTATCCGTCATAACAAATATGTTTTCTTCTGCTAAAATATCAACTGCAGGAAGTCCGTTTGGAATTTTAATAGGCAAGATATCCACCCCTTTCTGAAATTATATTTATAAATTATTCACCTAATGCCTGTTTAAGGTCGTTAATTAAATCTTCTGAATTTTCAAGGCCGCAAGAAAGACGAACCAAATCAGGTGAAACACCTGCTGCACGAAGCTCATCATCATTCATCTGACGATGAGTTGCACTTGCAGGGTGCAAGCAGCAGCTTCTTGCGTCTGCAACGTGAGTTTCTATAGCAATTATTTTAAGTTTTTTCATAAATTCTTCAGCAGCTTTTCTTCCGCCCTTAACACCGAAGCTTACAACACCGCAGGTGCCATCAGGAAGATATTTTTGTGCTAAATCATAATATTTGTCGCCTTCAAGACCTGCATAAGTAACCCACTCTATTTTGTCACTTGCCTGTAAGAATTTAGCAACTGCCAAACCGTTTTCACAATGACGTTTTATGCGAACGTGAAGACTTTCAAGACCAAGATTAATATAGAAAGCACTCTGAGGAGACTGAACTGAACCTAAATCTCTCATAAGCTGTGCGGTAGCTTTTGTGATAAATGCGCCCTCTTTGCCAAAGCGTTCTGCATAAGTTACGCCGTGGTAGCTGTCATCAGGAGTGCAAAGCCCCGGGAATTTATCTGCGTGTGCCATCCAGTCAAATTTACCTGAATCAACAATGCAACCACCAACAGAAGCACCGTGACCGTCTATATATTTTGTTGTTGAATGAGTAACAATGTCAGCACCCCACTCAATAGGACGACAATTAACAGGTGTCGCAAAGGTATTATCTATAATAAGTGGAACACCGTGTGCGTGTGCTGCTTTTGCAAACTTTTCAATATCAAGCACTGCTAACGCAGGGTTTGCAATTGTTTCACCAAACACCGCTTTTGTATTTGGTCTGAATGCTGCATTCAATTCTTCCTCTGTGCAATCAGGAGAAACGAAGGTAAACTCAATGCCCATTCTTTTCATTGTAACTGCAAACAAATTATAAGTACCGCCATAAATAGCAGATGACGAAACAACGTGGTCGCCGTTTGAAGCTAAATTAAACACTGAATAAAATGATGCTGCCTGTCCCGAACCTGTGAGCATAGCGGCGCTACCGCCTTCAAGCTCAGCAATTTTATTAGCAACTAAATCGCAGGTAGGATTTTGAAGTCTTGAGTAAAAGTAACCTGTTGCCTCAAGATCGAAAAGTTTACCCATATCTTCACTTGTATCATATTTGAATGTTGTGCTCTGGTAAATAGGAATTTGTCTCGGTTCACCATTACCAGGTGTATAACCACCCTGCACACATTTTGTCTCTATTTTATAATCGCTCATTTTAATATCTCCTTTCGAGCAACAATTAGCCAACGAGTATTATGCACCAATAAACAGTGTGCCCGTCTTTTGAATATGCACCGACACCTATTTCGCTGAAATTCTGACTTGTCAGTGCCTTACAGCTTTGCTTTACACTTATAATTTCATCGAACGCCTGTGCGTAGCTTGTAGTTGACACGCACATAACCTTATCGGCAACGGTATATGTAATATTATTTTCATCGAGCAATGTATTGTAATAAGACCCGTCACCACGTCTTAATGCACTACCCGTCTGCGTAACATATTCATAAGCCGCTTTATCCGCCACCTCACAAAGTTCCGGAGAAACCTCTAACCCTTTAAGGGCACCATCACTCGCGGTTTTTCTATATTCGTTTATAAGGTCGAGAACGTCTTCCTCGTGCTTGTTGAACTCATATGAAGGCATATATTCCATCGCTTCAAGATGCGCCGCCATTCTTAACGCAAGTCTTGCATCGTTTGTTGTAAGCTTGCCGTCACTATCAATGTCTGCCGCAGAAAAATCGTGTTCACTTAAAGTATTTTCTGAAATATCTATAGCGGCACGTAAAATTGTTCTTGCATCCACAACAGTAACCTTACCGTCGTTATCAACGTCACCGTAATAACGCTTAACTTCAAAAGCAACCATAGGCAAACAAGACACAACAATCAATATGAGCGCAACAAATATTAATGCGATTTTTTTAACTGTACGCTTCATTTTACACAACTCCTTACCTATAATTACTTAATTTGATACAAATCCAATTCATTATACAATAAATAATCAGAAATTGCAACAAAAATAAAACGGATAATTGAGTGTAAAAACTCAAATATCCGTTTTTATTGCTTAATAAAGTGTAACTTCCTGTAATTCAAGCTCGCCTCTGTAAGAGGTTATTTTAATTTTCACTCTCTTTACTTCAGTAGGCGTAATTTTATGTATTCGTTTATAACCTATAACTCCGCCCTTATCAACGCGTTTGAATTTGCCATCACCCTTATCAAGATAAAGTTCATATTCCTCAACGTGCTGACCGTTTTTGATATGCTCCATCATAAGAACTCTATCGAACATGTCTTTTTCTTTAAATGTGAAAATAATTTCAGGAGCAGAATCGTCTTTTGCAGGCTTCCATACCTTTTCTTCATCTGAATTCATAAGATTTTTTACGTCATATTCTGCGGAAAGTGAACTGCTTGCAGTTATTTCCGCAACACTCGAAACCTTATAATTATAAGTTTGCTTCTGTGTTTTTCCGAAAGCCATTAAAATCTGGTAATCCATCTGTGAAAAGCTACCGTCCTTCATAGGAGGAACGCCTAACATAAGAGCACAGTTTGCACCTACAGACTCAAGATAAAGCTTTTGCAGTCTGTCCTTTGTCTTTGCAGAATACTCATCTTCCTTATGATAATACCATCTGTCCCTCATTGAAACACAAACTTCACACGGATACCATATAAATTCAGACTCTTTTTTTATAGCTTTTCTTGAACCTAAATCCATATCGTGCTTCTTTTCACGCTTAAGATTTTTTCTTGAAGGTGGTTCTTTGCTTCGTTTTATTGCGTCTTCTATACTATAATATTTAGGCACAACGCTCCACTCGTTTTTACGAATTACGCCCCATTCATTACCATACCAACGAACATCGGGACCAACAAGAGCAATAACTGCATCAGGTTGACATTCTCTTACGACCTCATAATATCCTTCCCAGTCATATTCCTGAGTGTAACCATTACCATTATCTTCTGCCGCACCATCAAAACGAACATAAAAAATATCGCCATACTTTGTAAGAATTTCTCTTAAAAGCTTTTTGAAATATTCGTTATACGCTTCACCTTTTCCGTATAAATCACTGTGTCTGTCAAGCGGAGAAATTGCAATGCCAAATTTCAGTCCTTGCTTTTTACACTCTTCTGAAAGCATTGCTACCATATCTCTGTTTTCAACTTCCCAATTAACAGATTTTTCAACAGTATAATCTGTGAGCACTGAATACCAGAGGCAAAAGCCATCGTGATGCTTTACGTTGAGCACCATACCTTTAAGACCTGCATCCTTGAAAAATGTTACCCATTCTTCTGCATTGAACTTTTCGGGAACAAAATTTTCCGCTTTAACGTTACCATCAGTCCATTCTCTGTTAACAACCGTAGGTAGCCCTATATTAATAAATCCATAAAACTCCGTTTTTTGCCATTCCAATTGTCTCTTCGACGGCTTTATTTCAGCCGCTATTTCATAAGGTTTCATAATTTATTTCCTTTTCAGCATTGTTGCAAGGCAACGGATTCCGCCGCCTTGCAACAAAATTATTTTCCGTTATCGTTATTTGTAACAACAATATCTGCGCCCGTGCCTAAAATATCTTTTATTACTACGTCACCAATTTTAACAGGTGCTTTTACAGATGCTTCATTTATTACCTTCATACAATCAAACATCTTATCCTTCGGAACAGGCTTAGATGATTTTACAGGAACAACAGGTAAAGTGCCGTCAACAAGCTTTACTGTTGTTGTAAGACTTCTTACAGGGTTTGTAAGCTCATCTCTTGCATATGCATCACCACGTTTACAGGTATTACCTGTAACAGAAAGAATTTCACCATTTTCTATTTCAACTTCTATAGGACATCCTAACGGGCAGGATACGCAAATCAGATTCTTTTTCATTTTCCGTTTCCTCCCTTACTCTTCAATTCTGACAGTTATTTCACTGTTCTCATTCATATTCTTAAGCATTTCTGCGGTAATAAGAACATTTTCCATTTCACCTGGTGCTAACATAACCTTCTTTTTTGAAGAAAGAATATTGCCGTCACACTCAACAACAACCTTCGCACCTTTATAAACCTGTCCGACTCTGAAATAAAGCTTTACGCCCTCTTCGTTTTTAATATTAACCCTTTGAGGAACAATATAACGGACACCATTAATACCTTTTGTCTGAATGTAAGTGCCCTCTTGTTTTTTGCCGAAGATATAATCTGCCGCACCCTTACCTGCAATTTTACTTTCTTCTGTAACGTAGTCAACAAGGTCGTGTACCTGAAGCACGTTACCACAAGCAAATATGCCTTTATGGAGTGTTTCTCTGTATTCATCAACAGTAGGTCCGCCCGTAACCCTATCAAGGTCGATTCCTACACCCTTTGAAAGCTCATTTTCAGGAATAAGACCAACTGACAAAAGAAGTGTATCACATTCTATATATTGCTCAGTGCCCGGAATTGGTTTTAAATTCTCATCAACATTAGCAATTGTAACACCTTCGAGTCGTTCTTTACCGTGAGTAGAAATAACTGTGCAACTGAGTCTTAACGGAATACCAAAATCATCAAGACACTGAACAATATTTCTCTTAAGACCGCCTGAATATGGCATAAGCTCACAAACGACCTTAACCTCTGCACCTTCAAGAGTCATTCTTCTTGCCATAATAAGACCAATGTCACCAGAGCCTAAAATAACCACTTTTTTACCGGGCATATACCCATCTATATTAACGTATTTCTGTGCAGTACCCGCAGTCATAACACCCGCAGGACGTGAACCTGCAATTGAAAGAGCTCCGCGTGGTCTTTCACGACAACCCATAGCAAGAACTACCGCAACCGCCTGAATCTGAATCAAGCCATCTTTATTGTTAACCGCTGTAACAACGTTACTTTTAGAAACGTCAAGCACCATTGTGTCGGTGTAAACGTCAATATCGGTTTTCTCTACCTCTTCAATAAATCTTCCTGCATATTCAGGACCTGAAAGTTCTTCGCCGAAATAATGAAGACCAAAGCCTGTATGAATACATTGCTCAAGAATACCGCCAAGAGTTTCAGCTCTTTCTAAAATCACTATTTTTTCTACGCCCTCTTCTTTTGCCTGAAGAGCTGCCGCCATACCAGCAGGACCACCGCCGACTACAACTAAATCATAATTCAACATTTTTCCTGCCTCCTCATTTTGTTTTTTCATATATTATTTTTGATTCGCCGCCGAATTTTGTTATTGAATTAACAGGAACATTTAATTCTCTTGCTAATATTTCAACAACCTTACTACCGCAGAATCCACCCTGACATCTACCCATTCCAGCTCTTGTTCTTCTCTTGACACCGTCAACGTCCCTTGCACCTGCAGGAGCGTGAATAGCATCTATAATTTCGCCTTCTGTAATTGTTTCGCAACGGCAGACAATTCTTCCGTAGGCTTTATTTTTTTCTACAAGCTTCGCTCTTTGTGAAGAAGTCATTTCTCTGAAACGAACAGGAGCAGGTCTGTTCGGATTAAAGTTAGATTTCTTTTCAACATCACCTGCAAGAGAAAGAACCATTTCAAGAACCATCTCTGCTATAGCAGGTGCTGAAGAAAGCCCGGGAGACTCAATACCCGCAACGTTTATAAAATTCTTATTAACTTCAGATGAGCCTATTACAAAATCATCTGCAGTACAATGCGCTCTGTTACCGCTGAATGATGTGATTGCATTTCTTAAAGAAACTGCAGGAATACTCTTAATTGCAGAACCGTAAACCTTATCAAGTCCTTCTGCAGTTGTATCCACGTTTTCACCATCATCATTATCTATTGCAGACGGACCTACTATAAGGTTACCATCTACCGTAGGAGAAACCAGAACACCCTTACCTTTTTCTGTAGGGCACTGGAATATTGTACTGAATGCCAGAGCCCCCTGAGATTTATCAAGAAGATAATAATCGCCACGACGTGGTTTTATTTCAATTGAATTGTCACCTATCATTTTTGCAACCTTGCCTGAGTTAACACCTGCAGCATTTATAACGTAAGTTGCCTCAATTTCACCCAGTGTTGTATCAAGAATAAAACTGTCACTGTTTTGCTTAATAGATTTCACTTCGCAGTTTCTTAAAAATTCAGCACCATTTGTCACTGCATTTTCAACACCTGCAATAGTTAATTCATAAGGACAAACTATAGAAGATGTTGGTGCGTGAAGTGCTGCTACGACCTCATCGCCTATATTTCTTTCCATTTTCAAAAGCTCATCTCTTCTGACAATTGAAAGATTCGGAACACCGTTCTTTTTACCTCTTTCAAGAAGTTCTTCAAGGTGAGGAATTTGTTCTTCTGAAAAAGCAACAACAAATGCACCGATATTTTTTAACGGAACATTAAGTTCTTCGCAGGTTGTTTTCATAAGTTCAACTCCGCGAACATTAAGCTTTGCTTTTAAAGTACCCGGTTTCGCATCAAAACCTGCGTGTACAATTGCACTGTTTGCCTTTGTTGCACCCATTGCACAGTCATTAGCTTTTTCTAACAAAGCTACCTTTAAATTGTATTTTGCAAGTTCTCTTGTAATAAGCGAACCTACAACCCCTGCACCAATTACGGCTATATCATACTTCATTTCAACAGCTCCTTCAAGTTCAAAATCCATAAATATCCAAAAAATAGCCCAAATTTCAACAATTATATTATAACAACTAAACATTTAAAAATCAAGTATTTATTGCCTGGTAATATATAGTCTGACAACTCAATCTGATTATCAATTTATTTCACACACTATTAATACAACTTAAGAAATTTAAAGAATTTTAACATTTTTTTATTTCGGACTTGAATATCCAACAATTCTATGTTAAAATGATTAAAAACATTGTTCAGGAGGGCATTATGTCTAATAATGACGAGCGTTTATCTAAGATGAATACTAATGACAGAAGAGTCAAAAGAACAAAAAAACTCTTAAGAGATTCACTCTTCACTCTTTTGCAACAAAAATCAATTAACGAAATTACCGTCACGGAATTAACTGAGGTAGCTGATATTAACCGTGCTACGTTCTATTTTTACTATACTGACATTTTTGATATGTTAGATCAGATTCAGAATGAAGCATATGAAATTTTTGAAGAAGTTTTACAAGGAACCGAGGAAACCATTCATTCTCCGGAGGCTTTTGCAAAATACGTTGAAAACATCCTCAATTTTTGTAAAAGTAATCCCACAATTGCACGCTTCGTTATCACAAGAGAATACAACAATAACAAGGTTTTAAAAAGAATCACAAAGCTTCTTGCAAAAAACGTTCCTGTTGCAAAAGAAACTTACTCTCAGGAAGACCCGAGAAGATTCATTTTAAATTTTGCTCTTAATGCTTTAACAGGCAGTGTTGTTGACTGGATG
Source organism: Acutalibacteraceae bacterium (assembly GCA_045646485.1). Taxonomy (GTDB): domain Bacteria; phylum Bacillota; class Clostridia; order Oscillospirales; family Acutalibacteraceae; genus DTU089. The sequence goes on from JAZRKU010000064.1 coordinate 71,466, forward strand.
GATGACGGAATGGTTATCCCTCCGGACATTATGGCAGAATTCATTGCAAATATGTACATAAGCGGTTCACTTTTCACAAAAACAAAATTCGCGGCGTATACTAAACCAGATGACGAATTTTAATATTCTTTCAAACAAATCAAGATTCCCTTAAGCGTTCGCTTAAGGGAATCTTTTTGCTTTATAAATTATTCTACTGATTTTAACGACTCTACCATACTTATCTTCTTGAGTTTAAAGTGCATCATTGAATTCACTATAATCGCAAATACAACTGTACATAAAGCCGCCAACACAAAGCTCCACCACTTGAGCGTAGTGCTGAATGTAACTGTATCAATATCAACTACACCGACAACTGCAATATTAAGGAATATTCCGGCAAAAAGACCTATTATTATTCCGAAGAATGTCAGAATAACGTTTTCTCTGTAAATATAAGCCGAAACCTCGTCGTCATAAAAACCTAACACCTTAAGTGTTGCAAGTTCTTTAATACGTTCATTGATATTAATGTTGTTAAGGTTATAAAGAACAACAAACGCAAGAGTAATAGCTGCCACAATAAGAATAAGTGTAACAAGACTGAGAACGTTTATTATGTTGTTGAAGTTATCAATAACAACTGTAGTGTAAACCGTACCATTTACGCCCTTTACGTCACCAATCTGATTTTCAAGTGCAGTCTTACTTTCTGCAGTCATTCCATCCTCAAGTGAACAGAATAAATAGTTATAATTAGGAACTGTATTAGTCATTCTGTAATATGTTGCAGGTGTAAGATAAACGTAATGGAACGTATAGTTTTCTGAAATACCAACAACATTCACTTCATACTCTACCTTTTTAGAGCCCTCTGTCCACGAAAGTTTGATTGTATCGCCTATATCAGTTTTTGTTTTTTCTGCAAACTTTTTAGTTATAACCGCACCGTCATCTGTAAACGGAACATCTGATTTACCGTTTTTCAGATTAATGAAGTTCTTAAGCATTTCAGGTGCCTGAGGAACTAAAACGTCAACCTCCATAACCTTTTCGCTTCTGTCAGAATAACCTTCGCAAACCTTAAGATAACCCAACATTGAAGATTTAATTCCCGGAAGTGTTGTTATAGATTTTACAGTTTCACTGTTTGGCGTGTAGTTTTCAGAATTCTCTTTTAAAACAACCTGTAAATCATATTGAGCGACACCATCTTCGCCATATTGGTTTGTAATAACTGTACCTATAGCATTCTGAAGTCCGAATGCAGAAAGCATAAGTGCTGTACAACCTGCAATACCTATAACAGTAACAGCAAAACGTTTTTTGTTTCTGAAAAGGTTTCTTACAGTAACCTTTGAAGTAAAGTTAAGCTTTGACCATATTGCAGTAAATCTTTCAAGATATACACGTTTACCATCCTTAGGCGGTTTTGGTCGCATAAGTATTGACGCAGGTGTTTTGAGTTCTTTTACGCATGAAAGGTATGCTGCAAGTGTTGTCAAACCAACTGAAATAACAGCACCGAGAAGTATATAACCCGGAAGAAGTTGTACTGTAAGTTTCGGTATTTCATACATAATTCCCCATGCGGCAAAAATTGCGTGAGGAAGCCCCGAGAAGCCTGCCAGAATACCAATTACGCTACCGATTGTACTTGCTGAAATAGCGTAAATAAGATATTTACTTACAATCGTCTTATCTTCATAACCCAAAGCTTTCATTGTACCAAGCTGAGTTCTTTGCTCTTCTACCATTCTTGTCATTGTAGTAAGACACACAAGTGTTGAAACTATAAAGAAGAACGTCGGGAATATATATGCAAGTCTTTGCATATTTTTTGCGGCTTCACCATAACCTGTGTAACCCGGAGAATCGCCACGGTCATAAACAGACCAACTCGCTCCGTTGTTTATTGTTTCAAGTAAAGCAACACCTTTATTATATTCAGTTTTTACAAGACCAATTTTTTCATTTGCTAACGCCTCAGCCTCTTCAAGCTGTTTTTCTGCACCTGCAATAATCTGTTGAATATTCTGAAGTTGCATTGTCTTGTAGGTTAATTCTGTCTGTGCATTTGTGTATTCAGTCTGTGCTTTTAAAGAACCGAACTGAAGGTCAAAACCGCTCGTCTGAAGTTGTTCTTTAAACTGCTCCAATTGAGTTTCTGCAACGTCCAATTGTGCGTCCGCTTCATCAAGCTGTATTTTAGCAGACTTCAATTCCTGATCTGCCTGATACCACTCTGCATATTTTTTATCGTATTCCGCCTTGTTTCGCTCATAGGTTTCTTCTGCAACAACAAGCTCAGAATTATATTGCTCAAGCAATGCCTCAGTTTCAACTACAAGGTCTGCTGCCATACCCTGAGCCGTAAGATTCGAAGCAGAATAGAGAATTTTTGCGAGTTCGGGGTTCGTCTCTTCAAGACGTGCCGCCATAGCATCAAGGTCCAAATCCTCCTGAGAAACGCTCTGATTATTTTTCAGAGTATCAAGCGTAGACTGTGTGCTACCGATTAACGCTTCGGTACCTTCTATTTTAAGTTTTGCAGAAAGCAACTCACTGTTTGCCGTATCAAGACTATCTTTTGCTGTGTCTGCCTTTGCTTTATTTGTGTTGTACTCAGTAAGCTTTGCGTTGTACTCTGCTCTTTTTTCTGCAACGTAAGTTACCTTTGAGTTATACTCATTAACCGCCGCCACATATTGAGTACTACCCGACTGAAGCTCAGCCTGAGCCGCTGCATATTTTTCATCAAGCTCTTTTTGAGCTGCCTCTAATTGTGCCTGACCATTTTTTTCAAGCACACGATATTCGTCGATAGTTTTTCTTGCTTCTGCAATCTGTGAATTTATTTCTTTTTCTGCAGTATCAATCTGATTTTTTGCACTTATAAGTCTTGCAGGAAGTCCGACACTCAACGAAGCCGCTCTCTCTGCAACAATCGCCTCAGAAGCTAAAAGAATTGTGTTCTGCATTTCTGAAACATACTCATCATACTCATCGCTGTAAGCCACTAAATCTTCAGTTCCTGTAAGTGTTATGTATGCTTCGCTGTAATAATCAATACGTGGTTGAAACGCTTCATTAGGAACGTAAACGAAATCGCCCAGCTTACCACTACCTGCGGTAGTTGCTCCACGCTCATATGAAATCCAATACGGAGAAATAACAATACCTACAATTTCAAATTCATTACTTGTTAAGTAATAAGAAATTTCTTCACCGTCACCTACGACCTTGATTTTACTACCAATTACAAATTGCTCAGGAGTTGTAAGGTCACTGCAGGTAACAACACACTCGTTTGGATTTTCGGGGTATCTGCCCTCTACCAATTCAAGTCTGTTTATGTAGCCTTCATCATCAATTCCGCCATCCTGAAAAGCCTTTGCCTGATTAACATCAAGACCAAAAACACGAACAGTAAGCTCGGAACCATCTATATCAACTATACCTTCGTATTCCTCGGTACCATCATCCAGGGTAGTTGGTGTCTGAACAAAACCGTCGACAAATTTCATTCCCTGAACGGATTTTACACCCTCAATAAGACGTACTTTATTCAAATCCTCTTCATAAAGTCCTATAAACGACTGCAGCCTCAAATCCATAAGATTGTTATTTACGTAGTAATCGTTTGCGGAATCTATCATATCTGTAGACACAGAATTGAGTCCCACAAAAAGACCGCTACCCAATGCAACTATTGCCACAATAGATATAAAACGGCTTATAGTTCTTCTTATGGAACGCAGCGTGTCAATAGCGTATGCTCTTGTCATCGCACAAAACCCTTTCTAATTAAAAAATCCAAGTAATTACCAATCTATTTCTTCTACAGAAACAGGATTTTCATTTACCTCATTTTTCACAACACGACCGCTCTTTACGGTTATTATTCTGTCTGCCATAGGAGCAAGTGCAGCGTTATGGGTAATAACAACAATTGTCATACCTGACTCTCTGCTTGTATCTTGTAAAAGTTTTAAAATCTGCTTACCTGTATTATAGTCGAGGGCACCTGTAGGCTCGTCACAAAGAAGAATCTTCGGGTTCTTCGCCAACGCTCTCGCAATAGAAACACGTTGTTGCTCACCACCTGAAAGCTGAGCCGGGAAGTTGTCAAGTCTTTCACCTAAGCCCACTCTTTCAAGCACCTTAACAGGATTAAGCGCTTTTTCGCCTATTTGTGTCGCAAGCTCAACGTTTTCAAGTGCTGTAAGGTTTGGCACAAGATTGTAAAATTGGAACACAAAGCCAACGTCAAAGCGTCTGTATTCAATAAGACTTTTATTGTCGTATTCATTTATTAAATCACCGCCGACACGGACCTTGCCGTCATCGCAATCGTCCATACCGCCTAAAATATTAAGAATAGTTGTTTTACCTGCACCAGAAGCACCTAAGATAATGCAAAATTCACCTTGCTCAATATTAAAGGTAACACCGTCCGCCGCGTTTATTGTAACTTCACCCATTTTATAGGTTTTGTAAACAGACTCAAATTCTATAAAACTCATTTAATTCAGCCTTTCAATACTAAATAATTCTACATATTTCGCTCAATTGAAAATCAATTGAACAGACTTGCCCTATATTCTACAATAAATAACAATTTTAGTCAATGAAAATAAAGCATAAAAAATAATTTTACAATTAGTAAACAATTTTTATCTTTTTAAGAAATTACTTTACTTGCTTCCTTAATAACTTTAGAAGCAACAGGAATTGCAGTTGTTGAACCCCATCCGCCATTTTCTACTACCACGACAATTGCCAACGGACATTTTTCATCCTCTGAAAATCCTAAAAACCAGGAGTGCGGTTTTTCAGTATCTGAAACCTCTGCGGTGCCTGTTTTACCGCACATTGTAACACCTGAAAAATTCCAGTCACCATAATTATTTTCTACCGCACTACGCATCAACTCTTTAAGTTTTTTTGCATTTTCAGGTGTTGTGTAAACAACCTCTTCAGGTGTCACTTCTTTTACTACTCTTCCTGAGGGCGAAGCAAAATTCTTTACAACAAAAGGTAATTTCGCAGTACCGTTATTTGCAATAGCACCCGCAATTGTAAGCGCGTGATACGGATTCATAAGTGTAGTATATTGACCAACTGATGCCCACGCAACATCCGAAGCACTTGCATCACTTAAATTTATAATGCTTTCTTCTGTAAAGCTGTTACCGAAAGTAAAATTATCGTGAAATCCGAAAGCATTTGCAGTATTTGTAAGCTGTGCGGCACTTAATTTTTTAGAAATTTCTGCGAAAGCACAGTTACAGGACTGACTGAATGCTTTTTCAATGTCAAGCTTCCCATGCTTTCTCGGACAGCTTACCCTTACACCGTTAATAAACATTTCGCCTTCGCACTCATATTCCCAGTTTTCAATATCAGGAATATTCTCATACGCGCAGGAGGCAGTAATTATTTTAAACACAGAGCCCGGTGTATAAAGACCATCTAAAAGTCTGTTAAGATAAAGACCCTCATATTTTCTATCTGCATTTTTTTCAATTTCTTCCGTTGATGGCTTGTTTCTTATATCAAAATTAGGACTCGAAACAGAACAGAGAATTTCGCCTGTTTTATAATTATAAACCGCAACAATACCTTTTCTTGAGCCTAACGCATCAAGAGCGGTTGCAGAAACTGATGAATCAATAGTAAGAGTAACATCATTACCACGCTCATATTTTTTAAGAGAATAAATACCTGTTACAAGGTTGTAGCCTATAAGCTCTCTTTTGTAAGCGGTCTGCACACCTGATGCTATATACCCTTCACTGTCACCGACAATGTGAAGTGTTGAGCGTCTTATTCTTTCAGAGTTATTGTAAATTCTTTCTCCGTCAACCGTCTGTGCGAGAATTTCGCCATTACGGTCAAGCACATTGCCCGCACCTATAAAGCTACCATCATTCACAAGATGATTATTAACTCTTAAGGTTGCCCATTTTTCTGCATTAGTGCCTAAATTGAAAGCGAGGTAAACAAGTCCGGCAGTAAATACTGCTACTAACAAAAGAACAATAAAACCGCGTTTAGTTGTCGACTTCATTTTTCACCCTCCTTTTCTTTTTAGGAGCAGGTCTTGCTAAATCCGGTTTGAAATTAGAGAATGTTCTTGTATCAACCGATTTCATAAAAGCAAGAAGGCAGAAGCAGCAAATAATGCTTGAACCACCTTTACTTACAAATGGCAGAGTGACGCCTGTAAGTGGTAATAAATCAGTTACACCGAAAATATTAAGCATACTCTGGAATAAAAGCATTGCTGTTGCAGCAACACCACTTATAGCATAAAAGGTTGATTTTGCCCTTTGAGCATTTATGATTATTGCTACTGTAACCAAAGCAAATGTAATGGGAATTAAAAATCCCATAATTATACCGTATTCTTCACAGACAACACCGAAAACTAAATCTTCTGCAGCCGCAAAAACATTACGGAGCTTACCGTTACCAAGACCCAAGCCAAAAAGCCCACCACTTGCAGAATAAATTAAAGTTCTTGTCTGCTGATAGCCTGTTGTATCCATATTTTCCCAGATATGAAGATACCCCGAAAATCTCGCCGCAACATAAGGTTTGAAAAGAATTATAAGCACTGCACCTAAAGCGGCAGCAATACAGATAAGCATAATTGTTCTTATATCACCTGAACGCATAAAAGCAATAACAATAAATGTAAAGAAGAATATAAGCGCCGCACCAAAATCGTACATCAAAAACAATTCTAAAACACATATAGCAGCAAAAATAATATAAAGTGTAAGTTGTTTTATTGACTGAAGCTTTTCAAGCGTTACCGCACCAACAAAAATAAATGCAACTTTTACAAGCTCTGATGGTTGCAGAGAAATACCCGCAATATTCACCCAGCTCAGAGCACCATTTGTCGGTTCTGCAATCAGGAGTGTAAGAGCAAGAAGTCCTATTGCA
>JAZRKU010000065.1:0-27792 GCA_045646485.1 Acutalibacteraceae bacterium
CTCCGAATTTTTTCAAGCGTTCATACTCTTATAGAGTAGCGGACCGCCAGCTTTAATGTTGCCATTAACTGCCGTTGCAACCTATCGACTGCAACGCACACATAGACTTAAGTATAATATCATAATATTTTGCAAATTGCAATAGAAAATGTTAAACAAATAATAAAGTATTTTAATTACTATTTTCCGCTATTTTAACTATAGGAATAAACATCTCTGCCGTAAATTTATCTTTTTTATCAGAATAAGCAAATTCAATGTCAAGTGATTTGCAGAGTCTCTCACAAGTTCTGAGCCCTATTTTAGAGCTTTCAACCGGATTCTCAATATCTTTTTTATAGTTTATTAGCTTCACGTCAAGAACCGTTCCTGTTTTTGTTACCGAAGCAACAACAGGCTTTGAAAAGTCTGCATATTTATTTATGTTTGAAAAAAGATTATCGAAAACTCTTTTTAAAATAAGAACGTCAACAGAAATAAAGATATCATTAATTAAAATAGTTGAAGCAACCTGACAACCGTTAGATTTAAACTCTGCTAAAGGCTCACCAATAAGCTGCCCTAAAAGTATTAACGCATCCTCTTCGGTACGTTTAACCTGAACCTCAGGCGTTCCGAAAACAAGTGAATATCTGAAAAGCTCATCGGTAAGCTCTTTCAGCCTGTAAATTTTTTCACGACAACGGTTAAGATAGCTTTCGCGCTCCGCATCACTTGTATATTGCTTATTATGAAGAATATCTGAATAACCCACAAGTGATGTAAGCGGATTTCTTATATCGTGAGAAATAGAAGTAATCAACTCCTGATTAGCCTTCCATGCCTTATTTTCACTATTAATTTTATCAACAAGAGAGCTTCTCATTGCTTCAACATCGTGAGAAAGAATTGTAACCTCATCTCTGCCGTCAAGGCTTATAGATGTATCCAAATCACCTGCACTAACGCGTGAAACCTGCTCTGAAAGATTTTTAACACGTACTCTCAGGCGGTTGTTGAAGCCACTTGTAATAAGAAAGAATACAACAAAAAATACTGTCGCGGTAATACACATAATTATAGTAGTGTATACCTGTGAGTACTCATGCCCGATTGTAACTGCACAAACACCGTCTTTGAAGGCTACAAGGTAAATTGTTCTGTCGTAATTGCTGTATAAATTTCCTTCACCTAAAGCACTGTTTATCAAATCATCGTTTACACCCGAAGTATTGTTGCCGGCTTGTCCGTTATCAGGAACAATAACTTCATCGCCACTTATTTCAAAATCCTTGAGAAAAATCTTATCTTCTCTGTAAACGGTAAGATAAACCCTGTCATCATACTGACTAATCCACTTATCAAATTTTTCGGTTTCTGTAGAAGCAACGTCATTTTCTTCTACAAATGCAACAAACGACTGATAAAGTTCCACGTCACGCTCAGCCTCTGCTTCTTCGCTTAAAAAGAATTCATCCACAACAATATTACCTACCGTAAAAGTAATCATAGAAGCTAAAAGAGCAAGAATAAGCGCCAAAAGAACACACAAGACAATCCTGGTTTTTAAAGACACAAATTTTTTGCCGTTAACCTTTTTTAAATTATTAGTCAAATTGGTACCCCTTTCCCCAGATAGTTTTCAAAAACAATGGGTTAGTATGGTCATCTTCAATTTTTTTACGCAAATTAAGAATATGCACCATTATTGTATTCGCCGCCGAAGCAACATATTTTTCGTCCCAGACAGTTTCATAAAGTGTTTTTGTGTCAACAGGCTTACCTCTGTTCTTTATAAAAAAGCTGAGCATATCAAATTCAGTGTCTGTAAGATTAAGCAAACGACCTGACTTATATGCGCGTTTTGTATTCTCATCAATTATTATTCCGTCAGCTTTGCTGCTCTCTAACGTCTTGCCCGAATAATCTCTGTAACGTCTTATTAATGAATTAACCTTCATAAGAAGCTCCGTTTGCGAAAATGGTTTAGTCAGATAATCATCCGCCCCGTTTTCATATGCTTCTGCTTTATCACTTTCCTGTATTTTCGCCGTAAGAAACAACGCAGGAATTTTGCTGAACTGTCTTATTTTTTTGAGAACAGATATGCCATCTTCAGAAGGCATCATAACGTCTAATATTATTAAATCTGCAGTAGGATTTTCCTGTAAAGTCTTTATAGCAGTTTCTCCATCAGCAGATGCAAAAACCTCATAACCGTTAGATTTTAATAACAGTTCTACTATTTCTCTGATATCAGGTTCATCATCCACAATTAAAACTTTGCGTTTTTCCATTTTATTTACCTTCCGTTTAAATTATAGCAATTAAAAATCCCCGAACTTAATTCGGGGAAGTTCTTTTATTATTATATGTCAATACACAATATAATTCAAGTAAATTTTTATGCCGACGGAATAAACAACATTGTTATATCACCTGTTGTTTCACCATCTATGTTATTTTCAGACATTATGCTTTCTACTGTTGTATTATATCTTTTGGCAATATCCCAGAGAGTTTCTTCACACTTAGGGAAGTAAACGGTTATTGCACTGTTTCTGTTCTTTTCTTCGCTTATTCCTTCGCATATATCTGAAACAATATCTATTTCGGTTTCGCCAAAGACAGAACAATTAATCTGCAGTTCAGCTTTGACGTCTATTGTATCTTTATTTCCCGGAACACATTCAAACGAAGAAACAGAAACACTCGGCACACAGTCAGTCTCCTGATTACAGCATTCTGCTTTTCTTTCATACCTGTAATCAAGCATTTTTTCCGTAGTTACAATATTTTCAGAAGCATCCTTCAAAAGCAACGTAACCTTAAGAGATCCACACACCGCAATTACGCCATCACCAAAAGACAGTGTTGGTTCACCTTCTTCGCAATAGGCATCAAGCAAAGAAGAAGCACCTGTTTTAGAAACGTCTATGTTGTTTTTATAAATATATGTATCACGAACTGCATCAAGTGCAGAATAAAACTTCATTTTTTTGTAGCTTAAGTCAATCGCACCGCTAATAGCATAAGCATCTGTTATTATCTGCAGTTCTTTTTGCTCCCACATAGTTATTCCTGCGTTCACCGAAACTGCAACGTCAAGACTTTTACCGTCACCACTCGAATCATTCTTTATTATAACGTCTACCGCTGTTACGTCGAGCGTTACATCCCCCGTAAAGCGTTCATCCATTCCATCAAATTCTAAAATCTGATTAATCGGTAAAACGTGTCTGAGATTACATATAGTTGTTTTATCTTCATTAGGCACGTAAGCAATTTCAACAATTGTTTCACCCTTCACCATAACCTTGTTGCTTATTTTTCTTACCTCACCCAAAACAGAAACCGCATTTGCCCTTACTAAAAACGCTGCTGTATTGTTTTCTAACTCAAACGTATCGCTCATAGAAAACATTTTACTTTTTCTGCACCCTAATGACATAACAGAAAGATTCATTATTTTTTCTTCTATGCCTGGAGTTTTACCCGTGAGTAAAATATTCTCTTCAATTTTACCCAACGCAGTAACAGAAATTCCTATACCCGACTTGATTTCAGCACGTTTTGTGTTAGTTGCTCTGCAGTTAACGTAGTTTACGGTTGTTTTAACCTTAACGTCTTCTGCAGTCAGAAACGCAGAGTTTTCACAATAACGGGTAAAATTACGTGACTGCGAAAACGAATAAATACAATTATCATTACCTACATAAATCATTCTTAATTCACAAGTACCGTCAACAGTAACTCTTTCACCAACGGTATTAAAAGAATTAATTTTTGGTATAGCCTGTGATTTTATTATTCTGAGAATTTCAGGCATATACTCCGGTAATGATAATTCTGCCTCAACGCACTCTTCAACCGTCGTGTCATAGGTTCTTTTTAAACTACAATATTTTTCATTTTCTAAAGATATATCCAAAAATAAAACTCCCTTCATACATTCTATCTATATAAAACATATGAAGGGAATTATTCAATTATTCTTCTGTTTCTTCAGTTTCTATCTGAGTTTGCGGCTCATATATTGATTCATAAAGCAATTCACGATTTTCTTCTAAATCAATAGCAATAGAAGAGCCGTCCCATTTAGATTCGAACCACCACGTATCTTCAAAGGGTAATTGCTGAGAAACCAGAAGTTCATCCATTTCAAGACCTGTTTCAGAAACACACGAAACAAGACTTAAAATAAGACTTGTAAACTCTGAATTACTCAAGGATGTTTCAATGTTAGGCGCAACATCCTTTGCTGTTTCAATAAGCCCGAAAATATTACCTTTTAAAAGCTCAACTTTAATATTTTCTGCTATCGCCGTAATAACCTTTCTTTGTCGGTAAGTACGCATAAAATCCGAGTCGAGTTTTCTGATTCTTGCATACCACAATGCCTGATAGCCGTTAAGATGAACACTTTCACCACTTTCAAAATGGTCAGGCTTTGTTTCGCTCTTATAATTATGTCTGTTGTTTATATAATCCGCCTCGTCTTCAGTAACCTCAATATCTATTCCGCCAAGACCATCTACAAGCTCAGTAAACATATTAAAGTCAACAACAGCGTAGCCGTCAATTTTTATGTTGAAATTATGTTCAATTGTCTGTATGAGCAGATTTGCACCACCCCAAGCGTAAGCCGAGTTGATTTTCGCTTCGCACTCATCAGGAATATCGACGTGAGTATCACGAAGAACTGAAGTAACTATAACTTTACCTGCAGATTTATTGACAGATATAATCATTATACTGTCACTTCTTGAAGCACCGCCTTTTTCTTTGTCGGCACCAATAAACAATATATTCGTTACGTCGTCACTGCTTATAAGAGCTTCAACGTCATCTATATGCTCTATTTCTTCGCCCTTTGTAAAATTATTTACGATTCCGTTTGCACCGCTTACAATAATACCTAAAAATCCTATTACGAAAGCGAGAAATACCGCAACAACCATTAAAAATCTTGAGCACTTCTTCTTTTTCTTCTTTGAACCGGGGTGTCTGCCCGTTCTTTCCTCGTAATCAGAAATTTCATCCTCATCTGAATCTACCATAGGCCTTTTTATGTCTGAGAGAGGAATATAATCTCTCGACCTTTGTCTTTGCGCTATTGGAATATCTCTGTATTCATTCTCAGACTTTCTTCCGTTTGCCCTTAAATCTGACATATAGATGTTACTATTGCTATAAACATCTTCATATTCCTGCGGCCTATTAGAATATGAATAAATTTCCTCAGGCTCTTCAGTTGAATTTGAATAAACATCCTCGTAAATTCTGTTATTTGCTCTGCCGTTATACGTCTGTTGAGAAGAGCTAAAAACATCTCGCTGATTACTATTACGGCGAATATCATTTTCATTCACCTTAGTTTCACTGAGAAGGTCAAGATATTCTGAATTTGTATTTCTTTCCGGGTAATCATTACCAAGATTACCGAAAGAAAAATCGTTATCATTAGCCATTTTATTAATCCTTTACTTTGTTTTTAATTCGCGTATAATCTGTGCAAAAATAATGTTGAAAACAGATTTTTTGTTTGCTTCTGTATTTTCAATTGAGCCGTCTGAAAATCTCATTGCGAAAGACAATGAATTGTCTATAATGAAAAACCACAAAACATCGTAATTGATTTTTTTATAAAGTTCAAACTTTTCTGACAACGAGTTGAATGTAGCCATAATTGTGTGGTAATGGTCATTATCTTCTGAATGGTCGTGACTTTTATAAAGATTTGAACTGCGGAAGTTTTTATAATATTGGGTTTTTAAAGGATGTGCTAAAAGATATTCAAAATATTTATTCCATATAGAATAAACACTTGATTCAATATCCTTTTCATCAAAGTCAACTGATTTTATAGACTGATATATTTCGCTGTCGATATCATAATAAACTGCCTTTTTGAGTTCATCTAACGTATTAAAGTGTTTGAAAATAACACCTTCAGAGCATTCGCACTTTTTGGCAATCATTTTGCTCGTCATACCATACATACCAAATTCAGCACCAAGCTCAGTTACACCTTGTATGATTTTTCGTGATGTTTCTGACACACCTTTCACCTACCTAATAAAATACTCCATAGCATTTTACCACATTTCAAGTTGTATTTCAACAATATCAAAAAAATTTATCGCTTACAGATAAAGCGACAAAAAACAATATAAAAAACCTGACATCCAAAGCTTACACTTTAAATGTCAGATTATTTTAATTCAATCAGTCAACTTTAACTGTCCAGTTGAATTTATCTTCTACTTTACCCCACTGAATACCTGTGAGCTCATCGTAGAGTTTTTGTGCTACTGCACCAATTTCATTGTTATTAACAATGAGCTTTTCACCGTCATCAAAGAATTCGCCGATTGGTGAAATAACTGCTGCAGTACCTGTTCCGAATGCTTCGTTTAACTTGCCGTTTTTGTGAGCCTCTTTAACCTCATCGATTGAAATTTTACGTTCTTCAACCTTGTAACCCCAGCTTTTGAGAACTTCAATACAAGATGCTCTTGTAACACCGGGAAGAATGTTTCCATCCTCTAATGAAGGAGTAACTACTGTACCGTCAATTACGAAGAATACGTTCATAGCACCAACTTCGTCGATGTATTTTCTTTCAACACCGTCAAGCCAGAGAACCTGTGCGTAACCCATTTCATCAGCCTTTTTCTGACCGATAAGAGAAGCAGCGTAGTTACCGCCTGCTTTTGCCATACCTGTGCCGCCTTTTACACAACGAACGTATTCGTGCTCAATGCAGATTTTAACAGGGTCCATACCATTAGCATAATAAGAGCCAACAGGTGAAAGAATAATAGCAAAAATATAAGTGTGTGCAGGGTGAACGCCTAAGAATGGGTCTGTTGCAATAATGAAAGGACGAATATAAAGAGATGTGCCTTCACTGTGAGGAACCCACTCCTTATCAACTTCAACAACTGCCTTTATAGCTTCAAGAGCTAAATCAGGGTCGATTCTCGGAACACAAAGTCTGTCACAAGTGTTGTTCATTCTTTCAATGTTTTTCTGAGGACGGAAAAGCTGAATTTTGCCGTCTGCAGTTCTGTATGCTTTAAGACCTTCAAAAAGCTCTTGTGCATAGTGGAAAACCATTGCAGATGGTTCAAGCGGAAGCGGACCGTAAGGAACAATTCTGCCGTCGTGCCATCCCTTTTCTTCGTTGTAGTTCATTAAGAACATATGGTCAGTGAAAAATCTACCGAAACCAAGACCCTGGTCAGCAGGTTTTTCTTTTTTTACTGTTGCTTTTTCTATTTTGAAATCGTAACCCATAACAGAAAACCTCTTTTCAAAATTTTATTTATCAGTAGTCGTAACCTAACTGAAGTGCTGTTTTGTTTACTTCAAGCAAATCCTGGTGTCTTGCTGACACAACCTTGCCTAAAGGAGCATCTATATTATCGAAGGATAATTCTTCTACTTCTTTTAAAAGCTTACCTGTAATAATCATATTAGCAAGTGTGTTAATACCCTTTTCACTTGCAATACCTGTTGCAGGAATGTAATAAACGTCTACATCTGTACGATTTACTTTTCTTTCAATGAGTGTTGAGTCAACGAAGATTTTTCCGCCTGCAACAACTTCATTTTCATATTTGTCAAGTGAAGGTAAGTTCATTGCAACCAAAACGTCAGGCTTGCTTACAATTGGTGAACCGATTGGGTCTTCACTTACAATAACACTACAGTTTGCAGTACCGCCACGCATTTCAGGTCCATAAGACGGAAGCCAGCTTATATGCTTGTCTTCAAGAAGACCTTTGTATGCAACGAATTTACCGGCAAAAAGAATACCTTGACCGCCGAAACCGGCAAAAAGAATATTTGTCGTCTTTTTCATATTATTTTGCCTCCTCAGCGTAAATATCTTTATAAACACCAAGTGGATAGTAAGGAAGCATATTTTCTTCAAGCCACTTTAATGCTTTTTCCGGTGTCATACCCCAGTTTGTAGGACAGGTTGAAACAACCTCAACAAGTGAAAAGCCTTTGCCGTCAATCTGATTCTGGAAAGCCTTTTTAATTGCAGCCTTTGCCTTTTTAATGTTAGGAACACTGTTTACTGCAACTCTTTCAAGATATGCAGCGCCGTCAACGTTAGAAAGTAATTCACATACTTTTACAGGATAACCTACTGTTTCTACGTCTCTGCCGTAAGGTGAAGTCTGTGTAACCTGACCCGGAAGAGTTGTAGGAGCCATCTGACCGCCTGTCATACCGTAAATAGCATTATTTACGAAAATAACTGTTATATTTTCACGTCTTGCAGCTGCGTGAACTGTTTCTGCAGTACCGATAGCAGCAAGGTCGCCGTCACCCTGATATGTGAAAACAATGTGATTTTCAGGGTCTGCTCTCTTAACACCTGTTGCAACTGCCGGTGCTCTACCGTGAGGAGCCTGAACAAAGTCACAGGTGAAATAATCGTAAGCCATAACAGAACAACCAACAGGAGCAACACCGATTGTTTTTCCTTCAATGCCTAACTCATCTATTACTTCTGCTACAAGACGGTGGATAATACCGTGTGTACAACCCGGGCAATAGTGAAGCGGTGCATCTGTAAGTGATTTTGGTTTTTCAAATACTACCATTATCTTTCTCCTCCTTCGTTTACTTCTTCAATTTTTGCGAGTACCTCTTCAGGTGACGGAATCATACCGCCGACACGACAACAAAGATGTACAGGCTTTTTGCATTCGATAGAAAGTTTTACATCTTCAATCATCTGACCCATATTCATTTCAACAGATATAAATGCTTTGCATTTGTCTGCCGCTTTTTTCAATACTTCTGTCGGGAATGGCCAGAGTGTAATTGGTCTTATCATACCAACCTTAATGCCTTTTGCTCTTGCTTCAACAATAGCATTTTTTGCAACTCTTGAAGTGATACCAAATGAAACTACACAGATTTCTGCATCGTCCATAAGATATTCTTCATACATAACTTCGTTTTCTTCGATTGTTTTATATTTTGCGAAACGCTCAAAGTTTTTCTTTTCTAATTCTTCAGGCTTTAAGTAGAGAGAGTTTACAATGTTATGCTTTCTCTGCATTTTAGTACCTGTTGTAGCCCATGGCTTTTCATATTTTACAGGTTCAGCAGTTTCAAGTTCAACAGGCTCCATCATCTGACCCATTGTACCATCTGCTAAAATCATTGTAAGGATGCTGTATTTATCAGCTAAATCAAAAGCCTTTGTTGTAAGTGAAGCCATTTCCTGAACAGATGCAGGTGCTAAAACGATTCTCTTATAGTCACCGTGGCTACCGCCTTTAACAGCCTGGAAGTAGTCTGATTGTGATGGTTGAATACCGCCAAGACCCGGGCCACCACGCTGAACGTTAACAACTAAAGCAGGAACGTCGCTACCTGAAATATATGACATACCTTCACTCTTAAGTGAAACTCCGGGGCTTGAAGAAGAAGTCATAACTCTTTTACCTGCTGCAGCAACACCTAAAACCATATTGATAGCAGCAATTTCACTTTCCGCCTGTAAAAACACCCCGCCAACCTTTGGCATACGTTTTGCCATATAAGCAGCAATTTCTGTCTGTGGTGTGATAGGATAACCGAAGTAATGCAAACAACCTGCTCTTATTGCAGCCTCTGCAATAGCTTCATTACCTTTCATTAAAACTTTTTCACCCATTTTTTCCACCTCTTATCTTTCTACAGTAATAACACAATCAGGGCACATTGTTGCACAGAATGCACAGCCTACACATAAGCTTTCATCTGTAACGTGTGCAGGGTGATGTCCCTTTGCGTTAAGTCTTGAAGTATCAAGTTCTACAATTTTTTTAGGACAAGCACTGACGCAAAGACCGCAGCCCTTGCAAACATTGTCCGCGAAAGTAACCTTTGCCATAATCTTACCTCCATAAATAGCAATAAATATATTATACTATCTTTTTTTGTAATTTCAATGGGAAAAGATTCTCTATTTCACCATTGAGAACATTAAACAATTTTTCATCTACCGTTGTCATTTTTACAGGCAACCCTGAAAGAGCGGATAACTCATCGGCACTTGCCACTGATGATAAAACATCTTCTTTCGTAGTCAGAGCACCTAAGTTTGAGTTATTGACAATAGCAGTAAATTTAATTTTACCTGCTACTTCGATTTCTCTCATAACCTCCAATGCAGACTCTGCATTGGGAGTTAACGGTCTGTACCTATTAAAAACAAACAACATTTCGTAGTCATTCTCTTCTTTTATTGAGGACTCATATCTGCCAAGTGCATAGGCACCTCTGTCATCGCCGCCAATATCAAGAATTGCAACCGCGCTTTTATCATCAAGAATTGCATACGCCTCCTGAGGAAGAGCGGGCAAATCCACGTTTGTGTTGGCAAATTCTGATGATATAAGCTTTATTCCTGCTTTTGTCAATTCATCCTGACTGTCAGCAGTTCTGAAATACGGATTAACAATATCAAGGTCTGTAATGACTACTTTTTCATATTTTTCTTTGAGCCACAGTGCATAGTTTACTGCGATATTTGTTTTACCGCTACCATAATGCCCTGCAAAAAGTGTAATTCTTTTATTCTCCAAAATTAACACCTCAAAGCTTATTTCTTATAATCTTACCACTTGTTGTTTTTGGTAATTCATCACGGAACACAACAATTCTCGGATATTTATAAGGTGCCGTCTTTTCTTTAACGTATTGCTGAATTTCTTTCTTGAGTTCTTCTGTACCCTCAGTACCCGGAACCAGAACAATACTTGCTTTAACAACCTGACCACGAACCTCATCAGGTGCAGCAGAAACGCCACATTCAAGAACGTAAGGAAGCTCCATAATAACGCTTTCTATTTCAAATGGTCCTATTCTGTAGCCTGATGACTTGATAACGTCATCAACTCTACCCACATACCAATAGAAGCCGTCTTCATCACGCCATGCAACGTCGCCTGTATGATAAAATCCGTCGTGCCATACTTCCTTTGTCTTTTCTTCGTCTTTATAATAGCCCTTGAAAAGACCGCAAGGAGCACCATCTTTAACGTTTATGACAATTTCACCATTTTCACCGACGTTAACAGAATTACCGTCTGCATCTACAAGACTTACGTCATAGATAGGAGCAGGCTTACCCATTGAACCGATTTTATGAGAAGCACCTGTCATATTACCAATAATCATTGTGCTTTCTGTCTGACCGAAGCCTTCTAAAATCTGAAGACCTGTTGCAGTTTCAAACTGACGGTAAACCTCCGGGTTAAGTGCTTCACCTGCAGTTGTCATATGCTTAACTGATGAAAAATCATATTTGGAAATATCCTGCTTTACCATCATACGAAGCATTGTAGGCGGTGCACAGAAGGTTGTAATTTTATATTTAGCGAACATCGGAAGAATGTCTGCCGCATCAAATCTGTCGAAATCGTAAACAAAGGTAGGTGCTTCACAAAGCCACTGCCCATAAAGCTTACCCCACATTGATTTTGCCCAACCTGTGTCAGATATTGTGAAATGAAGACCGTCAGGGTCTACGTTGTGCCAAAACTTTGCTGTGTGGAAATGACCTAAAGGATATTTATGACTGTGCATTGCAGTTTTCGGGTAGCCTGAAGTACCTGAAGTAAAGAACATAAGCATTAAATCATCACCGCAAGGTGCATCCTCTGTTCTTTCGTAATGAGAGCTGAAACGGGCACTTTCTTCGTCATAATTTCTCCAGCCGTCTCTTTCGCCGTTAACCATAATTTTGATTTCTAATGACGGCGAAGTTTTTGCTGCTAAATCTACCTGGTGAGCGGTGTCACCGTCACCTGTGCAAACAATTGCCTTGATACCCGCTGATTGGAAGCGGTATTCAAAGTCATGCTCCTGCAACTGATTAGGTGCAGGAATTGCAATTGCGCCTAATTTATTAAGACCAATCATTGCAAACCAGAACTGATAATGACGTTTTAAAACAAGCATAACTCTGTCGCCCTTTTTGATTCCTAAAGAAGCGAAGTAGTTTGCTGCCTGAGAAGAGGCTTTTTTAATATCCTTAAAAGTAAATCTTCTTTCAACCTTGTTTTTATCAATATGAAGCATTGCAAGTTTAGTCGGGTCTTTATCTGCCAGAGCATCAACCAAATCAAATGCAAAATTGAACTTGTCGGTGTTTTTGAACTTTATTGAGGTTGGTGTACCATTTTCGTTCTTCTCAATATCAATATATTTATGATAAATGCGGTCTTTTGTATCGGTTTCTATTGTCTTTTTACTGTCAAGTGCTTTCGCCTTAGCCTTTGCTCTCGCATATTCAAGCTCAGGAATAGGCTCACCTGTCGGGTTAAGAACAATAGCATAGAAGGTACAGTCGGCACCATCAACAGCAATCATACCGTGAGGTGTTGAGCTGTCGTAATAAATACTGTCACCGGGTTCAAGAATTTCAAAGTGTTCACCAACCTGAACCTTCAACTTACCTTCTATAACAATATCAAGCTCCTGACCTGCGTGGGTAGTAACCTCTATTTCTTTATTCTGTTTTTCTTCGCTATATGTACTGCGAACAAAAAGAGGCTCGGCAATTCTGTTTTTAAAAGCAGAAGCAAGGTTATAGTATGTCATACCATGTGCTTTTTCAATTCTCTGACCTTTACCCGCTTTTGTGTAAACGTAGTTTACAAGCTTAGGTGTGTGACCCTCAATAAGACTTGTAACGTCAACGTTAAGAGTCTGCGCACAACGGTAAATAAAAGCAAAGTTTAAGTCTTTATTGCCATTTTCGCACTCAATGTACTCACTTTCGCTTATGCCTGTTTTTTCAGCCATTTGTGCTGTTGTAAGATTTTCAATTTCTCTTAATTCTTTGATTCTTGCAGCCATTTCCTTGATTTTAAAATCAAGCGCTGTAATCTGTTCCATTTTTAGTTCCTCCGTTAGATTAGTTCTTCGGGACATTTGCTAAAAACAAAATAACTCGCCCCAAAGACATATCTTTGAGACGAGCGTTATAACTGAATATAATACCCGCGGTACCACTCAAATTGCAGAAAACTGCCACTCTTGGAATCTATCAATTCCTATGCATTTACGCAGCAATCACGGAGAGATTCTACTGAGTATTTCTACCTTTCTTTCTCCCGGCTCAGAAACTACAAGTTATAAAACTTCACCTGTGACTTGCACCAACCGTCACTTCTCTGCAAGGGAATAATTTATAACCCCTTTTCTTCAACGCCTTTGAACGTATAATACCATACCATATCTGACTTTATTTGTCAAGAAATTAATTGGAATTTTTTATAAAAACCAATAACAAAATTTGTCAATATTGCATCAAAGAATTTTGAGGTAAAATTACAGTTTATTTCTGATAATTTTACCGCTGATTGTCTTCGGTAATTCATCGCGGAATACGACAATTCTCGGATATTTATAAGGTGCTGTATTCTTTTTAACGTAATCCTGAATTTCCTTTTTAAGCTCCTCTGTGCCTTCGGTGCCCTTAGTTAAAACAATACTTGCTTTAACAACCTGACCGCGAACCTCATCAGGAGCGGCAGAAACGCCACATTCAAGAACGTAAGGAAGCTCCATAATAACGTTTTCTATTTCAAACGGCCCTATTCTGTAACCTGATGACTTAATAACGTCATCAACACGACCAACGTACCAGAGATATGCGTCTTCATCTGTCCAGGCAGTATGCCCTGTATGATAAAGACCGTCGTGCCACACTTCTTTTGTTCTTTCTTCATCGTTGTAATAACCAAGGAAAAGTCCGCACGGTGCGCCATTTTCAGTGTGTACAACGATTTCACCTGTTTCACCATCAGGAACAGGTTTACCATCCATATCAACCAAATCTATATCATAGAGTGGTGATGGTCTGCCCATAGCACCTATTTTAATTGCTGAACCCTCAAGGTTTGCAATAGAAAGAGTTGTTTCTGTCTGACCAAAGCCCTCGTAAATTTTAAGACCTGTAGCCTTTTTGAATTGCTTGAACACCTCAGGGTTAAGTGCTTCACCCGCTGTTGTTGCATGTTTTATTGAAGATAAATCATATTGTGAAATATCTTGTTTTATTAACATTCTGTACATTGTAGGCGGAGCACAGAACGAAGTGATGTTATATTTTGCAAACATCGGAAGAATTTTAGAAGCATCGAAACGCTCAAAGTCGTAAGTGAAAACTGCACCCTCGCAGAGCCATTGACCATAAAGCTTGCCCCACAAAGCTTTACCCCAACCTGTTTCTGAAATTGTGAAGTGAATACCATCACGATATACACTGTGCCAATGCTTTGCAGTAATATAATGACCAAGTGGATATTTGTGACTATGAACTGCGATTTTAGGGTATCCTGTTGTGCCTGAGGTAAAGAACATAATAAGCGGGTCGTTACCACAAGCAGAATTTTCATCACGAACAAATCTGCGTGAGAAGAGTGGAAACTCCTCATCAAAATTGTGCCATCCATCTTTACTTCCGTTAGCAACAATTTTAACCTTTAAATCCGGGCAAGTTTTTTGTGCCTCGTCAACTGTTTCGGTAACTTTACCGTCTGCAGTTGCAACTATAGCGGTAACACCTGCCGCCTGAAAACGATATTCGTAATCGTGAACAACAAGCTGATTGGTTGCAGGAATTGCAACAGCACCCAATTTGTGAAGTGCTAAAATAGCAACCCAGAACTGATAATTTCTTTTAAGAACAAGAAGAACTCTGTCACCTTTTTTAATACCTAAGGATTTAAAGTAGTTTGCTGCCTGTGAAGACATCTCTTTCATATCCTTAAAAGTGAAGCGTCTTTCTGTTAAATCATCAGAAATATGAAGCATTGCAAGCTTTTCAGGTGCTTTTCTGCCTATTTCATCAACAATGTCAAATGCGAAATTAAATTTATTTTCATTATAAAACTCAATTTTATTACAAACACCATCTTCGTCAAGAAACGTTTTAACAAATTTATCACTTACAAGTGGTCTTTCTGTCTGCTTTGACTCGTTCTTGTTTTCAGAAACAAATTCCGCAGGTTCTTCCTCATCATTCATAACCATTGCTAAAAACGTACAGTCTTCGCCATCAACAGCAATCATACCGTGAGGAATTGAGCTTTTGTAATAGATGCTATCGCCCTCTCTTAAGATTTCGTAATTATCACCTACACGAACCTTTAAAGAGCCTTTTATAACCAAGTCAAATTCGTGACCTGCGTGTGTGCTGACTTCAATTTCTTTTGACTGAAGTTCACTTGAATATTTGTAATTAACCCAATAAGGGTTAGCCAATTTCTGCTTGAAGCGTGGTGCTAAATTCTGAATTAATTTACCTTCTTCATTTGCGGTTACCTTACCATTACCTCTGCGTGTTACCGTGTAAGACGTAAGCTTAGCACTCTGACCTTCTAAAAGGTCTGTCATTTCAACCCCGAATGCTAACGCACATTTGTGAACGAATGAGAATGGTAAATCCTCCTCACCCTTTACGAATGATAAATATTCATCTAATGAAACCTCTGACTTTTGTGCCATTTCTTCTTCTGAAAAACCGTAAATGCCTCGTAACTCCTCAATACGCTCAGCAACCTCTGCTAACTTTTTTGTTACTTTACTGTCTGCCATTACAATCATTCCTTTCAAAATAAAAAATATAAAGAAATACACAAATAAAAAAACGCCTCAAAGTAAAAACTTTGAGACGGAGAACTTTCCGCGGTACCACTCAAATTGCAATAATTTCTATTGCCACCTTTAAGGTCAAACAACCCCTCTGCACTAACGCTGCAGTTTTTCGGAAGAAGCTTACTCATTACTTTTCAGCCCTTCGGCTCGGAAGTGATAGGTTAAAAGAAAATTATGTTATCGGCTCACAGCAACCGCCGACTCTCTGTAAACAGTCATTTTCAACCGTCTTCGTCATAGCTTTTATTTGTGATATTCATTTAATGTAGTTACAATAGCACTTTTCTTTTTTCTTGTCAACACCTTTTTAGAATTTTTCTCAACCTTTTCAATAAATTTTATGCTCATTATTTATTAATTCTTACAAAATAATTTTCGTACACTTAACTATTATTGACACAATTTTCATTATGTGCTACAATTTCTCAAATAATAAATTTTTAGAGGTGTATTTATGGCTATTTTAGAAAAAATTGATGCTGCTGCCGCTGCTAAAGGCAGTAAAATTGAAACTCTTTGGCAATTTGTAAAATTCATAGTTGTCAGCCTTGGCGCTTGTATTGTTCAGGTTGTTTCTCTTGCAATCCTTTACAACATTCCTGCAATTAAAGATTTAAGCACACAAGCTTTCCAATGGTGGGTTTTTGATTACCCTGTAATTGAAGGTGAACGTTGTGGTCTTGCACTTTTCATTTCTGCAAATGTCGCTAATATTCTTGCTCAGATTGTTGCTTTCTTTATCAATAAAGAAAAAACCTTCAACTCAGCAGCAAACATTAAAGTCGCTCTTCCTATTTACATAATATTCACAGTTGCTCTTGTTTGTTTCTCTGCTTGGCTCAACCCTACAATCTTTGCTCTTTGCGTTGAAAAGTTCGGTCTTGGTAGTGGTCTTGCCCTCACAATTGCAACAGCAGTTTGCTCAACTCTTCAGTTCGTTCTTTACTTCCCTGTTGACAAAATTCTCTTCAAGGAAAAGAAAGAAGGAAAATAATTCGGAATGCATAATTCGTAATTCGGAATTATAATAAACAAAAATTCATCCTATCATTTTTAGTTAATGTAAAAATGATAGGATGTTTTTTATTACAATTGCCGACCGCAGGTCCCACAATTATTCACTATTCATTATTCTTTATTCTCTATTATTTAACAAATTTCTGAAAAATCAGAAATTTGTATTATTCCATCCCCAATCAGCATAGCCCATATATTTAACGTAGACTCTTGAGGGTGAAATACCAAGTTCTTCTTCTAAAATATCACAAACAGCAGAAGTCATTTTAAGTGCACCGTCTTTTGAAACTCCACCTAAAAGGTCAACGTCTACAATTGCTGAGTCCTGACTGTTATCACCTTTAAACCAAAGCTTCTGATTATCTTCAATTCCCACCATAAGCCAGGCTTCGGTTTTACCCGGAAAGCTTTCGATAGCCTTACCGAACTTTGCTTTTAATGCCTCTGCTTTATCATCTGTTACTGACTTTGTTGTTTTTAAATTAATATATGGCATTTCAATTACCATCCTTTCAAATTTATAAAATTCCGAATTCCGAATTACGCATTCCGAATTATTTTATCTATTCCACTTTCTGCAAAGCTCAAGAATCTGGTCGGTGAACTTTGCAAGGTCTTTGTTTGCACCCTCAACATTATTTTCGGCAACTCTTTCAAGCTGACTAACAGCAGTCATAAGTCTTCTGAAGGCAGGTGTAATACGCTTGCCCTGAAGTCTGCCAGAACCATATTCTGAAGCAGGTGCCTTAGGCTTGACGCGGACACCATCATTCTTAACAAGACATACACCTGTAACAATATCCCAACAGTCACCACTGTAAGGTGCAGTTGCAGAAAAGTGAAGTTCTTCATTTATTCTTGCTGTGAGAGTCTCACAAGCCTCTTCGTTACCGTGAATAACAAATACTTTTTTAGGTGGTTGCTCAAATGAGCCTATCCATTTCATAAGGCCTTCGTTGTCTGCATGACCGCTTATTGCGTCAAGCACAGTAATCTCTGCATCAACCTTAATTTCTTCGCCGAAGAGCTTTACTGTATCCGCACCATTTACAAGTGCACGACCTAAAGTACCCTCAGCCTGATAACCCACGAAAAGAATTGTTGAATCAGGACGCCAAAGGTTATATTTCAGGTGATGACGAATACGACCCGCTTCACACATACCACTCGCAGAAATTATTATTTTAGGCGATTTATCAAAGTTGATTGCTTTTGAATCATCGGTTGTAATTGAAAGCTCAAGTCCCGGAAAGCTTATAGGATTGATACC
The DNA here is from genome assembly GCA_045646485.1 of Acutalibacteraceae bacterium. Taxonomy (GTDB): domain Bacteria; phylum Bacillota; class Clostridia; order Oscillospirales; family Acutalibacteraceae; genus DTU089. The sequence continues at coordinate 17,951 of JAZRKU010000065.1, forward strand.
TGCATCAAGAAGTGCAAGTGTCTCTTCATCGAAGCATTGCCTTGAGCTTCTGTCTGAGAATATATTAGTCGCTTCAACTGCCAACGGGCTATCAACATACACTCTGAAATTGTTGTGGCCCTTAATTAAATTCTGTTCTTTTATTTCTCTTATAAAATAGAGAAGTTCCTGTGTTCTACCAACTGCAAAAGACGGAATAACAAGGTTACCGCCACGGTCGAAGGTTCTCTGAATAATCCCAACCAAATCACCTATATAATTAGGTCTGTCGCCGTGACTGCGATTACCATAAGTTGACTCCATTATTACGTAATCGGCATCAGTCAGATAAGTAGGGTCCTTAAGAAGCGGTTGCTCAAGGTTGCCTATATCGCCCGAGAAAACTAATTTTTCGGTATCCTTATCTTCTGTTACCCAAACCTCAATACTCGCAGAGCCCAGAAGGTGACCTGCATCTGTAAAACGGATTTCCAAACCCTTGTCAACAGTAATAACTGTGTCATACGGGCACGGTCTGAAAAGCTTCATAGAACCTACAGCATCATCAATTGTGTAGAGCGGTTCATATTTTTCAGCACCGGAACGCTTTGCTTTTCTGTTACGCCACTCTGCTTCAAACTCCTGTATGTGTGCAGAATCACGAAGCATAATTTCACAAAGACGTGTTGTTGACTCGGTTGCATAAACCTTTCCGTTAAATCCGTTAGCGTAAAGAAGAGGAATAAGTCCGGAGTGGTCTATATGTGCATGAGTAAGTAATACGTAATCAATATCAATAGCAGGAACAGATAACTCCTGATTTTCGAAAATATCTTTTCCCTGCTCCATACCATAATCAATTATGATATTCTTCCCGTTTGCTTTAACAAGTGTACAACTTCCTGTAACTTCGTGAGCAGCACCAAAAAAAGTAATTGTCATAAAAACCCTCCCTTTCAATTTTATTTTAGCACAATATTTTTTCGTTTTCAACAAAATACATAAAATTTAATTCTTAATTCAAAATTTATTGTTATCTTTAACCTAAAAATATTTATCCATTGAAATACTACAGTTTGTTTGTTATAATGTTAAGTACAAGAAAATTTTCAAATCTGGTGATAAATTAATGGAATCTTTAAGAGAGATATACAGAATCGGTAAAGGCCCTTCAAGCTCACACACAATGGGTCCCGAACACGCTTCTAAGCTGTTTCTTGAAAAAAATCCTAAGGCTTCAAAATATCTTGTAACGCTTTACGGCTCACTTTCAAAAACAGGCAAAGGTCATATGACTGACAAAATTATCATTGACACTTTTAAAAACAAAGAAATTGAAGTGGTTTTTGCTGATGGCGACGAAAGCAAGCTCTATCACCCCAACACAATGACGCTTGAAGCCTTCAACGAAAAAAATGAATCTGTTGATTTCTGGCGCGTTTACAGTGTAGGTGGCGGCAAAATAGAAATTGAAGGACAACCCTCTGTTGCCGTTCAGGATGTTTACCCTCTTAACACATTCAGTGAAATAAAGCAATATTGTATTGATAACAATAAAAGACTTTGCGAATACGTAAGAGAAATTGAAGGCGACGAAATTTTCTTATATCTTTCAGTTGTTTGGGATACAATGAAACAAGCAATTGAGCGTGGTCTTAACACCGAAGGTGTTTTATATGGCGGTCTCGATGTTCAGAGAAAAGCAAAAATTCTTTACAACCAACGTCATATAGACGAAAGCCCCGAAACAAGAGAAAGCCGTCTTGTTTGTTCGTGTGCCTTTGCGGTGAGCGAAGAAAATGCAGGTGGCGGAACAATAGTTACAGCCCCAACCTGTGGTGCAAGCGGCGTTTTACCTGCTGTATTATATTATATGCAGAAAAAACGCGGATTTTCAGATTTAGCAATTTGCAATGCACTCGCAACTGCAGGGCTTATCGGCAATATAATCAAAACAAATGCATCTATAAGCGGTGCAGAATGTGGCTGTCAGGCAGAAATCGGTTCTGCGTGTTCAATGGCTTCTGCCGCACTTGCAGAGCTCTTTTATATGGATTTAGACCAGATTGAGTACGCTGCTGAGGTTGCTATGGAGCATCACCTTGGTCTCACTTGTGACCCTATTTGCGGTCTCGTTCAGATTCCTTGCATTGAAAGAAACGCAGTTGCAGCAATGCGTGCAATAAATGCTTTAAACCTTGCAAACTTTCTTACACACACACGAAAAATTTCATTTGACGTTGTTGTTAAAACAATGTATGAAACAGGTCGTGATTTATTCAGCAAATACAGAGAAACAAGCGAAGGCGGTCTCGCAAAAACATATCACGAATAATATAAGTTTTAACAAAAAACTCTATCATTTCACAAAAGTGAAACGATAGAGTTTTTTTCTTATCATATAGTTATTAATCCGCAGGTAATGCAGAAATATGCAGAATAAACGCAAATCAGAAGAGCACCCTGCCAACGCATAAACTTGCCTTTAATAAACGATGGAACAAGCGTTAAAAGCGTAACTACGATACAAATTGAAATATCAATACCTGCTTGTTCCCAACTCAAAGCGAGGTTACCACCTGAAATAAGAGTTGATAGTGGCAAAATCAATGATAAATTGATTACGTTTGCACCTACAATATTACCGAATGAAACTGAATATTGCTTTTTTGCAAAAGCAGAAATAGCAGTTATAAATTCAGGTAAAGACGTGCCAAGAGCAATAACGGTTGTTGAAATAATCCTTTCGCTGACACCTAAATTCTTAGCAATTTCTCCGCCATTATAAACAAGAAGCTGCGAACCCAGAAGCATAAAAATTGCACTTAAGAGAAACTTCAGAACGTCTTTTTTAAGATTACGTTTTTTCAGCATTAACGCTTCTTCATCCAGAACTTCCTTTGTTTTGATTTTAAATACATCGGGAACCTCGTTTCTGTAAGCACTTCTTATATTCTGCATTAAGAATAGCGCAAATATTACTAAAAGTAAAATTGCACTGACTACGCCTATTTCTCGTTTATATGCACAAAATCCAAGAATTACGGTAGCAATTACCATCAAAATGCTTTCCTGTACATAGTCAAGTCTTTTGAAAATTGCAGGCATATAAATAAAAGAAAATGCAATCATAACGCAAAAGTTTGCAGTTACACTACCAACTGAGGTGCCGAATGCCATATCTGGCTTTTCCTGAATTGAAGCAAAAATCGACACAAAAATTTCGGGCAAGGTAGTCGCTACACTGATAAGTGTTGCCCCGACTATAAACCTCGGTATTCCCGAATTTGTAGCAATCCTTGAAGCAGAGCCTACGAAAACATCACTACCCTTTACAGTCAGAATTAATCCTACTACAAACAAAAAAACTGCTAATGCAATTGACATTTTCGCACCCCTTTCAAAGAATCTTTTTCAAGATGTTAGCACAAAAAAAATGCTATGTCAACATAATATTGTTTTTTATTTAAAAACCTATTTAAAATAAAGAAATGATATGTTATTATAAAAAAAGAAATTTAAATTTGAGGTGTATTTTATGAAAACTTTTCTTTTTCAGGGCGACTCTATTACCGACGCTGACAGAATTCGTGAAAATATAGATAACTTCGGCTATGGTTACCCTAATATTTTCGCTTCAAAATATCTCAGCGAAAATGTTAATGAATTCAAATTTATAAACAAAGGTATCAGCGGCAACAGAGTTGTTGACCTTTATGCAAGAATCAAGGCTGATATCATTAACTTAAAGCCTGATTATATGAGTATTTTAATAGGAATAAATGACGTGTGGCACGAGCTTTCTACAGGGAACGGCGTAGACAATGAAAAATTTAAAAAAATCCTCTCTATGCTTATTGAAGAAGTGAAAGAAGCATTACCTGAGATAAAAATAATAATGCTTGAGCCATTTGTGCTTAAAGGCCCTGCGACTGAAGAAAAATGGGATATATTCAGAAGTGAAACAGAATTAAGAGCAAACTCTGTAAAGGAAGTTGCAGAAAAATATAATCTCAGCTTTGTACCACTGCAAAACAAATTTGACGACTTATCAAAAAACGTTGAAACAACTTATTGGCTTGCAGATGGTGTACACCCGACTGCAGCAGGTCACGGAGTTATTTCAAAAGCACTTTCTGAAGAATTCGAGAAAATTGCTTTTAAACAGAAATAAAATCCTCCGCTTCGTGTTTGCATCACAATTCAATAAAAAAATTCATCCTATCATTTTATTGGCATAAAACCATTAAATGATAGGATAATTTATTTTTTCTTATATCAATATCGGCTTAGAGCTGTTTTCGGGTTCCGCAACCTTCAGAAGGTAATCACGATTAACGAGTGCCCCCATATCTAAAAGTGCATTTGTTGAGGTTTCATAAGCTAAATGCGGTGTATTGTTTTCAGGGCTCAGGTGTGCTAAAACAAGCTGAGTAGTACCCTTATTCACAAGCATTTTCAAAACATCTGCACAAGCATCATTGGAAAGATGCCCCTTATCAGAAAGAATTCTTTGCTTCAATTCATAATAATAAGGTCCGTTTTTCAACATATTCACATCGTGATTTGACTCGATGTAAACTAAATTACAGCCCGTTATTGCATCCGCAATTTCAGGTGTTACGATTCCTGTATCTGTTGCAATGGCAACTCTCGAATTACCATCACTGCCCGTTATAGTATACCCTCTTCCATCAGCACAATCGTGTGAAGTTTTAAAAGGCTTTATCACCATTCCGTTTATCTCAGTACCACTGTCATTCACAGTGAAATCTGTATGACAATCTGTTAAAACACCTTTTTTCTTGAGTGCTAAAATTGTACCTGCCGAAGCATAAACAGGAATACTATTTCTTTTTAAAAACACTGAAAGTCCACCAACGTGGTCTGCGTGTTCATGCGTTAAAAAAACCGCTTTTATTGCACTTTCTTCAACACCTATTTTATTAAGCATTTCTCTTGTTTGCTTAGCACTTCTGCCTACATCCACCAATATTCCTGAATTATTTTCGCCTATGTAAACAGAATTGCCGCTACTTGATGAAAATAGCGGACAAAATCTTATCATATTAAATTACTCCTCGTCAAAGACTTCGCGTGTTATATCCACACCAACTGCAGTAAGCTTTTCTACAATTTTTTCATAACCGCGGTCAATTAAATCGACATTTGTAACCGTTGTAGTACCCTTAGCCATCATTCCTGCGATAACCATAGCGGCACCTGCTCTGAGGTCATCAGCCTCAACAGGAGCACCGTTAAGCTTGTCAACGCCTGTAATTATAGCAGTTTTACCATCAACAATTATATTAGCACCCATTCTCTTCAACTGTTGGGTATATTTAAAACGATTATCCCACACGCTTTCAACTACATAGCTTGTCCCCTTACAGGTTGTAAGAAGAACCGCCATTTGCGGTTGCATATCTGTAGGGAAACCGGGGTGAGGTCTTGTTTTAACTCTACAAGCATTTACTCTGCCCATATTTGAAACAACACGAACACTTTCGTCACCTTCAATAACAGTAACTCCACATTCTTCCAATTTGCTTGTAATAGACTCAAGATGCTTCGGAATAACATCCTGAATTATAACGTCACCACCGACTGCCGCTGCAGCAACCATATAAGTTCCTGCTTCAATCTGGTCAGGAATTATAGAATACGTGCATCCGTGCATTTCTGACGTACCACGAATTTTAATAACGTCAGTACCTGCACCACGAACGTCTGCACCCATTGAGTTTAAAAAGTTTGCAAGGTCAACAATGTGAGGCTCTCTTGCAGCGTTTTCAATTACTGTAAGACCCTTTGCCCTTACAGCCGCAAGCATAACGTTTATTGTAGCGCCTACTGAAACTACGTCCATATAAACAGATGAACCGATTAATTCATCTGCAGTAGCGTGAACAACGGCACTTTCGGTGCTGACTGTTGCACCTAACGCTTCAAAGCCTTTAATATGCTGGTCAATTGGTCTTTCACCAAAATAGCAACCGCCCGGCATTGAAACACTTGCGTTACCATATCTGCCCAATAATGCACCCAAAAGATAATAAGAAGCTCTTAATTTACGGGTCATTTTATCAGGTATATTCTCTTTTGCATTAACATTTCTGCCATCAATTACAACTACGCCATCTTCCGGTGTTTCAACCTCAGCACCTATAAAGCGTAGTATTTTTATCATCATTCTGACATCACTGATATCAGGAATATTTTCAATTCTGCAAGGACCATCTGCAAGGATTGCAGCAGGCATAATTCCTAAAACTGCATTCTTTGCACCGCTGATTTTAATTTCGCCGTGAAGCTGATTACCACCACGGATTACAAATCTTTCCACTTGCGGCACCCCTATCATTTATTTATATATTAAAAAGTAAGTAAAATTCAAATCAATTTACGCCATTTGGCATAATGTCACTTTTAATATTATATCACCTTTCGGCGCAAAATAAAAGTGCAAATTAGATATCTAAAAGTAGTAAATATTATAAAAATCAAGTCAATTTTTGTAATCAATATACAAATTTTGCTTCTTATTTCTTTAAAACAAAATTATTGCGAAATAATTGAGTTAGTTGTAATATATTTTACCCCTGCCTTATAAAGTCTTTCAAGCTCATCTAAATCATCTACCGTCCAGGCACAAAGCTGAAGTCCAGAAGCTTTCGCAGTCTTTATAACATCATTTTTATTCTTAGAAGCATTAAACGCAAGTGCAAAATTATTATCCTTGCAAATACTAATTTCATCATCATTTATTTTTTCAACAAGATACCATATGTCAATATCCTTATCAATGTTTCTCATTGTAGCAAGAATCTCAGAATTAAATGAGATTATAATAGCATCCTCTTTCAAATTATATTTTTCAAGCAAATAGAGTATCTCTGAAAGTTTTTCTTTACTACCCTCTTTAATTTCTATCTGTGGAATAATTTTCATATCACTGCAGACAACAAGATACTCTTCTAATGTAGGGATTTTCTGATTGGGATATTCGTTTACGTTAACACCATTGTCTATTACGTACTCCTGCAATTCAGCATAAGTAGAATCATCAATATTTTTAAATCCGTTAGTCAGTCTGAAAATATTTTTATCGTGATGCACAACCCAAACACCGTCTTTGGTTAAGTGTACATCACACTCTGCTGCATAGAAATTATATTCTGCTGCTTTTTCAAATGCGACAATCGAGTTTTCAGGTGCTATCCCCGAAAAACCGCGGTGGGCAATAAGTTTAATTTCTGAGGTATCATTGATATTACTTTCACTTACTTTTTTTATTTCAGGTGGATTAAAGCCCAGAAACATATCACAAACAAAAACCCCTCCGCCAACTATGACTATAATCGAAAGAAGCAGTAATGATATTTTTAAAAGTTTTTTATTTTTCATGGTAACACCTATAGGTGAAGAAGACTCCCTTTACAAAACTGAAACGTTAAAGGTCTTAAAGAACGCTTTCAGACAGGTTTGGTTAAGTCATTTCACACTGAAGATTTCTTTTTTTGAAATTCTACCATAACAGGTAACAAATTTCAATATAAACAACAACTAAAATGAATAAAAAAAGACTGTAAAAAACAGAGTTTTTTACAGTCTTTTCAACATATAAACCTAAATTATTTAAGTTCAACTTTTGCGCCAGCTTCTTCGAGCTTAGCTTTTGCTGCTTCAGCATCTTCTTTAGAAGCTGCTTCTTTAAGAGTTGCAGGTGCACCGTCAACCTTAGCTTTTGCTTCTGCAAGGCCAAGACCTGTGATTTCACGAACAACTTTGATAACAGCGATTTTGTTTGCACCAACGTCTGTAAGAACGATGTCAAACTCTGTTTTTTCTTCAGCTGCAGCTGCGCCACCTTCAACTGGTGCAGCTACTGCAACAGCAGCTGCTGCAGATACGCCAAATTCTTCTTCTACAGCTTTAACGAGTTCTGAGAGCTCGAGAACTGAGAGAACTTTTAATTCTTCAACAATAGCAGTAATTTTTTCTGATGCCATTTTATTTTCCTCCTAAATTTGAGCCGTGGGCTCTTTAAATAAATTTAATTTGTTTTAATTTTGTTTCAGCAATTATTCGGCTGCTGCTTCCGGAGCGTCACCGCTCTTATCTACGATAGCTTGAACTGCACGAGCGAAAGATGCGATTGGAGCATTGAATACGTTACATACAGTAGCAAGAAGAACTTCTCTTGATGGAAGTTTTGCAAGGCTATCAATTTTCTCAAGGCTGATTACTTCGTTATCAAGGAAACCACTCTTAATGTTAAAGTTTTCATGAGTTGAAGCAAACTTTGCAAGAATTCTTGCAGCAGCTACATAATCATCTTTAGATGTTGCAACTGCAGTAGTGCCTTTAAGACAATCTGCAAGACCTTCGAGTTCTGAACCCTTAATTGCGAGTTCAATCATAGTGTTTTTAGTAACTGTGTACTCAACACCTTCTTTACGAAGTTCTGCACGAAGTGCTGTATCGTCAGCAACGTTGATACCTTTGTAATCAACGAGAACACCGGCACAAGCGCCTTGGAATCTCTCAGAGAGAGCAGCAACTTCAGCTTTTTTAGCTTCTAAAACTTTTGCACTTGCCAAAAAAATTCACCTCCGACAATATTAGTGAAATATAAATTACTTTAATACTAAAACAAAATGCCTTTCACGCACAACACGAGAAAGGCATTAATAAACATATAAATGTCAATAACGCAATTCCTCGGTAGGCGGTTTTTAAACCTTTAGGCATTAAGCACCTACTGTCTTTAGAACAGCATAGGTATATTAGCACAAAGTTGTGTGCTTGTCAACACTTTTTTTAAGTTGCTGAAAAACAAGCAACTTATTCAGCCACTGCGGTACCTGCAAGCTTTGCAGCATTAACACGGATACCAGGGCCCATTGTTGTTGCAACAACGCATGAACGGATGTAAGTACCTTTTGTTGCTGCCGGTTTTGCCTTGATAACTGCATCAAGGAGAGCGTTAGCATTTTCTGTTAACTTTTCTCCACCAAATGATGCTTTACCAATTGGGCAGTGGATAATATTTGTTTTGTCAAGACGGTACTCAATTTTACCAGCTTTTGCTTCTTCAACAGCTTTAGCAGCATCCGGTGTAACAGTACCAGCTTTTGGTGAAGGCATAAGACCTCTTGGACCGAGAACTTTACCTAAACGACCTACGAGACCCATCATATCTGGTGTAGCGATACATACGTCGAAGTCCATCATACCGCCCTGAATCTGAGCGAGAAGGTCTTCTGCACCTACGATATCAGCACCTGCAGCTTCTGCAGCACTAGCAGCATCGCCTTTTGCAAATACAGCAACGCGAACTTTTTTACCAGTACCGTTAGGAAGAACAACAGCGCCTCTAACTTGTTGGTCAGCGTGACGTGAGTCAACACCGAGACGAATGTGCATCTCAACAGTTTCATCAAATTTAGCACTTGCAGTCTTTGCTGCAAGCTCGAGAGCTTCTGCTACGTCATAGAGTTTTGTGCTATCTACGAGTTTTGCGCTCTCAACATATTTTTTACCATGTTTCATAGTCTTTTATTTCCTCCCTATAGAGTGGTTAAATCGGATTTACCTCCCACCCGGGAGCATCAATCTACAACAGTAACGCCCATACTACGTGCAGTACCAGCAACCATTGAAACAGCTGCATCGATATCTGCTGCGTTTAAGTCAGGCATTTTCTGCTCTGCGATTTTTCTTACTTGCTCTCCGGTAATTGTTGCAACTTTTGTTTTGTTCGGTACACCTGAACCGCTTTCAATACCACATGCTTTCTTAATAAGAACAGCAGCAGGTGGTGTCTTTGTAATAAATGTGAAAGAACGGTCAGCATAAAC
>JAZRKU010000066.1:0-12100 GCA_045646485.1 Acutalibacteraceae bacterium
TATATGTATAATTACTAATGATATTAGCATGAACACCGTGGTTGTTATTTCTTTCCTGGTTGAATTTCTTATATTGGTTTTAACTGCATTTATATTGAATAAAAAAATCGGAGTAGTGAGAAAATGAATGCACAAATAAAAAAAGGAATACTCGAAATGTGTATTCTACGTATAATTAAAGAAAGTGAATCAATTTATGGATATGACCTTATAAAAAAAGTGGGGGAGTATTTTAAAGAGGTAAACGAAAGTACGTTTTACTCTATATTAAGAAGACTTGAACAAAGGAATGCAATAAGCTCAACGGTTGAAAAAAGTACAGAGGGACCGCCGAGAAAGTATTTTTCAATCACTGCTTCAGGTGAAGAAGAATTGCAAGAGCTTATTGATGAGTGGAATGAACTGAAAAGAATAATGGAAAATCTGGGTATAAAATAAAAAAAGCAGTGATGTTTTTGATATCAAAAACATCACTGCTTCTTTATTGCTTGTTTAAAAGAAAGTTAATTTTATTCACCAAACGGATTAAATGGGAAGTTTTCGTAATAATCTTCTTCAGATTGTTGCTGTGTTTCATCTTCATTATAGGTTGTGTTGCCTTTGTCTTCAACAAGAGTAACCTCAACGTCAAAGGTAGTAGCAATTGAACCACTGTTATTGAGTCTTACAACGGTGAGTGTAATTTTGTCACCGACTTTTGCCTTTTCAATAGCCTCTAAAAGAATTGAAGTATCTTCAAGCTCTACACCATTTACAGCGGTTATAATGTCGCCTACCTTTACGTTTGATTCGTTAAGACTACTGTTGGTAGCAATACTTGCAACAACAATTGAACCATAAGGAAGATCGTTTCTCCAAGCAAGAGCAGAGTATGTCGAATCAGTTGCTACGGCATAATATCTGATTCCGAGCATAGGTCTGTCAGTAACATAACCGTTAGTAATAAGGTGGTTATAAATTTCAAGAACTTTAGTGGAAGGCACAGAAAATCCCATACCCTCGTAGTCGGTATCTGCAATTTTGGAAGAGTTTATTCCTACAACCTGACCATATTCATTAACAAGAGCACCACCTGAGTTACCGGGGTTGATAGCTGCTGTGTGCTGAATGCAGGGTAAATCGTAGTAACCATTAGAGGCAGTTGCAACAGGTCTGTCAAGAGCAGAAACCATACCATCAGTAAAAGAACCGAAGAATTCGGTGCCACCAGGGTTGCCTATTGCGTAAACAGGTGTGCCGACTTTAAGAGATTCTGAATCGCCGAAAACAGCAGCTTTAAAGCCTGTTTTCTTAACTCTGATAACGGCAATATCTGTTTTAGAATCTATACCGACAATTTGTGCATCATATTCACTGGTGTCATAGAATTGAACTTGAACACTTATACCACTTTCTGCAATAACATGAGCACAGGTAATGATGTAAGTGTAAGTTTTAGTTTTGTCTTCGCCTACAATAACACCTGAGCCCTCACCAACCTGTTGGTTTTGGTAATAAACAAGAACCGCAACATTGGATTCCTTTACTGCTTCATAAACCTGAGCAGGTGTCATTGCACCTTTGCCTGAATATTCTTCGTTAGTGTATGGTGATTCCTGAACGTTTGGTTCAGCTCCATCAACGTTAGCCTGGGTCGATTCTTCGTTTTGTGCAAGAGGATTTTCACTGCTGAAGTCTTTGTCAGAAAGTGACATTCCTATAAAAAGAGAGGCTGCAATTATACAAAGAATAACAAAAATCAGAAAAATTGTTTTACCTGCTTTGGATTTTTCTTTTTTTATAGGGGTTTCAAAAGATTGGGGCTGAAACGTAGTTGGTTGAAAACCCTGAGGGAAAGAAGATGTGCCGCCGTTACAGGGAAAAGCATCGGCTGGTTTTTCTGCTTCAGCGGATGGCTGAGTGATATCCGGTATTGGATTTTCTGCCGTAACTGAAGCAGTCGGTTGAGTATTTGCACCGGCTTCATAAACAGGGCTCTGAACAGGGGTGTCTGAGGTATTCCCTGTGTCAGGTGTGTGCTCAGGGGTTTGCTGAGCATTGTTTTGTTCTAAAAAATCGTCCATTAAAAATCCTCCGATTCTGTTTTGAAAAAAGATATAACAAAATTATAGTGAAATAATATTGAAAATTATTTTGGTAATTTAACAGTAAATTTTGTGTATTTCTGAGGCTCACTTTCTACGCTGACTTTGCCTCCGTGAAGCTCAGTTATAGTTTTAACTAAGTAAAGTCCGAGACCCGTGCTTTTAACATCGGTACTACGGGATTTATCAACCTTGTAAAAACGTTCAAAAACATTTTTAATGTGTTCGGGTGGAATACCATTACCCGTATTTGTTATTGAGAAATAAGCGAATTCCTCGTCTTCGTCTGTTTTAATAGAAATCTTTCCGTTTTCATTTGTGAATTTTACTGCATTATCAATAAGATTATATATTACCTGGTCAATCATTGAAGGGTCGCCGGGGATTTTAATTCCTTTTAAATCATCAAGCCCCTCGACTTCAATGTTTTTATTTGAAATGAGCTGCTCAAATCCCAATAAGGTGCTCAACAGCTTTTTAGAAATATCAAAATGTTCAAAATTAAGGTTAAGGTTGCCGGTTTCAATTCTTGAAATATTAAGCATAGCGTTAACCATTTTTGAAAGTCTGCTGACTTCAGAAGAAACAATATTTAAGTAGTAGTCCTGTTTTTCAGGTGGAATAGTACCATCTAATATTCCGTTTATGAATCCACCGATGGTTGTCATAGGTGTTTTGAATTCGTGCGAAACACTTGCTACAAAATTTCTTCTTGAATTTTCAAGCGCAGCTAAAGAATCTGCCATTGAGTTGAATTCAACAATAAGCTCTGAAATTTCATTTTGCTCAGAAAATTCAGGTACCCTGTATGAAAAGTCTCCCGAAGAATAACTTCTTGCAGCATGAGCAAGAGTTCTTATCGGCTTTGTCATTTTGTCCGCCAAAATGAAAAGTGCCATAGTAAGAATGACTAAAGCAAAAACTGCTGCTGCTAAGAAAGAAGTAAGAAGTTTTATAAAATAAGATGTGAGCTCACCTGAAATCGGTCTTGCACAAACGGTGAAGCCAACAACTTTGTTTTCAACCTTAACAGGTGAGATTGCGACGGCGTGAGTTTCTTCAAATACGTCGCCTAAGGTTGTGTAATCAGCAAATCCTATTACCTCAGCCTTTACTACAAATGCTTTAGGAATGTGAATTGCTTTGTGTTCCTCACAAACAGCATTTTTTACAGGCTCGTAGGCGTTGTTTAATGCGTCGTGGCAAGCGATGATTTTACCGGTCTCATCGCACATAAAAACCATAGAGTTACTTGCATCTGCGGTCGTATTTAAATTATTATAATATAAAAGCGCAGTTGCCTCAGGGTTGTGTAGTGCAAGGTCTGAGCATAAAAGCTCTGAAGTGAAATCAGAAATGCCAATAGAGTTTTTACTTAAATCTGCCAGAGTTTCTTGTCTTGAAAAGTTAATAACAAAAAACATAAGCACTAAACCCGTTATAATAAAACCAATTACAATCGTAACAGCCAAAATAACAAAATATTTAAGGAAGAAGGCTCCGCGTTTATTCTTTTTCAGTCGTTTTGTAAGCTTAGACATAAATTATGCCTTCGTTTCGAATTTGTAGCCAACGCCCCAAACGGTTTTGAGTTCCCATTTGTCAGATACGCCTTCTAATTTTTCTCTTAATCTTTTAATATGAACGTCAACGGTTCTTGAGTCACCGTAATATTCAAATCCCCAAACTTCGTCTAAAAGCTGGTCTCTTGTGTAAACTCTGTTAGGGTTACTCGCAAGATGGTAAATAAGCTCTAATTCTTTTGGCGGAGCATCAACAAATTGGTCATTAACCTTCAGTTCGTAATTTGTAAGGTTGATTGTAAGCTTGTCAAAGCTGACTTCTTTAACAGCATCCTGAGAAGTCTGTAAAGGAGAAGTACGTCTTAAAACAGCCTTTATTCTGGCAATAACTTCTTTCGGCTCAAATGGTTTAACAATATAATCATCTGCACCAAGCTCCAGACCTAAAACCTTGTCGAAGGTTTCGCCTTTTGCGGTGAGCATAATTATTGGTGTCGAAGATGTTTTTCTTATTTCTCTGCAGATTTGCCATCCGTCGAGCCCCGGAAGCATAATATCTAAAAGAACCAGGTCAGGAGAAATTGAGTTGAAGGTGTTTACAGCAGTTAAACCATCGTTAACAACCTCGGTGGTAAAACCTTCTTTTTCAAGATATAATCTTAAAAGCTCGCAAATATTAGCATCATCATCAACAATAAGAATTTTTTCTGTTGCCATTTTTTCACCCTCTCAGAAATCAAGTTTTTAATTTGTATATATAATTCTGCTGTTTTAGTATGGGTAGTTGGGATTGAATTATCAACTACCCATATTGTTTTTATTTATTTTTTTGTTTTTTCTTTTTTGGATTTTTTATCTTTATCTTTTTTTGTCGGTTTAACCGATTTAACTCTTCTTCTCTTAACAGTGTTTCTGTAGTAGATAAATCCTGCAATTGCGGCAAAAATAACAAGCGCAATTGAGAAGTAGATAACAATACCCTTAATGGCTTCTTTGTCGAAGCCTGTTTCGGTTGTAACACCTGTAGTAGTTGTTATGCTGTCGAGCTTGCCTATAGTAATAATACCGTTTGAATTAAGTATGTAGCCGTATCCTTCAGGTAACGTTTCATTGACAGTGTCACTTATTATATTACCATTAGCATCAACAAGCTGACCAAATTCATTTACGTAGAGAACCTGAGGCGGATTAACCGCACCGCCACTCACATTAACGGTCGGGTCCAGATAATCATAGCTCGGAGCAACCGGGTTGTTTAAGTCGGAAATGAATTCTGTACCTAAATTTGAAACTACGCCTGTAATATTTTCATCCTGGGCGGGCTCAGTACCCTGGTAAATGTTGAGCTTATAGGTTGTGCTGATGTTGGAGTTGCCACTATGTGTTATGTTAAGTGTAACAGTTTGCACAGGATCGGAATTGAGAGAAACCTTAGCATAGGTTGAAGGGGAAACAACTTTGTTATTGATTTTTACAGTGAGGTAGCTTGCATCACCTGGTGTAGGGTTAATGTAAATTAAGTCTCTGTAATAATCAAGGTAAATGTTGTATTCATAAATGTCAGAATAGAACTCTTTTTCAAGGTCAAATCGATTTGTCTTTTTAAGAACGATATCAAAAGCCTGTTCATATGTATATTTTGTCGAAGATATAGAAATCTTTTTATCTTCGTATGCCATTCGCTGAATTATGTAGTAAGCAACGGTGTCTTTCTTGTTTGCCTTTGCAACCGAGTCTGGGTCAAGTGTTACGCTGTACTGCGTGCCCAGCATCGCCGCCATATATTTAATCTGAACCTCTTCCGTTGAAGCGGTTTCGGCATCAACTGCAATACCTGCATTTCTTATAGACATAATCGCAAGCCTTCTGAAAACCTCGCTTTCAGAAATGGTTGCAAGTTCTTTTGATGAAACGTAGCCATTTGTGAAAAGTGCAAAAAGACAAGTGTAATAAATATAGTCGTCAAGACTGATTATAGCGGATATGTCGAAATACTTGTTTAAGAAGAGTATGAGAGAATCATCATCACCATCAAGACCTACCATATATATCATAAGTGCCGCTTCAAGCTTCGTTCCCGGAGGGACCGAAAGTCTTTCGCCTGTGAGAACGTAATAGAAATCATTTTTCCACAAAGCATAAAGTGCGCTTATCATAAGAATTGATTCAGGGTCTTTTTCTTCTTCTGCGGTGATTACAACGCCGTGCTCACGTAACCAATCTGCCTTTGACTGGTCTGTAGCATCAGGGTCAGCAATTATTGAAAGAGCACCCAATTGCTGAAATACGTAAATATAAGCCGCTTTCTGCGATTCTTCATCAAGAGTATAAATAACAACGTATTCGTCAACCTCTTCTTTAAAGCAAGGCGCATCCGTTATGTAGGGGTAATCTGTTACGGGGTGCATTGCCTTTTCGGTAATAATGCCGTCTACAGAAAGCATGTTTTCTTTAACTAAGAGTTTACGAAGCCATGTAGGGTCATTCTCTTCATAAACATATTGTGTTGAATAACCAAGGTTGGTGTTTATTTTTTTTGCGAATTTTTTAGCTGAAGCGGTAACTGTAAATATTGAAAAGAAAGTTGCAACAACTAAAAGTGCCGCTATCACGCGGTGTGTAAATTTCATCATTATCCTCATTTCCACAAAATGATTATTTCAGTATACCAAATAAAAGCACTTTAGTCAATGAAAGCGGAATTATTTAACAAAAAGTTAACTTTGTAAAGAAAATGCAAAAACTGTCTGAGATGAATATAATTCATCCTTTTCATAAACGCATTTGCACCAGTCCTGATGATTTGGTGAATCAGGGAAAACCTGAGTCTCAAGACAGAAAGAGCACCTTTTTGTGAGTGGTTTTTCTGCTTTTCCTTTAATAGTGCCGTCGAGGAAGTTGCCTGTGTAGAACTGAACACCGGGAAGTGTTGTTTTAACCTCCATTACAATACCGGATTTTTCGCCCTTTGCAACAGCACAAGTCTTTAACGAACCGTCAAATCCGTTTATAATAAAGTTGTGGTCGTAGCCGTTTCCGTTTTTAATCTGAATATTGTCAGAACGGTCGATTTCTTTTCCGATTGCTTTAAAACTTCTGAAATCAAATGGTGAGTTCTCTACAGGCTCCGCCATTTTCAGAGGAATGCTTGTTTCGTCAATAGGTGTAAAGTAATCTGCATTGATTTTTAATTCGTGAGAGAGTATATCACCACTGTCAAAGCCGTTAAGATTGAAATAAGCGTGGTTTGTGAGATTGATTACGGTTTTTTTGTCAGATACAGCTTCGTAGCTGAGAATCAATTCATCGTTATCGGTAAGCGTGTAGGTAACAGATGCCTTTACGTTTCCGGGGAAGCCATCGGTTAAATCCTTACTGAAATATGTGAACGTAACTGCAGAATCATCTGTCTTTTCTCCGCTCCAAACAGCAGAAGAATATTCTCCGCCACCGTGAAGGCAGGTTATTTTGTTGTCGTTTTTAGTGAGATTGTATTCTGCACCGTCAATGGAGAATTTGCCACCCTTGATTCTGTTTGCATACTGACCTACAACAACACCCTGGTAATCACTGCGTTCAACGTGACCTTCTAAAGTGTCGTGCCCTGACAGAATATCAATGAAATCGCCGTTTTTTGCTTTAACAAAAAGCTTTTCTAAAGTGGCACCTTTCTCGATTATTTCTGCTTTCATTCCGTTTTTATTTTCGAGTGTAAAGTTGTGAACTTTTACACCATTTAATTCGCCGTATAAATTTTTTGAAACTGACATAGTAACCTCCGAAAAATATGTTGTATTTAATTAATATTTACATTTAATTTTACAATATGGAACGTGACATTGTCAAGAAAGATTGATTATTTTTAAATAATATTGTATAATAGGATAGATTTTATGAAAGGATGTGGAATAATGGACAGTTTTTTTGACGGGTTTGTTACAATATCAAGATATGTTCTGGTAATTATAGCGCTTTACGTAGTTCTGAGAACTGTTTTAGCCATGTTCTTTAAAAAGACGAGCAACCCTATAAGAGGAAGGCTCACAAACGATTTTCTTGTGTCTGATGATGCAATTACACTCAGAGATAATGAGGTTTCAATCGGCAGAAATAAAAAGTGTGACGTCGTTCTCGGGTTTGACACTATTTCACGTCTTCATTCTGTTATTGCATTCAGAAACAAAGGGTTTATGGTGTTTGATACTAATTCCAAATCGGGTGTTACTGTTAACGGGCAGAGAATAAAATCAAAGGCACCGATTTACGATGGTGACGTTGTAGGCTTCGGAGGTATTGAATATAAGCTGTCTGTAAATAAATTCAAATTTATAAAAGATAAAAGCAGCAGGATTGCACGTCCGTCATATTTGCTGAATTTCCTTCTTATCTCGTTATTTAATATTATTGCAATGATTCTCACGTCTTCGCCCGAGGGCGAATTTGATTTTGCGGTAGCAGGGGCATTTTTCGGAATGATTGTTCTTATGTGGGGATATTACTTTTTTGCATCAATTGTTATGCGTATAACGAGCTTCGAAATTGAGACCATAGCGTTTTTGTTTTCTTCTGTCGGACTTGGAATTATAGCGGGTGCTTCACCCGATAGTGTATTAAAACAATTCTTTGCGATAGTTATAGGTGTAATAGGTTTTTGCTGTTTGCTTACGCTTCTGCGGTTTATTGATGTTATTAAAGTGTTCAGATATGTTGTTGCATTAGGCGCAATAGGGCTTTTAGCAATTACACTTGTTATTGCAGAGCCGACAAATGGTGCTCTCAGCTGGGTGAATATAGGAGGAATATCGCTTCAGCCATCAGAACTTGTTAAAGTTGCATTTATATTTGTTGGTGCAGTAACACTTGAAAGACTGCAGTCTATAAGGCACCTCACACTTTACATTGCATTTGCCGCTATATGTGTGGTTGAGTTGTTTCTTATGTATGATTTTGGTGCGGCACTTATATTTTTCTTTACGTTTATTGTAATCGCATTTATGCGCTCGGGTGATATAAGAACAATAATGCTTATTTGCATTGTTGCGGCTCTTGGTGCGGTGCTTATTTTAATGTTCAAGCCTTATGTTGCGGCAAGATTTTCAGGTTACCTTCATATATGGGAAAATATGGATACATCAGGTTACCAACAAACCAGAACCCTCATATATTCTGCAAGTGGTGGTCTTTTTGGTCTGGGTCTTGGTAATGGTGAACTCAAAAATATTTTTGCGGCAGTTGAAGATTTGATTTTTGGTGTGGTTTGTGAAGAATACGGAATGATTATGGGATTCCTTGTTCCGCTGACATATGCACTTGTTACAGTTGCAACAGTTATAAACGCACAGAAGGCAAAATCAACGTTCTATGCAATAAGTGGTGTCGCCGCATCAGCAATGATGCTTTTTCAGTCGATGCTTAATATTTTTGGAGTTACAGACCTTCTTCCGCTTACGGGAGTGACTCTTCCGTTTGTAAGTAAGGGTGGTTCGAGCCTTATTTGTTGCTTCTGTCTTCTTGCATTTATAAAATCGGTTGACGTAAGAACATTTTCTAATTTCAAGCCGAAGCTTGAGAGGAGGTCAGAAAATGAAGTCAACAACTAAAAGAGCGTTTGTCGTTTTTCTTTTGGTGGCATTTTTTGTCCTCGGGTTAGTCTATCTCGCAATGAATCTCGGAATCAACGCAGAAAAATGGGCAACCCTCAGAGCGAACGCACACCTTGTGAGTGATGGTAGCTTTATAGGCGCAGGTAACGTGCTTGACAGAAACGGCGTAATTTTAGCAGAAACAGTCAAGGGTGAACGTGTTTATAACAATTCCGAAAGAATAAGACGTTCAACGCTTCACAGTGTAGGCGATAGTGAAGGGTATATTGCTTCAGGTGTTCAGACTGCTTACAAAAAAGAGCTTATAGGCTACAATATAGTTACGGGAATTTATCCGTTGAAGCAATATGGAAGAGGTAATGATATTACTCTTACCATTGATACGTCAGTTTCTGTTGTGGCACTCGATGCTCTTGGTTCAAATAAAGGTTTAGTTGCAGTTTATAATTATGAAACAGGTGAGATTCTCTGTTCTGTTTCTTCTCCTAATTTTGATATAAGAAATAAGCCTTCTCCTGAAGTGATAACGGAAAATAAAAACGGTGAATTTGACGGAGTTTATCTTAATCGTCTTATTGACGGGCTTTACACACCGGGCTCCGTATTTAAAATAATCAGTGCAGCGTGTGCTTTGGAAAACGTTCCTGATATTAAGTCGTGGGAATATGAGTGTGAGGGTGAAACTTACATTAACGGCGTCAGTGTTACTTGTCCGAGAGAGCACGGTGAAGTGGATTTGGAGGGGGCACTTGTACAGTCTTGTAACTGTGCTTTTGCTGAGCTTTCAAAGGAATATTCGCCGGAGCAGTTGAGTGCTGTGGCAAAAAGCTTTGGCTTTGGAGAGAATTTTGCATTTGGCAACAGCGTTACCGAAGAGAGCGTTGTTAATCTGGATAAGGCGAGCTCCTCAGATTTTGCTTGGGCATCTGTAGGGCAATACACAACACTTGTAAATCCTTATCATATGCTTACGGTTGTTGGTGCAATAGCAAATGATGGAGTCGCAAAATTGCCGTTTGTAGTTAAAAGTATTTCTTCTCCGTCAGGAAAGGTAGTAAGTGAAACAGTGGTAGAAGAGCGTGTTTACACTACGCCTAATACTGCAAAAGAACTTTCTCGTATGATGAGAAGCACGGTTGAAGATAACTACGGCGATTGGAATTTTGAAGGTGTTACAATGTGCGGTAAAACAGGAACCGCCGAGGTGTCGGATACAGAAAAACCACATTCGTGGTTTGTGGGTTTCTCGGAAGACAAAAATTGCCCTTTTGCAATAGTTGTTGTGGTTGAAAACGGCGG
This sequence comes from Acutalibacteraceae bacterium, assembly GCA_045646485.1. Classification (GTDB taxonomy): domain Bacteria; phylum Bacillota; class Clostridia; order Oscillospirales; family Acutalibacteraceae; genus DTU089. The sequence goes on from JAZRKU010000066.1 coordinate 10,510, forward strand.
TTGGGGAGTCAGCACGGCACTACCTATAGCCGCCAAGGTTATGAGCAGCATAGAGTGAATTGTTTACGAATTGTAAATTTATTTTTTATTCTTTATTTTCATTGACTAAAAATGTTATTTATTGTAGAATATAGGTTCAGTGTGTTCAGAGGAACTGCACTGCATCTTAATTAAAGAGATTGAAAGGCTGAATTAAATGAGTTTTATAGAATTTGAGTCTGTTTACAAGACCTATAAAATGGGTGAAGTTACAATAAATGCTGCAGACGGAGTTACATTTAATATTGAACAAGGCGAGTTCTGTATTATTTTAGGTGCTTCCGGTGCAGGTAAAACAACTATTCTTAATATATTGGGCGGTATGGACGATTGTGACGATGGTAAAGTCCGTGTCGGCGGTGAATTGATTAACGAGTATGACAACAAAAGTCTTATAGAATACAGAAGATTTGATGTTGGTTTTGTGTTCCAGTTTTATAATCTTGTGCCAAATCTTACTGCACTTGAAAATGTTGAACTTGCAACACAGATAGGTGAAAAAGCTCTTAACCCTGTTAAAGTGCTTGAAAGAGTTGGTCTTGGTGAAAGACTTGATAACTTCCCTGCGCAACTTTCAGGTGGTGAGCAGCAGCGTGTTTCTATTGCCAGAGCACTTGCAAAAAACCCTAAAATACTTCTTTGTGACGAACCTACTGGTGCGCTCGACTACAATACAGGTAAACAAATATTGAAATTGTTGCAGGATACAAGTCGTGAGTCTGGTATGACAATTGTTGTTATTACCCATAACTCTGCACTTGCTCCTATGGCAGACAGAATTATTACAGTAAAAAGTGGACGCGTTGTAAAAAATGAAGTCAACGAAAATCCGGTTTCTGTTCAGGATATAGATTGGTAAAAGTATTTATTCAACTTGATTTAGAAAGGATTTTTGAAAGATGACAAGAGCGTATACTATTGATACGGTCCGTTCAATAAAAAAGACAATAAGCCGTTTTATTTCTATTGTGGTAATTGTTGCTTTGGGTAGCGGTCTTTTTGTTGGTCTTAATTCCGTATCTACTGATATGACTGAGTCGGCGGATGTTTATTATAAAAATAATAATCTTATGGATTTACGATTACAGTCATTTATAGGACTTTATGAAGAAGATTTGGAAAGAGTCCGTATAATTGATGGTGTTAAAGCTGTTCAGGGTATGAAATTTGTCGACGGTTTTGTTCAGGTTCCCACAGCAGAAGAAAGTGAAGAATTTGAAGGTATAGTTGATATCGACGGTTCAGAACTTACAGTTCGTGTTTTTGGTATGGATATGAATCAAGTGTATTCATTCCATCAGAATGGCGAAGATGATGAAAATTACATAAACAGACTTCAGTTAGTTGAAGGTAAATACCCTGAAAATGCTAATGAATGTGTTGTTACTTGTAGTGCCCTTACAACTCCTGACCAATTTAAAATTGGTAATAAAATTAAAGTTATTGGTGACAATGAAGAAATTTCTTATTATTTAAGAGTCAACGAATTCGAGATTGTCGGAATTGTTCTTTCACCTTACTGGGTTTCTTATGAGCGTGGTGCTACTACAGC
>JAZRKU010000067.1:0-9071 GCA_045646485.1 Acutalibacteraceae bacterium
CATGGCTACGATCCGACTTTAAAAATAATAAATAATCCCAAAACAATAAATAAAGAAGTAACAAAAAACAACAGTGAAAATTCCGGGTTAATTATTAATGTTATAATTATTCCGCCCAAAGCTAAAATTGGCGAGAACAAAAAATATTTAATTACATATTCAATAATTAACCCAACCTGTCGAATATCAGCAGTGGCAACTTTAGTAATATAATTTCCTGGGAATTTTTTATATTCCGTTTTTCCAAATTTAAAAGTATGAATTAATATTTTATTTCTCAAAGCTTTCTCAACTTCTGAAGAGATATCTGAAGAAATAAAATTCAAAATAATTATTGATAATATCTGAACAAAACCACAAACAGCCATACAAATGCTGACCCTTAAAATATATTTATTTTCGGTTTCTTCAAGATCCAACCCTGCATCCTCATACACGTAAGGCAAAAGCATATCAGCAACCTGATTTTTTAACATTAACGCAGTTGTTTCAGAAAGCTCATAATATTTTAAAACATCTTCATTAGTTACTGTTATTTTATCTATTTTTTCATAAATAAATCTAAAGCTGACAAAACTCGTTAATTTTTCTAAATTAATTTTTTCTATATTTTCGTAATTATCCTGAGCGAAAAGCAAAACCGAAACTACTGAATTTTTATAAATTTCGCTAACAAGTTTTTCATCAGCATTTCTGGAAATAATATAACAATTATAAAAATCTTTTTTTGAAGAACAAATTTCGCCATTATATTTTTTATAAAAATCATAATTTATAATTAACTCTTCAAAAACATTTTCGGGTAATATTTTTTTGAATAAATTCATTGCATCTTCTGAAATTATTTTTGGAAAATTATCGCTGACACCTTTTCGTTGAACACCGACACCAATAAATTCACCAATTAAAAACGGCATTGTTAAAGAAGAAATTGCTTGTAATAATAAAACAATTATACAAATCATTATTTTTTTCTTATTTATTAATTTAATTAATTCATTCAAAAAAACACCCCCTTATTTTTAAAATTGGCAGACTGCATAAACAGTCTGCCAACCACTATTTAATAATGTTATCAGGAGAATACACGCTCAATATCTTTGGTGTCTTCGATTTCAAGAGATTGTTCTGCTTTCTTAGATTCATCCTCAATTTCAGCATATAATGCTTCGTAGTCTGTAGCACCTTTGTTTACTTCTGAAAGAATTATTTCAACTTCATAATCCCATTCGCTATTTTCATAATAAACTTCTGTGAGGAAACCGCCGGAAATACCAACTTGTAACTCGATTTCATCCTCATCCTCATACCATTCAGCTGATTCTTCAATAGCTTCTAATAAATCGTCACCTGCATCAGTTGCAAGGAATGCTTCTGCATCCTTTGAATCTGTGAGGAATGCGCCTAAATCGCTTAATAACAAGCTTGCATTTATGGTGATATCATAATAAGTTACACCATTTGTTTTGTCGCCTTTTTCAACTATGACAGCTTCTTTAGAAATACCTTTTGCAACAAAATCTGCAAGAAGATTTCTGAGTGTATCGTAATCAGGAATATCCTCTTCTTTTTCATCCATTGCATCAGATAATAATTCTCTTCCTGATGTGTTATAAAGTTCTTCAATTGCCGCTTCATTAATTTTGTTACCTGAAATAATATTTGTTGCAAGACTAACAAGTTGCTCTTGTTCTATACAAAAATTCGAATCAAACATTTCAATAACTTCATCAAAAGGATATTCATCTAATTTATCAGGTGATTCAATAAGCTCGTTATAAATATCATCTGCTGCAATAAATAATTTGTATTTTTCCTCATCGTAATCATCATATTGCCAGCAAGCTAATACCTTACCTTGATTTGAAACTACTTCAGTATTTGTGTAACCATCATTAAACGTTACATAAAAGCTTGAATTTGACAAACGCTCACCATAAGCAACGCTACCTTCTATACTAATATCGCCATAACCATCATCATAATTTAATTCAAAACTATAATCAGTTGCTTCAAAAAGTGTTTTTTCTAATGCAGTGAGAACTGCAACTCTCGGGTTTGAAGCAAAAACTGCAAAAACTACACCAACAACAAGAGCGATTGCTACAACTACTGCAGGAATAGATATGAGTAAAATCTTCTTCATATTTTTCTTTTGTGGTTGCTGTGCCATCGGCTGGAAGCTCTCAGGAGCACCCTGAGGTGGCATAATTGGTGCATTTTGTTGCACCGGTTGAAATTGTTGAGGTTGCTGAACATTTTGTTGCATATTTTGTTGCATATCAGTTGCTTCTTGCTCTACCTTTGAGCCGCATGCCGGACAAAATGAAGTTCCCTCAAATTGATTACCGCAATTTGGGCAAAACATAAGAACATCTCCTTTAATTTTAATATTATTATATTATCATAGTATATATTTTATTGTCAATAATTACGCGAAAATGGCATAGTAAAATAATATTTGATTATTTTGTACAATTATGATAAAATATTGCCTGAAAAGGAGCGGAAAGATTATGGCGTTATCTTCTTTAACAGAAACTATTGAACTCAGAAGTGAGCATCACTCTGATCCGCCTGAAAAAACGAGACATTCGGGCAGAGCTATAGTAATAAAAGAAAATAAAATTTTGCTTTCTCACGAAGTAAACACAAATATTTATATGAGTCCTGGTGGCGGACTTGAAATCGGTGAAAATTTAAGCGATTGTTGCATACGTGAAGTAGAAGAAGAAACCGGTTATATTGTTATCACAACCGATGATGAATTTGTAACAGTAAACGAATATTGCTTCGAAACACTTTTTATAAGTCACTATTTCCCCTGTGAAATTGTCGGCAATGGAAAAAGTTCGTTAACTGCTACAGAAATAGAACACGGCATAACGGCAGAATGGGTAGAAATAGAAAAAGCATTAGAAATCTTCGGAAAATATGAAGAAATGCGTGAGGATTGGCGAAGCCTTTATTTAAGAGAATTTACTGTGTTGAATAAATACTTAGAAAAGAACAACCATTAATTTATGGTTGTTCTTTTTGTTGCATTTTATTTGCTACGACTTTTGTAATCGTTACTAATTTCTTGTGACCAGTCTCCGTTTAATGATTTAGAAGCTCTCATTGTACAAATAGCATCAGAAACAGCATTATAAAGAACACCTGTTCCGACTGTATCCGCGTGATAATTTACTGCTCTGTCGTGAGATATGCCATATTTTGATGCAGTTTCTACTGCATCGATATTAGCACCTATAAATAAAAATTCCCATCCATACTTTTCTTTTTCTTTTTCAATCATTTTTTTCACTTCGTCGCTTGAATAAATGTGACTTGCATTTTCTTGTCCGTCTGTTGTTATAACAAACATTGTATTTTCCGGCACATCTTCTTTTCTTGCATATTTGTGAATATTTGCTATATGATGAATTGCTCCACCAATTGCATCTATTAACGCAGTACAACCACCAACAATATAATCATCATCCGTCATTTCCGGAACATCTCTGAGATTAATTCTGTCGTGCAAGACTTCAGAATTATTATTGAAAAGAATTGTCGAAACAAAACATTCACCTTCTTCTTTAAGTTGTTTTCTAATCATAGAATTAAAGCCACCTATTGTGTCTTTTTCGAGTCCTGACATAGAACCACTTTTGTCTAAAATAAATACGAGTTCTGTAATATTGTTTTTCATAAAAACATCTCCTAAAAAAATAATGTGATTATAAGATTGAAACTTGGTTTTCAACCTTACAACCACATTATAGTTTATATTTTTATTAACTTGGTCGCCTATGAGGCGACAATTGAAAAACATTGATACACAATGGTATTCAGGAGTTTCAGGCACCTAAAAGATTTTGGTCAAATGCAAATAAAGCCTCATTTATTTCGTGAATATCGTAGACACCTCTTGATATAAAAAATTCGACAATTATATCAAATTTACTACTCCTCGAAAGTGCAAAGCCTGCTTTTTCAAGCATATCTTTTGTCTCTTCTAAATCTAATCCAAGTGCAACTGCAAAAGCTATTGCTGTTTGTTTTTTGGGTTTGTAATTTTTGTTGCTTCTTATCTTTGAAAAATGTTTTCGGTCTATGTTTGCTTTCTTATAACACTCGGAATCACTCATCCCTTTCTCATCTATTTTGCGAAGGAGCATTTCTGAGAAACTTTCATCGAGATTTTCGAGCATTTTATCAAGGTCGGAATTTTCCGACACATCAAAACTCATCGGTTTTGCAGAAGCCTGACAACAAGCTTCGAACATCGGTGGCAAACTCTGTGACCTTAAAAACTGATTTTCATCCACATAGTTGTCATCAATAAACTGCTCAATTTCTGAGAATAATTTTTCAGATATTTTAAAAGCACGCTTATCAAAAACAGTTATGTAAACATACATATCGTTTTCAAAAAGAAATTCTGTTATTATGTCTACTGCAACTTCCAATGCCTCATCTTTCGGATAACCGTATGCCCCTGACGAAATCAATGGAAAGGCAATCGTTTCGACCCCTCGTTCTTTTGCTATTCTTAACGAGTTTTTATAACAATTCTCGAGCAATTTCTTTTCGTTGTAGTTTCCACCTTGCCAAAAAGGCCCAACAGTATGAATCACATATTTTGACGGCAAATTGTATGCTCCTGTTATTTTCGCTTCACCCACAGCACAACCGCCTAATGCTCTGCATTCATCAAACAGGCCTCTGCCTGCGGCACTATGAATCGCACCATCTACACCTCCACCGCCTAAGAGAGATGAATTCGCAGCATTCACAATAGCATCCACTGTCATTTTTGTTATATCTTGTCTTATTATTTCGAGTGGCATTTTTTCACCTACTTTTATTATTTAATAAATTTCGTCTTTCTTTCCAGTCGGGCATTATCTTTTCTAATTTATTATAGAAATTTTTACTGTGATTTGCTTCTAAAAAGTGAGTAAATTCATGTGCTACTACATATTCAACACACTCAACAGGTGTTTCGATTAACAATGTGTTAAAAGTTAATATATTACTTTTAGGTTGACACGAACCCCACCGTGAAGTCATTTTTCTGAATTTTATTTGAGGAAATACGGGTACATAGTTTTTAAAATACGGGTACATAACCTCACAAATTTCTGTAACTAATTTAGTCGCCTGGTCTTTTCTCCACTTTTCAATTGTTTTTCTCTTTAATTCAAAATCATCTGTATTTTTTACTGTCAGGGTTATAAAATATTTATTGCATAATACAAAATTTTTACTACCTTTTTCTACCTTTAAAGTTCTTTCTGTACCAAGAATTTTTATAGCTTCACCTGTCACTAATTTGTTTTCTTGTGGCTTATTCTTATTTATTTCTTCATATTTTTTCAAGGCATTAAGAATAAACTCTGTATGTTCAATTAAAAACGTTTCTATTTTTTCTTCTGAAATTCTATTGTTAGCTGAAACAAAGATTGTTCCGTCGGGCTTTATTCTCAGATTAAGATTCTTAACATTTTTTCTGTTTAATTCGTATTTTATTTCTTTATTATTCAAAAAGATTGTTTTTGTCATATTAAGATACCGTCACAATGGTCAATTTCGTGCTGAATTATCTGAGCCGTCCAACCGCTGAAATTTTTGATACGCCATTCGAAGTTTTCATTTTGCCAACGCACCTTTATCCCCTTGTAACGCTTAGTTTTTTTAGGGTACCCCTGAAGCGAAAGGCAGAATTCTTCGACCTCGTAAGCATCTTGTTTTTTAATGATTTCAGGATTAAACATTACACAATATTTGTTGTTTTCTTCAAATATAATTATTCTTTTGTTTATGCCTATCATATTTGCAGCCATTCCCACGCAATTATCTTTGTGTGCAGTTAAAGTGTCTTTTAAATCTTGTGCAATATACAAATCATCTTTTGTTGCAATTTCTGCTTTCTGAGCCAAAAAAGTTTCGTCGTGCATTATTTCCTTTACCAATTTCATCACCATTGCCATTATAGCACATTATTATAGAATAAAACATAACAAAAACTCGTTTTTTTTGACAAAATCTCTTGATAATTAATAAGTGTTATGATATAATCAACTCAAAGGAGTGATTTTTATGAATAATACATTACACAACGGAATACTTGGCGAAGACGCTACAACATTCCAAATTGAAAACGCTTTTTTCTCAAGCATAAGTCGTGGTGACGTTGAAGGTGTTAATACTATGATTAAAAGGCTTTTAAAAAGTGATTTAGTTATAAGCAAGCTTTCTACTGATGACACTCGTCCCCTCAAATATTGGGCTATTAATACAATTGCAATTGCTACACGTCATGCAATCACAGGCGGTGCTGATGAAACTGCTTGCTATAGCTTTACAGATGAAGCAATTATGCAGATTGATGGCTTAACAGAAGAAAGTGATATTTTACAATTTTTATTCAAAAAAAGTCTTCAATTAACTGCAACTGTAAATAAAATTCAGCAAAACACTCACCCAAAAGCAGTCAGGGAAGCTTTAAAAATTATTAACACACGTCTCTTTGAGGATTTAAGACTTGATATATTAGCAAAAGAATGTAGTATTTCTAAAGACCATTTATCATTACTCTTTAAAAAGAGTTTTGGTGTTACAATACCACAATACATAAAAACGCAAAGACTTGCCGCTTCAAAGGATATGTTAACACGTGGTATGAGTCTTTCTGAGGTTGCAACTACCACAGGCTTCAGTACTGAGAGTTATTTTATTAAGTGCTTTAAGGATGAGTTTGGAATGACTCCGGGCGAATTTATAAAATAATTCTTAATTTTATTAACAAAAAAGCTTATAAAAAAGGAACTGTAAAAACTCACGTTTTTTACAGTTCCTTTAATTATTCTTCAAGCATAGCTCTGACAGATGGTGCATTCTTTGTCAATTTTTTAATAGTTACATCTTCTATTTTATTATTTGCCGCATTAAGATGCTTTTCTGAAGTCTGCAATGCCTTTTTAATTTTTTCAAGCTGTTCAATTGTTTTATCAATTCCGTTTATTGCGTCTGAGAAACGGTCGCTCGCATCTTTAAAATTCTTTGCAAAACCATTTTTGAAACTTTCTAAATTTTCTTTGAAATTGAAAATATCAACCTGCTCTTCTTTCATCACTTTTATTTCTCTTTTATATTGAAGAGAATTAAGAGAAGCGTTTCTTATGAGTGTTATCATCGGAATAAACAGTTGCGGACGAATAACATACATTTTCGGATATTTGTAAGAGACGTCTACAATTCCTGTATTGTAGTAATCATTATCCATTTCAAGTGTTGAAACCAAAACTGCATATTCACAATTTTTTTCGCGTCTGTCTTTGTCGAGTTCTTTAAAAAAGTCTTCGTTTTTATGCTTCGTTTTTGTTTCGTCCGCCTCGTTTTTCATTTCAAACATAATAGAAACAAGCTCAACACCGTCTTCGGTTGTTTCTCTGAAAATAAAGTCACCCTTGCTACCTGTCTTAGCATCATTATCTTTTTCAAAATATGCCGTCGGAAACGCAGTCATTCTTATAGAATTAAACTCGTTAAGGCAATGCTGTTCAAGACTTTCACCTATCATTTTGGTAGATTGACGAACCTTGAAATCCTTATAATATTCTATTTGCTCATCTTTGTCTTTAAGCTTTGTTTCATAGCTTTCTTTTAAAGATTTTATGCTGAGTTCTGTTTCTTTTTCGCTGAGAGTTAATTTGCCGTTAAGCTCGTTTATGACGTTATTTTTTTCATTTACCTCTTTTTCTTTTTGAGCAACTGCTTCCATTACCGCAATTTTCTTTTCTGAAGAGGCATTCTGAAGCTGAGATTTTAATTCAGCTATTTCCTTTTCCTTCTGAGCAAGCTCTGTATTTTTCTGAGAAAGCAATGCCTCTTGCTTTTTCTCCTGATTTAACCTTGCTAACTCCAACTCGCTCTCTCGGCTTTTATTAAGTTCTTCTTCACGACGTTTAAGCTCTGTTTCAAATTCCTTATCACGAATCTGACTGACAATCTGAGCGTAGCCTGATTCATCTACCTGAAAAACTTCGCCACAATTAGGACATTTTAATTCTTGCATAAAATCACCAATTATTTATTTTCTAATTCTAATTCTACCTCTAAGATTATAGGGCAATGGTCACTCGTGTAAACTCCGTCACGCACACCTGAAAGGACATCGTAGCGGTTAATCTTAAACCCTGACTTTGAAACCATAAAATAATCTATTCTTTTAAAGCTTTCTTCATCGCCCCAATTCTGATAAGTATGAGAATCACTTGTTTTTATAGCAACTTTTTGTGCATCAAGAAAATTCTCTGTCACACTTTTATAGGTTTCAGAGCCCTCAAGTGCATTAAAGTCACCCATTATTACTGCAGGATATGAACCAAATTCTTTAATTTTATCAAGCACGACATTTATGCCGTTAATTCTTGCCTCGTCACTGACGTGACTTAAATGTGTGTTGAACACAACAAACTTTTCGTTAGTTTTGTTGTCGCTCAGAATAACATAGCTGCAAACTCTGTTAAACTGTGCTCCCCACGATTTGCTCATTACATCGGGTGTTTCAGAAAGCCAAAAAGAGCCTTTGTCAACCAGAGTATAAAGCTCTGTGTTATAAAATATAGGACAACCTTCTGAATTAAAGGCTTCGTCACGGTAAGTTATAATTGAATCGTAGCCTCTAAGACAGTCAACGAGATAAGAGTAATGCCACTTGGTTGCTTCCTGAAATCCGATTATGCCCGGCTTTTGCTCTTCAATATCTTCAATTACTAAATCTGCCCTGTAAAACCAGGCTTTTTTTCCAAAATCGGTAGGACTTATACAACGAAGATTGTAACTCATCATTTTTATTTGGTTTGTTTCTTCAATTTTGATATCTACTGCTTTTTTGTTTTCTTTGTAATGTGGGTAATAGAAAAATGTGTTACCAACAAGAACTATTGCTACAACTAAAGCGAGTGACAAAATAATAGCGGTTATAGTCAAAATAATCTTTTTCATAAAATCAACTCCTTGTTTTTTAGTATAACAAATATGTGGTGTGAAATCAAGGTGTTAGGGGTTAGGGGTTAGGG
>JAZRKU010000068.1:0-23226 GCA_045646485.1 Acutalibacteraceae bacterium
TGACCAACCATACCAGTTGCTCCGATAATACCAACTTTGTACTTTTTCATAAGTACACCTCCGGATTTCTAAAAAATACTTGTAAATACGAAATAAATAGATTATAATATACCTCGCTTACATACCGACATATAATAACATAAAATGCGTTTGTGAGTCAATAATTTTTTACTAATTAGAAGGTACTTTTAATGAATAAATCTGATTTTTATTATGATTTACCCGAAGAACTTATTGCGCAGACTCCTTTAGAGCCTCGAGATTCTTCTAAAATGATGGTTTTATCTAAAGAAAATGATAATATTTTACATAAGCATTTTTACGACATCTGTGATTTTCTTAATGAAGGTGATACACTTATTTTAAACAATACCCGTGTATTACCCGCAAGAATCTACGGTGTTAAAGAGGGTACAGGCGCAGTTGTTGAATTTCTTTTGCTTAATCAAATTGAAAACGATGTTTGGGAATCACTTGCAGGACCCGGTAAACGAGCAAAGCCTGGAACATTTTTTTCTTTTGGCGAAGGTATTTTAAAATGTGAAGTAACCGACGTTTTAGATAACGGCAATAGAATTATAAAATTCAATTATGATAAGTCAAATAACTTCTTTAATATTCTTGATAAAGTCGGTCAGATGCCGTTACCACACTATATAACTGAAGAACTACAGGATAAAGAACGTTATCAGACTGTTTATTCTAAAGAATTAGGCTCTGCTGCAGCACCTACTGCAGGACTTCATTTTACAAACGAAATATTAGAAAAATTGAAGGCGAAAGGTGTTAATATAGGTTATGTAACTTTGCACGTCGGCTTGGGTACTTTCAGACCTGTAAAAGCAGAAAAAATTGAAGAACACAAAATGCACACAGAACATTACCATCTACCTAAAGAAACAGCAGAACTTATTTTAAACACGAAAAAATCAGGTGGTAGAGTAATTGCTGTAGGCACCACAAGTTGCCGTACACTTGAATCGGTTGCTACTTTTTGCGGTGCAATTAAAGAGGATGATAGAAATACAGATATTTTTATTTATCCCGGTTATAAATTCAAATGTATTGATGGTTTAATTACAAACTTCCATTTACCTGAAAGCACATTAATAATGCTTGTTTCAGCATTTTATGGTTATGATAAAACATTAGAAGCATATAAAACAGCGGTCAATGAAAAATACAGATTTTTTTCATTTGGCGACTGTATGATGATTTTATAAAGGATTTTTTATTATGTTTAAAATTATTAAAACTGAGGGAAAAGCACGTTTAGGGGAATTTACAACAGTTAAAGGTGTTGTTAAAACACCAGCATTTCAGAATGTTGCTACTTGCGGTGCAATTAAAGGTGCTCTTTCAGCTTACGATTTAAAAGATATTAATTGCCAGGTTCAATTATGCAATACCTATCATTTGCACGTAAGACCTGGTGATGAACTTATTAAAGAACTTGGTGGGCTTAACCGTTTTACAGGTTGGGATGGTCCAATTCTTACTGATAGTGGTGGTTTTCAGGTGTTTTCACTTGCGAAACTACGCAAAATTAAAGAAGAGGGCGTAACATTTAATTCTCATGTTGATGGTCGTAAGATTTTTATGGGTCCTGAAGAAAGTATGAGAATTCAGTCAAATCTTGCCTCAACTATTGCAATGGCATTTGATGAATGCGTTGAAAATCCTGCAACATATGAATATGCAAAAGCGTCAACCGAAAGAACCACACGCTGGCTTATTCGTTGCAAAGAGGAGATGGAACGGCTTAACTCACTGCACGATACATTGAATAAAAAACAGATGCTTTTTGGCATAAATCAAGGCTGTACTTTTGATGATTTGAGAATTGAACATATGCAAAAAATTGCAGAATTAGACCTTGATGGTTATGCCATTGGTGGTCTTGCAGTTGGTGAACCGAAAGAAGATATGTACAGAATTATTTCTGCGGTTGAACCATATGCACCGAAAAACAAAATCCGATATTTAATGGGAGTTGGTACACCTGGGAATATTTTAGAGGCTGTTTCTCGTGGTGTTGATTTATTTGACTGTGTAATGCCAAGCAGAAACGCTCGCCATGGACATTTATTTACATGGAATGGTGTTATGAATCTTAATAATGCCAAATATGCAAAAGATGATACACCGATTGACCCGCTTTGTAATTGTCCTACATGTCAGAAGCATTCAAGGGCTTATATTCATCATCTTATAAAAGCGAAAGAAATGCTTGCAATGCGCCTTTGTGTAACTCATAATTTGTATTTTTATAATAATTTAATGACTCGTATTCGCGAGGAGTTAGAAAATGGTACCTTTACTGAATTTAAAGAAAAATACACAGATTTACTCGATTCAAGGATTTAATTATTATTTTTAAAAAAAGACTTGTATATTTTGCCTTAAACAGTTATAATACTGTGGTATGTTAATTTATGGAGGAAAAAAATATGAATTTATTTACTTTAAGTGCATTATTTGGTGGCGGTGCTGCAGGTGAAGGCGGTCAGCAAAATCCATGGTCTTTAGTTATTATGGTTGGTGTCTTTGTTCTTATGTACTTTATGATGATTCGTCCGCAGAAGAAACGTCAGAAAGAAGAACAAGAAATGCGTGATTCTATTCAAATTGGCGATGAAATTATTACTATCGGTGGCATTATGGGTAGAGTTGTTACTGTTAAAGATGACAGTATTATCATTGAAACTGGTACAGATCGTACACGAATTAGATTCCAGAAGGCTGCTATCCAGACTAATCAGACTGCAAATGACCGTATGGCTGCAGAAAAGAAAGCTGCTGAAGATGCAAAAAAAGCTCAAAGCGAGAAAAATGCCATTGATCAGGCAGTAAACGGAAAAAAGAAAAAAACAATGAAAGTCGAAAACAAAGGTTCTGTTGAAGAACTCAAGGCTGAAGAAGAAAAAAAAGCTGACGACGAAGAATAATTTTCTCATAAAAAATCAAACCTTCGCATATCTTTTATTAAGATGATGCGGAGGTTTTTTTATGCCAAAAATAAAAAAAGTAAATAAAAAAGTTGAAAGAAACGAATTTTTTGAACTCTTAAAAAAATATTTGCCTTCATATTTAAAAGGTTTAATAGTAGCAATAAGCGGAATATTATTTGCTTCGTTTGCATATTATAAAACATCAATTAATTCTGATTTAATTTATTTTTCAAACTATTTCTTTATTGCACTCGCGGCATTTATTGCAGGTAATTCTACTTACAATAAATTTAAAGGGCGGGGGATAATAAACGGAGTTCTTGGTGCTATGCCTTTGGTTTTATCTATACTGATTTTTATAGCAGTGTTTTCTTATAATACTATAAGTGTTTTTGTTTTAATTATAGTTCCAATAGTATTGTTGTTTGGTAGCTTAGGTGGAATTATCGGTTCAAACACAAAAAAGAGATATTAAGGGATTTGAGTTAATTGAAACATATACTCGAAAGTGAGTTTTAACACGCCTTCAGAGTTTCGTTTAAAAAATGAAAACTTGAATTACCAAAAATGAAAGAGGATAAATTATGTTGAAAAAAAGCGTTGTTTTTAAAAGAAATCAAGTAAAATTACCACGTTTGAATTATAAAAATGTGTTTTTTTATGTTTTGTTTTTGTGCGGATTTATAATTGGTGTTTTAACTGTAAGTAAAATGAATAGTGATGCAAATGAAATTTTAAAACATTTTTTTACAAGTTATCTTATTGAAAATTCAAACAAAGATTTTTTAGATTTTTTTATTGAATCGGTTTTAATAATTGCAGCAATACCGTTTTTAACTTTTTTATTTGGTTTGTGTGTATTCGGAATACCATGTATTATATCTGCACCTGCTTTTACCGGTGCGATTTCAGGGATTTTAATCGGATTTTTATACCTTAATTTTGGATTGAAGGGGTTAGGTTTTTGCGCACTTATAATAATACCGATAATTGCAATAACTGTAGCGACGCTGATTAAATGCTGCGAAGAAGCAATTAATATGTCGGTTGAAATAATTGCAATTACCGGTGGTTTTCAAACATCTAACAAAAGGAATGAATTGAAAGAATATTGTATGAAATTTATTGTTTTACTATTGCCATTGATATTATCTTCAATATTATACATAGGTTGTTTCAAATTATTTGGCGGGTTGTTTTCATTCATCTGAATCTTTAGTGCTTTCAATTTTTTGCGGTCGGGGAGCCTTAACATTGCTTAATGGGTTAGACTCGGCTGCATTTTTTAATTGTTCATCAACAATATGTGTATAAATCTGAGTTGTGTTAAGATTTTCGTGACCCAAAATTTCTTTAATTGATAATACGTCAACGTTTCCGTGTTGATACATTAAGGTTGCAGCAGTATGTCTTAATTTGTGGGTTGATAAATCTCTGTCTGCAAGACCAGCTTTTTCTAAAGTGGATTTTACAACAAATTGAACTGTTTTTGGACTGATTCTGCCTTTTTGACGGCTTATAAAAAGAGCGTCTTTATCCTTAACACCATCAACGGGACGTACAGGTAAGTAAGCGTTAATTGCATCAACACAAGCATCATTTAAATAAATAGTGCGCTCTTTGTTACCTTTACCGGTTACTGTTAAGGTGTTGTTTGAGCGTATATCCGATAAATTAAGTGAAACAAGCTCGGAAAGACGAAGTCCGCAGTTTAAAAAGAGAGTAATAATGCAGTAATCACGCTCTTTGAATTTACCGTCAACTGAGTTTAAAAGTGCAAGACTTTCTTCTAAGGTTAAATATTTGGGTAAAGCCTTTTTAATTCGTGGGGATTCGAGCTCCTGAAGGGGATTATCTTTTATTAATTTCTTCTGAACGTACAAGTATTTATAAAATGCTCTGAGGGTAGAAACCTTTCTTGAGCGGGTTCTCTCGTTGTTATTACGGTTAAGTTTGCAATAGGTTAAGTACATATATGCATCGTTTAAGGTAACAGAAGAAATTAAATCAAGTGTGATATCGGAAATATTAATTTCTTCGAAAGGAGTTTCTTTGTTTACGAGACCGCGAATTATTTTTAAGTATCTAAAAAAAGTAGATAAATCATTTGCATATTCATTTACAGTTAATTCAGAACAGTTTTTTATAACACTGTAATAATTCAAGAATTCAACCGCTATTGGTGGTAAGATATCAAAATTTTCTCGTTTCATAATAAATACACCTGAATTTTTAGTATTAATAACTTGTTAGTCATTAAATTTTTATAAACAATAAAAAGGATAGAGAATATAGATAACTTTAATTTTATATATCGACTTAGACAAAAGAAAGATTTTGTATAAGTCGGGTGAGTGATTTAGAAGAAAAAGTAATAAATATTGTGTTTTTGCGGATTAGAGTTGCTTAATATATTGTAAGGTTACATTCTTTATTTTATAGCTCTATCAATTTATCTTTAGTAACAAACAGTTCAGAAGACTAAATTGAAGCAAAAAACTGTTAATCTTTTTCTTTATATTTTTTCATACAAATTAATATCGCTACTGACACCACAACCATTGTTGCTGTGTAACCAAGCTTTGCTACAGCGTTTTTTTCAGGATTCTTCAAATTTATCAACCTTTCTCATCGAATAGAAATTTTGAGCATTAGGTTATCTTCATTCAGAAAATTTCTATTCGATTGATTTTTTTGAATTTATAAATTTTCATTGATTTTTTCAGTAATTGGTATAATTGAGCCGATATCAGTCAGCTTATAAGATTTATCATAAACAGGTTTTACATTATAACGGTTTAAAAAATCTAAAATTTCTTTGTAGCTGGGATGCTCTTCTATATTGCCGTTAAAGAAGATTTCGTTTTTTGAAATTTTACCGGATGCGCCGCCTAAAAATCCAAAATGCTTGTCCGAAAGATAAATATAATCAGGTTCAATTTTTAATACGTTTATTTGTGAATTTTTTAACAAAGTTGTTATACCATTATCTTCTGTAATTATAGCATTTTCGCTTATAATACAAATTGAACATTTCGTATAGCCTTGCTTCGTGTTTAACAATTTCATATTATTGTTTTTCGCAAAATTCAAAGCTCTTTTTGAAGTGAAATTCAAATTTCCAATAAATAATTCATTTAGAATTGCCTGATTGAGCAAAATATCGTCAGGATAAGGCGAAAACGGCTCGAATTCAGCCACTTCTACCCTACACCCTAATCTTTCTATATCTTCCTTTAAAGTAACCTGATTTGGGGCAATAAACGCAGTTTTTTTACCGCAATATAAAACTTGTGTATCACTATGAAAAGAAATTTCATCGTCTAATTTTTCTGACTTTTCAGTCAGAAGCGGTTTAATTCCATAATTATTTAAAAATCTTATTGCTTCTGTTGCATTCTTACTTAAAATACAATGACAGACTTTATTTTGTGGTAAGTTTGGTTTTTCAATTAATTTAAAAGAATTAAACATTATCTACCGCAACCTCAAAAGCTTCACGGATATTTCTTACACCGATTACTTCAATATCTTTAAAATTGTTTTTATTTAATTTCTTAATATTTTGTCTTGGTATAATACAACGTTTAAAGCCAAGTCTTTCAGATTCTTTAATACGCTGTTCGCAATTATTTATCATTCTTATTTCGCCTGTAAGACCTATTTCACCGAAAACAATTGTTTCACTGTCAATAACAGTGTCTTTAAGACTTGAAACCAAAGCTACGGCTACGGCTAAATCAGCCGCAGGCTCATCAGCTTTTAAACCACCCACAATGTTAAGATAACAATCCATATTAGAAAAGAAATAACCAGCACGTTTTTCTAATATAGCAATAAGCATAGCCATTCTGTTGTAATCAAAGCCGGTGGACATTCTACGAGGGTTTCCGAAACCAGAAGCTGTTGCAAGACCTTGAATTTCTGCCAAAATCGGCCTTGAACCTTCAATAAGACATGTAACGCAGGTTCCTGAAACGTTGACAGGTCTACCCGAAAGAAGCGCCATTGACGGGCTTTCAATCTGAGAAAGTCCTGAATCAGTCATTTCAAAAACACCAATTTCATTTGTAGAACCAAATCTATTTTTAGCAGCTCGTAAAATTCTGTAAGAGTAATTTCTTTCACCTTCAAAATAAAGAACAGTATCGACAATGTGCTCTAAAACTTTTGGCCCGGCAATGTTTCCGTCTTTATTGACGTGACCAACGAGAAAAGTAGAAATGTTATTTGCTTTTGTGGTTTTCATAAATAAATTTGTACATTCTCTGACCTGAGTTATGCTGCCAGTGCTCGAAGAAAGCTCTGAAATACTCATTGTCTGAATTGAGTCTACCATAACAATATCAGGTTTTCGGGTTCTTAAATATTCACAAACAATCTCAGCATCAGTTTCGCACATAACAGAAAGATTGTCGGATTTCACACCAAGTCTTTGTGCTCTCATTTTTAATTGATAAGCCGATTCTTCACCTGAAACGTAAAGCACCGATAAATCATCGGATAAATAGTTACAAATCTGAAGTAAAAGCGTAGATTTACCAATGCCAGGATCACCCGATAAAAGCACAAGAGAACCTTTAACCAGACCGCCACCCAAAACACGGTTTAACTCAGAAATACCCGTGTTATATCTGAATTCTGTCGAAGAATCAATTGAATCTAATGACATAACACTAAAGCTATCATTACTATAAGCAGATGATTTTTTTAATGATTGAACTTCGGTTTTAATTAATTGCTCTTCTAACGTTCCCCATTCGTTACACGAAGGACACTTTCCATACCATTTTGGTGTTTCGTAACCGCAATTAGTACAAATATATACAGATTTTTGTTTTGAAGCCATAATTTTCACAAACCTTAATAATAATTTATAATTCCTAATGCAATTGTAAATGCTATTTTACGCTGATAATCGTCTGTTTTTAAAAGCTCTGCTTCATTATAATTAGAAAGAAAACCACACTCAACCAAAACAGCGGGTTTAACTGCATTATAAATTAAATACACAGACGTACCGCAAGGCTTAATCTGACGTGTGTTTTCGGGTTGTAGATAATAAGTTATACTATCCTGAATACTTTGAGCTAACTCAGAGCTTTCATCACTAAAGTTTTTTGAATAAAAAACTTGCGCACCGCTATATTTCGGTGATGAATAATGATTTTGATGGATACTGACAAAAATTGAATTTTTTGTATTTTCCATCAGAGCCATTCTGTTATGTAAGTCTGATGTTTTTCGACTCCGGATTGTTGTCAGTCCATCATCTTCTGTAGATGTGTCTGTTTCTCGTGTCATAACAACGTCGTAACCGAAAAAATTTAAATATTCTTTTAAATATAATGAAATATTTAAATTAATTCCTTTTTCACACACACCATCATCTGTTGAGGTGCCACCATCAAAACCACCGTGCCCTGCATCAATGATAATGATTGGTTTTTGTGTATCAGCAAATTCACCTGCTACATTTTCATCAGAATAGTTTAAATTAATTACAGTAACAGAAATTACAAAGGAAATTACAATAAGAATAAATAATTTTATGAGTTTTTTCAAAATAATCACCCATAAAAATTATATGATTGAATTTAATGAGTTATCTGAATTCAGTACCGTCTTTTAATAAAAGTTTTTTTCTTTTTATTGACCAAGATATATTTTCGGGGCTAAAATCAGCTAACAAGGCATCTTTAAACAAAATCGGATTAATTGTAAAATCGTTGCCTGCAGGTAAAACAAAAGAAAAATAAATTTTATTTTCAGAATCCTCAAGCATTTTTAAATCTGTAAGATACTCAGAAACATTGATTTTTTTGATTTCACCTTTCTTGGTTTTCTTCTGAATTAATATATTTTTACTTTCTAATTTTGAAAAAATTGGTTTATTAATGCTCTCACCATTATTTGAGGAAATTGACATTTCATAAAGAGCAGAGGTAATAAATAGAGGCTTGAATTCAGGGGTCTGAATTTTCAAAAATTCAATCCCCGGTACAGTAACTCTGTTTAATTCTGAAAGAACTCTTTCAGGTGGGTAATTTTCATCATCAAGACGAATATCTAAAATTTCACATTCACCTTCTACACCAAGCGGCAGAGAAAGTCCAAAAACAAGGTGTGGATGTGGATTGAACCCTTCTGTATACCAGAGTGGAATATCTGTTCTTCTGAATGCTCTTATTAAACAACGGGTTAAATCAAGATGCGAAATATATTTTGCGGTATCTTTTTTAGTGAACCATATTCTTACTGAGCGCATCACATTTTCCTCCGTTTAATTTATTTGAGCCACAAGCATTACATTTTTCACGACAATTTTTTGATGTTTCAGCTTTTTTAGCCTTTTCATTTTCATCAATTAAAAATTGCTTAGAAATACCTGAATTAATGTGGTCCCAAGGTAATATTTCGTCGTAACTACGACGACGGTTTGCATAAAACTCTGTGCTTACACCGCATTTATTGAATGCTTCCATCCATGTATCATATTTAAATTTATCATCCCAACTATCAAATGTACAGCCATTTTTCCAGGCAGTTTCAATAACATTACAAAGCTTTCTGTCACCGCGGGCAAAAATTGCTTCTAAGAAAATCTGGTCTGTGGTGTGGAAACGGAATGATATTTTTTTGGAAGTAACAGTATCCTTCAAAAGCTGTTGCTTTGCAGTAATTTCTTCTCTTGTAGCTTGCGGTTCCCATTGGAAAGGTGTGCACGGCTTTGGAACAAATGAAGAAACACCGGCACTAACACTGACAGTTTTGCCTTTCGGTTTATTCGGATTACTATAAAATTCTTCAACAACCTTCTGGCAGAGCTCGTTTATACCCTTTACATCTTCATCAGTTTCAGTTGGCAAACCTATCATAAAATATAATTTTACTGCAGTCCAACCGCCTTCAAATGCCTTTCTGCAGGTGCCAAGAATTTCTTCTTCGCAAATATTTTTATTAATTACGTCGCGGAGCCTTTGTGTACCTGCTTCTGCAGCAAACGTAAGACCTGAACGTCTTACTAACGCCAATTTTTCTCTTAATTCATCAGAAAAATTATCTATTCTCAATGATGGTAATGCTACATTAATTTTCTGTGGTACTGCCCAACTTAAAAGTGACTCTAATAACTCTGTTATTTTAGTATAATCACTACTTGAAAGAGAGCAAAGTGATAATTCATCGTAGCCTGTTTCACAAGCGATTTTTTTGCTTTGATTACTGATAGTTTCAACAGATTTTTCTCTTATAGGTCTATACCAGAAGCCTGCCTGACAAAATCTGCAACCACGAATACAACCACGGAAAATTTCGTGAACAACCCTGTCATGAACTACTTCAACAAAAGGAACGACAAAGTTTTCGGGGTAGTAAATATTATCTAAATCAGAAACAACGCGTTTATTAATAACACTTGGCGCACCATAATTTGCAACAAAATCTTTAATTGTGCCATCTTCGTTGTAGCTTACAGAATAAAGTGAAGGTACATAAATTCCCTCAATATGAGAGGCTGCAATTAAAAATTCTTTTCTTGTTGCATTTTTCTTTTTATATTCATTTAACAAATCGAGGAATTCAATCATAACCTCTTCGCCTTCTCCTATTTGAAAGCAATCGATAAAATCAGCCAGTGGTTCAGGATTAACCACACAAGGACCGCCTGCTACAATAATAGGATTATCGCTGAGGGAATCACCGCGATTTTCGCTTCTTATCGGGATATTGGCTAAATCTAACATATTAAGCACGTTAGAAAAAGATAACTCATATTGTAAAGTAAAGCCTACTGCATCAAAATCCTTTAAGCTATCATGACTTTCAAGGGCAAAAAGCGGTATATTATTCTTTCTTAATAATTCTTCCATATCGCTATCTGGAGCAAAAACTCTTTCACACCAATAATTCTCTTTAGAATTTATTAAACCATAAAGAATTTTTAACCCTAAATGTGACATGCCTATTTCATAGGTATCAGGAAAACAAAACGCAAATCTTACGTCAATATTATTTTTGTTTTTTACAACAGAATTTAATTCGCCACCTGTATAACGAGCAGGTTTTTGAACAAGTGGTAATATACTTTCAATTTGTTTGTGCAACATAAAAATTCTCCAATTTTACAATAAAATCATACACTGTAATTTTACAATAAAATCAGAGAATTATCAAGTGCTTAAGTTACTTTTTTAAGATAATTGTCAATAGCATCAGCAATGTAACTATTAAGTAATAGAAGTTGTTATGATTGTTAATGAAAATTATAAAAGAAAAATATGCAAACGGTATTAAAATTACGATAGAAATAATAAAAGCAGCTTTTTTAGCAACTGTTTCATCAAAAAAATTTATAATAAGAAATTCAATAATTTTTCCGCCATCAAAATTATAAAATGGCAATAAATTGAAAATTGCTAAAATCAGATTTACAATAATAATATTATCTAACAAAGGTGTTTTAAGAATTAAATTTGCTAAATAAAATAAAATCGAAATTATTATATTAGTAAAAGGACCAGCTAATGATATAATGCTTTCTTTTAAATAATTTATTTTTTCAAAACTTTTTCTTTTAATATTCCCACCGAACAATGATATGTTAACTTCTAATATTTCTACACCGAATTTTTTTAACATTATTAAATGTCCTGCTTCGTGTAAAGTAGCGGAAGCTAATGAAATATATAAATAATCTGTTCTGTTAAATATTATTAAGAAAAGAATTAAAGCAAAAAAAGAAAAACTGATAGTAAACTTAATATTTTTAATTTTAAACTGCATTTTTAGCATCCTTTAATGCGTAGGCAGGATTATATGAAATTTCGTTAATACGTAATTCAAAATGAATATGAGGCCCCGTAGATTGCCCTGTAGAACCAACGAGTGCAATTACCTCGCCACCCCTGATTATATCACCTTTCTTTACAAAAAGCTTACTGCAGTGACAATAGACGCTTAAAATATTATTGTCGTGCTTGATTTTTATATAATTTCCGTTCCAGATATCATAAGTGGCTTCTATAACCTCACCGTCATATATCGCGTATATAGGTTCCCCACTATCTAAAGCTATATCTATCCCCTTATGTATGCCGTAAGTTCCGTTAATCGGGTGAACTCTTTCGCCAAATTCAGAAGAAACCTCACCACCAATTACAGGGGTATAAATTTTATAATTTAAATTGTATTTTGCGAACGAAACATTTTTAATTTCTGAATTATCAATTTTTTCGTCCTCGCCACCTTCACCTAAAACTTTTGCAGATAATTCAGTTTCTGAAAAGTCTGTTATAACAAATTCTTCATCTGCAAAATCTTCAATTTTCTTAAAAGCTTCTTTTACTTCATCAGTAGTAATGTTTTCTCTCAACTTTTTGGTGAAGGTTTCTTTAAATGATTCAAGGATTGATATATTAAAATATTGAATTGAAAAAAACAATGCAAAAATAAGTCCACAAATTAAAAATTGTAAAAAAATTGTTCTTATTAAAAAGTCTTGTCTGTTTTTATCCATAAAAAATCACCCGCAAATATATATGCGAGTGATTTTTTGTTTATAACTGTAGCTCTTCCCATTCTACATAAAGCTCGTCTAATTTATTTTTAAATAAATCAAATTTTTCTGTTAATTCCAGCAGCTTCACGTAATCGGCAGAAGTTTCGGGTAACTCTAATAAATTTTGAATTTCTGCAATTTCCACTTCTTTTTCTGCAATTTCTTTTTCTATTTTTGAAATTCTTGAATTTCTTTTTCGTTCAAGTGCTTGTTGCTCCTTTTGAAGCTTATAAGTGTTAACCTTTGTTGTTTCTTTTTTTACCTCTTCTATTGGTTTTTGATTGTTTTCTTTATATGAAAGATAGTCTTCGTAATTTCCGTCAATAACAACAGCACCATCGTGTGTCAAATGAATAATCTTGCTTGATAATTTATTAATAAAATAACGGTCGTGCGAAACAACTAAAAGCGTACCATTATAATTTAAAAGAGCTTCCTCCAATACTTCGCGTGAATTAATATCGAGGTGGTTTGTAGGTTCATCCAAAATTAAAAAATTAGGCTTTGAAAGCATTATTTTTAACAAAGAAATTTTTGCTCGTTCTCCACCGCTCAAGACAGAAACTTTTTTAAATACGTCATCTCCACGGAATAAAAACAAAGCTAAAGCACTGCGAATTTCCGTCTGATCCATAAATCTGTACATATCCCAGACTTCATCTAAAACTGTTTTATCAGAATCTAATTTATCTATGTTCTGGTCAAAATATCCGATTTTTACGTTTGTTCCAAATTTAATAATTCCGCTATCCTGAGTAATTTCTTTGTTTAAAATTTTTAAAAAAGTTGATTTTCCGCAACCATTGGGACCTAATAAGAACATCTTATCCTCCCTGCTTACAGAAAGATTAAGATTTTTAAACAAAGGTTTTTGCGGAAAAGCTTTCTCTAAATCAAAAACAGTCAAAACGTTATCTCCTGAGCGTACTTCTGCATCAAAAGAAAATCTGACTGAAGCCAATGCCTTGTCCGGTACAATTAATTCAGATTTAATTCTTTCAATTTGTTTTTCTTTACTTGCAATTGTTATATAGTTACGCTCTTGGTTAAAGCGTTTTTGTTGTTCAATTATACCCTCAATTCTCTTGATTTCTGCAATATTTTTTTCATATTCTCGTTCAATTGTAAGCTCACGCTCAGCTTTTAATTTCTGAAAAACTGAATAATTGCCTTTTGTCATTGTTATTTTTTTGTGAGCAATTTCCATTGTCAAAAATGTAATTTTGTCAAGGAAATATCTGTCGTGGGAAACAACAATTACAGCCCCCTTGTATTTGCTCAAAAAATCTTCAAGCCAAAAAATGGCGTCAATATCAAGGTTATTTGTAGGCTCGTCCAATAAAATTAAATTTGCATCAGAAAGAAGCAATTTACAGAGCGAAACCTTAGAACGCTGTCCGCCACTTAAATTCTTAACAGGATAATCTAACTCGCTTTCTTTAAAGCCTAAGCCTATAAGAGCAGAACGAGTTTTTGCCCTGTAAACAAGTCCGTCACGACGTTCAATTTCTTCAGTTAAACGTAATTGTCTTTCGATCAAATTCAAGTCACTGTTGCTTTCAAGCTTCTTTGTAATTTCTTCAAGCTCTTGTTCCATTTTAGTAACGTCGGAAAAAACTTTGAGCGTTTCTTCATACACCGTCAGGTTATCTTCACATTCAAGATATTGTTCCATATAACCAATTCTTACATCTTTTCCCCGAACAATACCGCCTTCTGATGGTGCGTATTCCCCTGTTATAAGTTTAAACAGAGATGTTTTACCTGTGCCGTTAGCACCAATTAATCCAATTCTATCGTTTTCTTCAACCTGAAAAGCGGCGTCTTTAAACAAGACGCCGTCAGAAAAACCGAATTTTAAATTTAATGCAGTTAATAAAGACATAAACTCACCTTATAACGATTATAGTTAGTCGAAACAGTGTAAAATCACACTGTTTCGATACCCAATCATATATTTGGTATCGAAATTTCTTTGAAAATTCGACTATAATCCTTTCAATGACTGTAATGCAAAATTGTGTTTATGAAAAACAATTTTACTAAAAGCCGATAAAATCGGCTTTTACGAAACGCAACTGCGTTTCGACTAATTACAATCATTATAATGTGCTCAAGAGTGCTCTGAATTCACCTGATAATAAAACGTTACCACTATTTGCGGGAATAAATATACTATCACCTTTTTTAACGCTTACAGCGGTGTTTTCTACAGTTATACTACCATTTCCATCAAGTATAAGAATTGATAAGAATGAATCGTTGGTACAATTATATTCATATTTACCAGATAAATTCAAGGAAGTCATTGTAAAGAATTCACAAGAACAAAGCTTTTGTACTTCTGCATCTCCTGAAACGAATTTTTCACCCTCGGCTTCTGCAGAACGCACAGGAGGCAATGTATTTGTAACGTCAAGTGCTTTTTCAATGTGTAACTCACGCGGTTTACCATCAACTAGTCTGCCGTAGTCGTAAACTCTGTAGGTGGTATTGCAGTTTTGTTGAACTTCTGCGAGTAATATACCGCCACCAATTGCGTGTAAGGTACCTGCTTCAATAAAGAATATATCACCCTTTTTAACTTTAACTTTATTTACGTGATTAAGAAAAGAATTGTCTTTAATTGAATTTTCAAATTCTTCTTTAGAAATTTCTTTATTAAAACCATAAATAAGCTCTGCGTCATCAGAACAATCTAAAATATACCACGCCTCAGTTTTACCTAAGCTGTTTTCGTGAACTCTTGCGTAATCATCGTCGGGATGAACCTGAATTGATAAATCTGACTTTGCATCAATAAATTTAATTAAAAGTGGAAATTCGTTGTATTTTTTACCTTTTTCGCCTAAAAACTGAGGATTATTTTTAATAAGCTCAGTAAAGCTCTGACCTGAAAATTCGCCGTTTTTTACAGTGTTGTCACCATCGTTACGCGCTGTAAGTACCCAGGCTTCAGCAATATTATTAAGGTCGCTTTCGTAACCGTAATCGCTTTTTAAACGTTCTCCGCCCCATACAATTTCTTTAAAAACAGGATTTAATTTAATTGGATACATAGTTTACACCTCAGTAGTATTTGTATTATTTTGCTCATTTTCTGAATTTTCTATTTCAGCAGAATTCTTTTGTTCAATTTCCTTTTTATCAATAAACGGAATCGTCGAAGATTTAATATCAACTCTGTCGTAATACTCTTTGAAACGTATCGTAAAACGGATTTTGCGTTTACAGTTTTTGCATTGAAAAATTGCCCTGAAGGATTGATTCATAACTCTCCATTCAGAAATTCTTTCGCAGCTTGCACCGCAAACATCACAAAGACACTTCATTTTACTTCTATCAATCAAAGGACTGTTAATATCAGTAATAACCTTGGGTTTAAATGATAACTTGAGATAAAAAGCGTTATCACAAGCGTGAGTGTATGAAGTAATCATTTGCTTATTGTAAATTTTTCTGAAAATATCTGCTGTTAAAAAGCTGTCATCAATAGCTCTGTGAAGAGAATATTGTTCAGTATTGATATTTAATTTTTCAGCAGCTGTTGAAAGACCTATCTGATCGGCTTTTGAAATATTTAAAAAAGCCTGAGTATAATTTTGGAGATTAACATAATTTTTCAAAAACGGAACAAAATTTATGCCGTTAAAATATCTGAAGTTTTCAACTAAAACACGAACATCGGTGTCACCCCAGGTGAGAACAACGTTATTCTCACCTGCAGACCATTTTCTGAACTCTGACATAGCCTGAGAAAATGGTGTGCCTGTGCTTATATCATCATTTGAAATATTTGTTAATTCCTTAACTCTTGTGTGGAGTTTCTTGCCTAACTGGGCTTTTATAAAAAGAGAAAACGTGTCTACCTGATTAAGTCCTTCATCAAGCTTAACAGCACCAATTTCAATAATTTCGTTAATAAAACCTTTTTTCTTTTTACAATAAGTGTTGTTCCACTCAAGATCCATTATAATATAATTCATTATATAAAATGCTCCTAATGAGGATTAAAATCCAAAATTAAATTAAACCTTCACTGTCATAAAGACAAGCAGTTTCAAGTAAAACCTTAGCACCGACTTCAAGTGCTTCCGGAACAAGTAAATCCGGAGTATCTAAACGTGTATGATAATATCTTGGAGGTGTCGGGTCCATAGCTGCAAACCCTGTTGCTTTAATTTTTTTCTGAGTAAAAGCAGCAGCATCACAAGCACCTAAATAAATAGAGGCATAAGGTAAATCATAACCGCAATTTTTAGCAGCTCTCTTTACTAACTCTTTTGCTTGCTTGTCGTGCTTTAACGTACCACTCAAATCTCTGTCGTAAACTGCCATATCTTTTAAATCACGCATTGTGTCACAAGCAATAACAACAGTTTCAATTTCTTTGAGTTCTTTTTCGTGAACTTCAGCATAGTTTTTTGCACCACGAAGTCCCGCTTCTTCTGAACCTGTGAGCATAATTCGAACTTCAGTGTTTTCAAGTTCAATATCATTTTCTTTCATTAATTTTAAAACTGACATAGCCGCAAGACAGCCTGAAAGATTGTCATTAGCACCCGGAACGCTTCTTGTGTAGCTCTGGAAAAACAAAAAACCGAAATAAGGAACAACAAAGAGGCAAAGCACTATGCCTACAACAAAGAAAAACGTGTCAACATTCTTTGAGGGAGCATCTAAATTAAGATATGTAAAATATTTTATAAGACTTGCGAAACAAACAACAAACAAACCAACAGCAGCAGGAATCAAGAAAAGCTTCATTCCTGTTCCACCCATCAAATAATTTAAAATCCATTCATATTGTGAATCAGCGTGCCCAATAAAAATAATTCTTTTTTTAATTTCACCTTTCGGTTTTTTAGTAGCGATAAGGTTATGTGAAGGATGTCCGATAAATAAAGGATCAAGAAAACGCTTATACATTAGGAATTCAAGAACTAAAGGAATAATTCCTAAAACAGTACAAAGAAAAGCAATAAGAGGATAATCAACCCAATAAAGAACAGTTGCTGCTAATGCCATAGCAACTGTGAATGGTATAAATCCCATAAACGCTTGTCTATGAACGGTGAACTCTTCTATAGTTATATCATCAGACCATGCTTTTAAATCTTCCCCCATTGATTCCTGAGCAGCTAATTCTTCTTTGCTGCCGGGTGCACGAGGTCCGATTTCATCAACAATATCGGTGATTTTTTTTACCATATAGTCAACAGTTGAAGAAAAATCAATAGTATCTTTTTTTGCTTTTTCAAGAACGGTTTTCATAAAAACACCTCTCCAAATTAAATACCTACTAAATATAGCATATTATTCTTCATTTTACAACATTATATTGTTAAAATCATTGATTTTTACAAAATACTAATGTATAATATGTTAAAATTTACATTAGTAGGTGTTTTATATGTTAAATGATTCTTTAAATTTGTATTACTCTTCCCCTGCTAAAGAGTGGGTTGAAGCTCTGCCGTTAGGTAATGGTTCTATTGGTGCAATGGTTTTCGGTAAAACAAATACCGAAAAAATTTGTATGAACAGTGATACATTATGGACCGGTTTTCCGAGAGATACAGCAATTAAAGAAAATACTTATGAAAATTTTATAAAAGCAAGAGAATTATCTCTTCAGGGAAAATACGATGAAGCTCAAGAAATTATTGAATCAGAGTGCTTAGGTAACTGGACTCAGTCTTACCTCCCGCTTTGTGATATTAATATTAAATTTGATACAAAAGGTTGTCGTGCAAAAGAATATAAAAGAATTCTTGATTTAAGCACAGGCATTCACACAGTAAGTTATGTGAAAAATAATGCTACTTTTAAAAGAGAAGCTTTTGTTTCTGCACCGGGTAAAGCATTTATCCAGAAATATTCTGCAGATAAAAAAGTATTAAACTTTAAGCTTTCTCTTTCAACACAGCTTAAGGGTGATAGCTTTGTTGAAAATGATACATTGATTCTTGATGGTATTTGCCCGTCAGATGAGGATGACAATTTAGAATTACTTAACAGATGCGAGTTTTATCCACAAGAAAAAGAATTGCAAGGAATAAGCTTCAGAGCTGCAGTTAAAGTTATAACTGATGGCAAACTTTCATATTCAGAAAAATCCATAATCGTTGAAAATGCATCAAAAGCTTATATTTTCTTTACAACTGAAAACTCATTTAATGGTTTTGAAAAGCACCCCGCACTTGAAGGTAAAGAATATAAAAACGCTTGTCTTAAAATGCTTAACGAAGTTTCTGAAATTGATTATAAAACACTCAAAAAAGCTCATATTGATGATTTCTCCGCACTCTTTTCAAGAGTTTCTCTTGACCTTGGTACAGATAATAAAGGTGATATTCCTACAAATAAACGTCTTATAAAGCACGACAAAGGTGCAAAAGACATTGGTCTTTACACGTTGATTTTCAATTTTGGTAGATACCTGATTGTTTCTGCTTCAAGACAAGGCACTCAGGCTACGAACTTACAAGGTATCTGGAATGATAGATTCAGAGCGCCATGGCACTCAAATTACACGGTAAATATAAATACCGAAATGAACTATTGGCCTGTTTTGATGTGTAATCTTACTGAATGTAATTTACCTTTGGTTGAATTTGTAAAAGATTTAGCAGTTTCAGGTGAAAAAATTGCTCAAAAACGTTATCACGCACGTGGTTTTTGTGTTCACCACAACGTTGATTTATGGCGTCATGCTGACTGTGTTGCAGGTTCAGCACAATGGGCTTTCTGGCCAATGGCAGGCGGTTGGCTTTGCGAACATATTTATAACCATTACCTTTACACAAATGATAAAGATTTCTTAAAAGAAACAGGTTACCCACTTTTGAAAAAATCTGCAGAATTTTTCCTTGATTTGCTCGTTTCTGATAAAGATGGCTATTTGATTTGCGCACCTTCAACTTCTCCTGAAAACGACTTCCATTTTAATAAAAAGCACGTTTCTGTAAGTGCAACTTCAACAATGACAATGGCAATTATAAGAGAGCTTTTCGAAAATATTCTTAAAAGTGCCAAAGTGCTTGATATAAATGATGATTTTACAAAAGATATTGAAGCTGCTTTAGGTAAACTTTTACCATTCAAAACCGGTTCACAAGGTGAGCTTTTAGAGTGGTATGAAGAGCAAGAAGCAATTGAGCCTCATCACAGACACAAATCTCATTTATATGGTCTTCATCCTGCTACACTTATTACCCCTGATGAAACTCCTGAGCTTGCCGCTGCTTGTAAAAAATCACTTGAATTACGTGGTGATAATGGTACCGGTTGGAGTTTAGGCTGGAAGATTAATATGTGGGCAAGACTCTGGGACGGCGACCACGCATTAAAGCTTCTCGATATGCAGTTGAGACCTGTTTTACCAAAACAAATAAGATATCATGGTGGCGGAACATACCCAAATCTTTTTGATGCTCACCCACCTTTCCAGATTGATGGTAACTACGGTTGTACAAGCGGTATTTGTGAAATGCTTCTTCAATCAAGAGAAGGTAAAATATTCTTGCTTCCTGCCCTTCCTTCAAGTTGGAAAAATGGTAAGGTAAAAGGTCTAAAGGCTGTTGGTAATATTACAGTTGATATTGAATGGAAAGATGGTAAGCTTTCTAAATATAAATTAGATGGCGATACAAGCAATATTGATGTTATTTACAACGGCGAAATTTTAAAATAATAAAAACGAGTTAGTTGAAACAATCAACTAACTCGTTTTGTTTTTATGAGAAAAGAATTGTATTTAAAATGCTTTCTAAATATTCCTGTCTGCCACTTTCGAGATTTGTAATGCCACCTTTATTTTCTGCGTAATCAGCAAGTTCAGAAAGTGTAGCACTACCACTTAAAATCTTTTTACCGATTTCTGTGTTATTGAAAGATGAATATTTGTTTTTAATAAAATCATCAATTCTGCCATCTTCTATAATTGTGGCAGCTTTTAATAATCCTAACGCAAATGTATCCATACCTAAAATATATGCATGGAACATATCTTCAAATGTATTACTTGGTCTGCGGTTTTTAGCATCAAAGTTAAAACCACCTGTAAGCCCACCCGCTTTAAGAACTTCATACATACAAAGAGTTGCTTCGTAAACATCAAATGGGAATTCATCGGTATCCCAACCAAGCAAATAGTCACCCTGGTTAGCATCAATACTACCTAACATTCCGTTGATTGCTGAAATTCTTAATTCGTGTTGGAATGTGTGACCCGCAAGAGTTGCATGGTTTGCTTCAATATTCATCTTAAAATCTTTATCTAAACCATATTGACGGAGGAAACCAATAGCAGTTGCAGCGTCAAAATCATATTGGTGCTTCATTGGCTCCTTTGGCTTTGGCTCGATGTAGAAATCGCCTGTGAAACCAATGCTTCTTCCGTACTCAACAGCCATTTTCATAAGTCTTGCAATGTTTTCCTGTTCAAATTTTACATCAGTGTTAAGAAGTGTTTCATAACCTTCTCTACCACCCCAGAAAACATAACCCTTACCACCGAGTTTTACTGTTAATTCAAGAGCTTTTTTAATTTGAGCGGCAGCAAAGCAATAAACTTCTGCAGAGTTAGTGCTACCCGCACCGTTCATAAATCTTGGGTTAGAGAACATATTAGCAGTACCCCAGAGACACTTGATATCTGTACCTTCCATTTTTTCTAATATGTAATCAGTAATTTCATCAAGACGGCGATTTGTTTCTTTAATGTCGTCTGCCTCAGGAACAATATCGACGTCGTGAAAGCAGAAATATTTAATGCCGAGTTTTTTCATGAATTCAAAACCTGCATCTACCTTTGCTTTTGCGTGTTCCATTGTTGCTTTTTCTGCACCGAAAGACTTGTCTGCGGTGTCTCTGCCAAACATATCTGTACCACCAGCACAAAGATTATGCCACCAAGCCATTGCAAAAGGTAAATGCTCACTCATTTTTTTACCAAGAACTACTTGGTCCGGATTATAGAATTTAAAAGCAAAAGGATTTTTTGAGTCTTTGCCTTCATATTTAATTACCGGTATATTTTTGAAAATTTCGCTCATTTTTATTACTCCTTTATTGATTTATAAAGTTCTTTTATTGTTGGGTAAATTTGCTTGAATTTATTATATCTTTCTTCATACAAATTTACAAGTTCTTTTTCAGGTAAAACATTATCTTTTACAGAAAGAAGTGTATCTGCACATTCAGTAACGTTTTTAAATCTGCCTGCACCTACCATAGAAAGCATTGCAGAACCAAACCCGGGACCTTCTTCTGCATTAGGAATCTGTAATTCTATGTTTAAAATATTAGAAAGGATTTTTCGCCATAATTTGCTTTTTGCACCACCACCGCAAATATAACTTGTTTTAACATTAACCCCGATTGATTTAGCAACCTCAATATTGTCACGAATAGCAAACGAAACACCTTCTAAAACTGCTAAAAGCATCTGCGAACGGGTTGTATCGGGTCTTAAACCTATAAACACACCTGTAGCATCTGTATCATTTATCGGGCTTCTCTCACCCATTAAATACGGTAAGAAAAACAATTCATTTTTGCCTAAAAGTGATGTATCAATTTCTTGCTCTAATTTGTTATAATCGGTTTCGGTGAATATCTTATCACAAACCCATTTATGACAAGATGCAGCTGAAAGAATACACCCCATTAAATGGTATCCACCATCTGCATGACAAAAAGAATGTAAAGCATTATTTTCATCTACACCAAATTTATCAGAAGAAATAAACACTGTGCCCGAAGTACCAAGTGAAATATTACATTTTCCGTTACCAAGAGTACCCGTACCGATTGCAGCTGCAGCATTATCACCTGCACCTGCAACAACCTCAGCACTGCTTATTCCTAATTCCTTTGCCACGTCACTCTTGACATTACCTATAACGTCATAGCTTTCAAAAAGCTTCGGCATTTGATTTTCGTTGATAGAGCAGATACTAAGCATTTCCTGAGACCAGCATTTATTTTTAACGTCAAGTAAAAGCATACCGGATGCATCGGAATAATCACAGGCATGAACACCGGTCAATTTGTAGTTAATATAATCTTTAGGAAGCATAATTTTGCTTATTCTTTTAAAGTTCTCTGGTTCATTTTCTTTCATCCAAAGAATTTTTGGTGCAGTAAATCCGGCAAAAGCAATATTCGCAGTATTTTCTGATAACTTTTCTTTTCCAATAACTGTATTAAGATATTCGGTTTCTTTCCATGTTCTGCCGTCATTCCACAAAATAACATTGCGAATAACAGTGTCATTATCATCTAAAACAACAAGACCGTGCATTTGCCCGGCAACACCGATACCTTTAACATCCTCACCATTGAAGCCGTTTATAAGTTCAGGGATACCCTTTTTAACCGCGTTCCACCAATCCTCAGGATTTTGTTCAGACCAACCTGATTTAGGGTAAATTACAGAGTATTCTTTTGAAATTGAATTAAGAATTTTACCTGTTTCATCTACTAATAAAAGCTTAGTTGCAGAAGTGCCTAAATCAATACCGATATATAACAAAAAATCACCTCAAATAGAAATAATAATTACTGAATAATTATATTTCTATTCGGGTGATATGTCAATATTGAAGAAGATTTTTAATAACCTTTTCTTGCCTTTTCATCATTTTCAGCCAACTGAAAAAACCATATAAATCATTAACAAAAAACACAATAAAACAAATAACAACAGAA
>JAZRKU010000069.1:0-24506 GCA_045646485.1 Acutalibacteraceae bacterium
GAAATTTTCAATAATCCTGAAATTATTTTAGGTGAATAATTCTCAGAGTGATGAAGAATTTTCCAAATTCTTCATCACTTTTTTGTACTTTATTAACTGTTTATCATCAAAATTAACAGATTTCCTATAGGGGAATAGGGGAATTTAACAAATTTATATGTTTGTTTGTGTTTTAGGTTGATTTTTTTAATATAGTTGTGCTATAATACTTATCATACGAAAGTTTGGTTTATTGTCTATTATATTAGTTTGAGTGAGTGTGTTATGAAGAAATCTTTTTTATTAATACTTTCTTTAGTCATCTTACTTTCATCCGTGTTAACGGTGATAGCGTCTGCTGAGAATACTTCTTTTGAAGACGATATGTTAGATGACGACATTAACGTTTCGCAAAATGCAGGAACTTCATCGGCAGGTGGTTCAGGTTATAATGGTAACCAGGTCGGTGATTTTGTAGGTGGCGTTCTCTCAAGTGTTTTCAGTGATGAGGATGTTTCAGAGCAGGTTGGTGACAAGGTCGGCGGAGTTTTTGATATTTTTGACGGCTTTGATTTAGAAGGTTTCGGAAGTTTTATTCCAACTTCTCAAAGTGGAACAGTCGGAAATAATTTTTTTGAAACAATTCAGCCTGTTGTTACAGGCTCTGTTTATCCTGAAAATTCTCTGAGTACGACAGGCTCCGCTATTACAGCAACAAATGGTGACAGTGTAGACTTCAACACTACGGTAAATCCTTACCCGAAGCCGACAGCACCCTTAAATCCAGGGGACAAGGGCGAAGGCGTAAAGTGGTTACAATGGATTCTCATTTACACCGGATGTGGTCTTCAGGGTACTATTACAGGCGATTATGATGATGCTACTGCTGCTGCAGTTAAGAATTTGCAGTTGAAATACAATATGACTGTAGATGGAATAGCTTCGTTAGACGTTATTGCAAAGGCAGAGCAGATGTACAATGAATACATAAGTGGCGTTACACCTCAAAGCACCGGAGCGCCGGCGGTGTTTAACACAGTAAGCAGTCCTGCTTCTCAGGGTGGCAAAAATGACAAGGACACTAACCTGAAGGTTACAATAATTATTGTAGTTCTTATTATAGTGTGGATTTTTGCACTTGCTGCAGTGTTCATTATAATACACATTAAGCGAAAGAATATTTCTCTTTCTGATGATGGCGAAATAATTAAACCCGAAAAGACGAAGAGGGTTAAGAAAAACAAGCAAAATACAGTAAAAAGAAGTTCGGGTACCTTTAAAGAGTTTGAACCGTTGAAAGAGTCAAAAACTCTTCAATCATTAGAAGATGATTCTGAACAACCGGTTGAAAACAATACTTATTACAACGATTCTCAGGTGAGTTTTGAAGTAATTGATTTTAATTCGGATGATGAATATGATGATGGCGAAATTAAACTGTCGTCACTTTCTGAAATAAAACAAAGAAGACTCGAAAGAGCAGAGGCTATAGCAAATGCCTCAGAAGAGACTGCTGTTCTAGAAACCGAAAATTCGGAAGACAAAACAGAAGCTTTGACTGAAGAGTATTCAGAGGATGAAACAGTAACTTTGACTGAAGCAGATTCAGGCGAAGAAACAGAAACTCTTGGGTAAAACGAGTTTTCAAAAATCTTATTCAAAGACTTTTTACCTACGCTATTAATTGCAAATTATTTTATCTCTAAAGGGAGTTAATAAAATGGACAAGTATCTTATTATTAATGCAGACGATTTTGGTATGTGCCGTGCCGCAAATATGGCGGTTGCAGATTTATTCCAGAAAGGCGGAATTACATCAGCAACAATTATGACACCTTGCGGTTGGGCAAAAAATGCAGGTATCTGGGCAAAAAATAACCCTGAACACGCAGTTGGTGTTCACCTTACATTCACAAGTGAATGGGGCGAATACAGATGGGGACCTGTTGCCGAAAACAACACTGCTTCTCTTCGTGACAGTGAAGGCTTTATGCATCACGAATCAGACCAATTTGAAGAAGCTGCTGACCTTGATGAGGTTGAAGCAGAAATCCGTGCACAGATTGAAAGATTTAAATCATTTGGTGTTGAACCTTCTCACCTTGATAACCATATGGGTTCTCTTTATGGTATTGCAACGGGCAGACTTGAACTTCTTCAGCTTATTTTTGACCTTGCTGCAGAATATAAATTACCTTTCCGTTTCCCTGGTACATTTATTCCTGAAATGATGGGTAATGAGATGCTTGATATTCAAATTCCGAAAGAAGTAATTGAAATGGCATTCCAGAAGTTTACTTCTTATGCTAAAGACAACGGTGTATTAATGCCTGATTATCTTATTCCTGGTGACTGGAGCGGTCCTTGGAAAGATGACTATGAGCAATATAGAGAATACATCTATGAGCTTTACAGAAGCTTCCCCGCAGGTGTTACAGAAACTTATATTCACCCTGCTTTTGAATGTGATGAGCTTAAAGCAATTACAGGCTCATGGCAAAGAAGAGTGTGGGAACACAAACTCTTCTCAGACCCAAAAACACTTCAACACATTAAATCTCTTGGTATTGAGCTTATCAGCTACAGAGATTTGGCAAAGATTAAGGGTTAATTAATACGGATTTTATTATTAAATTATAAGAAAAGCTGTTGCAATTCAACAAAATTGCAACAGCTTTTTTGTTTGTTTATACAAAGATTTAAATTTGAGAAAAATTTTGTGTAGTCTTTTGCACTTTTTGTCATATATAAATGGAAGACAAAAAAGAAAGGGGTTGACGCCGATGTGCTTTTTTGGTTAAATAGAACTAAGGTATTAACACCGGACTTTATTATCTCCAGACGAGATATTATAACCCTGCTTACGGTAGATTTTTAAATGCAGACACTACCGAGATTCTTGAAAGAACAAAAGGTACTATTTTAGGAGCTAACATCTTTGCTTATTGCAACAACAACCCTGTTATGTATGTTGATTATACAGGGGAAGAGCCCAACAAAAATAGTGAAGGCGCGATGATTGCACTAATAGTGACCATTATTACACTTATTATGCTATCTTTGGGAAAAAAATATTTGGACGAGGGTGTTGATATTATCGGACAATCAAGGAAAAATAATTCGAAATTTTACTAAAAGATCGCATTCTTTGGTTATTTAATAGTATGAGGTGAAATTGTATTATGAAAAAAACAAAGTTGAAAAACACATCATTAAAGTATCTTTGGGTATTACAACTTGTCGAATTTTTGGCGTCTTCATTCTCTTTAATTCAGGCATATTTTAAAACCGGGTATGTGTTTATTAAACCGCGAAGTTATGCAGCTTTTTCTTTCTTTTTGTTAGAAAAATCACTTTTACTTGATGGTGTTCCGTTATTGACGATTATTGCTTTTTTTGTGATTCCTATAATAAAAGTATTTTTGGTTATTTGTGTAAAAAAACAATACGTTTGGGCAAATATTACAACAATTGTTATGTGTTGTGTTGAGATTATTTTTTCAACAATTTCATTTTTCCCACTTGATGATAGGATATTAAATATACTACCATGGTTTCCTTTAGTTAATATTGTTGTTATAGGGGTATATATAATGATAATTCGCTATTCTGTTTTAGCAATTAAACTATTAAAAAGTAAGCAGTCAACAATCGCTTGAAAGTGAAAAGTGATAATGAATCGGTAATTCGTATTAGTAAAGATTTAATAGAATAAAATAAAACTCAGTTAATTGATTAAAAGTTCAGTTAACTGAGTTTTGTTTGTTTTCTTAGAAAAAAGTAAAAAAGGAAGCACTGCTGATTAGCAGTGCTTCCTTTTGAAAATGCTGAGAAGTGTTTATCTATTTACTTACCGCCCAAATTTATTTTTTTAGTTAATGCACTTTGAAGAACTCTCCACCATCGCAAGCGACGGTCCCCCTCTCTTCGAAGAGAGGCAATTTCTCCAATAAATTTTTTGTTTCATTTATAGTGAGTTTGATTTTTGAAATATTGTAAAACAAACGAATAAATTAACCAATATAATTTACAATCAAATGCGTTTCCTCAATTTTCCATTTTCAACTTTCAATTACGCTTAGGGTTCGGCGTTCACCTCAACCTGTTACCTGTTACCTACTTCCTGCTACCTGTTACCTACTTCCTGCTACCTGTTCCCTATTCACTAATACTTCCCCTCAATAATCCTCGCTAACTCAAAAGACGAGAAATCATTGTTTTCAATGTGTCTTTTTTCGTGTTCAAAAGACTTTTTCTTAGCCTCGTCTGAAAGGTCATTGTTTATATAAATATTATAATCGCCGTTTGCATCAGGTACTGTAAATGCCCTGATTGTGAGCGGCATTTTCATTTCTCTGATAAAAATACTCATTTAGTTCTCCTTTAAATTTATTACAACAGAATAAAACGGGGGATTATTCTGCTTTATCATCAATAACAGCTTTAAACATAACTAAAAATGTATCTAATTGCTCTTTTGTTGCCTTTTTTGACATATCAAAAAGTAGTTTTCTTTTTTCAAAAAGTTCATCTTTAGTGTCTTCAACAGAATCAATATCAAAATAATCTAAAGAAACTCCGAAATAATTTGCTATTTTACTTAATGTTTGAGTGGAAAGCGTTTTAGTTCTGCCTTGTTTTAATTCTGATAATGTGCTTTTAGGAATATTTGCTTCTTTGCAAAGATGTGCAGGTCTAATTCCGTTTTCATCGCATAAATGTTGTATTTTTTCATACATTGTCACAATAAAAGCCCCCTATGACTTGTTGAATATTACCAAAGTTACAGAAAAAACGAACAAAAGTTCTGTGATTGGGTTGAAAAGTACGGAATACTGTACTATAATGCAGTTGTTGGTACAGAACGCCGAACTAATTACGTGTATACTATATTACATTTTTAGTTGTCTGTCAATACCAAAAATAGTACAAGTAAGTAAATCAGGAGGTTTTTATGTCTAAATCTATTGAAGGAATGATTGAATGCCCGTTTTATTTAGAAGAAGGGAAAAATTTTATAAAATGTGAAGGAGTTCTGAACGGAACTGATTGCACACATCAGTTTAAAAACACCGCAGAAAAATTCAATTTTGAAACAAGCGTCTGCAGTGTTATGGGTGGCAGAAAGTGTGCACACCATCGTTCCGTAGCACTTCTTTACGATAAGGGGTTGCGTGCTTGAGTAAAAAGAATAGTGTGGATTTAGGAATGAAAAAAGTGTCATCTGCGGCGGTTAATATGAGTGCTCTTATTGATGACATTGTAAAAAAAGCAAGAAAGAACTTTTCTGAAACGGGTTCTGCCGATGTAGATGCCAAATTTTTAAAAGAAAGTGTCAGCGCCTTAAAAGAATTGTTTGATTTATTGGGTGAACAGGTTGATTCACATTCGAGTGAGGGTGTCACAATAAAATTCGAGAAAGCCTTTGAGGAATTGAACAAGTGAAAGAGTTAATTATTTCAGAGCCAAATTCAAAGCAGAAATTATTCTTTGAAAGTCAGAAACGTTTTATTGGGTATGGTGGTGCCCGTGGTGGCGGAAAGTCGTGGGCACTCAGAACAAAGTTTATATTATTAGCTTTTAATTACCCAAACTTAAAACTTTTGCTTTTAAGAAAAACCTTGCCTGAATTAAGAGAAAATCACCTTATACCAATGCTCACTCAGCTAAACGGAATAGCCCGCTATAAAAAGGATGAACGGGCGTTTATTTTTCCTAATGGTTCACGAATAAGACTCGGATATTGTGATAGTGAAAACGATATTTTTCAATATCAGGGGCAAGAATATGATGTTATCGGTGTAGAAGAATGTACACATTTCACGTGGAGTCAGATTCAATTTTTAATGACCTGTAACAGAACGACGAGAAATGATTTTAAACCGCGTATGTATTTTACAGGAAACCCCGGTGGTGTGGGGCACAATTGGTTTAAACGCTTATTTGTAAAGGGCAATTTTGAGAGTGGTGAAGATGAAAACGACTATGATTTCATTCCTGCAACTATAGACGATAACACGGTTTTAATGAATTCTAATCCGGAATATGTAAAGGTACTTGAATCTTTACCTGAAAAATTAAAGCAAGCCCATCGTTTTGGTAATTGGGATATTTTTGACGGACAGTTCTTTGAGGAATTCAGAGATGATAAAACTCATTATTCGGATGCTAAATTTACTCATATTATAGAGCCGTTTGAAATACCGCTTGATTGGCAAATTTATCGCTCTTTTGACTTCGGGTATGCAAAACCATTTTCTTGTGCGTGGTGGGCGGTAGATTATGATGGGCGTATTTATAGAATTTTAGAACTTTATGGTTGCACAAAAACTGCAAACGAAGGCGTGAAATGGCCTCCTGAAAAGATTTTTTCAGAAATCGCAAGAATAGAAAGTGAACACAGGTGGCTAAAAAACAAAAGTATAATCGGTGTTGCAGACCCGTCGATATGGGATGCTTCAAGGGGCGAAGCAATAGTCGAGTCGGCAGTACGCCACGGAATTTATTTTAATAAAGGTGATAACAAGCGTTTGCCCGGATGGATGCAGGTTCATTACAGACTCAGCTTTGATGATAACGGAATACCTATGATGTACATATTCAGCACCTGTAAAGGGTTTATAAGAACAATTCCCGAGTTGAAATTCAGTAATACAAATCCTGAAGACCTTGACACAACGGGCGAAGACCACATTGCCGACGAAGTGCGATATATGTGTATGGCAAGACCGATTGCACCTGTTTTTAAAAAAGAAGAAACAGAAATTTATGATGACCCTTTGAATTTAAGGGAACAAAAACGATATAAAAAATATTCATATTGAGGTATTAAATGAAAGAAAACAGAAAAATAACTATAAATAAAAAAATCAATAAAAGCAACGACTTTACTCAGAGCATAAATGCTATTGATAATGAGGATATAGAAAAAGCAACAGAAATTCTTAATAAATACAAAGAAGGAAAAACAAATCTTGAAAACAGAATAATTGACAATGAACAGTGGTTTAAAATGCGCCATTGGGAGCAGATGCGTAACAGCAAGGGCAATGAATTTGCTTCTGCCTGGCTTTTTAATTCTATTGCAAACAAACACGCTGATGCTATGGATAGCTTTCCAAAAGTTAATTGTCTGCCGAGAGAGGCAAGTGACAAAGAAACCGCAAATATTTTAACTGAAATATTATCTGTTGTTTTTGAGAGAAACGATTTCGAAAAAATCTATAGTGACACATGGTGGTATAAATTAAAGGCAGGAACAGGCGTTTACGGAATTTTCTGGAACCCGCAAAAGCAAAATGGCTTGGGTGACATAGAAATTAAACAAATGAATATTCTTAATTTGTTTTGGGAACCGGGCGTAAAGGATATTCAGAAAAGTAAAAATCTTTTTTGCGTCGAGCTTGTTGACAACGACGTTTTAATTTCAACGTATCCGAAATTAAAGGGTAAGCTGAGCGGTTCATCAATAGAGATATCAAAATATATTTATGATGATACGGTTGATACTACAGGCAAAAGTGCGGTAGTAGATTGGTATTATAAAAAGCATATAAATTCAGTTGAACAATTGCATTACTGTAAATTCTGTAACGGAGAAATATTATATTCCTCTGAAAATGACCCGCAATACTGCGAGAAGGGTTTTTACTCACACGGACAATATCCTTTTGTGTTTGACACTCTTTTTGTAGAGGAAGGCACCCCCTGTGGCTTTGGCTACATAGATATAATGAAGGATGCTCAGAAGCAAATTGATATTCTTAATAATGCAATAATAAAAAATGCTGTAATGGGTACGGAAAAACGTTATTTTATAAATTCATCGGGAGCCGTAAACGAAGAAGAGTTTGCAGATTGGAGCAACAGCTTTGTACACGTAAACGGCAGTAATTTAGGCGATGACAGCATAAGAGAAATAAGAACAAATCCAATTCCTGAGATTTATTTAGGTGTTTTAAATAGCAAAATAGATGAGTTAAAAGAAACAAGCGGAAACAGAGATTTCTCTCAGGGCGGTGTGTCGAGCGGTGTAACTGCAGCTTCTGCAATTGCTGCACTTCAGGAGGCAGGCGGTAAGCTCACACGTGATATGGTCAAGGGCGGATATCGTGCATTTTGTGAGCTTAACAAATTAGCAATTGAATTAATAAGAGAGTTTTATGATGAGCCGAGATTTTTCAGAATAATTCTGCCAAACGGCAACGAAGAATTTATTTCTTATGATAACAGTAACCTCATAAGCGAAAAGGATAACGATTTATTCGGGGTGGTAATAGGCGGAAGAAAGCCTGTATTTGACATAAAGGTTTCTTCAGAAAAATCGAACCCGTTTACAAAAATAAGTCAGAATGAATTAGCTTTGCAATTATATAACTCGGGAATGTTTAACCCTGAATATCGTGAGCAGGCATTCGCCGCAATTAATATGATGGATTTCGAGGGTAAGAGTGAGGTATTGAATAGATTGAGATGATAAGTTTATGACAAAGGTTTATTACAGAGAATATTACGACAGATTTTTAATAATTGTAGACGGTCATTCCGGTTTTAATGAAAAAGGCAAGGATATCGTTTGTTCTGCAGTTTCAATACTCGTGTTTACACTTCTCAATGCATTAAAAAATGAGGAGAGCGACAAACATCTTGTTTTCAGACGGGAAATAGTCCACGACGGTTATTTTTGTGTAGA
The DNA here is from genome assembly GCA_045646485.1 of Acutalibacteraceae bacterium. Taxonomy (GTDB): domain Bacteria; phylum Bacillota; class Clostridia; order Oscillospirales; family Acutalibacteraceae; genus DTU089. The sequence goes on from JAZRKU010000069.1 coordinate 8,672, forward strand.
GGTTGAGCCTTTTGATTTTTCAAGAAAAAGAATAGAAGGCATTATAGAAACAGTAATTTTGGGATTAGTTCTGCTGAATGAAGAATATCCCGAAAACGTTAAATTAGAATAATTAGTTATATATCTTGCAGGATTTATATATATGACACTTCGGAAAGACGATGAGAAAGGATGTTTTATGAAAAAACAAGAAAATTTAATTCTGAATTTGCAGTTGTTTTCTGCTGAGTCGGGAAATGATGGTGTAAATGTGGAATCGGGCGAAAATAATATTGCCGACGCCGGGCAATCTACTGAAAACTATGCTTTAAATAATGATGAGGAATTTGAAAGCCTTATTAACGGAAAGTTTAAAGAGCAGTTTCACAAAAGGACTCAGAGTATTATTGACAAACGTTTTAAAGAAACAAAGGAATTAGAGGAGTTCAAAGAAAAGGTATCGCCCTTGTTAGAAAAGCTAAATGAAAAATATAGCGTTGAAAACGGAGATACTGACTTATTGAACCAAAGAATTTCTGAAGAAGAATCTCAGGAAAATTCAGATGAAAACAATAAAAGAAGCGAAAGCTTAAAAGCACGTGTTGCTTCGTGGGTGAAAGAAACCGATGAAGTAAAAAGCATTTATCCTGATTTCGATTTCAGAAATGAATTAAACGGTAATCCGCTTTTCGGTAAGCTTTTATACAGTGGTGTACCACTGAAATCGGCTTATGAGGTTATACATAAGGATGAAATTCTCAGCGGTGCAATGGCATACACGGCTCAGAAGGTTCGTGAGCAGGTGGTAAAAGGTATTGAAGCTAAAGGCAGAAGACCTTTAGAAAACGGTATGACCTCAGAAACGGGAATTGTAACTTTAACAGACGTCAATGCTCTGACTCCGAAGGATATTTTGAAAATTTTAAAACAAGTTGAAAATGGTGCGAATATTAAATTCTGATTCGCACAGGAAAAGGAGCTTATATGACAAATACTAAATTAAATCTTCAATTGTTCGCAGCAGGAGAAGTAGTAAACGCAACAACTTCTTCTGAACTTTCAGGTGAAATGAAAACGTTTTATGACAAGACACTTATAACGCTTGCTTCACCTTATCTCGTACACGACCAATTCGGACAGAAAAGAGATATTCCGAAAAATGGCGGTAAAATTATCGAGTTCAGAAAATTCTCTTCACTTCCTAAGGCACTTGTGCCACTCACAGAGGGTGTTACTCCTTCAGGTAATAAGTTAAACGTTTCTGCGGTTTCTGCAACAGTCGAGCAATATGGTGATTACATTGAACAAACCGATTTACTTGAACTTACCGCAGTAGATAACACTATTGTCGAAGCAACAAAGCAGTTGGCTTCTCAGGCGGGTCTTACAATGGATACAATTGTAAGAAACGAAATTGTCGGCGGTACAAACGTTATGTATTGTCCGAAAATCAGCAACGGAGCAGAAACAGTTATTACATCAAGAGCTGATATTGACAAGACATCACTCTTACGTGTGAAGGATGTGTTTAAGGCGGCTGCAGCACTTAAGGCTATGAATGCTCCGAAAATCGATGGTTACTATGTCGGAATTATCCACCCTTACGTTGCTTACGACCTTATGCAGGAAGCAGGTAATCAGTGGATGGAGGTGCAGAAATACGCTACTCCTGAGAATATGCTTAATGGCGAAATTGGTTGTCTTGGCGGCGTTCGTTTCGTAGAAAGCACAGAGGCGAAAATCTGGAATGAGGGTAATAACAGTTGTGCAGTTTTTGCAACGCTCATTCTCGGTGCGGATTCTTATGGTGTAACAAGTGTTGCAGGTGGCGGTATTGAACATATCGTAAAACAAAAGGGATATGGCAACGACCCGCTCAATCAGAGAAGCTCTATCGGCTGGAAGGGTCTTAAAACAGCAAAAAGACTTGTTGAAGAATATCTTGTGCGAATAGAATCAGGTTCTACTTTCAGCGATACAGCAAGAGAAAACTGATAAGAAATATATCAAAAACACGTTTTAAATAACAATTACACGGCGAAAGTTTGTGCTTTTGCCGTGTAGAATGTACTCAAATCAGATAATGTTTAATTATTACATTAAAAAAGGATGGGCAAAATTATGGCAAATAAATCAGAAAAAACAGTAAAGGTTTTTATTCCGAAGGAATCAAGAAATGACACTGAAAGATTTATATCTGTAAATGGTGAACGAATTCTTGTGCAGACGGGCAAAACTGTTGAAATCCCCGAAAGATTTGCAGAGGTAATTAAAAACAGTGAAAAAATGGCACAGATTTCTGCGGAGTATATTGATAAAAACATCTCTCTTTAAGGAGGGGTAATATGACAGTTTTAAAAGTATTGGAGCTTTTTGATAGTGAAACAGAGAATGATATTTCAGTTGAAATGAAAAAACGGTGGATATCTGAGCTTGATATGAAAATATCTTGTGAATTAAATAAAAACAGACAAGGCCTTTTAAATGAGGCATATACACCATCAAAAAGTGATGAAACGGAGTTACTTGTAGTTGATGAATATGTAGAAATTTACGTTGCATATTTGAGAATGAAAATGAATTATATTCTTAGCGAAACAGAACGTTATAATAACTCAGCTGCTATTTTTAACAGGCTTTATTATGAGCTTTCAAATTATATAAGTCGGAATTTTAAATATGAAAGCAGTAATTCCGTAAAGGTGGAATTAAATGATGTTTAAGCCAAATATCAATAATTTGAATAAAGCAGAAGAGATGATATCGCTCTTTGGTGGTTATGATAAAAATTATAAAATTCCTGAAAATTCATTTAACGACGAGTCTAATATGACGTCAGATTATTTTCCTGTGTTGTCACCCAGGAATAAACGTATATTATTTAACGTCAGTGGAGAACGCCTGTGCGGTCTTTTTGCTAAAGCTTCACTCGGTTACATAAATAACGGTGTGCTTTATTATAATGGTAAAGCCGTTACGGGGCTGAGCTTCCCCGATATCAATAAAAATCGTCAGTTTATTTCTATGGGCGCAAAGTTATTGATTTTTCCGGACAAGGTTTATCTGAATACAAATAATTTAGAGGACTTTGGTAGTCTTGAAGCGGAGTTTGAAACAAGTAACGGCAGTGAGGTTACCTTTACACTCTGTAAAAGCGATGGTGCATTATATGAAAATTACACCGTAAGCTCTGCACCACCTGAATCTCCAAAAAACAACGATTTGTGGTTAGATACGTCTGTTTCGCCTAACGAATTAAAACAATATTCAGAATACAGTGAAGAGTGGTCGGTTATTGCAACCACCTACGTGAAAATTTCATTCAGAGGAATTGGTACCGATTTCAAGCAATACGATGGTGTTAAAATAAGCGGATGTAATGACGAGAATTTTAACGGAGCTTTTATAATTCAGGATTGTGCTGATGATTATATTATTGTAAGTGGTATTCTGAATAACACAATTAAGCAGACGGAGTCTATAAAAATTGAACGAAAAATTCCTGATATTGACTTTTTTTGCGAAAATTCTAACAGAATATGGGGATGTTCTTCAAAAACAAATGAAATATTTTCTTCTAAATTAGGCGACCCGACTAATTGGCAGTGTTATATGGGCATTGCTTCTGACAGCTATGCAGTAAGTGTAGGCACTGACGGCGATTTTACCGGAGCTGTAAGCTACAAGGGTTACGTTCTGTTTTTTAAAGAGAATTGCGTTCATAAAATTTTTGGCTCAATACCACCATTTACAGTAAATACCGGCTTTATAAGAGGTGTGCAAAAGGGTAGCGAAAAATCATTGGTTTCTGTAAATGAGACTTTATATTATAAATCACCTAACGGAATAGTTATGTATGACGGTGGTTTACCAATATCAATTTCAGATAATTTTGCACTTGAAAATTACAGTAACGCTGTGGCGGGTTCTTTGAAGAATAAATATTATGTGTGTATGACTGATAAAAACAATAAAAGATGGTTATTTACCTACGATGAAAATAAATCACTCTGGCATAAAGAGGATGAAATTAATATATGTGAATTTGTCTGTCATAATTGCAATTTATATTTTATTGCAAAAGAAGACGAAAATAATAAAAGATTATATTTAGTAGACGGCGTAAATAAATATGGTAATTTTGCGGGTGAATTAGCCGGATATTATGAAGAAGATGATTTTAATTGGTTTGTTGAAACAGGGCTCTGGGGATTATCACTTCCCGAGAAAAAATATTATTCAAATATTAATATTCGGGCAATTGCAAAAAGCAACAGCGAAGTAAAAATTTATTTTCAATATAATTCAAGCGGAGAATGGGTGAAAAAAGCTGATATAAAAATTAATAAAAATGGTTCGCATAATATTCCGTTTGTGACACCGAGGTGTGACCATCTGAAAATGAGAATAGAAGGTAAAGGTGACGTTAAAATTCTCAGTATTTCGAGAAAAACAGAAAAGGGAAGTGAAAAATAGTGTATGATTTAAATCTTAGTGTACCTAATATTTCAACTTCTAAATATACCGATGATGAAAAATTTTCTTTAATAAAAAATTATTTATATGAATTAAATGAAACACTCTCTTACGCTTTGGGTAACCTGGATTTTTCTAATTTTAGTCCGACAATAAAAGCTTCAATTGAAACAAAAGAGGCAACAGAAGAGGCACGTAAAGAAATTAATGAGGATTCATTAAAAAAATTTAATAAATTAAAAAATGAAATAATTATTACTGCTGATGAAATTTTTAAGAATTGTCAGACTTCTATAGAAGAAAGTGAAGCTGAAATTTTATTAAAAGCAGAAAAGGAATTTGTAACACAATCGAAGTTGGGAGAATATAAAAATGACGTTGAAGCCTTGATATCTGAAACTGCTGAAGAAGTAAAATTAAATACAAAGGAAATTGAAAGTGTAAACAGTAATTTAGAAAATTATAAAAATGAAAATAATGCAGAGCTGAACGTGAGAGCAACGGCAATTATTTCGCAAGTTGAGAATATTTTTGCAGAAAAGTCGCAGGTTGAAGATTTATCTCAGAAGGTGTCAACGCAGATAACCCAGACTGCACAGAATATTGTAGAAAACTACAAAACAGAAATCACTTCTTTAGAAAACGACATCTCTACTCTCGGTGGCGAAGTAACCGAATTAGTTTACTCTTTGGATGCCTACATCAGACGTGGTGAATTAGAAAGCGGCGTTTACGGAATAGAGATAGGTCGTAATGACAGTATTATAAAAGCACGTTTTACAAATGATAAATTATCATTCATTCACGGGAACACAGAGGTAGCTTATATTTCGGAAAACAACCTATATATTCTCAGGGCGGAAATAACCGACTACCTGAAATTGGGTGATTCACAGAACGGATTTTTCATTTTTGACGTAACAGATAACGGTCTGGAGGTGAGGTGGTCCTATGGCAGTTAAATTTTATGGCTCTTGTACGGGTAACTCGGGTAGCAAATATAGCATTTGGCTTGAGGTTACCGAAAATTCACAAAACATCACAAACAACACAAGTAATGTTTCTGTGTCACTAAAACTGAAGCGTAACGACGGATACAGCGGCTCTGCTTATAACACGAACGAATCCGAGAATAATGCTAAAATCACGATAAATAATATCACAAAAGTAAATCGGAATTTAGCAATTGATACGCGAAACAACGCAACAGTACTACTTGCGAGCTGGGTTGGAAACGTAGCACACAATTCTGACGGTAGTCTTACAATTGCAGTAAAGGGAAGCTTTACAATGAACGGAACCTCGCTTTCAGGTGGTAGTGCAGAAGGTTCATTTAAATGTATAACAATACCCCGTGCATCAACCTTTACCGTGAATAAAACAAACGTAGTTCCCAATGAACAAATAACTTTTCAGATAAGCAGTGAATCAAATGCATTTACCCATAAATTTACATATGAAGCGGGAAACTACAAAATAACAAGCAGTGCAAATGCAGGTGTAGTGAGTGGTGTATTCTCTATTCCCACAGAATGGGCAAACTCAATACCAAAAAGCAAAAGCTGTACAGTAAAGCTTACGTTAACCACGTATAATGGCAACACGGCAATAGGTACAGACGTTAAATATTTAAAATTGACGATTCCGCAAACTTCAGAGTTTTTACCTGATTTTACACACACAATAAAAATTAATGGTAATGAAATTGTTCCTGATAATTGGAATATAGTTGTCAGAAATATTTCAACAGCTTTAGTAACAGTTAATGATGTTAATTGTAAATATGGTGCAGAAATTTCAGATTGTGAAATTTCTGTAGGTTCGGTAAAGAAAAACGGTCTTTCAAATGTTTTTAGTTTAGATAAAGTCGGTGCAGTAAGTGTTTGTATAAAAATAAGTGACTCAAGAGGCTTTGTAAAAGAGGTTTACGATGTGATTAACGTTGAACCATACTCAAAGCCTTCGCTTGAGTGCAAAGCTATAGTCAGGGCAGATTCAAACGGCAATCCTGATTCCGCAGGAAATTCTGTTTTTATTAACTACAGTACCTCAATAAGCTCGTTAAAAGGCTTTAATTCTTCAGTTGTTACCGTCAGATATAAAAAGAGTACTGATACAGAGTTTTCTGCACCACTCACTCTTACAGCTTCACCTTTCATTATACGTGATGTCTTTTCAACAACCTCCTCATATGATTTTGTCTTAAGTATAACGGATGCTCTTACATCTGAGTCATTGACTATCAGTCGAAGTATTTCGACTTGTGCGATACCCTTCAACATCAGAAAGGGTGGTAATGGGGCGGCTTTTGGTTGTTATGCAGAAACAGAAAATGAATTGTCGGTTGCTTATAACCTTAATGTTAAGGGTAAGATTCAGGCAAGAGATATAACAGATATGGTGCAAATAGATACGTCTTATTTTAAAAAACGGAGTGGAAATGTTAAAAAGTTTGACTGTCTGGGGTTAACAGTAATTAAATTAGTGCTTGAAATAGAAAAAGATATACCGGCTAATACGCGAATTAACACATTTAAAATTTCAGGTTATTTTGCAGACCAGCTTATTCCGCTTTCGGTTACTGTAGCGAAATATTTAACTGACAAAAATTTGTCTCTTAATCTTGATGCTGTAGGGCAAGCTAATATTGTTTCAGATGTAGGTTTATCTGTAGGTGACATTATTTCAATATTTGGAGTAATTTAAAAAGGAGGAATTATATGGCAAAAAGTACGCTTTTATATGGTTCGAGTGGTAATGAAGTAAGGGAATTACAAGAAACATTAAACAAAGCTGGTTATAACCTTGAGGTTGATGGTAAATTCGGCACAAAAACACAGAATGCGGTTAAATCCTATCAACAAAAAAATGGACTTACGGTTGACGGAATTGTTGGTGTAAACACGTGGAAAAGCCTCTCAACCCTTAATAATAAAGGCTCAAACACTGCGAACAAGGGAGCTGTAACGACAAATCCAGGACAAAATACTATTAAGGCACCTGTAACACAAAAACGACCTATATACGAAAAAAACGAGAATGTTGTTTCTGCAGAAAATGCGCTTACGGAATGGGAAAACAGTAAGCCTGAAGAGTATAGAAGCAAGTATTCCGAACAGATTGAAACAATTCTGAATGGGATACTTAATCGTGAAAAATTCAGCTATAATATGAATGCCGACCCGTTATATAATCAATATAAAGAGCAATATGTAAACAACGGTAAAAAAGCAATGCTTGATACAGTAGCAAACGCAACGGCACTAACAGGTGGTTACGCCAATTCTTACGCTATGACACTTGGTAACGAGGCTTATGGTGAATATCTTAATAAACTTAATGATGTTGCGTTGAATTTATACGACAGAGCGTATGCAAAATATAAAGACTACGGTGATTCGCAAATTGATAAAATCACGTTGTTGGGTAATCTTGATGATAGTGATTATTCTAAATATCGCGATGATATAAGCGATTATTACACAAATGGCGAATATTTACTTAATAAGTTTAATTCGCTTTCTGAATCAGATTACGAGGCATTTTTACAAGAAATAGCATCATATGAAAGCGATAGAGAATATGAATATCAGAAATATATTGATGCATTGGAAGAAAAACGTTTTTATGACGAGCTTGCATTTGACCGTGAAAAATTTGAAGAAGAAATGGCGTTTAAAAAGGCAGAGGCAGAACGCGACCAAAGAAACAGGGACCGTTCTTATTCGTTGTCCGCTTCGCGTTCAAGTGGTGGTTCTTCGTCGAAAAAATCAGGTGATAGCGGAAAAGGCACCAATACAACGGGTGTGAAGGGGACAGTTATTCCAAAAACGTTCCAGCAGTTTGTTTATCTTACAGGAAATCCGGGCATTTTAACGGAAACAGAGTTCAATTTCAGAGAAAAAGAAAAAGAAGAGTATGGTACATATCAGAATTATTTAAAGGAAATGTATTATAAGTACGGCGATGTGAATAAATAAACGGGAGTAAAAGATGTACGAAGATATTATAATTGCTCTTATAGGTGGCGCAGTTGCAATTACAAGCGGATTTATATCAAGCTTGATTGGTAGCAACAAAACACTTTCCTACATAGAAAGAACACAGGCAGTTTTTGATACAAAATTAGAAGAACTGACTCGTGAGGTTCGTGAGCACAATAATTTTGCAAAGCGCGTGCCAATTGTAGAAGAGCAGGTAAAAACAATTAATCAACGCTTGAATAATGTAGAAAAGCAATAACAGGAGGTGGCTTTTATTAAAATTAATTGGAAAGCACGTTTAAAAAACAAAACATTCTTAATAAGCCTTGGCGCATTGGTGATATCTTTTTTGTATGAGATTCTGATGTTGTTTGAGGTTGTTCCTCAGCTTACAGAAAACGAGCTGATAGAGTCACTTAATTCATTTATAAATATTCTTGCTTTTATAGGCGTTGTAGTCGACCCTACGACAAAGGGGATAAGTGACAGCGATTTAGCTTTAACGTATTATAATAATAAAACAGTTTAAAGGAGAAGGAAAATGGCTGAAAGAATATATATTTCTCCAAGTAATCAGGAGGCAAACGTTTATGCAACGGGAGGTACAAACGAAAAGGAGCAGTGCCACAAAATTGCAAAAGCGTGTTATGATTACTTAAAGAAAAAAGGCTTTAGCGTTAAATGTACCTACAACGATAATATGTATGAACGAGTAAAAGAAAGTAATACATTCAATGCAGATATTCATTTAGCAATTCATACAAACGCTACTGCAAAGCATAATGTTACAGGTGGCACACAGATTCTACTCTATTCGTTGGATGGTGAGCGTAAAAAAATAGGTCAGGCTGTGTTAGAGCGTCTGGCTCCGTTTACACCGGGCAAATCTGCCGAGAGATTGGTTGAAAAGTCATCTTTTTATGAAATTAATTCTGCAAAAGGCATTACTGTTTATTGCGAGTGTGAATTTCACGACACAAAAGAAGGCTCAGATTTCATAATAAAAAACACCAAAAAAATCGGCGAATTAATTGCGATGGGAATTTGTGATTATTATGGAATAAAAACTGAAAATGAAAATAATAAAAATAATATTTTATACACCATTCAGTTTGGTGCGTTTAAAAATAAAAATAATGCAGAAAATTATTTAAAGAAAATAAAAAACGCGGGATTTGATGCAGTGATAAAAAAACAAAACAGTTAAATTAACAGTAAAAATAGAGAGGTGCTTTTATGCACCTCTCGAACTTTTTTTATTGGAATGAACACTAAAAGTATTTATAAAATAATTAAATTTATTATTTTTAGTAATTTTTAATGTTTTTTGCTAAAAGATTTATAAAACGCTTAAAAGTTAGTAGTATCAATGGGTTTGACGTTGTTTTATAAACTTTTGAAAAAAAGAGAAAAATATAATAAATAATAAGAAAATAGTTTTAGGGGGACGAATCACTGCTTTTGAATGTGTGGCTTGGTTTTTAGTCAAAAGAATTTTGGTGTATTTATTTAATGTTTTTTTGGGATTTAGTTTTTCTTTTTATATGATAGAAAAAGAAGTTTTATTTTTTATAATAAATAGCCTTTGGATTTTTGAAAATATGACTTTGATTTTTCCTGAAATCTTTTTTTAATTTTGTTGTTTGAAAAAAATGTTGCTTTCAAAAAGAAATTCACGAGGAATTTTCCGAAATAAAAAAATTGCTTTTTGAACTTTTTAAAAAAGTTTTCTAAAATAGAGAAAAAATTTTCGGCGATTGAAAATGAATTTTAAAGAGAAATGAAAAATGATAAAAAATTATTTCTTAACAGAAAACAAATTCGTTGTTTTCAAATTTGATTTTAAAAAACCAGAAAAAATACAGTACTGAAAATTGGTTTTTAAAACCCTCGGAAATCACAAATTGAAAATTGTAAAAAAATAAAATTAATTCTTCGGTGAAATATCGGGTTTGGTTTTGTTGTGTTTCTGTCATAGTTCTGCTGAGGTTCAGGGTGTTAAAATTAAATTTATTTTTTTGTATTTTTTCAAAAAAATACAACACACTCGAAAACCCTTATGTTTCAATGGATTTAGTGCTTTTTTGTTAAAATTCGAAAAATAGGAGAAAAATAATAAAAAATAATTTTCTAAGTGCTTTTCTCAGTGTGTTTGCGACGAAGTTCAAGGTCGTTTGAGTGGTGCGATTTTGTTTTTTTGTGTGCAGAGTGATTTCTAAAATGAATGTGAGGTAAGTTTAATTTTAAGAATTATTTTGTTTTTTCGAAAATAATTTTTATTCTTTTTATATTTTGGTAATATTATTTTTAAAATGTAAAAATAAAATCGGACTGAATTTTATTTTTTAAAATTCAGCCCGATAATTAATTTTATTTTTTAGATTATCTGTTGAGAATTAATTTTGTGAGTTCAACAGGCTCTACGATTTTTCCGTCTTTGTAAACTCTCATATTACCTGAAGCGATTTCATCAATAAGAATAACTTCGTCGTTGTTGTAACCAAACTCAAATTTGATATCCCAGAGGTCAAGACCGATTGATTTGAGGTCATCAGCAACAACCTTTGTGATTTTAAGAGTTTGTTCTTTCATACTCTTGAACATTTCTTCAGACATAACACCGAGAGCAGCAAGACCTTCGCTTGTTACGAGCGGGTCGCCTTTTTCGTCGTTTTTAAATGTGCATTCTACATAGCCACCAGGAAGAACAGTGCCATCTTCCATATATTCGCCATATCTGCGAATGAAGCTACCTGTTGCTACAAGACGACAAATTACTTCAAGACCGTGACCAAAAACAGTTGCAGGTAAAACTTCCATAGTAGCGTTTTCAACGTCAGCGCTCACATAGTGTGTTTTAACACCTGCGTTTTTAAGCATTTCAAAATAATAAACAGAGGTTTGTAAATTTGCTTTACCAATACCTTCAATTGTAAGACCAACAGAGTTTTCACCCGGATCAAACACACCGTCTTTACCTGTGCAGTCATCCTTGAACTTTAACATAACGTTGCCGTTGTCGAGTTCAAATACGTCTTTTGTTTTACCTTCATAGAGTTTTTTCATGAGTTATCTCTCCTTGTTTTAAAAATAAAGTTTAAAACTTACATTAGAATTTTAAAACTGTTTAGCTTGAATGTCAAGTATATGAAAAAAATTTTTTCAACATATTTTAATGTTCTAAAAATCTGTTATAAATCGGATATCAGGAAAAGTCTTTTTTGTCTAAATATACAATCGTCAGATTATCTTTTTGTGAAAGTTTTAATTTTTAGTTTGTTGAAAAAAGCATTGTGTGATGTTAAAATGTATTCAAATTAAAAAAGGAGGAGTTTTATGGCAATATTAAAACTTGTTTTAGCGTTCTTTGTTTGCTTCGGGCAAATCATAAGTCCGTTTTTTACACAATTCACAAAAGGTGAAGAAGAATTTTTCACCGAATGGTCAAGCGAAATGCAATTCAGTGAATCGGATTACATAACAATCGAAAAATCTCCAAATGAAGATTTTGTGATTCTCAATATAGCCGATGTTCAACTGAGTGAAGAAAAAGTTTTTGACGACCATGGCGTTTACACAAACGAGCTCATAACAAAGCTTGTGGAGGATACAAAGCCGGACCTTATTACTCTGAGTGGCGATAATGCTTGGGGATATATTGCATACCTTGAGCTTATAGAGCTTTTAGAGTCGTTTGATATTCCGTGGGCACCTGTAATGGGTAATCACGATGGTCAGGGTTGCGGTAATGAATTCTGGGCAGCGTATACACTTGCAAATGCAGAAAATTGTCTTTTCGAATTCGGACCTGAAGGAATGGGTTATGGTAACTACATAATAAATATAACAGAAAATGACAAGATTATTCACACGTTGTTTATGATGGATACTCACGGTACCGATAGTTTTACATTAGAAGATGGTACTGTGGTTGAAGATGGCTACGACCACCTTTGGGATAATCAACAAGAGTGGTATAAATGGGCAGTTAACGGAATAAAGGATTTAAACAACGGCAAGGTTGTTGAGAGTACAGTTATTTTCCACATTCCTGTTCGTGAATATATTGATGCATGGGAAGCAGTCAGCGTTAACAAAACCGAAGAAAATAAACATGGTGAAGGTGACACCAAAAACAAAGCATATGCTTATGGTGCGTTAAGAGAAGATGCTTGTCCGTCACCTGTAAATAATGGATTTTTTGCACTTTGCCAGGAATTAGGCAGTACAAAAAATATTCTTGTGGGTCACGACCACGTTAACGATTTTTCTGTAATGTACGAAGGAATAAGACTTTCTTACGGACTTAAATCGGGATTTGGAAGTTATTGGACTGAAGGAGTAATCGGCGGAACAACACTTACAATTAATTCAAAAGGTAGTGTAGAAGTAGAGAACCATTACTACGACCTTGAAGAGAATAATTTCAATATTTCACCTGATGATTAATTGAAACTAAACCAACTATTAAAAGCACGTCATTTTCTTATGAAATGATGTGCTTTCTTGTTTTTATTACAAAGCGTGAATTTTGGTGAAAGTCGAAACATCCCGACCAATTTTTGTTTAAGATTTTTTGCACAATAAATATATCATTACCTTGACTTTAACATATTATTAATATATACTTTATATATTAATAAAAATTTGTCGAATTTTGACAAAAAAGGGGGTAATTTGCTTGAAAATAGCAGATATTATCAAATACGAAGGTGACAACAGTACTTTTATATGGAAGCATCCTGCAGAGGATTTTAATTGCTTCAGCCAACTTATTGTTCACGAGAGTCAGGAAGCGATTCTTTTTATGAACGGTCAGGCACTCGATTTGTTTGGCCCGGGACGTTACACACTTGAATCACAAAACATTCCTGTGTTAGGCAAAATTCTCAATAAAGCAACGGGTGATGAGTCGCCGTTCCATTGTGAGGTTTACTTTATCAATAAAACCGTTCAGATGGCTGTTAAGTGGGGCACTGACAGCAGAGTACGTTTTATAGACACACTCACAGGTGTACCGCTTGAAATTGGTGCTTCGGGTGAAATGAATCTTCAGGTTTGCGATTCACGCAAGCTTCTCATAAAACTTGTAGGCACAACAAACGGAATTGCCTGGGGCGACAACCGCTTAGGCTTTACAAAGAGTCTTAACGATTGCTTCAGACCACTTATTTCAACTGCAGTAAAAGCAAATCTTGCTTCTGCTGTTAAACAGGGTAATTTAGATATTCTCGAAATTGACGAACGTCTTGAAGAACTTTCAACTATTCTCAAAAGCAAGCTTATTCCGGGCTTTGAAGAGTATGGTCTTACAATTCCTGAGTTTTACGTAACAACAGTTTTGTTACCTGAAAACGACCCGAACTTCAAAAAGATAAGAGAATTACATACAATTTCATTCCAGAAGAGAATGGTAGAGGCAGAAGCAGAAATAAGAACTGCACAGGCAACTGCTGAAGCAGAGGTTACAGCGGCTCAGCGTCAGATTGAGCTTGAACGTCAGACAACTGAAACCGAAATTGCAAAACGTGAAGCTGAGCGTGAGCTTATTAAAGCACAAACAGAAGCACAGGCTGCAAAAATGGCAGGCTTTGCAGAGGCAGAAATTATGGCTGCAAAAGGAATTACCGAAAAAGATTACGTTCAGGCAGACGTTCAGAAGGCTTTTGCAGAGGGACTCGGTAACATGGGCTCAGGCTCCGGCGGTGGCGGCGGAATGATGGGCGATATAGTTGGCCTCGGCGTAGGACTTCAGGCTGCTAACGCTATGAGCGGTCAGTTCAGTGGAATTTTCAACGGCATTGCAGGCAGTGCTCCGCAAGGTGCTCCTGCTTCACAAGGGGATGATATGGCGGCGTTTAAAGCAAAGATTGAAAAATTAACAATGATGAAAGAAGCAGGAATGTTGACTGATGAAGAATTCAATAAAATGAAGGCTGACCTTCTTTCAAGCATTTAAAAGGGAGTGACGTTATGAAAAATACTTTTAAGATTTATGCAATTATATGGGCGGTTGCGTTTGCAATATTTAACCTTGTAACACTTTACCCTGCAATAAGTGCAGGGGCAGAAATTACGTCGTCGTTTATATTCAGCTACGTATTTTGTCTTTTGGCTTTTGTTGAACAGCTTGGTTGTGGCTTCTTTGCGTTTAAAGAGAGCAACCTTCAAAAGGTTTTTTATAATATTCCGATTATAACAACAAGCTACTCTGCTCTTATTGTTATGACAATAGCGTCAGTAGTTTTAAGTGTGCTTAACGTGCCTAACTTTGTTGTAAGTGCAGTTTGTGCTGTTATAGCGTTATTCTCGGTTGTTGCAGTATTAAAAGCAGATTTTGTTGGCGAAGCGGTAAGTAAAATTGATGAAAAAATCAAAGAACAGACATTTTTCATAAAAAATTTAACAGTTGATGCAGAAATCCTCGTTTCAAAGGCTTCTACCGACGGAGCAAAGGCAGAAGCGAAAAAAGTTTTTGATGCAATCCGTTACTCAGACCCTAAGAGTAACCCTGCATTATATCAGCTTGAAAATGAAATTTTAAATAAATTCAATGCGTTTAAATATGCAGTTGAAATCGGAAACGTTGCAGAAATTAAAGCAGATGAACTTTTGGTTTTAATTGAAGAAAGAAACAAGAAGTGTAAGATTTTGAAATAATGCACAATGCAGAATGCAGAATGCAGAATGCAGAATGCACAATGCACAATGCAGAATGCACAATGCACAATGCAGAATGCACAATGCAGAATGCACACATAATTACTGAGCGTTGAGGGGTGTTTTTTTGAAGGATAATTTAATTGTTGAGAAAACGAAACAATTTGCTATAAGAATCGTAAATTTATATAAATTTCTTTGTGATGAAAAGAAAGAGTATGTTCTTTCAAAACAACTTTTACGTTCAGGTACAAGTATTGGTGCAAATGTCAGAGAAGGTGTTCGTGGTCAATCTCCCTCAGATTTTGCAACGAAGATGAATATTGCTTTGAAAGAAGCGAGTGAGACTGAATATTGGATTGAAATTTTATTTGAAACGGGTTTTTTGTCAGAAGAACAATTTGAAAGTATATATGCAGATTGTGTCGAAATAAACAAGATTCTAAATAGTATTGTTAAAACTACTTATGAAAAAACCAAAGGGGGCAAAGCATAATTATGCATTATGCATTGTGCATTAGTAATTGTGCATTTGCAACGATGTAACCAAAAGCAAATATAAATAACAAACAATAATAGTTAAAACAAGTTACGAAAAAATCAAAGGGGGCAAAGCATAATTGTGCATTGTGCATTATGCATTGTGAATTGTGCATTTGTAACGAGGTAACTCAAAGCGAAGCAAAAACAAAAAACCAAAGGGGGCAAAGCATAATTGTGCATTGTGCATTATGCAT
>JAZRKU010000070.1:0-3395 GCA_045646485.1 Acutalibacteraceae bacterium
TAATGAGAGGATTGAGATAAATGGCGATAACAAAAATATGGTCTGTTAAATCAAGACTTGATACAACTCTGAACTATATTGCCAATCCTACAAAAACAACAATACAACCTGATATTGATGCACGAGAAGGTGTAATCAAATATATCAAGAATGAGGACAAAACCGAACAATGTAAATATGTAGCTGCTTATGGTTGCTCGGTTGAAACTCCCTTCTCGGATATGCTTGAAACACAAGAGCAGTTTGAACGAAGGCGGAGAAAAAACGAAGTTGTTGCATATCACATAGTTCAATCCTTTAAGAAATTTGAAACCACACCAGAAATAGCTCATAAATGCGGAAAGGAATTGGTTGAAAGATTATTTCAGGATAAATATGAATGTGTAATCGCAACACATCTTGACCACGATCATCTGCACAATCACATTGTAATAAATTCAACATCGTATCTTGATGGTTCAAAATACAAAAATACTTTCAAAGATTACTTTGTTGATATTCGTGGTATATCAGACCAAATCTGTATTGAAAATTGCTTGTCGGTAATTGAAAACCCTCAACATAGAGGTATGCACTATGGAGAATGGTTAGCAGAGAAAAACGGCAAATCAATAAGACAACAAGTACGAGAAGAAATTGATGAATTTATCAAGTGCTCATATTCGATGAAAGAATTTTGGAAAATTCTCGAAGACAGAGGTTATCAAGTAACTCGTAGAGGACCGCAATATAAATACACATCATTCATTCCGTCTTGTGGCAAAAAGAGAATCCGACTTGATAAACTCGGAAGGAACTATACCGAAGAAGCAATTATGGAACGAATTGCCGCTAATCGTAATGGTATAAGAATGGCATCACCAACAGAACTGCCGAAGGATAGCTTTGATTATGGTAGCACATATAAAAACGCTAACCCGGTAAAACTGAAAGGTTTTGTGGCTCTTTACTATCACTACCTATATTTCTTCGGAGTGATAAAGAAAAAAGAAGTTCCTCAGAGAGTGTCATTCTATATGCGTGATGAACTTATCAAATTTGACCGCTATAAAAAGCAGTTTGAATTTTTGTATAAGAATGAAATTGAAACCGGAAGTCAGCTTTCGGAACACAAAAAATCTAAGGAGGATAAAATCAATGACTTAGTTGAGCAACGAAAAATTCTCTATGCTTCAAAAACAGAAGATAATGAGCAAGAGATTAAAGCGAAAGCACAAGCAATCAATGATGAGCTTCGTGAACTGAGAAAAGATGTCAGGATGTGTACTACAATATCCCGTGACTCTTACAAAATATCTCAAAAGTATCAGAAAGCTCAGGAATTGAAAAACCAAGCAGAAATGGAGGCGAAAGCAAATGAACACAAGCGGAGAGGTCGCTGATTTGATGGCCAAAGAAGGCTTGATGATTACAGAAGAAGTTGTGAAACTTACCGGACTTGGTGCAAAGAATCTTGCAGCTATTGTTATTGCACTTTTGAAAGAAGATAACAAGCTTCAAGGAAAAACCAATCTCAAAAAGCTACTGAAATCGGATAAGCCACTTTGTATCTTACAAATCAAGGAAAGCGACATTGGAAAGTTCAATTCAGAAGCAAAGAAATACGGTGTTCTCTTTACTGCGGTAAATGACAAATCTAATGATACGGGATTATGCGACATCATCGCAAAGCAAGACGATGTTACAAAGCTTAACTACATTATGGAAAAGCTCGGTTATGCTGCTCCCGAACAAGAGATTGAACCTGAACCGGAACCTGAAAAGGCAGAACCCGTAAATGAACCCGACAAGGATGCTCCTGATAAGCAGAAGGATGAACACTCAAAAAACCCGTTCCCCCGTGCGAAAGAAAATCAGCGAGAGAGCGAATCTATGAAGCACGGGGATTCAGACAAAACGGACAACCGTACTAACGGAAAGCCTTCTGTTAAACAAAAGGTTGAGGATATAAAAGCTGAACAGAACAAACAGAAATCTGAAAAGGTTCAAGAAAAGAAACACGAGCATACTCAACCCCAAAATAAAAAGAAGAAAAAGAAATCAAAAAAGAAAGGACGTAATCGCTAATGAGATATGTGCCTACCCGATATAGAGAGCCACCGTAGAAATATGGTGGCTTTTCTTATATCAAAATTAAAAATTATATTATTTGGAGGAATTAAAAAATGACTAAAAGAAGAAATT
Organism: Acutalibacteraceae bacterium; assembly: GCA_045646485.1. Lineage (GTDB taxonomy): Bacteria > Bacillota > Clostridia > Oscillospirales > Acutalibacteraceae > DTU089. Next base: position 2,185 of record JAZRKU010000070.1, read on the forward strand.
TTAAATCTATCGTATCTCTTATTCTTACTATTTGTATGATGGCATCCCTTATCCCGAATGTGTTTGCGGCACAGAGCAACGAATACACCGATCCGGCGGAAGTTTGGTTATCGTCAAATAACCGAACCAACGAGCTTGATGTCAATGCGACAACTACTTATGAAACACAGTATTGTTGCGTGTGTGATAAGACTACAACTGTTTTAACATACAGAGTTCCCGAATATACCCGTTCAGGTGAAACCGCACTTAACCGTGATGTTCAGTATTCAGACGGAAGAAAAATTGACGGCGAAGGATTAGGAAATCTTGACGATGGAACTCCGGGTGTTGATGCATATTACACCGGGTATCATTGGACAAAGGCTGTGTGTCAGACTTGCGGAACGATAAATCCCGGTAGCGGTTATTTGCATTATGGTTTTAATAATAATGTATATGGTTTATATGCTTGTGACAATAACTTCTATCTTCAGTTTGATAACACAACTTACGAAACCTATGACGAAGATTACCACTTGACAACACTCAAACGTGGCGAATACTGTAAATTCTGTAAAGGCACATACGCAAGAGCAACAAGAGGTCTTGAAGAACATAACTTTACAGAGCAGATTGACGGACAGGTTGGAAATAACCGTTTTTATATCGCTGAAAAATGTGATGATTGTGATTATGAAACAAGCGAATATGTAACTGCAAAATCTGTTGTAACTGCTTATTACGGTGTTGAAGATGGCGAAGCTCACACTCTTTCAGTAAGCGACCTTTCGGATAATGGTGTGAGAACATCTATCCGTTACGGCAACTCTGCTGATAGTTGCACAAAGACATCTGCACCGAACTACACTCAGGCAGGTTATTACACAGTTTACTATGAAATTGATTATTCCTATGCCGGAGAGGTTATGACAGAAAACGGTGTGTCTTATGTTCACCTTTTAGCAGAAAATGAAAATAATGGCGGAACAATAGTCGTAATTCCACCTGCGACACACGAACACGAATTTCATTATCTTGAAACTGTAAAGCCGAGTTGTGATGAGCTTGGATATGACAGATTCCAATGTAACGGATGCGGTCAGCTTGAAAAAAGAAACTATACTCCTGCTCTCGGTCACGATTACGATGAAATTGAAATCAGAGAAGCAACTTGTAAACAAGGTGGTCTTGTATTAACCCTTTGTGCGGATTGCGGTGACTTCTATCAG